>NZ_BAABWW010000004.1:0-417696 GCF_040362795.1 Thalassotalea sp. SU-HH00458
ATTATCTCAAACCTGCAAGTCTTTTTTTCGATCTTTTGTTTGTTCGATTAAAAATAAAACAATTCTAAGTGGCGGGCATAAATATTCAGCAATGAATGGTTATATATTAGCTACTTGTACCTATACTTTGTAGATATGATTAAAAGCCAAGTGATGCATAAAATAATATTTTCCAAAAATAAAACAAAATCAGACGTTTGTTAATAGAGAATTTAATTGAATGAAGAGAGTAATAATACTTTTTAAAAGTAGTAGGTTGATACTATTGAATAAAAATTACACTTATTCTTGCACATTATTCAAAGCTGGGTAACATGTAACGGCAATTTATATTTTAAAAATAATAATTAGGTAAACTTTTATGAACTCTCCGAAACTTTTAAACGTTATTATCGCGTTGATTTTTGCTATTGTTGCTTATTTTATCGCTGATAATTTATTAAACACTTCTCTATCCATCGCAATTTTCGTCTTTATAACAGCAATTATCACTTCTTTATTTGGCTCTCAAAGCAGTTTAGCTGAAGAAGATGATGGTGAAGTCAGTACACTTTATGTAGGTAATTTACCTTATCGAGCAAACGAAGGTGCAGTAAGAGCATTGTTTTCAGAATATGGTAATGTCCATTCGGTACGCTTAATGAAAGATAAACACACAGGTAAAAGACGTGGTTTTGGTTTTGTTGAGATGTCAGCCTGTGATGCAGATAATGCTGTGAGCCAATTAAACGACTCTGAATTTCAACAACGTACGTTAAAAGTGCGTGAAGCAAAAGAACGTCCAGAGAAATCAGATAACAATGAATAAGATGAAATATTAATTTTCAATTATAAAAGCCGCATAATTTGCGGCTTTTTGTTAGCTGACGGTCCAATACTTAAAGTTAATTCTTGCCGCTTATATTTATGAAGGCTCTTTTATAAAAGGAGTTGTTACTTTTTCTAACTGTTGTAGATTTTCTTTATAACTTTCTAAATGAGAAAACTCAGCTTCGAATACTTTTTCAAACAGTGTGAAAAATTGTCCATTTTGATTTTCTAGAAGCCTATCTGTTTGATCTTGTAATACTTGCAGTTGCTTCACGAAATCAATCAATGGTCTCAATGTTTTCTCCTGACTTGGCAGCACTTTTTGATCGGCATTTGCCACTTCGCTATAAGCTTGACTCACTTTTGTCGTTTTACTCTGATATAACTCCATGGAAAATTCAGCGATTTGACCAGTATCAAAGCCTAAATTCATAGCGTGATCGAACGCTTTTTCGATATCACCTTTAAAAAAGTCTTTCTGCAACATATTGACATCTTTAATTAATGAAGCAATTGCTTGTTGTTCATCGTCACTAATATCTCCTTCAATCGTGTAGCTAAAATGCGTAGTTCGATAGCTAGAACTTGAAGATTCAAATCTTTCCACTTGATCTTTGTCATTCGTATACCTGTCATTTTTTTCTGCATGTTGAATATCACTAAATGCAATGCTAACTTTGTCGCCATCTAGTGTGGTGATAACTAGATCACTTGTTCTTTTTGATGATGCGTAAAGCTCTGTATTCAAGGACGTTACTATATTTTCAGAGTCTAACTTTGAAACCTCAGAATCTTCAGATTTTTCAGCTTGGTTATTAGTTGGAAAATAGGATTGTTCTAACTCATCAATTCCCTGAAAAATTAATCCTCGGCTTTTTTCAATGCCATTTGTAAGCTCATCATCAAGCACACCTAATTCATCTAATTCGCCAAGCGCTTGTTCAAAACCTCTTGTCACCCCAGTTCGTGCTTGGTTAAACATAGCTTCTAACTCATCGTTTGAACTTCCTTCTTCTTTTGCTAAACGAATTCTTCCACCAATAAAGTTCAAAACGTTTTCCGCGACTTTTTCAAAATCAAACAAGGAAGTGTTATTTTCTTCTATTTCATCAATTTCTTCCGATGTGATTATCTCTCGGCTGCTAGATGAAAACTGCATAGATATCGAGTGTTGAACAACCTTCATCCCTAATGGACCATTACCTGTCAACGCCACATTATCTAATATCTCTTGTCGATACGATTCTAATGGATGAGCCCTATGATGTTCATGAGCTTTAGTTGTATGATTTCTTTGAGGTATTTGTGCATCAGCTATATTATCTACTTTATTCATCATCATAATCTCAAAAAATAGGTGTGTAACGTTATCGGCAAAATTGCAAAAAACTTAATGAAAGTTGCTCACTTGCTATATTTATACTAGACAAAATTTTGATGAACGCTAAACTCTGCGCTCTTTATTCAGTGCGCCATTAATAACAAACCTAAGGTAATTTCATGTTTAGTCATATAGATCCAATCAATTACGATAAGCAATTGCTTGAAAAGCAAGAAAATATGACAGCTTTATTTCGTGATTTTAACTTTTCTGGCTTTGATATATTTACTTCAGAGCCGATGAATTATCGCCAAAGAGCGGAATTTAGAGTATGGCATGATGGTGATGATTTGTATTACATCATGTTTGATCAAGCAACGAAGAAAAAATTTAAAGTAGAATATTTCCCTGTTGCTTGTACCTTAATTAATGAACTAATGTCAGCCTTATTAACGATGGTTCGCGATAAACCAATGTTAAGAGAACGCCTTTTTCAAGTAGACTTTCTTGCGACATTAAGCGGTGAAGCAGTTATTAGTTTACTTTATCATAAACAATTAAGTGATGAATGGCAGCAACAAGCACTCTGGCTGAAAGCACAATTAGCAAAAATTTGTCCGATAAATATTATCGGTAGAGCGAAAAAACAAAAAATCATTCTCGAGCAAGATTTTGTTACCGAAAAATTGACTGTTGCTGGTCAAGAATTGATCTACCAGCAAGTTGAAAATAGCTTTACCCAACCTAACGCTAAAGTAAATGAAAAGATGTTAACGTGGGCGCAAGATGCAACGAGAGATAAAGGTGGTGATTTAGTTGAGTTATATTGTGGTAACGGTAATTTTAGTATTGCCCTTGCAGCAAATTTTGATCGAGTCATTGGTACAGAAATCTCCAAAACGTCAGTCAAGTCAGCACAAATTAATATCGCTCAAAATAACATTTCAAATATTGATATTGTTAGAATGTCGAGTGAAGAGTTTAGCCAAGCGATGAATGGCGAAAGAAAGTTTCGTCGCCTAGAAGGCTTTGATTTAACGAGCTATAACTACGACAGTGTCTTGGTAGATCCGCCAAGGGCTGGCTTAGACCCTGATAGTATTGAGTTAGTCAGTCGATTCAAGCACGTGGTTTATATTTCATGTAATCCTGAAACTTTAAAGGATAATTTAACGGAATTAGTTAAAACCCATAAAATAGAAAAAATGGCCTTGTTTGATCAGTTTCCGTACACCCATCATATAGAAACAGGGGTGATTTTAACAAAACGCTAAACCAGCATAGTTAATAATGACTTGAGGACAACCACTGACTTAAGGTTTTGGAGTTTCTATGCGCTGCGCAAGCTCCATCGCACCTCGCGCAATAAAACGTAACTGTTGAATAGTGCGATAAGCGAGTTGTTCTCTGTCTTTTTTATCAGCATCTAACGCATCTGAGCCAGCACTAAAAACAATAGTAACAGCCGCATTTGCTTGTAATGCCGCAACTTCAGCATCTAATTTATTAGCCTGTTGTAAATAATCACAAAGCTCTAGCGTAAAATAGCTAATTTCTCTGTTTACCGCAGCACGAAAAGCCGGCGATGTCCCTGAGCGTTCGCGTAAAAGTAAACGAAAAATATTGCCGTTACTTTCAATAAACTCCATAAAAATTCGGACAGAAATTTGAATGACAGAACCACCTTTTTCAATGCGTTGGCGTGCTTGACGCATTAACTGACGAAGCGTTAACCCTGCTTCATCAACTAAAGTAAGACCTAACTCATCCATATCTGAAAAATGACGATAAAATGATGTTGGCGCTAACCCCGCTTCTTTCGCGACTTCTCGTAAACTCAAACTTGAAAAACTCCGATCAGCACTTAACTGGCCTAATGCAGCATCAATTAATTGTCGACGTGTTTTTTCTTTTTGTTGCGCTCGAATTCCGCTCATTTTTCTACCTTAGCTTATTACTACCTTTAATATGATACTGAAATTAAAGTGTATTACTAGCACTTAAAAGCAACTTCAAACTGATGAATTATTCAAACTTAGTTAAAGAGTCGAATTAATACTTGACTCATCTGGTATGACAACTAAAATAGCGTACACGTGTACACTGAAAGTTTTATTTAGAGATTACCCGGAAGATTCATGAAAAAACCTAAACTTATTTGGTTGAATGTCGCTGTTTTCGTCATCACCTTTTTATTTGCAGCAATAGCTGTGCCTTATAGAGCAATTACCCACGGTTTTGATAGTGCAGAAATCATCATGGCATTGTTGTGTTTTATTTATTGTGGCATGTCAATTACTGCCGGGTATCATCGCTTATGGTCTCATAAAACTTATCAAGCACATTGGTCATTACGCATCATCTACGCTTTAGGTGGAGCTTTTGCATTACAAAACAGTATATTACATTGGTCATCTGATCATCGAGTACACCACAAACATGTCGATAATAATGATGTCGATCCTTATTCCGCTAAGAGAGGATTTTGGTACTCTCACATTGGTTGGATGCTAAGAGAATACCAAGCACATCGATATACCAATTATGAGAATGTGCGGGATTTACAAAAAGATCCCATTGTTATGTGGCAACATAAACATTATTTGTTATTAACGATTTCCCTTAACTTTGGTATTCCACTGTTGTTTGGCTTATGGCATGGCGATGTGATCAGCAGTCTACTATTGGTTGGATTTTTACGATTGGTATTAAGCCATCACACGACTTTTTTCATCAATTCCCTTGCTCATATTTGGGGTAAGCAAACCTACACAGAAAAAAACACCGCGCGTGATAACGGGTTTTTAGCATTTCTTACTTTTGGCGAGGGGTATCATAATTTTCATCATATCTTTGAAAATGATTATCGTAACGGCATTCGCTGGTGGCAATTTGACCCGACAAAATGGCTGATTAAAAGCTGTGAATATCTTGGTTTAACCTATAAATTACGGAAAAGTCCTGAAGATAAAATAGAGAAAGCACGATTATCTATGATACTTAAACGTAGCCAACAAAAGCTGAGTGAGCACCCTGACGCGGAACAACTACTTGAACGTTTACAGCATGAGTACGATGCCTTAATTAATAAACTAAATGCTTACTACGATATCAAAAAAACCTTAATTGCAAACAAGCGAGATAAACTCATCGCAGACGTAGAACGCTCAGAACTTGTTGCGCAATATAAAGAATTAAAACAGCGATTAATTGATCAGCAACAAAGTTGGCAATTTTTTATCGAAAAACTCGCTTAAAAAACAATTTATTAGTTACCTAATCCCCATTTCCTGCTAAAATTTTTATATCCGTAGGAACTGGGGTTACAGTCTTGACTAAGCAAACATCTTCAACAAGCAAAAAAAGTAAAAAACAATCATTCGATTTTGATGCAATCATCATAGGTACCGGCCCTGGTGGCGAAGGTACTTCAATGGAACTTTCAAAAAGAAATAAGAAAGTCGCTATTATTGAACGATATAAAGATGTTGGCGGGGGTTGTACACATTGGGGCACCATCCCTTCAAAGGCATTACGTCAAAGTGTAAGACGATTAATAGAATACAACTCAAATCCATTATTTCGCCAACATGAAAAAGCCAAACACTTAACTTTTCCTGATATTTTGCAACATGCTGCAGCAGTGATCAGAAAACAAGTGCAATTGCGCAGTGGTTTCTATGATAGAAATAGAGTGGAACACATTGTCGGTGAAGCGTCATTTGTAGATAAAAACACCTTACAAATTTTAAAAAGTGATGGTTCTGTTGAACAAATAACAGCGGCACAAATTGTTATCGCCACTGGTTCTCGTCCTTATCGACCTGATGACATTAACTTTAAGCATTCCCGCGTATATGACTCAGATACAATTTTATCATTAACCCATGACCCACGTTCTATCATCATTTATGGTGCAGGTGTTATAGGTAGTGAATATGCATCAATATTTAGAGGCTTAGGCGTTAAAGTAGATTTAATTAATACGCGTGATCGTCTACTTTCCTTCCTTGATGATGAAATGTCTGACTCATTAAGTTATCACTTATGGAACAATGGTGTGGTAATTCGCCACGGTGAACAAATTAAGCGTGTTGAAGAAACAGAAGAAGCTGTTGTTGTTCATTTAGAGTCAGGTAAAAAAATGCGGGCAGATTGTATGTTATTTGCCAATGGTCGCACAGGTAATACTGCTGACTTAAAAGTCGAAAATGCGGGATTAAAAGCTGATGGTAGAGGTCAGCTTAGAGTGAACGACCACTACCAAACAGACGTTGAAAATATTTATGCTGTGGGCGATGTTATTGGTTACCCAAGCTTAGCAAGTGCGGCCTACGATCAAGGTCGTTTAGCGGCTGATGCAATGATAGATCAACAAAGTACAGCTAAATTAATTGCTGATATTCCAACGGGTATTTACACCATTCCAGAAATTAGTTCTGTCGGTAAAACAGAACAAGAATTAACAGAAGCCAAAATACCTTATGAAGTTGGTCGTGCTCAGTTTAAACACCTTGCACGAGCGCAAATTGCCAATAGTTTAGTTGGTTCATTAAAAATTCTATTTCATCGTGAAACAAAAGAAATTTTAGGGATTCATTGTTTTGGTGAAAATGCAGCAGAAATTATTCACATTGGCCAAGCAATCATGCAACAAAAAGGTGGCGGTAATACTATTGAATACTTTGTGAATACCACCTTCAATTATCCAACCATGGCTGAAGCCTTTAGGGTAGCCGCATTAAATGGACTTAATCGTTTATTTTAACAAAACGATAAGTGATTAGAATTGGTAAATATTAGGGAAAACTCATGAAATTTTTTACTTTTACACTAGTAACCTTGATGAGTTTTCTAATATTTACTACTCCTGTCGTCGCTAATGACACTAATAGTGAACAACAATTTACTGTGTATTTAGTCAGACATGCGGAAAAAGTATTGACGCAGAAAAATCCTCCTTTAACGCCATGTGGAGTTAAGCGAGCAGAACAACTGTCAGTTATGCTTGAACAAGCAAAGATAAAAACGATCTACAGCACAAAATTCGTCAGAACAGAACAAACTGCAGCTCCACTAGCGAAAAAGCTGAATATTCAAGTACAAAGTTATTCTCCACGCGATTTAAAGGCTTTTGCAAGTAAGATCAAACAAGCAAAAAACAATACTGTGATCGTAGGGCATAGCAATACTACGCCTCAATTAACTGCGCTGATTGCCAATACTTTAGTGAAAGAGATAACTGAACAAGAATATCAAATGTTATATCAAGTACAATTTACGGGAGATAATGCTCAATTAACGCTTTTAAAACAACCACTCAGTTGTCAATAAACTGAATGTAAATGAATAATTCCCATCCATAACCTGTTATTTTATCAAACCAATACGTTTACTGGGTAACGGGTACTTTGACACGCCCTGCTTTTATTAATTTAATGTTAGTAATTTTATATGGCTTACCCCATTGTTGTATTGTCATCATATTTTCTACCTTCTCCCCCTGAATGCTCACAACTGCCCCATCTTGTTTAAAAGCATTGTCTAAATTTAGCGGTAAAAGTTTATCGCCACTATGGGTGATCAATCCGTAAAAACCTCCCTCAAAATTCAAATACTTAATTTTTGCCTGCTGCCATTTCATTGCATCATCCTTCACACCAGAAACTTTCTTATCATGTGTTACTGCATTTTTGTCTGTGACAACTGTGGTGGTATTTTCAAGAGACTTTTCTGTTGATTGCTTTTCTGCTGCTTGATTACACCCCATTAAAGTGAATGCTAATAAAGCTAAACTTGCGGTTATTTTCATCATACTATCTTCCTTTCTACTACGGCTTATTACTGCATATATTTATCGCAATTAAATGCTGATTGCTGACATAAGTGTACACGTCATTTAACTGGCTCACATAAAAAAAGGAGCCTATAGCTCCTTTAATATATCTACGTTAGATTTTTTACTTATGGTACTGCTTACTTTGTTCGCGCACTGCTTTGATAAAATGTCCGGCATGCTCAGGGTTTACATCAGGGTGAATACCGTGACCTAAGTTAAAAACATGGCCTGTACCGCCTTCTCCGAAGCCCTTAAGGATAGTTGCAACTTCTTCTTCAATACGCGCTTTAGGTGCATACAACATGGAAGGGTCCATATTGCCTTGTAAAGCAACTTTATCACCAATGCGCGCTTTCGCGTTCGCAATATCAATTGTCCAATCAAGGCCAACCCCATCACAACCAGTTGCCGCGATGCTTTCTAACCACATGCCACCATTTTTGGTAAACAAAGTTACTGGAACTTTTCTGCCATCGTTTTCACGCGTTAAGCCATCAACAATCTTAGCCATATATTGCAATGAGAAGTCTTTATAGTCACGTGGTGATAAAACTCCACCCCAAGTATCAAATACCATGAC
Organism: Thalassotalea sp. SU-HH00458; assembly: GCF_040362795.1. NCBI lineage: Bacteria > Pseudomonadati > Pseudomonadota > Gammaproteobacteria > Alteromonadales > Colwelliaceae > Thalassotalea > Thalassotalea sp. SU-HH00458. Next base: position 8,551 of record NZ_BAABWW010000004.1, read on the forward strand.
GGACTGAGCACCTGCAGCAATTTGAGCGTTCAAGTAAGAAATAACCGAGTCCGCTAATTTATCTAAAAGCAAATGGAGCGTTTGAGGCTCTGCAAACATCATTTTTTTAATCTTGGTAAATGCTTTAGAACTACCACCTTCAACCATATAAGTTGCTAATGTCCACGGACTACCTGAGAAACCAATTAATGGCACTCGCCCTTTTAGTTCTTTACGAATAGAACGAACAGCATTCATTACATATTGCAACTCGCCTTCTGGATCTGGATGACCAATTTTTTCTACGTCAGCTTTACACGTTATAGGACGCTCAAACTTTGGCCCTTCACCCGTTTCAAAATATAAACTTAATCCCATGGCGTCTGGAATCGTTAAAATATCACTGAATAAAATTGCTGCATCTAACTCAAAACGGCGAAGAGGTTGAATGGTAACTTCGGTGGCAAGTTCAGTATTACGGCATAGCGCCATAAAATCGCCAGCATCTTTACGTACTTCTTTATATTCAGGTAAATAACGACCTGCTTGTCGCATCATCCATACAGGAGTGTAATCTACAGGCTGACGCATTAACGCGCGTAAATAAGTATCGTTTTTTAATTCAGTCATGAATAGTTTCCATTAAATCAAGTGCGCGCATTCTACCATTGTGAATTTTTTTGATCTATGTTCTAAATCAAAACATCCAAAATAACGCGTTAACAAATAGAATTTTACTAAATAACTTCTTTACCAATCATGAACTTAGTTTTAACAAAAATATAACGTTTGTTTTTTAACCAGAAATACGAATGAACTCGTGGTATAAATGCTCTAATAAAGTTGTTGCAAGGGTAAAATCTGTTTGCTATAAATTGTCCCGCGCTAACGGAAAAGAATAATAATAAAAAGATAAAACTAAGAAGAAGCTAGTAAAACTAGACCATACAGCGAGCATTTCAAGCCTTACTTTTGTAAGGCTTTTTTATTGCCTAAAATAATATGGATGCATTGAATATTTAATCTTTGAGTGCTTTGAACTTAACCTAAACATGCTTTAAATTTACAAATAGCTTTCAAAGTCATTAGTTTCACAGGTCATTAGCTGAACAAGTTTAGGATGAATAAATAACTTTTCTTTACCCTCTTTAATTTCAGTTAAAACGCCAATATCACAAAGTTGTTTAAGATAAACCGACGCGGTTTGTCTTTTCGCAATGCCACTATCAACTAAATTACTAATGCGACAATAAGGTTGCTCAAAAATAACTTTAACCAATTCATAAGTATAAATTTTAGGTAACTGTTCACGGATATACTTAGTTGTATGCTCAATCAGTTCACGCACAGCGGCAATCTTATCTGTTGTCCATTTTGCTGTTTCTTCAACAGCTTTAAGTATATAAAGTATCCACGGTTGCCAATCACCATTTTGAGTAACACCACGTAATAATTGATAATAATCAGCTTTGTTTTGCACAATATAATGACTTAAACACAGGATAGGTAACGTTAATAAATTTTGATCTATTAAGTATAAAATATTAAGTACACGTCCTGTTCTACCGTTACCATCAATAAAAGGATGAATAGCTTCAAATTGATAATGACTGATAGCCATTTTTACAAGCGGATCAATATCGTCCTCTGTATGAAGAAATACCTCCCAATTAGCCAGTAATTCCCTTATCACTTGTTCGCCTACTGGCGGTGTATAAATTATTTCACCCGTTGCTTGATTACTTAACGTTGTACCAGGCACTTTTCTAATATCCATTTGTGCTGATTTTATTGTGCTACATATTTCAACTGCTGTATTAGTGCAAAGTGGGCGTTGCTTTAATTGCTTATAACCTTGATATAAAGCAGTTCTATAACGTAACGCTTCTTTAGTTGCTTGATCAGCATGGCTGTCTTCTTGTGCATACTGAAATAATTTATCTGATGTAGTGACAATGTTTTCAATTTCAGAACTGTCTTTCGCTTCAAGCAAGGGTAATAAATTAATCAATAAACCTTGATTAGGAAGTAAATCACCCGCCTGTTTAAGTTCAGCTAACGCAGCACGAGCAGGAATACACGCTTTCAAAATAGCTATGTTTTCTGTCACATCTACACTTAGTGGTAGTGTGGGCATTTCATTAAATGGAAGATCCGCTCGCCAAGTCATATTTATGTTTTCCGTTTTTATCGACACGAATTAAGCATATGTCTATACCATCAACATGTAAAGGCAACATGTTTATAAAAGTTAAAAAAGTCGACACGTTTTGATAGGAATTAGTTTAATGTCGATGGGATAAACATAAAAAATTTAATTAAAACGAGGGTGTATTCATCATGAAAGTTAAGGGACTTGTATGCAACGGCAAAGCGTTTATAACCCGACTTTTCACGTGGCAAATAGAAAGAGCTGCTGCTTAAGCTTAAGGCTAAAGCCCTAAATATACCTACAGCCCTATTTAACTAGGTTTATATATTTTTCAAACAGCAGAACGAGGCTTTAGCCTCATATTAGCCTTAAGGCTTACCTTCCTAAATACAATTTCAATAAAATAATGCTTTAGTTAAACAATCACTGATTGTGAAAAAATGGTTTTACTTGGAGTTCTGTAAATAACTGTACCAAGTAAATGTACTTATGTTTTATTCACACTTAATTAACAATGGGTTATGATAAGAAGAATAAAGAGAGGGGAAGCTCTTACTCAATTAAAAATAAATATAAATGGATTTTAAACTATGTCTAAGTTTCACCTATACTTAATCACTGTATTTTTAAGTGCATTACTTTCGGCTTGCGGTGGTGGAGGTTCAGGCTCTGCAAACACCACGAAACCAATTCAAAACATATCTCCTGTAGCAGATGCAGGAATAGCTCAAACTATTGATGAATTAGTTGAAGTATCATTAATTGGTTCGGGGACTGATGTGGATGGAAACATAGTAAGTTACAGCTGGTCACAAACAGCAGGAACAGTTGTAGAATTAACAAATTCTGATAGATCAACAGCTACCTTCGTTGCTCCTGATATCACATCCGATGAAATATTAACTTTCCAGCTTACTGTTACTGATAATGATGGGGGGACAGCAAATGATACTGTAGATATCAGCATTACTAGAGTCAACCAGTTACCCGTAGCAGATGCAGGAGTAGATCAAACCATTGATGAATTAGTTGAAGTGTCATTAATTGGTTCAGGGACGGATGCGGATGGAAGCATAACAACTTATAGTTGGTCACAAACTGCAGGAACAGTTGTAGAATTAACAAATTCTGATACATCAATAGCTACCTTTGTTGCTCCTGATATCACATCTGATGAAATATTAACTTTCCAGCTTATTGTTACTGATAATGATGGCGTTATAGCAAGTGACGCAGTGGATATCACAGTAATTCACTTAAATCAGCTACCTGTAGCAAATGCTGGAGATAATAAATCTGTTCAAAAAGGGACAATTATTTCATTGAATGGCACTAATTCTCTAGATCCAGAAGGCGAAACGATAACCTATGCTTGGTCTCTTGTCTCTTCAGGGACTAATGTTTCAATACAAAACCCAAGTTCCGAGCAGCCACAAATTACAATACCAATAGTCTTAGCTGATGAAAAATTGTTGTTTCAACTTATAGTGAATGATGGAAATAAAGATAGTCTTCCCGATATTGTAGAAATAACAGTACTTAAAGGTTGTAATGATGGCTATATTAACAGTGCGTGGTTTTGCGGGGATGAAGAAGCAGAACAAGTTCTTCAAGGTAACGCAACTGTACAACTACCATTAGATATCTATCCACTTCCAGCAGAATTTGGACTTCGTTGGCGTATCATTCAAGCATTACGATTACTTGGTTATGAAAAGCACGGCATTAATACTGGAGAGACGGTTGATTCAACAAAATTACGTGAAATTGATGAAAAATTAGCTGCTATTGAACCTGTTATAGCAACCAAATCAGATAAACTACCAAATTATATGGATATATCAGGACCTAACTTTGCTGACAACCTTTCTCAAACTTTTGCTGCCCACTTATTTTCATCGATTTTTGACTTAATTAACTCTGGAATCACTCAATATCAAAAGCATACTAATGAGTGCTTAATTGCCAACTTAGTACCTCAAATGTGTGGCGCTTTAATTGACATGGGAGTGTCTTCAGGGTCTTGCAAGAACAATCCAGTCTTTCTAGATGAAATAATAATACAAACACCAGAGTTGTTTAGCTTTGACTCTCAAAAGCGCTCTGCTATTAGAGCGGATGAACATCCATATGATGAAACTGTTTCTAGCACTTTTTCCTATGTGAGTGTATTAATACATGAAATGGTGCATGATCTAGATGCTAGATCTGGAGATAGCGAATATATGCATCCTATCTATGATCGAAAAGAAGTTTGCTCAGATAAACTAATTGATTATATGAATAGCTCAATAAATCCTTTTGTTTTTGCTTCTGAAGATTATGGAAATCAAGATGTTAAGGACTTTGTTAGCAGATATGCATCTGGTTTAGGTAATGCAAATAATAGTTATAGATCTTGGGAAGATGTTGCAGAATCTATAACATCTTACATTTTACTGCCTGAATATTTTAGAGACAGAATGCAGCATAGTGAGTTATTGCAAAATAAATACAACTGGGTGCGTGATGTTGTGTTCAATGGAATTGAGTTTACTAACCCTTATCTTAATAGTACTGATTACAAAGTATCTGGTACAACCTCAGAGTTTTATACTGAAAATGAACTTAGTCGTTTTAGTATTACTGATATAAAAGTGCTAAATTGATTGTGACAAAATATTCTCTAGTAGTTACAGCTTTTATGTTTGATGCCCGACCTGTTGATTTTGTTTAAGCTATGGAAATAGAACACTACTAAAATTATATTTTGCATTGATGTATAATACGCTGTTACTCGTTTTAACTTCTGATAACAGCTTATTAGAAAGTAAAACTATGTATGCATACACAAACCAAGCAGCCCCAGTGCATCCCCAGAAAATAAAATTAACTTTAAGTATTTATATAACAAAGACTTAGTATATATTTGAGTATTTCTTTTGTAAGGCTTTTTTATTGCCTGAACCATCAAAAATTGACAATTTTTTATCATTGCTTCTTAATAGTAATAGCTACCAATAATTAAAAATAAATTATTTATTTTTATTTTAAATTAATTTGAACTAATTCAGAAAACCCTGCTCTTACTATACAGAAGTGTTATCTCCCATAGTATTTCATGTTTTTATAATGCATTTGTTTGAATTCAAGCAAATGCTTTTTTTTTGCCTAAAATTTAAGAAAATATCTCCCATAAAAAAACTCGTACTCTTTTCCAAAAATTTTGGCTCAGAATACGAGTTTTTTATGTATTGCAGTAAATAACTAAGGTTAAATATTACTGTTCAAAGTAAAATTTATGACGCTTATTATCATAGTTACCTTCTTCGTTCATGGTTTCGCTGTTATATAAACGACCATTTACCATGGTATATATTACGCGATCCGATAAACGAATATCTTGGGTAATGTCACCATCAACAACAATCATATCCGCTAATTTACCCACTTTAAGTGAACCAATTTGGCTATCTAACCCTAAAGTTCTTGCGGGGTTAATTGTGGCAGTGCCTAGTGCTTGAAGAGGTGTCATGCCACCTTGTGCCATCATCCACATTTCCCAGTGCATGGCTAAGCCTTCACGTTGTCCGTGACCACCTGAATTTACGATGGATCCTAAATTTTGCAGCTCAGTAGCAACCGTAGCAACGTTAATATGATTATAGTGATGATGTGGTGCTTTAGGACGACGCATAGAACGCGGATCTAAAATTTCACTCGGCACATATTGACTTAATCGCGGATGTTTCCACACGTCAGTGGTGTCATACCAATAGTTTTCACCGGCAATACCACCAAAAGCAACGCCCATAGTTGGCGTATAAGCCATGTCAGATTGCGACCATAGTTGCTTAACATCATCATATATTACGGCCGTCGGAATAGAATGTTCTAACGTTGTATGGCCATCAATCAGCATAGTTAAGTCATGTTGCAATAACGAACCACCTTCTGGCACCACCATCATTTCTGCTTCACGTGCCGCTTGAATAAACTGCTGACGTTGGTTTCTGCGTGGTTGGTTATAACTTTTAACGGAGAAGGCACCTACTTTCTTTAAACGCTCAACATGAAATTTCGCGTCATCAAGTTTATCAACATGCGCGGTATAACCTGCAACCGTTGCACCATATAAAATAGTACCGGTTGAAAATAACCGTGGCGCAACAATTTGACCGGTTTTTTGCATTTCACTTGCCGCAAAAAATTCAGTGGTGTCATTGGATGGATCATGAATTGTTGTTACACCTAAGGCTAAACCTGCATAGTTTTCCCAGTTTTGCTCTGGGATAATTTCACTGCTGCCTTGTGGACCATGTGCATGGGCATCGATAATACCTGGCATAATAGATTTTCCGGTAATATCTACCACCTTGGCATCACTAGGTATTTCCACGCTACCGTTCGCACCAATTGCAGAGATTTTATTTCCGTTCACGACTACAACACCATTATCAATTACATTTTCACCTTCCATAGTGATCACTTTACCACCAACAAAGGCGACAACACCTGCAGGCTTATCTGCTTTTTTCTTAAATCCTAAGTGAGTAACCAATGGCTCGGACTGTTTATTTTCAGAATCAGCTTGTCCGTTAAATTCAAATAAGCCATTGACAGAAGCTTGATATAAATCGGCCCCTAAACTCCAATACAATTGATCAGAATCACCATTCCAATTAATACCTTCGCCGGCTCTAACGGATAATTGTTCTACAGGTAAGTTATTTGCACCCGGTCCTGTATCTATAACATCTCCACGTTCTACAAAAGGTGTAACAAAGACTTTAAATCGCTCTGCAAACGCTAAATGTTTGCCATCTGGAGATACTTGATATTCTGTCGCGAATTTACCTTGATATAACGCCTGTGTTTTCTTATCCGCTAAATTGACTTTAACTAACTGTGTTTTTTTACCTTGTTGGATCAAGTAAATATGCTCGTTATTTGCACCAAAGTGAGGTTTAACCCCAGATTCAGTAATTAAACGAGCTTTGCCGCCTTTCGTGGCAACGGTATAAATACCCGCATTTAAACCCCATTTAGGATCTAAAATAGCGCCGCCCGAAACTTTACGATACACCACGGTTTTACCATCTGGCGAGAAACTTGGTTCAATGTATTTGCCTGGTTCATCCGTGATCACTTTCCCTTTACCACCACGTGTTGATACCACGCGGATTGCACCTAATTTATTATCATCCCAAGTAGCAAACACTACTTTTCTACCATCTCGTGAGAAGCTTGGATTTAATTCAAAATGAGCTTTCTGTCTCGTTAACCGTTTTGCTTTTCCTGTTGTTTTACCTTTAGCAATGCTCTGTATATAAATATGACCTAAGGATTCAAAAACCACTTTTCTACCGTCGGGAGACACCTCAACATCGCGCAACATTTTTATATCAACATTGTCTTGGTCAATATCTTGCTGGAAACGTAAGTTGGTTTGGATTTTCTTTGTCGTTTTAACATGAAATGGGATCACTGAGCTTTTACCCGTTTCTATATCCAATTTATTGATATGGCCGCCAGCCCAAAACACCATCCCCTCGCTTTCAGGTAACCACGCCATGTTTGGATAGACACCATGAATTGCCCAAGTTTCTTGCATATCACGGTCTAATCCGGTGAAAATTTTACGCTCTTCACCACTTTTTAAATCATATAAATATAAATTTGACTGAAAATCATCACGGCTAACATAAGCAAGATATTTACCGTCAGGTGATGGTACAGGTCGAATCGCACCACCTTTACCTGAAACAATAACGTCAATTTCACCCGTCGCTAACTCAAGACGTTTAATTTTATAAATGCCTTTTTCAGAATCTTTACTGTAATGAAAAGTTTTTCCTGGCGTTGCGTCTTGTGAAAAATACACATATTTTCCATCATGAGAAAACGCAGGCTCACCTAAATCTTTTTGTTCATTTGGACGTTTAGTTAACATCACGCCACTACCGCCCGTTTTATGATACAGCCATACTTCGCCCGCACCTAATGAGCGTGAACCGGTATAGTGTTTGCGGCCAACTAGGTAATTACCATCAGGTGACCATGCAGGACTATTTAATAAGCGAAAGGTTTCTGAGCTCACCGCTTTTCCTTCACTACCATCGGCTTTCATGATCCATAAATTATCGCCGCCATCTTCGTCAGACGTAAAAGCAATATGCTTTCCATCAGGGCTAAAACGAGGTTGCATTTGCCACGCAATATCGGTCATTAATGCTTTAGCTTCACCACCGGCAATAGGTAAAGTATAAATATCACCTAATAAATCAAACACGATATTTTTCCCATCAGGACTCACATCGACGTTCATCCATGTGCCCTGAGTCACATCAATATTGGCTGTTTTAAAAATGCCTTGCGGATCATTAACAGACCATTTTTCAGGTTTACTTCCTTCATCATAGAAAGCAGAGCTAGACGCTGAGAATGCTAAAGCAACAGAAAGTGCTAACGTTTTAAGTTGTCTTATTTTTTTTGTATTAAAAGTATGAGGCATGCTTGTTGTACCTATTGTTTTAAGGGCTTATTGTTCAATAAATGATTTAAAATGAATAATTGTATACAATTTTTAAATAAGATAATAAAGCACACTTTAACTACAGAATAAAGTGTGTTTCGACAAATAACTTTTATTCAGGGATAGATGGAAGATTATTTACAGAATGACAATATAACGCTGGTAAGTTTTATCCGTAAACCTCCACTTAAAAAAGCGTATTTATATTATTTTTGATAACCCCAACGCGGCATAATTTTTTGCTCTATGTTCAGGTGATCTAATAATCTGCCAACCATAAAATCAATTAAATCATTGATGGATTCAGGGTTATGATAAAATCCCGGCGCGGCAGGCATAATAGTGACGCCCATTTGCGATAAACTCAGCATGTTTTGTAAATGGATGGTCGAAAAAGGCGTTTCTCGCGGAACTAAAATTAACTGTCCTCTTTCTTTAATCACTACATCGGCTGCTCGTTCAATTAAATTATCGCTCATTCCTTGGCTTATCGCGGCAAGTGTTCCAGTTGAACAAGGACACACCACCATTTTTTTCGGAGCTGCCGAACCCGAAGCAACCGGAGAAAACCATTGCTCCTTACCAAAAAACGTAATTTGGCCCTCTTTGGCATTAAATTTTTCGGTTAATACTTTTCCTGCTGCATCAGGTGAACTTGGTAATTTCAAACCAACTTCGGTATCAAATACCACTCGTGCTGCGCTGGAGCAAAGAATATATAGTTGATGATCAGCAGCGACTAAACATTCGATAAGTCGTAACGCATATAAAGAGCCTGAGGCGCCAGTGATCGCAATAGTTATTTTTTCGTTAAAATCACTCATGCTTATTTCCTACTTTCTCTTCGTTAAACCAGCTAACAATTTGTCGTGAATGCCACCAAAGCCACCATTACTCATTACTACAATAGTATCACCTTCTTGAGAATCACTAATGATTTGCTCGATAAACTCATTCAAATTGTCGTTGACATAACAAGGTTGCTGACAATCGGCAATTAATGCCCCAACTGACCATTGTACTTTATCACCTTGAAAAACATAAACAGCATCGGCTTCATTTAATGACGCTGCTAAAGTATCTTTATGAACACCAGACTTCATAGTGTTTGACCTAGGCTCTAACACAGCAATTATTCGATGTGTATGTTTTGTACTTGCGCTACTTTGCTCGCCATTTTTTACAGCAACGTTTGCTCGCAAACCCGCTAATGTTTTGCTAATAGCCGTTGGGTGATGGGCAAAGTCATCGAATACTCGAATACCATTCACCTCGCCCCTAAGCTCTAAGCGACGTTTGGTATTAACAAATTCAGCAAGTGCATCAATGGCAACATGAGCAGGAACTCCAGCATGTCGTGCAGCGGCGATAGCCATTAAGCCGTTATCAACATTAAAGTCGCCAATTAACGACCATTTTACTGTGCCTTGTAATTCACCTTTAAAGCGAACATTATATTCACTGCCATCGGCAATTAATTTTTCAGCATGCCAACCTTGGGCTAAGTGCTCTTGATCGGTACTCACTTCTACTGGTGTCCAGCAACCTTGCGTTAAGGTCTCAGCAATTGCATGCTCACTTTGTGGGTGAATAACTAATCCATTACTTGGCACCATTCTTATTAAATGATGGAATTGGCGTTGAATATCACTCAAGTCATTAAAAATATCAGCGTGATCAAACTCCATATTATTGATCACTAAAGTACGTGGTCGATAATGAACGAATTTAGAACGCTTATCGAAAAATGCCGTGTCATATTCATCCGCTTCAATGACAAAGAACGGCGCATCCCCTAAACGTGCTGAACAATCAAAGTTTTGTGGAACGCCGCCTATTAAAAAGCCCGGCTTCATGTGCGCATACTCTAATATCCAAGTAAGCATTGAACTGGTGGTTGTTTTACCATGAGTACCCGAAACCGCTAACACCCAGCGATCTTTTAAAACGTTTTCAAGCAACCATTGTGGACCAGAAATATAAGGAATATTTCGATCTAACACATGTTCAACCATCACATTGCCGCGCGCCATGGCATTACCAATTATGACTAAGTCAGGCTCATCATCTAAATGTTCAACTAAATAACCTTGTTTTAATTCAATGCCTAATTGTTCTAGCTGTGTACTCATCGGTGGATAAACATTCGCGTCACAACCAGAAACACGATGCCCTAATTGTTTTGCAATGGCGGCTATTCCGCCCATAAATGTGCCACAAATACCTAAAATATGAAGATGCATAACTTTCCTAAAACGCTTTTATCACTCAATTTATTGGTACAATATCTAAGGATGTACCTTTATCTCGCTAATATACCCAAATCACGTTGAAAAAACACAATTGTTACCATAAGTTAATCATTTAAAAGTGCTAAAATAATAATTTGTATCGATTGATGGCTATTTTTTAACGATTCATTTTGCTAGTTTGTTCATTCAACGCTTTACTGTAAGGAAATTTGTGACTTCTCCTATTGTACAATCACTTCATATTTATCCGATAAAATCTGCTGCAGGAATTGCGTTATCAAAAAGTTGGGTTGATGACTTTGGCCTTAGTTTTGATCGACGTTTTGTGCTCACTGATCTTAACGGACAATTTATTACGGCACGTACTCAACCTACCCTTTGTTTAATCCAATGTTATTTAACTCCTGAGGGCTTGATATTAACGGCCCCTAATATGCCGCAGCTGGAAATTATTTTTAAAAACTTTAGTGAACAATATCACTCTATTACGGTATGGAAAGATGATATCAATGCTTTATATTGTCATCAAAGCTATGACAAATGGTTTAGCCAATATTTGAACTTACCCTGCCAATTGCATTTTTTCGCCGATAAATCATCACGTAAAGTTAAAAATAGTGACAATCAAGTAGGCTTTGCGGACGGTTACCCACTACTTTTGATTTCACAAGCCTCCTTACTTGATTTAAATAGCCGGTTAACCGCGCGATATGATGAACATGCCGGTGTCACCATGGCACAATTTAGACCTAATATTGTTGTTAACGACACGCAAGCTTTTGCCGAAGATGGTTGGCAACGCATTCGTATTGGTGACGTTGAATTTGAGATAGTTAAACCATGTAGTCGTTGTGTTTTTACGACGATAGACCAAGACAAGGCTGAAAAGCATCCAAATCAAGAGCCATTATCAACCCTAAAATCCTATCGTCAAGTTGAAAAAGGTGATGTGATGTTTGGGCAAAATATCATTCCTTTGAATAAAGGCCATATAAAGCAAGGCGATACCGTTACAATAGTAAGTTACCAATCACCGCTTCATTTTGTTTCTGAGCAGAAAGGAAGTAAAAAAGTCATGAAAGAAGAGAATACAACAGTGAATGAAGCGGCTATTTCAGAAAGTATTATCCCTAAAAAAGTAAATATAAATTTTGATTCATGGAATAAAAAGCATAAAGGCAATACCCTTGAGCCTATTTTAGATCAAGGTGAAGCCGCAGGCTTAATACTACCGTATTCCTGTCGAGGTGGCATGTGTGGGCGTTGCAAAATAAAATTAAACTCAGGCAATGTAAAACAACTCGCTGATGATGGCTTAACCGATGACGAAAAAGCGCAAGGTTATGTGCTAGCTTGTAGCAGTATTCCGCAATCTGATCTAGTTGTTAGCTCAAGCTGATTCAACAACGTAAGCAGAAAATAAAAGTGACCTCTTCATGTTAAAGTTAAATTGTGATTTAGGTGAATTAACCGAGACCGAAAATAATGACGCGTTAATCATGCCCATGATTGACCAAGCTAATATAGCCTGCGGTGGCCATGCTGGAGATCAACAAAGTATGATCAATACGGTAAAACTGGCCAAAAAAAATCATGTAATGATTGGCGCTCACCCGAGCTACCCTGATAAAGCTAACTTTGGTCGTTTGTCTATGGTCATTGAAGCATCCGAATTACAAACAAGTTTATTAGAGCAAATCAATACCCTAAGTGAGATATGTAACCTGCAGCAAAGTCAATTAAGTTATGTAAAACCACATGGTGCTTTATATAATGATATGATGAAAGAGTTATCTATTTTTGAAACCGTCTGCAAAACCCTCTCACAATTAGAAGTAAAACTCCCCTTAATGATCCAAGCTTTACCCGATACGGGACAATATCAAACAATTGCCAATCAATATGGCATAACAATGTTATTCGAAGCGTTTGCCGATAGAGCATACCAAAGCAATGGCTTATTAGTGCCTCGCTCACAAACTGGCGCAGTATTGCATCAATCAGACAAAGTAATTGCTCAAATATCACAATTGATCAAACATCAACAATTAACCAGTATTGACGGCAATAAACTTACTTTACATGTCGATAGTTTATGCGTTCATGGTGACAATGATGCGGCACTTGCATTGATTCGTGCCCTAAGAAAGTTGCTCAATGAACAAGGTTAATATTGATCCGAGTAGTGAAAATAGTGTGTTGATCACTTGGCCGGAAAAAATTTGTCCAATTCAACATAAGCAGATCTTAAAAACGTTAGCGCAAATAAATGGCGAATTAAACAGCGCTAGCACCCCTTTCATTACGGAATCGATTGTTAGCTACAACTCAATCATGCTTTATTACTGCTTTAATAAAATCAGTTTTCATCAACTAAAAAAGCGCATTTATGATTGTGTCGAGCTCGTATTAAATACCGACATAGCACGGCAAGAAGCGTCAGTGACTATCGAAATACCGGTTTATTATGGTGAAGAAGCTGGTTGGGATTTATCCAACGTCGCGAAACAGTGCCAGCTTTCCACAAATGAAGTAATTAAATTGCACAGTCAGCAAATATACCGTTCATACGCGCTGGGGTTCACGCCAGGTTTTTGCTATTTAGGCACATTAAATAAACAACTCGTTTTACCCAGAAAAGCAACACCTAGATTAACAGTCCCGAAAGGTGCCGTAGCAATTGCCGAACAACAAACAGCCGTTTATCCTAATTCAAGTCCCGGAGGCTGGCATATTATTGGTCAAACACCTGTCGAACTTTATCAACAAAACCAAGAGACTTTTACTCCCTTAATTAACGTTGGCCAGCAAATTAAGTTTATTGAAATTGATAAAACAACCTACCTTGAGTTAGCAGGACAACCTCCTTTTATAGAGGACAAGCATTGATGCCATCTTTAACCATCAGTCGATTAACAGGCTACGCCACCTTTCAAGATTTAGGGAGAAATACAGCCCAACACCTTGGCTTTAGTGGCAGTGGTGCAGCAGATGAATATAGCTATTTATTAGCGAATCAGCTTATTGGTAATGCAGGCATTGAACAAACGTCGACAAATAAAAATAACACTCCTGCCGCCATTGAAGTGACATTAGGCCAGTTGTCACTAGTGGCCAATGCAAGTTGTCAATTAGTGATTACCGGAGCAGATTGCCAAGCGCAGGTAAGACTAAAACATGGCGAGCAGCTCGCTATTAAAAATAATCAGGTGTTTACTTTATCGCAAGGTGATGAATTACATATAGGCTCTCCGAAAACACAAGTTTATAGCTACCTCGCCGTTAAAGGAGGCTTTTTAGCCAAAAATTGGCTTAATAGTGCTTCGCAAACTGTAAATGAGAATGCCTTGGGCTTTACTGAAGCAAAATTAACAGCCGGTAGCGAACTATCATTTCGGGCTAATGAAACTCCCTTGGCTGAAAAAGTCACACAAAAAAATCACCTTAATCATAATTTTCATCGTTCAGAACAACTTATTTTGCGTTTTTTACCAAGTCAACTTTGGCAACATTTAAAGATGAGTGTTAAACAACAATTTCTTGCACAAGATTATTTCATTACCCCCCAAAGTAATCGTATGGGTTATCGTTTAACTGGTGATGCGCTTACCTTAGAGAAGGTTACAAACACGCTGTCTAAACCTACCAATTTTGGCACAATACAATTACCACCTGATGGCCAACCAATCGTCTTAATGAAAGAACGACAAACCATTGGTGGCTATCCAACCTTAGGCACAGTGATACAAACCGATTTATTTCGATTAAGTCAAAAACGACCGGGTGAACAAATCAAATTTATTCCTGCCACTTTAGCGCAAGCACAAGCTCAATTACTTGCTTTTAGCTTAAAATTTCAAGTGCCAAAATAACGTGAATTAAAAATTCAGTCATATGAATAAATTACAGTAATCATCGTAAAATAAAATAAAACGTGAATTGTTGATAATCAACGATTAGAATAGCCGCGTTTTCCACAGCATTCTTCGATAGGTTCTTTTGTGTTATTAATGATCGACAATTATGATTCGTTCACATTTAATTTAGTGCATTATTTTCGAGCGCTCGGACAACAGGTTGAAGTTCACCGTAATGATAAAATAACCCTTGAAGAAATTGAAAAATTATCGCCTAAATTAATCGTCATATCTCCAGGTCCTGGGGACCCAGATCAAGCTGGCATTTCATTGCAAATCATTCAAAAATTTGCCGGTGTCATTCCTATTTTAGGGGTGTGTTTAGGTCATCAGTGTATTGCTCAACATTTTGGCGCTAAGATAAAAAAAGCTCGAAAAGTTATGCATGGTAAAATCAGCCAAATCGTTCATAATGGGCGAGGTTTATTTACAGGGTTAGATAACCCTTTAACCGTAACACGTTATCATTCTTTAATAGTCGATCATCAAGATTTTCCAAATGAGTTAACCATTACTGCTTGGACTGAAACTAAAAATAAAGAAATGGACGAAATTATGGCGATAGAGCACCAAACACTTGCCATTGCGAGTGTTCAGTTTCATCCCGAGTCCGTATTAACCGAGCAAGGTAGTCAGCTATTGAAAAATTTTATTCAACGTTATTCTGATGTAATATCAAGATAATTAATGAAAAATTTAATTTTGCCGATACTTTCTATGACTATAAATTTAATTAACCACCTTTAAGAACCAATGCATATATTTGACGATAACGACAATGTTTCACCAATTTACCACCGAGCAATTAGCTTAACATTAGGCAAAGAGTTTGCTGAGCATAAAGGTAACCCGACTTCCCTTATCGCAAAACAAAACAGTGAACAGGAGAATCGTCGTCGCAAATTATTGGATGTTGAAGAACAGGCAAACGAAGCTCGTATTATTGAAGAACATGGAAAGTCTCATTTTAAAACGCAAATGATGGCGAAATTTTATGGGCAAGTAACCGCTAAAGTAAATAATGAATTTGATAATAAAGAAAATCTCTACGCCAATATTCTTCATATCGAAGATGCAGCTCCTGACATTATGGAGATATTATCGGTTAGAGCGGCTTCGATAAAACGTATTTCTCCTTTAGTAAAGTCACTTCCTTGGTTAGCCGATGAGTTAATAGCTTTAGTCAACAAGCCACAATATCGCAAACGTGCCGATGTACAAGTAAGCGACCCGAATTTGGCTTTAACTTATGTGGGCCTTGAGAATTTAAAACTGGTGATGCCAACTTTTATGTTAAAACATTGGCTTCCAACCAGTACCGCGCCTTTTGCTTTAATGAAAAGAAAGTTATGGAATGATGCTTTATCTGTCGCATTAGCCTCGCAAAAATTGGCTGAGGAATATGATATTGACCCCTTTACGGCATTTTCTGCTGGTATGTTAAGTAACATAGGTTTATTAGCGGTTACCCGTTGCTTTTTACAAACCTATAACGAGTTATATAAACAAGAACTTAAAGCAGCCTATGATGCTCGTGATAAACGTTTACATGATGTGTTAGTTGATTTTGAAGTATCACCTGAGTTACTACTGGAACAATTAATTAGTCGGAACAGCAAAATCGCCGCAGATTTAGTCGAACTCATGCGTTTCGATCGTTTAGCTATTACCGAACCTTTATTTGATATAGCTTATACCGCAGACTTTGACAAAATGTCGCCCGTTGCACAAGTCGTCGTTAAAGCTAAAGCCTATGTTGCGTTTAGAAGTTTAGCGAAAGAAGGGTTAATAGAAAACGAAGAGTCTAAGATCCTACTTAATGCTGCTAATGTCACATCCAAAGAAGTTACTTTGCTAAAGAAAGCGGATATTGATCACATTAAACTCAGCTTTAAGTAGATATTAAGCCGATATTTACAATTTTTTTTTGAGTATTTATGAATTTAATAAATATTGCTTTTATTGTTCAAGCAAGCTGTTTTCCTACGTGATTGATTAAATTAATCGCAATTCCTGATAAATTATAGTTATGCACTATAATTGAATAAAACCCTCCAACCCCTTATTTTACAAGGGCTTTAAGCGAATCCAAACAAGACAAGTCTAATTTTATCTGTCATAATGCGCTGCAATTAATCAACTATAATGATATTGCTTTCTTCATGGTTCACCATGAAGTCAACATTACCATTAAAAATACAGATAAACGGCCAACAACTATAGAAAATCCCGTTTGAAATTACCCGAGATAACATTCTCAATATTAGGAGTAAACAATGAGCAACCAAAATACTGTAAACCGTGAACTATTTGATGAAGTAATGGTACCAAACTATTCACCGTCGGCAGTGATTCCTGTACGCGGATTAGGTTCACGTGTTTGGGATCAGGAAGGTCGTGAATATATTGATTTTGCTGGTGGTATTGCAGTTAACTGTTTAGGCCATTGTCATCCGGCTTTAGTTGGTGCCTTAAAAGAACAAGCGGACAAAATTTGGCATTTATCAAACGTAATGACCAACGAACCAGCACTACGTTTAGCAAAAAACATTACAGATAACACTTTTGCCGATAAAGTGTATTTTGCTAACTCAGGCGCTGAATCGAACGAAGCCGCTTTAAAGCTTGCTCGTCGCTGGGCACTTGATGTTCATGGAGCAGATAAAACCCAAATCATCGCTTTTAAACAAGGTTTTCACGGTCGTACATTCTTTACCGTTACTGTTGGTGGTCAAGCGGCTTATTCAGATGGTTTTGGTCCTAAACCTGGTGATGTATATCATGCAGAATACAATAATTTAGAAAGTGTTAAAGCGCTTATTTCAGATAAAACTTGTGCTGTAGTCATGGAACCACTACAAGGCGAAGGTGGTATTGTTTCTCCTACTGATGAGTTTGTAAAAGGTGTACGTGAACTATGTAATGAACACAATGCCTTATTGGTATTTGATGAAGTACAAACAGGTGTTGGCCGTACCGGCGATTTATATGCCTATATGGGATTAGGTGTAACTCCGGATATTTTAACCACTGCTAAAGCGTTAGGCGGCGGTTTCCCTATCGGTGCAATGATCACAACGACTGAAATAGCTAAACACTTAAAAATTGGTACTCATGGCAGCACATACGGTGGTAACCCATTAGCATGTGCGGTTGCAGAAGCGGCATTTAATACCGTTAACGATCCACAAGTCTTAAATGGCGTAAAAGCAAAAGCAAAACTTTACGTGGATGGCTTAAATGCAATTAACGAGAAGCACAATATTTTTAGCGAAATTCGTGGTAAAGGTTTATTAGTTGGCGCGGTATTAAATGAAAAATATCAAGGTCGAGCGAAAGACTTTTTAAATGCTGCTATGTCTGAAGGATTAATGACATTAGTTGCTGGTGCAAGCATTGTTCGCTTTGCTCCATCTCTAGTGATCCCAAATGAAGACATCACTGAAGGTTTAGCTCGATTTGAGAAAGCCGTTGCAAACATTGTTAACGCTTAGTTTTCAATAAGTAGTATTCCTGTAACGCTCAAGACACATAATGCTTGAGCGTCATTTATCATCATTGAGATTTATTTATGGTTATTATACGCCCTATTCAGCTTAGCGATTACGATGCTTTACACCGTATTGCAATAGAATCAGGACACGGTTTTACATCACTACCGGTCAATGAAGAATTATTAACACAACGCATAAATCGTGCTGAAGAATCTTTCAATAAAGACGTAAAAGCCCCCGGAAACGAAGGGTATTTGTTCGTCATGGAAGATACTGAAACCGGTGAGGTAGTCGGCACTAGTGGTATTGAAGCTGCGGTAGGGTTAGATGATGCATTTTACCATTATCACTTAGGTAAAGTTGTGCATAGCTCGCGCGAGTTAAATATCTACAACACCGTCGAAACGCTATCGTTATGTAATGACTATACCGGTGCCTCTGAAATTTGCACTTTATATTTATCTCAGAGCCATCGTAAGAATAATAATGGTCGATTCTTATCTCGAATGCGATTTTTATTTATTGCAGAACATTTAGAGCGTTTTTCACAAACGGTGATTGCAGAAATGCGTGGTGTATCGGACGAAAATGGCCGTTCACCTTTTTGGAATTGGCTTGAAGAGCATTTTTTCTCCATGGATTTTCCAACAGCAGATTACTTAACCGGCATAGGAAAAAAAGTGTTTATCGCAGAGCTCATGCCTAAACACCCTATTTACGTCAACTTACTTAGTAAAGACGCGCAACAAGTGATCAATAAAGTGCATGAAAAAACAGTGCCTGCATTACGATTATTAGAAGCGGAAGGTTTTTGTCGTCGTGGCTACGTAGATATTTTTGACGGTGGCCCCACGGTTGAAGCACAAGTAAATTCTATCAAGTCAGTAAATGAAAGTCATAAATGTCAGGTACTTATTGGCGAAATTACCTCTGATGATAATTACATTATTTGTAACACGAATGTTGCTAATTTCAGGGCAGTTCAAGCACCTTTATTATTGAGAGAAACAGCAAACCAAGCAGTAATAAGCTTAGCAACAGCAAATGCGCTTAATGTCACCGAAGGTGATTGGATACGCTTAATACAAAATTAAATAATTAACTCTTTTATTTATCAATATAAACATAGATTTATACAAATATTTGAGAGTGATGAGGAAAAGAATATGACGCACCCAATACAATTTATTAATAACGAATGGCTCACTGGCCAAGGCGATGATGTTTCATCAGTAAACCCAGCAAAAAATGAGGTTATTTGGCAAGGAAAAAGCGCGACGGCGGAACAAGTTGATGCCGCCATAAAAAGCGCTCGTAGCGCATTCGAAACTTGGTCACAAACTACCGTTGAAAACAGAATTGCATTAACTGAAAAATTTGCTGAGTTATTAGCTGAAAACAAGGAAAGTTTAGCTAAAACCATCGCGTTAGAAACCGGTAAACCTTTATGGGAAACCCGCACTGAAGTGGGTGCGATGGTAGGTAAAATTGCTATTTCAATTAAGGCATATAATGAAAGAACTGGGACAGTTGAAAACCCTATGCCAGGCGCAAAAGCTTTTATTCGTCATAAACCGCATGGTGTAGTGGCTGTTTTTGGTCCTTACAATTTTCCGGGTCACTTACCTAATGGCCATATCGTGCCTGCGTTAATTGCAGGTAATACGATTGTATTTAAGCCAAGCGAATTAACGCCTTTAGTTGCAGAAGAAACGTTAAAGCTGTGGCAAAAAGCAGGTTTACCCGCTGGTGTTATTAATATGGTGCAAGGTGAAGTAACTACAGGTAAAGCACTTGCCAATCATCAACAAATTGACGGCCTATTTTTTACTGGTAGTTCAACCACAGGTAAATTTTTGCACGAACAATTTGGTGGCCAGCCAGGTAAAATTCTTGCGCTAGAAATGGGCGGCAACAATCCATTAATAGTAAAAGGTGTTGCTGATATTGATACGGTTGTGCACGACATTATTCAATCGGCGTTTATTACCACCGGTCAACGTTGCACTTGCGCACGTCGTTTATTCATCGAAGAAGGTGCTCAAGGCGACGCGATCTTAGCGAAACTTGTTGCTTCAACTCAGGCAATAAAAATCGGTTACTTTGACGATGAAGAACAACCATTTATTGGTTCGATGATTTCAGAAAAAGCAGCATTAGGTTTAGTCGATGCTCAAAATCAGTTAGTAGAACTTGGTGGTAAAGCTTTATTATCGCTTGAGCATAAAGAAGCAGGCACAGGTTTTGTTTCTCCAGGTATTATCGATGTCACCAATATTACTGATATGCCTGATGAAGAGCACTTTGGCCCCTTATTAAAAGTGTATCGTTACAGTGATTTTGACCGAGCCATCGATGAAGGTAACAATACATCATTTGGTTTATCGGCTGGCTTATTAGCCGATAATGAAGCTGATTATCAGCATTTCTTTAAACGCATCAGAGCTGGTATTGTTAACTGGAACAAACCAATTACAGGTGCTAGCAGTGCAGCACCGTTTGGTGGTATTGGCGATAGCGGTAACCATAGAGCTAGCGCTTATTACGCTGCAGATTATTGTGCATACCCTGTAGCTTCCGTTGAAGCTGACAAAATGGTTATGCCTGCCACGTTATCACCCGGTTTAACCATCAAATAATATGTATAGCGTGCAAACACTAGAAGTAGCTGGCGTTAAACCCAGCTTCTTTAAAAATATAGATCAAATATAACCATTGCCTGCAATGGTTAGTCCTCGTTGTTTCTCATTCAGTAAATAGCTCACACTCATCATTGCTTGGTAAAAATTATATTCAAAATTTTTTATTATTTCGTCGTAGGAACAATCAATGAAAACTCAAGTAATCGAACTTTTTAAAAATATTTGGCAAAACTATCTTGAAGTGACGCCATCCGCTGAAAAAATCCATCAAATACTTGGCACTGGTAGCGACTTGATCAATGATCATGTTGCTTATCGTACCTTTAATATTGAAAAAGTTGGCATTGCAAAGCTATCTCAGCATTTAATCGCATTAGGTTATAAAGAATGTGGTGAATACCATTTCGAAGCGAAAAAACTTTACGCAAAGCATTTTGAACATAGCGATAAAACATTACCTAAAGTATTTATCAGCGAATTATTAGTAGAAGAATTTTCTCCAAGCGTTCAAAAAATTATCCATAACTTAGTCGACTCTCTTGATGAGTCGGTGATAGCAGATCCGAGTTTCTTATATTCAGGTAAGCAATGGCCATTAAGTTTTGTTGACTATCAAACTTTGCTTGCCGAAAGTGAATATGCTGCATGGCTTGCTGCTTGGGGTTATCGTGCCAACCACTTTACGGTTAGCATTAATCATTTAGCCAATTATGAACACCTTGAAGATATCAACATTACGTTAAAAGCAGCAGGTTTCACCTTAAACAGCACTGGCGGTGAAATAAAGGGGAATAGTGAAGTTAAGCTAGAGCAATCTTCAACAATTGCTGATAAAGCCGTCGTTGAGTTTTCAGATGAAACAGTTGCTATACCTTCATGCTTTTATGAATTTGCCAAGCGATATCCTGCACAAAATGGCGAGCTATATACAGGGTTTGTTGCGGCTTCTGCTGATAAAATCTTTGAAAGCACCAATGCTGCTGCTTAATTTGACTGCTCAAAGATAGATAGACTTCCCGTTAACGGTAAAAACAATATTTACGGTTAACGGGCTATTGTCAAACTTAAGTATTTACCAAGTAAAGCATGTCTCTCACTCGCTAATCTTTCACAGTGAGCATAACTCACTATTCTTTTATGGTGTTTTTAGCTAAATCCGTAATCGAAACATCATGAGAGGCTCTGTCTAAAACTTTCAGCATATTTTGTGCATTTTTACCATGTTGTTCAACAAACGCTAAAATATTTTCACCATTACAATTGATATGCTGAGCGATAAATTGCATAGACTTACCTGACGCTTTTATCTGATTAACCATTGCCGCCCTATTACCAGATGCGGCGACCATACAAAGTTCTGTCGCAATCGAATTATCGCCTGCAGATAAATCAGTCGCATGAGTTGTCATCGATAAACCTGCGGTTATCATCGTAGCTAAAACCATTTTTTTAATATTCATAATTACTCTCCTAAAATTAAACCTGAAAACGCTATTAATATCTTCTGTTTCTATTATTAATAGTGGCGGTAATTCTTGGGAAAGTTGTATTTAAGAACGCGATGAATGTAATAAAAAATGTCAATATTTGACGGCACCTTTACGTCACGACAGGTAATAATTTCCGTTAATTAATTGTATTTATAACTAAATTTTTCATTAACTATACAAGTAACTTAACAACATAATTATTTACACTCGCACATCGCAGGAAACACTTTTATCAAATTTTTTCATCGTTATATTGCGGATAAGCCTTGTTTAACTTTCCGCTCTAGGAGGGTACCTACTGTAATCTATTGAAAGTTCTACTTGCTCTATTTCAGGGGCGTTTTGCAATGATTGATAAAAACGATACAAATCTTCAGAATCATCCGGTGTTAACTGAAAGGTATTTTCTGCGATTTCAGTGATTGAACTTATTTTGTATGCTGCCGTTAATTGGTTGATATCAAATGTTGATGTGACAACTACTATGTTTCCTTTGACTATTCCTACCTGCTGAATTGATGGACTATAAACTTTTGTGCCTTTTGCGAGCACGGCGCTATGCACTATTAATTTTTCACCATTGATCAATAAAGATTTTTTTTGGTTTTTATCGACTAGCTTTTTATCAATGCTAAGGTTTTTACTCTTCAAACTCACTTTATCTCTGACTACGTTTTCACCACTCGATTTTTCTTCTGGTGTACTAAGCGTCTGTGCTTCTTTTATTGATTCTTTACTAGTTTCCTTACTATCCTCAGCTTGATTATTACACGCAACTAGCAGGTAAAGTGAAGCAGCTAATAAAGCCGTTAATTTTATATTCATACTTTTCTCCAAAAAATAAAAAGGCTGGTTAAATTAACCAGCCTTGATAAAAATTAGCAATTATTTATTTACGACGACGTAACATTGCTAATGGTAGTAACAATAAGCTTAACCAACCTGTTGAACCACCACCTGTGTTACCCGTTACAGGACCAGCATCAACAACTGTAGTGTCTTTAACATTTACAGTTACCGTTTCACTAACACTGTCAGTTCCATCATTAATAGTCGCAGTAAACTCTAATGATTGGTCACCTGTAACTTCAGGAGCCGTAAATGACATATCCGCCATATCAGCACCTGTCATAGTTACTTCGATACCACCGGTTTGTGTCCAGCTATAAGTCAATGCATCACCATTAGGATCGCTACCTTCAACAGATAAGTTAACTGCACCGCCTTCATTTACCGCAATAGTATCGCTGATACTGACTAAATTAGGAGCACGGTTATCACAAGCATAAGTATCACCTGCAACCACAGAAGAGAAAATACTATTTTGTGTATTTGTGAAGGTCATATCATCGATATACCAACCCGCAGCAAAACCAGAAAAGCTTTCAGGAACAAAAGCGCCATCTGTTGATTGACGGAATCTAAACTGCACTTGGTTACCATTTAATGTTTCACCAAAGCTAAGTGTTTCCCAACCATAGTTAATGCCTGAGAAAACATCACGATCAGCTAATGCTGAAGTTGTGTAATCTAATAAGGTATTGGTATAACCATCACCTAAAAATTCACCGCCCATCTCAGTAACATCTACCCAGTCACCACCGTTTACACTAACTTCAACAGCAGCACCGTCCCAATCAGCTTCTAGGTTGTATAGATGCCACCATTGAATGGTAAATTCACCGTCAAAGCCAACATTAATAGTACGTGTTTGATAAGCAACATCAGATTCAAATGTATGTGCAGATGAGGCAATCATGCCATCAGTTTTTCCTGCATCCCACCAGTCTACACCAAAGGTTCCTTTCGCTAAGTCACCACCAACCATTACTACTTCCGTGAAGTCATGTAATGTGGCTAATGTATTTAATGAGTTAACTTGAGTTGAATTAGTGAATTCATTTTCTTCAAAATCGATGTTTACAATCATTCCCAAATCGTAATCATTGGCTTGAGCTCCATCTTCAAGATCAGGGAAAGTCACTTTCAATTCTAAATCATCGCCAGTACCAGCATCATTTAAAGTAAACTCAATTGGTGCACTTGTTGATGATTCAAACATTGCAACATCGCCAAAGGTAACTACGCCGTCATTAGCAAACGTCACATCATGACCGCTCACAACTTCGATAACACCTGTAACACCTGTTAGGGCTTTACTACCTGTATTACGCACGGTAAATGAAGCAGTGCCAGTTTCACCTTTATCTAAAATACCATCTAATGAACAGTAACCTGTCATCATACCTTCATAGTCAAGGTCTAGTGTATGAGAAGTAACGTTGAAAACAGCTAAATCGGTTTCAAATGACTCAACGACACCGCTATTATCAGTTGATGAACGATCTGGAGAAATAGCTCCAACACCCATACCACGTTTGGCAAATGCTGCTAGAATTAATTTGTAATCTTCTACGTCATTTGCATAGGCTGCAGCCAAGATTGCATCACGCGCTTCAGTATAAGTCGGCGCCATTGGCGTCATCTTGTACCCTGCGACCAAGTAATCCTTCATGATATTTTTAGCTTCAACAAAAGTATGACTTTCCGCATTAGCTAAAGCAACAAAAGCATCCCAAAGAGTCGCAGCCCATACTTCACCTGCAGCATGTGGAGACGCTACATTTGTGCCTGGTAAACCAACATCAGCACCCATGCCAGATTCAATGTGTCTAAATGACAATGGATTGATTTCCATGTTTGTCGAATAAGGAGCACGGCGAATACCTGAAGTAAATGGTGCAACATAAGAAGTCGATGAATATGCGCCATCGTAATTCTCATTGCCTAATACCGCTGTATCTTTTTCTTCAGATAATAATAGTAATGCGTGGAAATCACCCCACCCTTCACCCATCGCACGGCCTTGGAAATTACTTAAACCTGAACTGTTACCTACTAAACGGTTACTAATATAGTGGCCCCATTCGTGTGCAACAATACCGTTATCCCATGTACTTGCTTTAAATGTACGTGTTAGGTCATTTTTAAACATTGTCAGAGAAACAGTTTCATTAGCATCAAGTAACTCATAAAAAGCAGCACCTTCACTAAAGTTAATGCCCATACTTGGAATGGTCACTGTATCGTCAGCGCCACCCATAGGTGCCGGCGTGCCATCATCATTGTTGTTAGCAATTAATACGGCAATAGCACCTGCGTCTTGCGCATGTTTAACTTTAACCGTGAAATTACATGCACCGCGGTCGATAATTGCAATTTTACCCGCAACATCAGCACCATTTACGGTTTCTTCACAACCATCTCTTATTGGATCTGTTCCATCTTCAATACGAACAAGGTCGCCAGAAACTTCAAAGACATCAGGGCCAAAGCTTGAAAATTGCAGTACATCTAACATTAACTCAGGATGTGAAGAAACAGTAATGCCAAAATCAACGCCATTAACTGCTTGCGTAGTTTCCCATAAATACATTTGCATGCGTGGTGAGCTACCATCAGCAGGCGTACTCATATTGGCATTATCAAAACCTGAGTTATCTTGAACTTCAGCTCTTAACGCATCACCTTCTTCACCGCCACGACCATAGTTATCATTTTGCGCATTACCAGAAGCTTCATCGAAACCATGATCATAATAATCATTATGCAAGTAGTTGTTTAAATAGAATAAATTTACAATCGCTGCTTTTCTATTATTCAGTGAATATTCAGCTTGCTCTTCATCGTAGCTGTAATCGAAAGTAAAATCACTTGTGGTTTCAGCGGTATAGTCACCATTGGTTAAACCATCAGGTGCTATTGCATCAACATAAGCTGAAACGTTATTACCTTGTGTTGTTGTTGCATCATCGGCTAACCAAGCATCACCTGTACTAATAGGACCAGTGCTTAAACTTACCATTGGTGCCATTAAGTACTCTGCACTTAAATAAGCATTGTATTCAGCGCCTTCAGCTTGTGGAATGTTATTGCCGTGAGGGCTATCCCAAGGTCTACCTGAATCATCTGCATAAACACGATAATTAAATTTCTCTGCATGACTGGTTAAGTTTTTCTTAAATAATATTTCGCCAGTTTTTGCAGAAACAATATAACTAAAATAGTCGGCGTCAACAGTATCTATATTGCCAGTTTTCAGTTCTACATAATGTGCAGGAATTAAACTACCTTTGTGTTCAAAAAATACTTTTTTTGCTCTAGGTGAACCAATTAGTTGCTTTCCGTTTGATAAATTAGCAGCAGAAAATTTATCATAACGCCCTTCAGAACCTTGCTTCACTAGCTCGACAGATTTTGTATCGCCACCCATTTCAGCAAAAGCGGCACTGACTGCATTAGATGAATCACCAAATGCACTTGGTAAGTCTTTAATAATTGAAGAAATACGCTGACTTGAACTATTTGCTAAGTACCCTGAAGAAGCAACTAAATTAAATTGCGGATCCATCATGATATTGAATTCACGATTAAAGACTTCAATACCTGCTACTTCTTGCTTGTACTTCGCAATTTTAGCCCCACGACCAATGTCATGTTGATTAGCAAGAACCGTTTGCACTACTGCATTTTTTACTGATGATTGGCCTACTAATTTATTAAGATAAAAGTCTGCTGCCACTGCTAATTGTTGTTCTGCAGCAATGGCGCCTAAATCAGGTTTAGTTTGGTTTACATTTGCCCATTGAAAAGTTGTTTTACCTAATTGCGCGTCATATTGGTTTTGCATGCCACTGATCGTAGCAACATTTGAATGCTTTGCTTGTTTTTGAGTCAATACATTATCAAAAGATTTATAAGTTGGTGCATTGAGAGTATCAGCAGCAATTGCATTCAGTGCTACAGAACTAATAGCTGCACTAACAAAAGTAGCAACTACCGATTTATTAAAATTCATATAAGTCCCTATTATCATTTTTAGATTTGAATTAAATTTATTATTAGACGAAATATTGCTCAATATATTTTGAGCATTACTTAAATATACACATTTCAATAAAGAAAAGACAAGGGTAATCGGATAATAATTTTACACAGCATTAACAACTGTCACGATTTGTTAACGGTGTATATTATTTAAGTATGATTGACTTAATTTAACAAATAAATAGTAATAAAAAAGGCATGTTATTTAGCCATGCCTTCATATAAAAATAATCAAAAACTAGGTGCACTAAAACCTTTAAAAATGCACTACAGCACCAACAAAAGCGCCTTTAAATTCAAGATCTGAATATAAATTACTTAAATCTTCGAGGGCTAACTTAACGGAGCGGTAGCCTAAAGTAATATTTACATCTACCGCTAGGTTGTCGACTAATTCATAACTTAAGCCAGCTTGATAATCATAAAGCGTATGATCATCAATCGATAAGAAATTTCCTTCGGCAAAAACATTTAATCCTGTAAAGGGTAAACCTACTATCGTTGAAGCGTAAAGCATCGGAACAATTTCATCTGTTGATAATCGACCAGTGACTGTTGAATAATCAGGAGTTTCACCTTCTGCTGCAGTATTTGCAGTTGCTGAAACGGTAACGTCTCCATTAAAGTCGCGACCCGTGAACCCGATATCAAATGAAAAAAGTCCATTATCAAAAAGTTCATAATACAAAGTGTAATCTACATAGCTGACATTAAAACCGGCATCAGCAACCGTGCCTTCAGCAAAAGTATTATTATCAAAGGTTATTTCTCTATCTAATGTGGTGACCCCTTGAGTTTCTAAAGATGTTTTCGCTATTTTGGCGTTGGGAATGAAAGGAATTGGGTGTTCAACAGCAATAAAATAACTACCTTGCTGTTCATCTGATAAATTAAAATTCACTTGGTTATTACTTTCACCAAATATGCCTGTAGCTTGGTTATCCCAAACTTGACCACCTATATACAAACCAGCGAGAGTATCGGCTTGTGTTGTACTGCTCAATAAAGTTAATACACTGGCGGTTAATAAAGCTTTTTTCATTATTTTTACCCTTGACTCAATAAGTCATTTAAATCGATTAATGCGGCATTTGCGCGTGAAATATAATTAGCCATCACTAAAGAATGATTCGCAAGTACGCCAAAACCACTTCCATTCAAGACCATAGGGCTCCAAATAGCTTCTTGGCTAGCTTCAAGTTCTCTAATAATCTGCTGTACACTAACTTTGGCATTTTTCTTGGCTAATACGTCATTGAAATCTATTTCGATAGCGCGTAAAAAGTGTAACAATGCCCAACAGGCTCCACGAGCTTCATAAAACTCATTATCTATTTTCCACCAACTTGTTTTGAGTTGTAAGTTGTTAGACGAATACGTTGATTGTTGGGCTACATTATCACCGGCTAAATCAACATTTAACTGCTCTCGACCAACACTTGCACTTAACCTTTGCGAATAACTGCCTAAACGCTTAGTAACTTCTTGTAACCAATCTCTTAAGTTATCCGCCCGCGCATAAAATTGTGCAGATTGACTGTTCACATCAGTTAATGCATTACGATAATCGTATAACGCATTAATCGCTTTTTGATACTCACTCTCAGCACTTGGCATTGCCCAACTTGTATGATCGATATTGAATTGCGGTTGAGCAATTTTTAAATGTGTATTTTCAAGTGATTGTGATTGTGAACGGCTAAACTCTTGACGCATTACCAGCGCCATATCGCGTACCATTTCTAGAACACCAAACTCCCAAGATGGAATATTATCGAGAAACACTGAAGGTGGTAACGCATCATTTGCTAA
This sequence comes from Thalassotalea sp. SU-HH00458, assembly GCF_040362795.1. NCBI lineage: Bacteria > Pseudomonadati > Pseudomonadota > Gammaproteobacteria > Alteromonadales > Colwelliaceae > Thalassotalea > Thalassotalea sp. SU-HH00458. Next base: position 37,690 of record NZ_BAABWW010000004.1, read on the forward strand.
ATAACCACCAGGTTTGTTTAATAAGGTCTCACTAACTAAAATTAGTGCGGTTGTGGTTGTATAACCGACAACAGGTGTGACATTTTCCGCTGTCGCAGCTTTAGTGACTTCACTGTGAATATCAAATTCATCAGGCTCAAATCCCCAATAAACACCTAACAAATACAGCGCTAAGAAAATACCGAGAACGACAGAACTAACAGACTTCATGGTAAAAATTGACTTCATAATATGCTCCTAATGATGGTGATGATGAGCGGATTCTTTTTGCTTTTTACGTTTAATACTTTGTACCGGCAATAAAATGTTTACTGTTTTTTTATCAGAAAATTGCAACGTTAATTCAACATTTTCATCCACTTTTAATGGCTCTGCTAAATTAAAAATCATTAAGTGGTAACCAGAAGGCTGCAATACAACACTGTCATTCGCAGCTATGGTTAACGATTCACGCTGTTGCATTCGCATCATTTCATCATTCATAACATGTTCATGAATTTCAATGCGATCACTTACTTTACTGGTTGCACCAATCAATACTATATCTTGCTTAGATGTATTTTTTATTTCCATATAGGCAGAGGAGACCGTAGTGCCAGGGATAGTTGCTCGAATATAACCATGCTCAACAACAACTGTTTCAGCAAATGCTTGAATATTTACGATTAATCCTGCTAATAAAGCAAGCAAAGGCACACTTTGTTTAATTTGATCAGTTAATTTTTTCATTAGGTGCTATACATCCCTATTTATCCATATTATTGTTACCTTGGTATTGTAACTAAGCTAATAACAAATGGATAACTTAATTCTCTCAGAAATAGAAAATAATGTTTTAACAATCACTCTAAATCGTTTTGATAAAAAAAATGCTTTAAATACAGCGATGTATCAAACATTATGTGAAACCTTTAATCACGCGCAAACAAATGACTCGATACATTGTGTGTTAATACAAGGCAACGAACACTGCTTTTGTGCTGGTAATGACCTTGCCGACTTTCTTCAACATGCCGACAGCCAAGAAGAGTTAGCCGCCTTTGCTTTTGTTAAAACGCTGGCTAACTTTACCAAGCCAATTGTGGCGGCGGTTGCCGGTCCAGCTGTTGGTATTGGTACAACCATGTTATTACATTGCGATATGATATTTTCAACAGCAGACGCAAAATTTAAATTACCGTTTTCACAATTGGGTTTATGCCCAGAAGCCGCATCGAGTGTTTTATTACCACTTCGCATTGGCCACAATAGAGCCTTTGAATTATTAGTTTTAGGTGATTTGTTTACTGGTCAGCAAGCATATAATTACGGCATTGTTAATGCTATTTGCCTAGCTGATGAACTTTTATTAACAGCTAAGAAATCCGCTAACTACATTGCTAGCTTACCCGCAGATGCAACACAAACAAGCAGAGCATTAATGAAACAGGCAACACAAAGCCAGGTTTTATCTGCTATTGAAAAAGAAGGCGCTGAATTTGCTAGGTTAGTGAAAACAGATACTTGTAAAAAAATTCTTGCGTCATTTTTCAATTAACTGTTTTCTACAAATAAGCCTTCATTCATTAACGTTTAAAAATAGAAGCAATCTCTTGAAGCTTCTATTTTTAATTTTCTAGCTCGTTAATTTTTTCAGTTGTTTTTTCAATTTTTTAACCTTGCTTTTCAAATCATCATCTTCACTTGTGTTGATCCTAGACAATGAATCTTTTGCCTTCGAAAAGTTTTTGTTATGAAGATAAAGCTGCGCTAATCGGTATTCTATCCAAGGTTTATATTCTTTATCTGACAAAGGCAATGCTTGCGATAGTGCGCTAATACCTAACTCAATTTCCTCACCAGACTCCGCAGAAGTTTTACCTTGTTGATAAAGTGCTCGACTCTTAACTTTATTATTTGGCGCATACTTTATCGCCAACTTTAAATCTTCACGTGCCTTATCCCAGGCTTTATCCTTCATAAATGAAGTGGCTCGAGTAAAATATAATGATGCGCTTTCAGGAAACTCCTCTAGCCCTTGTTGTAACGTTTGCATAGCTAGTGTTGCTTTTTCTGTTTGCCAATAAACATTAGCCAATTTTTCTATACCACGCTCAGCATCAATGTTTTTTAACTGTTTCGCATACATTAGTGCTTTATCTTTATCTCCACCAGCAATACTCGGCGCCGCCAAATGAAAGCCGATTAGCGTATCAAGTGCACCAGTATGCTCAGGTTGCAAAGCAATTGTTTTTTCCATTGCCTCAAGGAAATCTTCTGCATAACCAAGTTTTGAAAAAATACTCGCTTTTTGCGCCATAATCACAGCACTTAACCCTAAGTAATAATTCACTTCTACATTTTCAGTTTGGTCATCACGTAACGCTTCAAAATGCTCAAATGCCTCTTCGCTATCACCTTTATCTAACAAGATACGACCAGCCAACACTTGCCCTTGTAAACTTACTTTTTCATCCTTTGAAAGCTGTGTAAATACTTGTTCGGCCGTCACAACATCTCCGTCTTCTAGAGCGTCATTAACAACGGATAAATTAGCATAACTGGCAAAACTTAATGTTACCGCAAAACTAAAGGCTATTATTTTTCTATTCATTTTACTTCCTGTATTTATTATTATTTAAGGTGATGCTTTACTGATATTGCACTGATTTTTTATCCCTAGCAATTAACCATATTACCCCAGCAATTAAGAAAATCGGCCAGAATACGCCTATCATTAACATTGCAAAACCACCGACAATTAACATGGCGATAAAGATTAATGAGCCAAAAACACTTAACACAATAGCTAAGGCAATTAATACTAATATCATTACCACTATTGCTGAGATACTGATAGCCTTTAAAGGTTCAATTAACTCATCTCCCATATAGACATCAATATCCAACATTTCGATAAAACTAGTACCTAAAACATAGGTTAAAAATAGGGTCGCGAATATTGCTAAAATTAACGATTTAAAAAATGACATACTCGCTCCTTAATGAACATAGTAAAGTAATGATAAATTTATTTAATGTTACTTACGTGTTGGCAACAGCATAGCTGCAACGATATAGGCAACACCAGTCACAACCGGAAACGAAAATAACGCGACAATGGCTGCAATTCTTACTCCTAATCGCGGTAATTCATAATGCTTAGCTATACCACCACACACACCTGATACTTTTTTATGGATTACATCTTTTGTTAACGTTTTATGTACTGAATAATGACGTTCATAACTCATGATCAACTTCCTCATCTTTTGTGGTAAACCATGCCGTTGCATGCTTATAAATTGAGGTAACTCCAGCAGTGATAAACATAATAATTGCTGGAGCTATACACATGGCGATAACAACAAACCAAGTAAAGGTTGCCATGTTAAACCTCCATGGTTATTAGCCATTTACAACTTGTTTCTTCATTTCAGCAAGTTCTTTATCAATGGCTTCATCAGCTTCTAGTGCATTAATTTGGCTAGTTAAATCTTGATTACTTGTCATGTCATATGCTTCAACTTGCGCTTCAACTTCATCAATTTTTTGTTGATAACGTTCAAACTTATTGATCGCATCTTCTATGTTATAAACCGCGGCTTTTTCTCTTACTTTTAAGCGAACTTGTGCCGATTGTTGACGTAGTAGATAAGCGTCTTGACGACGTTTCGCTTCAGCGAGTTTATTTTGTAAATTTTGGCCATCGTTTTGTACTGATGCTAAAAATTCTTCTAACTCGGTCAACTCTGACATTAATGCATCTAACTGCGTTTGACATTTATGTTTCTCAACTAAAGCTGATTTAGCAAGATCTTCACGTTCTTTAGCAAGCGCTGTTTGGGCCTTGTCTTGCCAGTTCGCAATATTTTTTTCAATACTTTTGATTTGACGTGATAACGTTTTCTTTTCAGCAATATGTTTTGCTGCAGTAGATCGAACTTCTACTAGTGTTTCTTCCATTTCCTGAATGATCAATTTGATCATTTTTTCAGGATCTTCTGCCTTATCTAACATACTATTTAAATTAGCATTTATGATATCTGTAAAACGTGAAAACATACCCATAATAAAACCCCTACTCTTCTTCTGTTGTGGTGTTAACGATACTTGATGTATTAGTTAACTGATTTTTGCTTACTAATTGTTTATTCGTAATTTGCCCTGTTGAAATATCACGATTAATGATTGGTAAAGCGTTTAAAACTATATTATTTAATTCAACGTTAATGGTGTGTTGTAACTGCTCAGTTAAACGCTCACTTACTTGCTGACTTTGTTTAACAATGACATGCTTTAATGAATCTTCAATACGGCTATTATTTGCAGATGCACTGGCAGTTGTTCCTATTCCTAGAACGATTGTTGCAATGACAAATACGCGGTTAATGGTTTTCATCAAATTCTCCTTTTATGCTCAGTTCAGTTGAAAACAAATTAAATTTTACGACTACAATGTCTATATCAACCTTTGTGCCAATAGACACAATTACTTAAATTACAGTAACTTATATTAAAAACTAACAATCTGAGCAACGTAAGACATAATATGTCGCACTAATATTTAGTTTAATAAACCTATTGATTGGTTAAATTAACCACTTGATAAAATTAACTGATAAGTTGACTGATAAATTGATTATCAAAGCTAAAAATTCATTTTGAAATAGCCAATATCTCGATAGGATTACAAAAAGAAACATTGAAAGCTTGATGATTTATTAAATAGGAATGGAACGGTAAGAAGTTAAACTTTCGAGCAGAAGTGCTAATAAAAGAAGTAACCGTAACAGTATTCATTAAATAAGTAGATGGTTATTTAGCTTTAATACTTTAGTGGATGACTTTAGTGGATGGTTTAAAAGCGTTACGTTGATAAAGAAACCCGTGTTATTTTTTAAACGAGCTTCCTTCAAACATGCTGACAAGCATAGAACAAGCTAATATTGTGATAGCCGGTAACATCATTAAAGTAGATACAGTTATTAAGTTAATCATTAGCACTTCCCTTTCATAGTTAATAATAAAGACGCACTAAGTAGTACAAAGGTTGTGCCAAGGAATAAAAAAAATAGTAACTACCTGAAAAGTATATGAATTTAATTTTTACAAAATAAAAACGTTTAAAATATTTCCACATGCTAATGCGTAAATTGGTGTATTACACCATTATGTAGTGAAATTTTTATGATATTGCTAAATAAGGGACTGACAACATTCCCGAAATCGGGAAAGAATATCCCGAAATCAAGACAATTGATGAAAAATAATTAAAAAGATCCACCACCTACTTTTGCAAAAGCCTCTTTTAATATTTGGCTATTTGCGCCTTCTCTTCCTGAGTTTTCACTTAAAAAACGACGAAATTGTTTCGCGCCGGGTAAACCATTACACATCCCCAACATATGACGAACCACATGCCAAGAACGACCACCTGTGGCAACATATTCATCAATGTATTCACACATTTCATCGATAATTTCTTGGCGAGTTTTAATGGCGGTATTATCTCCCCATATTTGCTGATCAGCTTCGGTTAACATATATGGGTTTTGATAAATTTCGCGACCTATCATGACACCATCAATGTGTTGTAAATGTTCACGACTTTCTTCATACGTTTTTATGCCGCCATTAATTGAAATTTCTAATTCAGGAAAATCCTGTTTAATTTGATAAACACGTCCGTAATCTAAAGGAGGTACTTCTCTATTTTGTTTTGGACTTAAACCACTTAACCATGCTTTTCGCGCATGAATGATAAAGTGCTCACAACCGGCAGGTTTTACGGTATCAATAAATTGATGTAAAAATTCGTAACTATCTTGATCGTCAACCCCAATACGAGATTTAACGGTAATAGGAATATTAACTGCATTTTTCATACTACTCACACAGTCAGCGACTAAACTGGGATCAGCCATTAAACATGCGCCAAACATCCCATTTTGTACACGATCAGACGGGCAACCAACATTAATGTTAATTTCATCATACCCTTTCTGCTCGGCGAGTTTAGCGCACTCCGTCATCGCATTTACATCACTGCCACCAAGCTGTAATACCACGGGATGCTCAGGCTCATTAAACGCTAAATAGTCCCACTTACCAAAAAGTATTGCTCCGGTAGTAACCATTTCGGTATATAACACCGTACGTTTAGACATAACGCGATAAAAATAGCGACAATGACGGTCAGTCCAATCGAGCATCGGGGCAACAGAGAGTTTATGTGAAATCATATAATTAAAATAAATATATTTAAAACTGGTTCAGACGTTAGTTAGCACAACTGAAATTTTGTGCTAACTATACGGAATTATAAGAGGTAAAACAAAATTAATTACTCTTAGAGATAGGTTTGATTTCTAATCATTTTCGTTAGAATATGTCGCACAGATTTTAGCTAATGATTTAGCAAAATTATCATATTCTTCATCTTCCAGTAGACTTTTAAAAGATTTTTCTAAACTCTTATAAACAGAACTTTGAATGCTCAAAAACAACTTTCGACCTTTTTCAGTTAACAATATATGCTGTGCTCTTGCATCATATTGACATGTTGCACGATATATCAACTTTCGCTTTTCGAGTTTATTGACCATTAAACTTGCAGATGATTTTTGTACCTGCATTTCAGCAGCTAGTGCTGATAAATGTGTACTATCATCATGTTTATCACTTGTGGGATCAATTTCTGCATTCTCAGCAATATGAACACATAACAAGTATTCAAACTCACTGTAACTTAAACTACTTTCTTTATTCTCAAACGCTTGAACATCCCATCTTCTAGAGATTAATCTTTGAAATTTTATTAGTGAATTTTCCAAATCCATAGTTAAACAAATACCACTTAGTTAGCTTACCTAACAAAATAACATTTCTTATGTAAAAGTACTATCTATTAATTATTAGATGAAATTCATGTGTATAAGGCCATACACAAAAATATAGTTTGACAAACTAACTACATTACTCATAATAGTTAGGAAACCTAACAATGAGTAATAACAAATATGAGTGATAATAAATATGAGCTTCTTGATAGTGCATGGTGTGACAAACTTACCGAAGATTATGTTGAACAATGGGGAGAACTCTTACTTCATCAAAAGACTCCTGAATTCTGTAATTTATTACCTTCTGAAATTGTTTTAGATATTGGCTGCGGTAGCGGAGCTTCTGTTAGAGCGATTGCCAGTAATCTGACAACGGGTCATGTTATTGGGATCGATCCAACTCCTAAAATGCTTGAGATCGCCTCTAATCTCACGGTAAAGGACAAGCATAATAAACAGGTCACATTTTTACATGCTGGAGCCGAAAAAATCCCCGTTGAAAGTGAAAGTTGTGACTTAGTGCTTGCGGTAAATACTCTGCATCATTGGATAAATGTTAACGATGGTCTCGATGAAGTACTAAGAATACTAAAGCCCGCGGGTCGATTCGTTTCTGTTGATGACCTTTGGGAAGAATCTATTGAATTTAACCAAGATCAAGCTGGCAGTAGTGAACATATTTCTTGCAATCATGAACTAAAAACAAGAGATGGCATTGTGAATTTACTTAAGAGTAAAGGTTTCTCAAATATTTCTAACGAGGAGCACCGTGAGCCAGATGCCACTGCATCAATAATCACAGGATATAAAGCAAAATACTAACTGAAGGAGATTAATATGAACATTACACTCGCGCTTATGGGACTTTCGATATATATCTTGTTCTGGGAAAAGTTACCTGATTGGGGAAACTGGTTTAACTGGATTATTGAAAGATTACCTAGACCACTAGCTTACTTATACGAAGCATGGCAATGCCCCTACTGCTTTGGTTTTTGGATTGCTTTAGCCCTTCATGGGATAACTGGATTACAGACAATCCCAGCATTAGAATCTATGCCTAGCTATATCGGTATTGGTGGTACGGCCATCGCGTGGATATTAGATGCATTAGTTACAGCAACTTTAATCATGTTCGGCCAACTTTGCTTAAATGCTATTGCAGTACCGGCAATTAAAGGATATCAAATGACAATGGAGTTTAAACAATCTTTTAAAGAAGATTCAATCGATTCACTTTAAGTAGGAAGTGCACCTGAACTAAAAAATATTTGGAAGATTCTTAACAGAGGAGATTTACAATGGATGATAACCTACCATTATACCAAAGGTGCACTTTTAATACTGAACGACTACAAATTAACAGTGTTAAATCCCAAAAATTTGATGAAGACAGTAAACGACTATTCACACTTAAAGTATTAACGTTGTTAACACCTTCGGTGACTAAATCTCTCCCCAGTGAATGGCAGAAAATTACAAACTATGAAGAAGCAAGTCATTGGTGGCAACAATGTCTAGCAGAAAGCACTTTTCTATCTATAAAACTGAAATCAAACAATGAGATTATCGGCTTTGTTTTTCTTTATGAAGATGAAGTAAAACAAATGCAAGTAGACTTACATATTGGCTACCTATTAGGCGAACCATATTGGGCTAAAGGATATGGAAGTGAATTGATTAACGGATTAGTTAAATGGGCGTATTCAGATACGGACATCCATTCGCTAATTGGAGGTGTTGAAGTTAGTAATATTGGGTCAATTAAAGTAATGAAGAAAAATGGATTTAGTCGTTCAAAGCTAGAAAGCTCTGATAAAAACGTAATATTTTTAGAGCATGTCATTAAAAAATGAAATACTACAACCTTGTTTGAAGACCCGTCATAACTTTTTAAGGATTAAGTAAATAATGTAATAAGCTTTCAAAGCTTTGCGTGCCTGGATGAATCCAGTCAAAATGTCCTGTGCCTGCTGAAATTTCAAACGGTAAACCAGAATTAACGGCTTGAGTCGTATCAACGATGGGATCGGTGTCACCGATAAACAAAAAAACTTCATCTGCTAATCGACTCAATTGTGGATTTGCTAGTGCATATTGTTGGGGAATATCCGCTGGCAAACCATTCATAAAACTAGTGGCTGCAGAGTTACAGCTCCCCTCTTCATTAGCGTAAGATACCAAATCGGTGATCGCGGCTAATCCAACTGTATTAAATTCACTTTCAAGGTTCGAGCTTGCCAGTAGTGCTAGGTGTCCGCCTGCTGAATGACCAAGTACCACAAATTTTCTGTTGCTATGATAGTTTTCACTCGTAGAAAAAATAAAATGTAGAGCCAACTCAATATCTTGATACGTGCCAGGCCAACCGCCGCCCTGATCCCCTGTTGCCCGGTATTCAACAGACCAGAGATGAAAACCATTTAACGCCATTGCTGTTGCAATAGGGTAGCTTTGTTCAATGCGATACGCATTAGACCAACAGCCACCGTGAATGAAAATTAAGGCAGGTAACTCTTCTTCCTTCTCACTTGCTTCAGCGGGCCAATATTCAACATATTGTTGTGCTTTCTCTCCATAGAATAAGGTTTCTGTCGAAGGTTGATATGCAAGCGAGGTAATATCTGAAAATGACACTGGCTGTGCTACCTTTACATAAAAACTAGCGTGCGAATAACCAGCTTCCGGTTGTTCTGACTCGGTTTCAGAGGTGGAAGTACTGCTGCCACAACTAGACAAAAAGAACAGTAGAATGAAAGAACATAAAAGTTTCATATGAATAAATATATCAGGTGGTGTATCAATGAGAATAACGGCCTTAAGCCATTAAGTCTAACAACTACGTGTATAACAATAATAATTTAGAATAGTAATGCTGTTATCGTTTACTATTTACAACGCAATAATTCGAACTTCAATCATATAATTATTGATAAAAGGATATTTTTTAAGCTATTTTACTAACTAAAGAAGTTTTCAAAGGACAAGGACTATTTTGAAGTTAATTGCCGTTTTTTTCACTTTATTTTGCTGTTTTGCTTACGCTGATAACATTAAAGTAGGCGCTGATGCATGGGCTGATGTAACTGAAACTGACGGTAGCGGTATATATTTTAAATTATTAAACGAAATTTATGGCGCTGAAAATATTGAAGTTAACATTGAAAGCTTCCATCGTAGTTTAAAGTCATTTGAGGATAAAAAAATCGACTTATTACTAGGCGTTTTCAGAGAGGATGTTAAACATGCCATCATTCCTAACTGGTATATCAATACTGACGATCCTATTCTAGTTTTTTACCGCAAAGATAGCCCTAATAAACCTAACATTCATAATTTATCTGATTTTTCAAATTCATGGGTGAGAGGCTATCATTTTGAGCGATTTATAAACGATCGTTCTGATACATATAAAGTTAATTCTGCAGATGAAGGGTTTATTTTATTAGCAAATAACCGGATAGACACTTTTATCGACTACCTTGAAAATGTACCAACAGCACTTAGCGATAAATTTGAATATTTTGAATTACTCCCCCCGAGACGCTTATATATAGCTTTTCAAAAAAACCAACGCGGGCAAAAGTTAGCAAATATTTTTGACAAAAATATGTCTTTGTTACGCAAATCGGGCAAATTAAAAACACTATATGCCGAGTTATACGAAAAATCTGCGCTTGATACCTTTGAAGAAAATAAAGAAAAAATGGTGATTTTAACAGATGAGATCAGTTTACTCAGAGGGAATAAACAACAAGTGCTCCCAGTCAATCAAACGTTAAACAACAATCTCAATTTATTATTTGATCAACTCGACGGTTACGATTTTGAATTTAAGTTAGTAGACGATTATGCCGACATTACTGAAAATATTGGCCAAGACAACCTTTGCTATTCTGATATGTTAAAAACCTCAGAGCGGGCAAAACATTATCTGTTTAGTCAACCATTTGCATTATATTTAGGTTTACAGATTTATTCGAAAACCCCTTTGCCTACTAATGAATATAATCAAGTTAACCTTTTAGCGCTGTTAAACACACATCAAGATAAAAAAATTGGACTTGTTTCAGGTAGAAGCTTAGGTGAAAAAATCGATCAACAGTTATCCCAGCTTTCTGAAAAGCAAATTATAAGCACTCCAACAAAATTAAATAGAACGCTTGCGATATTCAACCATGATCGTTTCGACTACTTAATAGAGTATCCTCAATATATTGATTTACTTTGGCCGAATATAAGTCAGACAAAATTGTATTCTTATCCACTTGAAGGTGGAAGACTTTATTCTGTTGGCCATATGATGTGCCCTAAAACCGACACTAATCAGACATTTCTTAACCACTTTAATCAAAATGTTCAAACACTCGTTAACAGCGGCGCACTCTATAATGTTTTAACAAACGAAGTAAGTGACGATAAACAAATGGAATTTACGCGATATTTTCATCAAGTATTTAAACCTAAAACCATAGTCTTAGAGTGATTTTTGCTTTTGTAGCGTGAAACTATATTGATAATATTGACTATGATAGACTACAGAAAACCGATAAGAATTAGTAAAATGAACGCAGATAACCTACTAGAAAAAGCGAAAAACTACTGTCTTAAACGCGGCGTGAGATTTACCACGACGAGAGAACAAGTATTTAAATTACTGTCTAATCATACCAATGCCATCGGTGCATACGATTTACTCGATGAGTTAAAAATTACCGATCCTGCAGCTAAACCTGCCACCATTTACAGAGCATTAGATTTTTTAAGTCAGCAAGGTTTTGTCCATAAAATTGAATCAATTAATGCTTTTGTTATGTGTCATCATTTTGGTGATTGTAACCATCCTGTACAATTGTTGATTTGTGATGACTGTGGTCATGTTGAAGAAATTCAATCAAATGATTTTGATAACGCTTTAAAAGAAATGGCGACGAAAAAAGGGTTTACTATCAGCCATCAAATCATAGAAGCTCACGGTGCTTGTCAGTCCTGTCAATAATTCAAAACAATTAATCTTATTTATTCTACCACTCGTCGCAGTGATCATTCATTTGCTCTAAACTCGATTAAGTAATCGTGGTATAAAGAAATATTATACAATATAAACCGCCATAAAATTGGAAAGATATGAAAATCTCAATAAAATCAGCTTTATTATGCTTTGCTGTTACCTGTGCCGGTAACGTATTTGCTAAAAGCACTATTAGCGATGATAAATTTCGTCAATTAGAAGAAAACTTACCAACACCAAATACTTACCGTACCGCTTCTGGTGCGCCTGGCCATCAATATTGGCAACAGCAAGTTAATTATAAAATTGATATTGCCATCGATGATAAAACGCAAAGATTGACAGGGTCTGAAAGCATTGAGTACACCAATAACTCACCTGATACATTACGATATATTTGGATACAGTTAGATCAAAATCGTCTTAAAAGAAACTCAAATACCAACTTATCACGCACAGCACCTAATAAAAAAATTACTTATAAAGGCATGCGAAACGTAGTCAAGTCAGACGCTTTTGACGGAGGCTATAATATTACTCAAGTGACTGCTTCAAATGGTAAGCCGATGAAGCACACAATCAACAATACAATGATGCGTGTCGACTTATCAAAACCTCTTAAACAAGGAGATTCGGTAGAAGTTAACATCAATTGGGATTATCAATTACACGAACAAAAAGTACTAGGTGGCCGTTCAGGTTATGAATACTTTGAAAAAGACGATAACTACCTTTATGAAGTTGCTCAATGGTTTCCTCGTGCTGCAGCATATTACGATGCAATGGGCTGGCAAAATAAACAATTTTTAGGCAATGGTGAATTTGCCCTTGAGTTTGGTGATTACGATGTTGAAATTACGGTTCCTGCCGATCACATAGTTGCTGCAACAGGTGTTTTACAAAATGCCAATAAGGTCTTAACCAAAACACAACGTAACCGTTTAAAGAAAGCTAAAACAGCGAATAAGCCTGTATTGGTTGTAACTCCAGATGAGGCGTTGGAAAACGAGAAATCTCGCTCGAATAAAACTAAAACATGGCATTTTAAAGCGAAAAATGTACGTGACTTTGCTTTTGCTTCAAGCCGAAAATTTATTTGGGATGCTCAAGGTTATAAAGCCGGAGGCACTGATACTATGGCAATGTCATTTTACCCGAATGAAGGTAATCCATTATGGGGACGTTACTCTACAGAATCAGTTATTCACACGATGGAACAATACAGCAAATACACTTTTGATTATCCATACCCAGTATCAATTTCTGTACATGGTCCAATTGGCGGTATGGAATACCCGATGATCACCTTTAATGGCTATCGTCCAACATTAGATGAAAAAACAGGTGAAAAAACCTATTCACGACGTACAAAATACGGATTGATTGGCGTTATCATTCATGAGGTAGGTCATAACTATTTTCCTATGATCGTTAACTCAGATGAACGCCAATGGACATGGATGGATGAAGGTCTAAATACATTCCTACAGTTTTTGGCAGAACAAGCTTGGGAAGAAAACTATCCATCTCGTCGCGGTCATGCTGCAAATATTACAAGCTACATGAAAAGTGACAACCAAGTACCGATCATGACGAACTCTGAGTCAATTTTACAGTTTGGTAATAATGCATACGGTAAGCCAGCAACTGCACTTAATATTTTACGTGAAACTATTATGGGCCGTGAGCTTTTCGACTTTGCATTCAAAGAATATGCACAGCGTTGGAAATTTAAACGCCCTACTCCTGCAGACTTCTTCCGTACAATGGAAGATGCATCAGCGATAGATCTAGACTGGTTCTGGCGAGGTTGGTTTTACACAACGGATCATGTTGATATAGCACTTGGCGATATTCACTTATATCGTCCAAACAGTCAAAACCCTGATGTTGAAGAAGCTTGGGAACGTGCTTTAGAAAATGAAAAACCAACTTTTATTTCTGATTTACGCAATAAAGGTCACAAACTGCGTGTAACAAACAGACCTGAGTTGTTAGACTTTTACAACGAACATGACCAGTTTACTGCAACTAATGCTAAGCGAAACAGCTACAATAGTAGCCAGAAAAAACTTAAAGATTGGGAAAAAGAGCTTCTAGTTGACGAACGTAACTTCTACATTGTTGACTTCAAAAATAAAGGTGGGTTAGTGATGCCGATTATTTTAGATATTACTTATGATGATGGTGAAGTTGAACATGTCCGAATTCCTGCTGAAATTTGGCGTAAAAACACGGATAAAGTATCTAAACTGTTTATCCGCGATAAAGAAATTACCTCAATAGCACTTGATCCTAATTGGGAAACAGCGGATGTAAATGTCAATAACAATTACTGGCCTGCTCGTCCTATCAAGTCTCGTTTTGAACTCTACAAGCGTAAACAAAAAGATATGATGCGCGATTTTAACGTTGAGTTAAAAGCTGACGAAAACGAAGATGACGTTAAAAAAGAAGATAAATAATAATGTACATTAACACATTAAAAACATTCTTTTTTTTATTGCTGATTGGGTATGGGGCGATGACCTCTGCCCATAAATATTTTTTTGGATTAACAGAAATTTCTGTTAATCCAAAAAATCAAACAATAGAAATTATTCACCAATTTACCGCTCACGATCTTGAGAATGCGATTGCGGAACAAAAACAAGAGCACTTTTCTCCTGAGCATCCAAAGTACGATTTATACATTAAAGAGTATTTCGATAATCACTTTCAGCTTGATTTCCATCAAAAGAAAATTGAATTGAATTGGGTAGGATTAGAACTGATGAAAGGTAAGGTTATTATTTACCAAGAAGCACAGTTTAAAAATAAATTGGCCGGATTAGTGGTAAAAAATGATTTACTCGTCGATACTTACACCAAACAAGTAAATATTGTGAATTATCAAGACTCTGGATTAAAAGGTAGTTTCACTTTTACAGAATCGAATAACGTTGCTATTATCGAAAAACATTAATTAGTATTCATTGATTTACATTTTGTGATTTAGCGTGCAAAATCAGGATACTAGTATAAGAAAAGGCTTTGAGAATCTTCATGAATGTAGAGTTTATTAACCCGTTTTTATCTTCAATGCTTAATGTCATGTCAACTATGGCACAAATGGAATTAACACCTGAAAAGCCAAAATTGAAGAAAGATGAAGTGGCTATGGGTGATGTTTCAGGCCTTATAGGCATGGTTAGCGAACAAACGAAAGGTTCGTTATCCATTACTTTCGATGGCCCTTTAGCAATTGCAACCATGAAAGGAATGGTCGGCGAAGGCCCTGATGAAGTAAACGATGAAATTACTGATTTAGTTGGCGAAATAACCAATATGGTTACCGGTGGCGCGAAAAGAATGCTGAGTGAAAAAGGCATTGAATTTGATATGGCGACTCCTATGGTCGTGTCAGGATCAAACCACACGATTAAGCATAAAGCTGATGGACCTATCGTAATCATTCCATTAAATTCTCCTCATGGAAAAGCTTATATTGAATTTAGTTTTGATAAATAGCGGTATCTGATATTCAAAAAAAGCCTCTTAGTGAGGCTTTTTTATTGTCTATATGTATACAGTTATAAAATAGAAAAAGGTTTAAAATGTGGTTACAAAAAGAAATTAACTTAACAGCTCCCTGCCGAGGATTTCATTTAATTACAGATAAAATTTCTTCTAATATACCGGAAATAAAAACTATAAATATTGGGTTATTACACTTATTTATTAAACATTCATCCGCATCACTGACCATTAACGAAAATGCCGACCCTACCGTACGTAGTGATATGGAAACTCATTTTAATCACTTTGTTCCTGAAAATGCATCGTATTACCAGCATACCTATGAAGGACCTGATGATATGCCTGCACATATCAAATCAAGTACCTTAGGCTGCCAGTTATCGATTCCTATCAGCCAAGGAAAATTAAATTTAGGTATATGGCAAGGTATTTACTTAGGGGAGCATAGAAATCATCCAAGCAGGCGAACCATAGTAGCCACCATCAATGGAGAGTGATCAAAATATTACTTCACTGTAACTTGAACACGACGACTAATATTACATAACAATTCATAAGGAATGGTCGTTGCACACTTAGCAACGTTTTCTACGGGTAGGCCTTTACCCCACAGTGTTGCAATATCACCGATACAATCTTGCGCATTTTTACCTAAATCCACGGTGATCATATCCATGGATACTCGGCCAATTAAAGGGACAATACGGTCATTAACTAAAACGGGTGTACCATTTTGAGCATGTCTCGGATAACCATCGCCATAACCAATAGCAATCACGCCAATCGTAGTATCACGGGGGGCTTGCCAGGTTCCCCCATAACCTACCGCCTCTCCTTTCGCGATGTTTCTTATCGCGATAAGACTAGATTGTAGTGTCATCACCGGTTTTAAATTAGGTTGATTCGCTGATAATTGTTCTGAAATCGGCGATACACCATAAAGCATTAATCCTGGTCGGATCCATTGAAAATGACTTTCTGGCCATAAACAAATACCAGCAGAATTAGCCAAACTTTTACTCTTATTCAACCCCTCAGTCACTTGATTAAATAAGGCGATTTGATTGGGTGTTGCTTGACTCTCAGCATTGTCTGCACAACTAAGGTGGCTCATCAAAATTATATCTGGATCCACGTTCTTACTCTGATTTAACTGCCCATAAAAAGTTCTGAACTCTTCAGGAGCGATACCTAAACGATGCATTCCAGTATCTATTTTCAACCAAACTTTAATCGGTTTCGCTAACGTTGCAGAGCATAATAATGAAAGTTGTTCTTGGTTATGAATAATGGTTTGCAGTTCGTATTCAGCAATAACATCAAGATCCTTGTGAACAAAAAAACCTTCAAGTAATACAATTGGTTTTGTGATGCCTGCTTCTCTTAATGCTAGCGCTTCATCTAAGCGAGCAACACCGAATGCGTCGGCTTGATTAGTTGACTCTGACAATGCATTGGCAATACGAGCCAAACCATGACCATAGGCGTTCGCTTTTAAAACAGCTAAAACTTTACCTTGTGGAGATTGTTTTTTGATGTAACAAAAATTACTGATTAATGCCGGTAAATCAATAATTGCCGTTGCCGTTCGTAGTGTCATTCGCGTTTAATCTTCGTCTAGTACGTGGGTTCCAGCATAATTATCAAAACGAGAAAATTGGCCTTGGAATGTCAACGGTACTCTTCCTATTGGACCATTACGTTGTTTACCTATGATGATTTCTGCCATACCTTTAAACTCAGAATCGTCGTGATAGACCTCATCACGATATATAAACATGATTAAATCGGCATCTTGCTCTATTGAACCTGACTCACGTAAATCTGAGTTAATTGGACGTTTGTCAGAACGTTGCTCTAGACCACGGTTTAGCTGTGAAAGTGCAATAACAGGTACTTGTAATTCTTTGGCAAGCGCTTTAAGTGAACGAGAAATTTCCGCAATCTCTAAAGTTCGATTATCTGAAAACTGGGGAGCTCTCATTAATTGTAAATAATCGATCATGATCATACTAATGCCACCATGATCTCGGTGAATTCTTCGGCATCGAGAACGGACTTCGGTAGGAGTTAAACCCGCGGCATCATCAATGTACATTTTGCCTTTATCAATCAAAAGACCCATTGTTGATGAAAGCCTTGCCCAATCTTCATCACCTAATTGGCCGGTACGAATTTTTGTTTGATCTATCCGTCCTAATGAGGCAAGCATTCTCATCATAATTTGCTCCGACGGCATCTCTAAACTAAAAATAACCGCAGGATATTCTTCTGTCATTGCTGCATATTCGGCTAAGTTCATCGCAAACGTGGTTTTACCCATAGAAGGACGAGCGGCAACGATAATTAAATCAGACTTTTGAAACCCTGCTGTCATTTTATCAAGATCAGCAAAACCACTCGAAACGCCAGTCACACCGCTTGAAGGAGTCGCACAAAGTTTTTCTATGCGATCTACCGTTTTTTCAAGCACAGAATTAAGGTTTTCAGGTCCTTCAGATTTATTGGCTCTTTGCTCAGCAATAGCAAACACTTTTGTCTCAGCTAAATCGAGTAACTCAGCACTACTACGTCCTTGTGTATCAAAACCCGCTTCAGCAATTTCATTCGCAACACTGATCATTTCACGCGTTACTGCACGTTCTCGAACAATATCAGCATAGGCCGTAATATTGGCAGCACTCGGCGTGTTTTTCATCATTTCAGCAAGATAAACAAAACCACCTGCATCTTCTAATTTTTGATCATTTTCTAAGGCTTCAGACAAAGTGATTAAATCAACTGGCTCACCCAATTCAATTAACGCGCCAATCGTTTCATAGACAATCCGATGAGATCGGCTATAAAAATCTTGAGCAACCACCTTTTCGCCAACGCGATCCCACGCTTCATTATCAAGTAATAATCCCCCTAAAACAGATTGTTCTGCTTCAAGAGAATGAGGAGGCACTTTTAACTCTTCGACTTGTGCATCATGAGTAAAGCTTTTTTTATCTTTTGAAAAATTGAAGGGCTTACGGTCGGCCATTTTAATACCTGTTTACCAAATCAAACTAACGGATACACCGCAATATTCTAAGGATTATGAAAGTCCTTATTATGTATTAGTAATGAAGGTTAAGTAAAGCTGGTTTGATGAATATTGCTAAAAGGTGCAACATTCAGACTAGTCACTAAATGGCTAGTCTGAGTGTTAAAATACATTCTATTTACAGACTATTTTTTATAAACTTTAAGGCGCCCGCTTACAGTACTGGCCTTTACGGATGCTTTGCCATTTCCGGTCGCAAAATAAAGTTTAGAACTAGGTCCATACTTAGCGTGTTTTGCTTTATCTTGGGTAATTTTATTAACAAGATCGCCGCCAGCGTTCGATTTCATTCTAAAACTTGCCTGTACATCATTAGTAAAACCTAAATTAATATCTCCACTAACGCTCGACATTTTTATTAAGCCGTTGGTATTTAATGATAATTCGCCATCTACATCACCACTTACTGTTGAAATAACTAACTCATCAACGTCACCCATCATTATGTCAATTTCACCAGAAACGGTATTCACAAAAACTTCATTCGCTTGGGTGCGTGTTTTTAAATGACCGCTTACGGCTTTCAAACTGATGCGCCCTTTAGAAGCTTTGTCGTAAATATCACCACTAACTGATGAAAGATCAATTTTTCCAGATAAGTTTTCGCTCGTTATATCTCCGCTCACTGAGGTTATTTCGATAAGCTCTGACAAGGAATTCACTTGAATATTCCCGCTAACAGATTTTACCTCGGTACTTTTTGTTAACCCTTCCACAATGACATCAGTTGAGACACCTTGAAAATCCAAACGTAAGTGTTTCGGGACGTGAATGGTTAAGTTTGAACCTTGTTCATGCCAACTGCTTTTCATATGATGAGGCATCACGGTTTTCACTTTGATAAAAGCACCGTCTTTTTCAAAAATGAATCGTTCCGCTTTATCATCAATTTCACCCGTGACCGCAACGGTACTTTTATCCCATGCAAGAATTTTTACTTTGCCTCTTAGATTTTCAACACTGATATTCGTTGCCCCATCGACCGACAAGCTTTTATCAATGCTTTCCCCAGCAACGCTTGGTAACGATAATGCGGTTAACGCGATAACACACAAGTTAATAATAATTCGCATAATTCTTCCTACTAAATAGTTTGCCATTGAGGACTGTAAAGCTGATTAAGCAGCTCTAACTCTTGTTTTTGAGTCCAACGTAGTAAATTTAATAATTCGCTATTGTTGGGATCATTTTCTAATGCTTTAGAAATTGCTGCTCTTGCAGATGATAACTCTAAAAGCTGCTGCTGCATTTCTGGAGATAATTGTGTTAATTCTGGTTGACCAAAACTTGTTAACATCAAAGTTTTTTGCTGCTCGAAGTTTTTTTGCATCACACTGGCTAAATCAAGGTTCTCGTGTGATGTTGTCATTTGTGGACTAAACGAAAACCAAGTTAACAGTACAGCAGCAACTACAGAAGCTGCCCACGCTAAATGCACCCTTTTAGTTTTTTGCGGGTATGTTTCATTTGGTAATCGAGGCGACACCGCTATAGCTTTTTCAATGCCCTGCCACAGATCACGTTTAGGTGACATTTCTTTGGGTAATTGTTCCACTTGCTCGTCAAGTGTTGCTTCTGAAATAGGCTTTTTCATACTAACTGCTCACTTAATGATTCTCTTAATAAATTTCTTGCTCGATGATATTGTGACTTACTCGAACCCACTGCCATATTTAACATTTTGGCAATTTCTTCATGTCGGTAACCTTCAACGGCAAATAACACAAAAACTAACCGTGCTCGTTCAGGCAATTGTTGAATTTTTACATCTAAAGCTGACGAAACAGTAGCGTCGATTAACTCAACACTGGCTTCTGTGACGGTTTGCTCTTCAATGCTAAAAATACGTTGTAACCAGTTTTTTTGTTTTCGTAAGTGACCCAAAACAATATTAGTTGCAACGCTATGTAACCACGTTGAAAACTTACTATCGCCACGAAAATTACTAATTTTTTGCCAAAGTTGTACAAACACCTCTTGGCAAACATCTTCAGCACTATCTTTATCGGCAAGCATACGCCAACACAACGCAAAAATTCGACGGTGATAGGTTTCATATAATTGATGAAAAGCTTGTTGATCACCTTGTTGAGCACGAGTGATTAATTCATTCTCATGATCAGCAACGAACAACTCTTTTGCATCGATGACTTTAGACTTATCCAAACAATGTTTCTCAAAAATATTGATACCTATTAACTTAGATGCAGTATGCAGGTATAGGGTTTAAATAGATGTAAATATTTTTTATTAAGTAAGAATATCAAGAATAATACCCTGCTTTTTCGTACATTCAAGGTTATGCACGCATAAAAAAACCGAAAGCCATACAGCTTTCGGTTTTCGTACGTTGGGTTGAGAACTTATTCGTAAGGGCGTTCTAACCACATAATTTGAATTTTTAGATCATCAATTTCTTTTTGCGCGGCTAATAGTTGCTGCTCAATTGATAACTCTTCAGTTTTATTTTCTTCAATGATTTCTGGCATTGTACTCTCTCCAATATGCATCATACGACTCCCGAAAAATGTAACCACAACTGAATTATTACACAACCACTTTCATAATGAAAGCACATCGAAAGATTTATGTTACGAAAAGAAATGAAAAGTTTCATTTCAAGCGCTAATCGGAAGGTTAAAATATCTTAAAAATCAGAAGATTAATCGATATCACACCGATATATAAATCCTTATAAAAGTTTTCAGAATAAACGATTAAAATATCGTTATCGTGAAGTAGATAGACTGATCAGTTTTGGTAAGAAAGTGTGGCTTTCTTTTGCAAGTTCGTTTTGCTCAATCAATACATCCTCTAAAATTTCTCTAGATGTCAATGGATTAGCAAGAACCACACGAAAAACTAGCGTTTTGCGGCCGCGATACTTTTGAACTTCGATACGAGTACGAGAAACAAAAGATTTACCGTTTTCTCGTTGTCGTTTTTGAATAAATTTGGTGAGCTTATCCAATATGCTATTTGCCAGATCTTGGGCATCATCATCCGCTTGCGTTAAAAACGTTTGTACCACTTTAGGATTATATCGGTAGGTTAATAAACATAATTCTGGTTTTGTGATCAATTCAAAATCTGGGTGTTGCTCAATAATATCAGCAAAATAATTCGCTTTATCAATACTTTGATTGATTAATAATTCATAACCGGGACGACTGATCACATGTAAGCTAGCATAAACTAACATTGCCATTCCTGGCCGTGAGCCTTCTAGCGTATGAGAGCCTAAATCTTTTGAGCCTTTCCGTAAAATATATTCTGCATGATGTTCAATGGATGCCACCGATGCCGGATTTTTAAAGACAACCAACCCAGCTCCCATAGGAACATACATTTGTTTATGCGCATCAATGGTAACAGAGTCAGCCAGTTCAATGCCTTGTAACAACGGACGATATTTCTCTGAGAGTAACGTTGCTCCGCCCCATGCTGCATCAACATGGAAGTGACAATCATACTGTTGAGCAATCTTCGCCATTTCAGTTAATGGGTCAATATTTCCCGTCTCTGTAGTCCCTGCAACACCAACAATACTAAGTACACGTATGTTTTTAGCGGCAAGTGCTTGGCATTTTTCTTTAAGTTTTTGGCAATCAATTTTATTATGCTCATCGGTAGGAATAGCTATGACACTATCTTGCCCTAACCCTAAGATATCTGCGGATTTTTTTAATGAGTAATGGCCACGGCTCGACACTAAAATAGCGAGGCCTTCATATTGATAATGTTTGAGTGCCTGAAAGATTCCTTCTCGAGCAACACCTTTAAATGTTCCATCAGGTCCGAGTAAGTTATTCCGAGCAACCCAAAGCGCTGTTATGTTAGCGACTGTACCACCAGAACAAAAAGCCCCTAACGAATGATTGGCGCTATGCATCCATGTATCATAAAAGTTATCATCGTTTTGATACACTAAGCGATGCAGCATTCCTAACACTTGACGCTCTAAAGGCGTAAATGCTTTTGAGGTTTCAATTTTAACGAGGTTTTGATTTAAGCCGACCATTAATTTTGATAGTGGAAGTATAAAATAAGGTAAGGCAGAGGTCATATGACCTATAAAACTAGGGCTTGAAGTATGAACAGATTGCGACACTAACTTATCTAATAAGTGATGCATGTGATCGGAAACAAACGTTGGTTGTTCCGGTATTTTTGAACAATCGAAATCCTTCTCTATTTCAGATAACAATTGTTCTTTTGCCGCAATATGATTACCAAGAAAACCGGCTAAGTTTTCTGAGATCTCTTTCTCTATACGCCCTAATGTAGAATTTGGCGCTTCCGGAATGGTAAAAATTCGATGCAAAGACTCTTGAGTCGCCTGAGCTTTTCTTTTGCTACCCGTCATACTTATTCACTGTTCATAGCTTGAACTAATGCAAGCGATAATGATGTTATAAGTGCGGCACTTTAATAAAATTTACGTCAAATGTCTTGTATTTTCATCGATGCGTTGGTCTTTTATAGTATTTATGCAACTAATGTCGCCAAATATACAAAACCTAACTCTACGATTGCTAAACTGCTTAAGGCCATCATTAATACATTTTTTTTAATATTGTAAGTCATTTTTAATCTTCCTTTAATTGAACTTACAAACCACTATTCAAATTACAAGCCAAAATCATAACTACATGTTTTAATTGAATTTTTAAAATATAATACGCGAAAAGAAGAATTGCAGATTGAAATTTATAACTATTTTTTAGTGAAAATAACCACTATTTATTAGCATTTTTCGTCATGAAATATTCTAAGAATTAAACAAAAGTAGATTTATAAAGGATACCTTTATTGAAGTATTCAGCCTGCTTAAAACAGGCTGGTAATGTACCGCTTACTTAATAGATAACTGCCAACACACTTGTCCGCTTAATTGATATTTCGCCTCAAACGGGGTTAAAGGTTGCTCATCATTAACTTGACTGATGGTACCGGATCTTCCTGTTATATCGGCAGAGAACTGAAACTCTTCTAAATATAATCGCCAATTACTTCTTAAAATGATTTCTTTACCAATAGCGATTATTTCGGGAAATACAGCACTGCCATGCCAACGACGTTGAACATGTTTAGCTTTCGGCCAAGGATTCGGATAGAGAATATAGTGTTGTGATACAGACCATTTCGCTTGTTTAACTAATCGATAAAAATCATTTAAATCGGCACGTACTAAAATGAAATTATCAACTTCATGGGTATCGGTTGAAGTTCTTAATTCTTCGTCATTCCGTTCAATTCGATGAGCAGACTTATCAACACCAATAACTAACGCTTGCGGATTTTTTTTGGCCAACAATCGCGTACTTTGACCTACACCACAGCAAGAGTCTAAGATAATTTCACCTTGGTGCGCTAACACGCGACGATGAGCTAACTCAAATGCTTCTACGGTATGTGCTTGAAAAGGTTTTTTCGATGGGTGTGCCAAATGCTTTTGTACTATTTCAGCCAGTTTTTCGTGTATTCCTGGCTGGTTAGTTACAATCTCTTTTGAATCACCTAATGGCTTGTTGTTAACTGTCACAATATATTCTTAATTAATGAAGTGATTAACTTCTTAAACCAATACCTTTCGTTATTAACGTCATAGCAATAACAAAAAGGGTAATAATAAACGCGGCTAATACTGAAAAAGCAGCCACTAAACTCACATCTGAAATCCCAAGAAAACCATATCTAAAAGCATTGACCATATAAACAATGGGGTTAATTTGAGAAACACCTTGCCAAAATTCAGGTAACAAGGTGATAGAATAAAACACCCCGCCTAAATAGGTAAGTGGCGTTAATATAAAAGTAGGTATGATTGAAATATCATCGAAACTTCCTGCAAAAATAGCATTGATTAAACCGCCTAAGGCAAATGTCGCTGACGTTAGCGCTACCGTAACTATGATGATCCAAATATTATGAACTTGAATTTCCGTAAATAATAATGAAATAAGCGTGACAATACAGCCTACTAAGATGCCACGACACATACCTCCGCCAACGTAACCTGCAACAATTACCCAGTTTGGAACTGGTGCAACTAACATTTCTTCGACGTTTCGTTGCCATTTAGCGCTAAAAAACGAAGAAGCCACATTAGAGTATGAGTTGGTAATAACACTCATCATGATCAAACCTGGGACAATAAATGACATATAGTCAAAACCGCCCATCTGACCGATACGAGAGCCGATTAACTCGCCAAAAATCACAAAATATAAACTGATAGTGATTGCAGGCGGAACTAAGGTTTGCACCCAAATGCGCATAAAGCGGTGAACTTCTTTATGTAAAATACTTTTTAGCGCGATCATATTTCTTGCGGACGACATATTATTGCGCTCCTTGTGTTTGTTTTTCGCTATTGGCACCTGTACCTATGATACTGACAAATAATTCTTCAAGACGATTACTTTTATTACGTAAACTTAATACATTGATATCTTGCTCGGTGAGTTGGCTAAAAACATCATTAATTCGCTGTGATTTTTTTACATCCACTTCGATGGTGTGATCATCAATAATTCGATAACAAAATCCGTTCAGTGTTGGCTCTGCGCCACCGACACTTAAATCAAGCACGATAGTTTCTACATCCAACTTGGCTAATAATGATTTCATATCAGTGTTTTCAACAATAATACCTGAATCAATTATCGCGATATTACGACATAACATTTCAGCTTCTTCTAAGTAATGCGTAGTTAATATAATAGTAATTCCTTGCTTGTTGAGCTCACGTAAAAAATCCCACATTGAGCGACGTAGCTCAATATCAACTCCAGCAGTAGGCTCATCAAGGATCAGCATTTTTGGTTCATGCATTAATGCGCGGGCGATCATCAAACGTCGTTTCATACCGCCTGAAAGCATTCTGGCAGCGTCGTTACGCTTTTCCCACAAGTCTAATTGTTTTAAGTATTTCTCAGCTCTTTCATGAGCAACACTTCTTTCAACGCCATAATAACCAGCTTGATTCACCAAAATTCTAATTAAAGATTCAAATTGATTAAAATTAAATTCCTGAGGTACTAAACCAATATAACTTTTTGCATCTTCAAGTGCTTGATCAATATCATGACCAAACACTTTTACTTGGCCTGCTGTTTTATTCACTAACGAAGTAATAACACCGATGGTAGTTGACTTACCAGCACCATTGGGTCCTAACAAGGCAAAAAAATCACCTTGTTTTACCGTTAAATCTATTCCTTTTAAGGCCTGAAAACCGCCTTTATATACTTTTTTCAAACCAGAAATATCTAACGCATTTTGCATATCTATAACCATTAAGCCAAGTGAGCGAATTAATCTTCTTTTAATGGGGGATAAAATAGAATTTTCAATGAAAAACGATAAATTATCTTTACAAAAACACGAAAAATTCGGATATTTTTTATAGTAAAAAGTATTGCCAACATATTGTATACAATTTAAAGTGTCGCCATTCAAAAAAGGAAATACACTATGCAACGTACAACAGTAAAACTGTGGTTTGTTGGAGCCGTAATGTTCACAGCATTAGCCGCTTGTCAAAGTACAGATAAACATAACAATTAGCAAACGACTTTAACAAACCCGTTAACGCTAGAACGCATTTATAAAGATAGAGAATTTAGCTCAGACAGAATTGGGAGAATTCGTTGGTTAGCTGATGGGAGTGGCTATACAGCCATTGAAAAGTCAGCAACAACAAAAACGGATGAAGATGGCAAAAATCACAGTATCGGAAAAGACATTGTTGTATACGATCCAGAAACATTAGCGCGCAAAATATTAGTGAGTGCCGAGCAATTAACGCCTGAAGGCGCAGAACAACCATTATCAATTGATAATTACATTTGGTCTGATGATAGAAAAAAATTACTTATTTATACCAATAGTAAAAAAGTCTGGCGTTCGAACAGTCGTGGCGATTACTGGGTGTTAAATCTAACGAGCAACGCGCTCACACAACTTGGCGGCGAAAACGTAAAAGCAAGCTCTTTGATGTTTGCTAAATTTTCTCCTGATGCGTCTAAAGTAGCGTACGTGGTTGATAATAATATTTATCTAGAAAATCTAACCTCTACTAAAATCACCCAATTAACGCATGATGCGGGTAACGGTATTATTAACGGTTTATTTGACTGGGTATATGAAGAAGAATTTGGTATTCGTGATGGTTTCCGTTGGAGTCCTAATGGCGAAAAAATTGCTTACTGGCAGCTTGATACCAGTGGTAGTAAAGATTTTCACATGATCAACAATACCGATGAACTGTATCCAACTATTGTGTCATTTCCTTACCCTAAAGTAGGCGAAACGAACGCCTTAGCCAATGTCGGTATTATCGATTTATCCAACCAGAAAACCACTTGGGTTAACCTGCCCAACAACTCACGTGAAATGTATATCCCACGCATGAATTGGTCTGGTAATAGTGAAGAAGTGTTAGTTCAGCACCTTAACCGTAAACAAGACCGAAACGCGCTTTATCTCGCAAATGCCGCAACCGGAAAAGTCAATAAAATTTACACGGAAAAAGATGAGCATTTCTTAGATGGCATTACTGACGCTAAATGGATAAACAATGGTAAAAATTTCATCTGGACCAGTGAGGCCTCAGGTTGGAGACATTTTTATAGCATTTCACGTGATGGAAAAACTAAGCTTGATTTAACGCCAGGCGAGTTTGATACCGTTAGTTTACAAGCGGTTGATGAAGACGGTGGTTGGTTATATTACATTGCATCCCCTAAAAATATCGGCCAACGTTATTTATTTAGAAGTAAACTAGACGCCAGTATCGTTAATCAACAAATTACCCCTGAATCGTTTGCAGGCAACAATAGTTATCAAATGTCTGACGATGGACAATGGGCGATTCATTCTTATTCTTCTTTTACGCAACCAACACAAAAACGATTAGTTAAGCTTGAAGGTCATCAAGAAAAACACATGATGATGGATAACAAAAAGCTTATTGATAAGTTAGCGTCTTTAGAGCAACCCGACCACGAGTTCTTTCAGGTTCAAGCACAAGATGGGTTAACTCTTGATGGTTACATTATGCGCCCTGCAAACTTTGATGCCAGTAAAAAATACCCGATTATTTTTTACGTTTACGGTGAAGCATGGGGACAAACAGTACAAGACAGATGGCGTGGTAACTCATACCTTTGGGATCAAATGCTAACCGAGCAAGGCTATATTGTTGCTTCTATCGACAATCGCGGTACTCGTGCCCCTAAAGGCAGAGAATGGCGTAAACAAGTGTATGGCGCAGTAGGCGTATTATCTTCACGTGACCAATCTGACGCCTTAAAAGCGATGGCAAAACGATGGAATTATATAGATACTAACCGAGTTGGCATTTGGGGACATTCAGGTGGTGGCTCAATGACATTAAATATGATGTTCCGCTACCCAGAGCAATACCATGTCGGTATTTCATTAGCACCCGTACCTGATCAGCGTTTATACGACACTATTTATCAAGAGCGTTACTCTGGCATTTTAGCCGATAATGAAGAAGGCTATAAACAAGGTTCACCGATTACCCATGCGAAAAACTTACAGGGTAACCTATTGTTAGTGCACGGTACTGGCGATGACAATGTTCACTACCAAGGCTCTGAGCGATTAATTAATGAGTTGGTGAAACATAATAAGCAATTTCAGTTTATGTCTTACCCTAACCGCAGTCACGGTTTATGGGAAGGAGAAGGCACAACCCTTCATTTAAAAAGTTTACAGACTGAATATTTTGATCGCTACTTAATGAATAAAAAAGTGCAATAATTATTGATGTTAATAACTATTATCGAAAGCCTGCAAATGCAGGCTTTTTTATTATTTAACGCGCATTCGGAAGGTTATTTATCGATAGTTGCACGTACAAACAATAAAGTAAAAAATGGTCAAATGTGCTGAGATTTAGTTCATTTAACATTACTTAGCAAACAGAAAAACTGTAATTCACTGAAAATTATAATAAAAATAATTGGTTTTGATTTTGCAGAGTATTGATAAAACGCGAAAATATGAACAGAGGTAATAGATGCGAGATTTAAATTCGACCCCAACTAAAAACTGGCAAAATACGAGTGTATGGATGCGCGGCCTATTTATGATCCTATTCGGGTTTATTGGTGGTTTTGCACGATTTATGATCACGCTAATTGCGATATTTCAATTTTTCTATTTATTACTGACCAGAAAAGCTAACTCTGGGCTAAAAGTGTTAGGTCAAAGCTTAAATAACTATATTTACCAAATAAACGATTTTCTTACCGCTAACTCTGACACCTACCCGTTCCCTTTAAGCGGCTGGCCAGAAGATAAATCTACGTATAAGTATTCGTCAAGAAGTTAATCAATCCTGAAACAAAAAAGCTCACTATTCAGTGAGCTTTCCAATATAAATTCTTAACAGTTTTTACGCAGAAAAAAACTTTTAAAACAAGGCATTGTAATCGAAGCATAGTGTTTCTTATGCGAGTGCAACAATAACGTAGTTATCAAAGCTTTTAGCCAGTAAAAATTTTATTTGCTGGCGCGCGATACATACTCACCGGTACGTGTATCAACTTTTACCACTTCACCAATTTGCACAAATAATGGAACACGAATTACCGCGCCTGTTGCTAAAGTTGCAGGTTTACCACCGGTACCAGCCGTGTCACCTTTCAAACCAGGATCTGTTTCAGTAATTTCAATTTCAACAAAGTTAGGTGGATCTACCGAAATTGGATTACCATTCCAGAAAGTAATCGTACAAAGATCACCTTCTACTAACCACTTTTCATTATCGCCAACCGCTTTTTCATCAGCTGCCACTTGCTCAAAGGTGTCATTATTCATAAAATGCCAAAATTCGCCATCGGCATATAAATAACCAAGTTCAGAATCCATAACATCAGCGCCTTCACATGAATCGCCAGATTTAAATGTTTTTTCAAGCACTTTGCCTGAAATAAGTTTACGGATTTTTACACGGTTAAACGCTTGGCCTTTACCCGGTTTTACAATTTCGTTATCTAAAATATTGCATGGTTCGCCATCGATCATAAGTTTAAGACCGTTTTTGAACTGATTAGTACTGTAGTTCGCCATAAGAGTGTTCTCTTTTTATTAACGCAGAGAGTTAAATGTTGAAAATAGAAATGCCGCAAATAATACCTCAAATTCACGATAATTTGCACACTTCTTGGCAAAAAGAATTATCAAATGTGGTAACTGATCCAGAAAAGCTACTCGAAGCACTCAATATTAGTCCGGAAAAATACCGAGCGCACTTTAATGCGAGGCAATTATTTCCGGTTAGAGTGCCTCGTCCTTTTATCGCTAGAATGAAAAAAGGCGATATAAACGACCCTTTGTTAAAACAAGTGATGCCGTTATTACATGAATTCATTGCTACTGACGGTTTTACAACCGACCCTTTGGAAGAACACGACTCAGTTGCCGAAGGTTTATTACACAAATATAAACATAGGGTATTAATGATAGTCAAAGCAGGTTGCGCTATTAATTGCCGTTACTGTTTTCGTCGTCATTTTCCCTATCAAGATAACAGCCCTAACAAACAACGTTGGCAAGAAGCGCTTACTTATATTGCGCAACACAATGCAATTAATGAAGTGATTTTTAGTGGTGGTGACCCTTTAATGGCAAGCGATGAGCATTTAGCGTGGTTAATTCAGCAACTTGAAAATATACCACACATTAAACGTTTACGTATTCATACCCGTATGGCGATAGTGATCCCTCAAAGGATCACGCAAACTTTAGTCAATTTACTTGCAAATACTCGATTAAAAGCCACCTTTGTCTTTCATATTAATCATAAAAATGAAGTTGATCAGCAAGTAATAAAAGCCATAGAGCCATTACGCGAAGCTCGAATTCCTTTGTTAAATCAAAGTGTTTTACTGAAAGCGGTTAATGATAATGCCGAGGTTTTATGTCAATTAAGCGAAACATTATTTGATAACGGCATTACTCCATACTATTTGCATTTATTTGACAAAGTACAAGGTGTTGCACATTTTGATACCGATGACAGCTCAGCAAAAAACATCGTGAAACAAATGATGGCCACTTTACCAGGCTTTTTAATGCCAAAAGTTGTCAGAGAAATTGCAGGTGAAGCTAACAAAACACCATTCAGTTTGGCATAATAGACCGATTAGAAATGTCTGTTAATATTTTAGGTAAGTTTAAACATTATGAGTGCAACAGTTAGTCAACAATTGGTAGAAAATGTTTCTATCATCTTAAAAAAATCATTGGCAGCCGATGCTACGTTAAGTGATTTACGTGAGAAGAACCAAGCAGGTTTTGAAGCTATTTTTACTAAAGATGCTGGTTTTAAATGCTCAGCAAATACCTTTCAACCTTACGTGGAAGAAGTAGCTAACGACTTAGTATTTTGGCAAAAAACATCTGATCAAGCCACGTTAATAGCTATGGTGAAAAAAATTGAGCAACTTTTTACAGTGCTAGGAAATTTTGAACAAAGCTACACAGCTTGATACTTTAGTATTTCAGAACAAGACAGCCGCCTATAAAAAAGCCGAAATAATTTTCGGCTTTTATTTGGCATATGAATGACCTTAACTAGGTCGAGCATTCAGATTTATTGTAAGAGTGTTTTTTCAAACCATTCATCTAACATTTTCTTTTCATAACCTAAACTATCGCGATTATAACGAAGATTTGATCCCATCATAAAATTCATGTCTTTAAGATTAACATCCCCAGATGTCAGCACGTTTTTATTGCCATCAAGCACCTGATATGAAAACTCGATACGTGGGAAAAATATTTCTTTTATCACTCGAATGCGCTGCATGTTTTGATGCACATCGCCGGCTAAATCAACATATTTAACATCAATTAACAGTGTTTGACCTTCCGGTAACTTTTCCGCTAATCCAGAAAAATGCTCTTCAAAATTAGCAAAAACACGCGCTTTAAATTTAGCACGATGGCCGTCACCCGCATGAACATCTCGATATTTATCTGAATTAGTCCACTTAACTTCACTGGTTGCCGCAGAAGAAACAAACGTTAACAACATTGACGATACCGCGAGTAAAGTCACACTTAGCTTTTTCATCAGACTCTCCTTTAACTTTTCG
Source organism: Thalassotalea sp. SU-HH00458 (assembly GCF_040362795.1). Lineage (NCBI taxonomy): Bacteria > Pseudomonadati > Pseudomonadota > Gammaproteobacteria > Alteromonadales > Colwelliaceae > Thalassotalea > Thalassotalea sp. SU-HH00458. The sequence goes on from NZ_BAABWW010000004.1 coordinate 69,274, forward strand.
TTAGTTTAAACATGGTTTACATAAACCATTGTACAGATATCAATAAGCTTATTATGTATATTTAATAGACCATCAATTTCATAAAAAAGTCACTTTTAAGTGTAGTTTAATTATATCCAAAAGTTACAATCGCAGAAACTCTCTTTTTGAATGGTTTAACATAACGTTTAAACAGAGAATTTATTTGAACGTAACAGTGACCTGATTGCAACCATCTGACGTTTGCGCGTAATGAAGTTGCCAATGTTGTCGTCTGACGATTTTGCTGACAATACTTAAACCAATACCATAGCCATCGCCACGAGTAATCCCCCGTTCTAACTGCTTTTCTTCGATAACAACGTGGCTTTCAATTGAATTGGAAATGATCACAGATGCATCAACAATCTGAATTCGCACTATACCACTTAAGGTATGTTCAAAAGCGTTTCGAATAAGATTACTCAAGACAATTTGACATAACGTCAATGGTAGTTGATGCGAGCAGTTTTCATCATTGATGATACTGACCTCGATAAACTTATCCTCTATTAAATATTGATGCGTTTTTACCATGCTAGTCACAATGGCATTTAAATCAACAAGTTCGATGGGATAGTCTTTTTCATTTTTCCGACTAAGTAATAAAAGCGCTTCAGTTAACTCTTTCATATTTTCATTGGCACGTTTTATATGAGTAATTTGATCCGCAATTTGTTGAGTGCCGTTTTGCGTTCTTAAATCGATAATATCTAATGCCGAAGCAACAACGGCTATTGGGGTGCGCAATTCATGACTCGCATTTTGTAAAAATTGCTTTTCTCGTTGATGATATTGATGAATACGAGCCATGGTCTGATGTAAAGTATTTGCCACTGTGCCTATTTCAGTTTTGTCTTCCATCACGGCAAAAGACAATTCAGGTTTATTTTCATCAAGGCTCTTGGCCATCTCGGCCAGTTCTTTTAATGGATTCAAGACTTTTTTAATTAAACTTCTGGCAAGGCCAAAAAACAAAGCTATTGCTAATAACGTAATCAATCCAATCGACATGGGCTTTGTTTTTTGCCCTGCATTTTCTTATTTGAATGCGTGTTAAACACATTTCTCCTTTCACCATACTGAATTCAGTTGAGTGTTTTGAGGTATTAAAAAAGCCCGAATATTGTTATTCGGGCTTTCGTTTATTTGGCGATAGGATATAGCGGTAATATAACAATTTGCTACATCATTTCGCCAATATCTGGCATTGTAGGAGCATCACCACTCATAAATACCCATAAAACCTCTGCCAAAACTCCGCTTAGCATTTAGCCTAATTACAATAATTGCAAAATATTTTAATTTTTATGGAATAAAGTCAATGCCTCAACCGTTACCTTTATGAATTAACCAAAAACATGAAGGAAATGATCATGATTAAACTAACTAAAACGGCTTTATTTATTACCTGTGCTTTAACTGCAACAGTAAGTTCGGCAGCAACTGAATTTACGTTTAACGAAGAAACGTCGGTTCAAGCATCTCAATCAACGCAAGCAACACATTCGTCACAACCATCGGAATCGAACGCTTCATTTAATTCATCATCGAGTGCTTCCGCTAGTTTCGCGTTTCGTACAGAAACAAACGGTGACACGGTGGCTGAGCAAGTACCCGACACTGAAGAAGAGGCGGTCCTTGAAGAAGACAATCCCCAACAAGAAGGTAGTAGTTTGGCAAGTAACACAAACAATGCCGTTGAAAATGGCTCGTCGGTAACCGCAGGTGCCACTGAAAATTCAGTGAGTGCGTTGGCAACTTCATCGACATCCTTGATTGCGAAGAGTGCTGTCATAGTAGGTGAAACAAGTAATACCCTTGCATTGACAATTGCTAACAATACCGATGCCACTTCTGAGGTGACAAATTCAGTGATGTCATCCGTATCGGCTATAGGCGAAGAGTCGATGGACACGGCACTAAATACTTCGATTACGCAAAACATTCAATCAGCAGCAGAACTGTCAACAGCCGCTATTGTTGACGATGTTATTGCACAAGATCTTTCAACCAGTTTACTCGCCGCTAGCGAACAAAGTGTACAAAGCAGCATTAATGAGAGTGTTGCTCAAAGTATCAATAATGAAGTGACTAACTCTGTTGATGCTGCCGTTGAAAGCTCAATTGACACGGCACTAAATGCAACGGCATTAACAAACTTCTAACCAGCCAACAAGTTATGCGCATAATTTAATTATGCGCATTTTTATTCCAAACATATTTATTTTCGAGGTTTATATGAAACTTTACCCATCTGTTGTTAGTGCGCTATTTTCAATTACCTTACCCGTATTTGGCCAAGCTGACACCTTAGAGCATGAGATTATTATCAGTAGCGGAGTTAAACATGACAGTAAATTAACCGTGGCTGAAGTTGATGATGTAAGCACAAATGCTGATAGTGCGTTAACATTTGAAGGCGCAGTTAAACTGACTTGGCAAGCGACTGAAAACTTCACGGTAAAAGGAGGGGTTTCGCACCAGCAAACGCGTTATCAGCAATACCATGAGTATGATCTCATTTTAAACCGACTGAATACCGATATAAGTTATAAATTTGCTGATTACACTATAGGGGCAAATCATTATTATATTGATGCAAAGCTTGATAAACGTGATTTTTTATCACTTAATCAATCCAGTATTTACGGGTCTAAATTATATAATAATAAATATTTAATCAGAGTCTCTGGTGAGTTGCAAAACAAAAAGTTAACGAATCAACCGACCAGAAACGCCCAAAATATTGCCAGCTCAATTTCAAGCTTTATCTTTTTTAATCAATTTAACAGCTTTTTATCATTCACTGGCAACATATCGAATGAAAAAGCGAAAGATAATCAATTTAGCTATCAAGGGTTACGCTTTCAAGCCTTAGCGTCACATAAATTTACCGCTTATGATTTTAATCAACAACTACAGCTAGCCTTGCGCTATGATAAAAAACATTACTCTTCGAGTGAGTCACTAACACAAAACCCAACATTAGAACAACCGCAAGACTATACGACCAACAACACACGTAAAGACAATAGCCAAGTGGCAAATTTTTCATGGCTAATTAACCTCAACAACATCTGGTCGTTAGATAGTGAGTTTGAATTAGGAAAATATCAATCTAATAATGCTGCGCTTAATTATCATGAAAGTGTCACCAGCGTAAAACTTAAAGCGCGTTTTTAATATCCACTGAGCAATAATTTACGCTAATCGATAATACACTAGGAGTAAGACAAGGCTACCGACTCAATTTACCAAAACCGAAGATATTGTCTCGGCCTTGCTCTCCTAAATCTATCGCCTGACTTTGTAAAGCATCTAAATAATTTTTCGTTTTTTTCTTAGCACAAGCTGCGAAAGCTGTCACAAATGGTGTAGCTATTGATGTGCCTGTTTCATGAGAAAAACTACCGCCAGCTCTCGCAGTTTTCACCGAGACACCTAGGGCTGAAAAACCAACATAATCCCCTCTATTTGCCCAGCGATAATGCTTATCTTGATTGTCTATGGCCGTAACGCCAATAACATTGTCATAAGCTGCGGGGTACATTGGCGGCGCATTCGGGCCTTCGTTGCCTACTGCGGCAACCATGATGATATTTTTCTCGCTCATCTTGTTAATAATTTGAGCAAGTAAAGGTGTATTGGGGCCAGCTAAACTTAAATTAATCGCATCTACCTGATTCTCAACTAACCAATCTAATGCACTGACTAAATGGTATAAACTCGCAGCTTGGGCGTAGTCATTTTGTGCATAAAATGCTTGTGCCGAATAAAGGGTCGCGTTTGGCAATAAAGCTGGAAGTTCTGGTGCGCTACTTACTAATAAGGCAGACACTGCTGTTCCATGGGCTTTTGGAGGCGTGAGAGTATTATCAATAAAGCTTTTTTCGATCACTTTACTTTGTTTAAAAGCTACGTGGTTAAGATCAATGGCGGTGTCAACTACCCCAATACGTAACGGGTTTTGGCAAATAGCGTTAGACTTTATTGAATTAGCGTTATGGTTATCAGGATGATTATTCGCTGTAAATTGGCTGGCATAAACATAATTTCTAGTTAAATTTTCTTGCCATATTTTTGGGATTAATTTGAACATAGTGTCAAAGGAATTACGATGTTGAGCAACATGAATATTGACGATAATTAATTGCAGATTCGGTAATAGTTTTTGTGCAACTAGTCGCATATCATGCTTAGCGATAAACGCTTTTAATTGCGTGAGTTCATCTTGTTTAATCGTCAATAACCATTGCTGCTCAATAGCACGCCAATTGTTTTCAACAGCGACGTCTTTATATAGTAACTTTTTTTGTTGAGATATTATTGGTAACACCGATGCTAGATGAGTAGCGGGCTGTAATGTTTTTAATTTTTCAGCGGTGATGCGACGTTTTTCTGCTTGCTGACGTTCAATTTTTTGTCTGATGCTGTTAAGTGAATTATTTAGTGGTACATTGACCTTATCAATCACATTCTGCTCAATGCTTTGTGGTATTTTAATGTTGGTGTTTTGAACTTGTGCGAGTGTTTTAGCGGCCGTTGTTGGCAGTATTAAAATAAGCGCTGCGCGTACTGCGACATATTTGATTTTATTTAACCGGTTTTTCTTTAATACACGCATACCAAACCTTATATAATGAAACGAATCTTAACTAAATAACGTATAAGAAAGACAAAAATTCCCTTTATTTTAAAAAGAATGGAATAAATCATATCTTGAATCGTCTACTCATTATAGAGGAGATAAAAACATGAAGAATGAAATTATTGCATTGATTCCGATGATCCGCCGTTTTGCTTATTCATTAACGGGCAATCATCATGATGCAGATGATCTATTACAAAACACCATTGAACGTATATTAACCAAAGGTGTGCCAGAAGACGTTGAATTAACGAAATGGATGTTCCGTGTTTGTCGAAATTTATGGATTGATGAATACCGTTCTCGTCAAGTTAGGCAAGCGGCAACACAGTCACCTGAACTACACGAGCAAGCGGTTCAAGGTTAACAAGAGCAAACACAAAAACTTCGTGTAAGAGAGGTTAATCAAGCAATGTCAGTATTACCCACAGATCAACGCTCCATTTTATCGCTCGTTGCCATTCAAGGCATGTCGTATAAAGAGGTATCAGAAACACTAAGTATCCCTATTGGCACTGTGATGAGTCGACTGGCGAGAGCTAGATCGAGCTTAAGTCAATGTTTACCTTTTCAAGGAGTTGAATCATGAAAAACTTACCTTACAACGATGAAATATTATCGGCATTTCTTGATGCAGAATTACCTGAAGCGCAGATGGAAGAAATTCGTCAAGCCATACAAGAAAATGAACAACTTGCTGAGCAACTCAGTCGTTTAGCTATGGTAGACAGCGTGATTGCCCAGCAATATGAGCAAATAAATCAACAACCGCTACCTGCGAGCATTACACAGTTACTTGAGGCATTACCTGAAGCCAATGCCGATCATGAGACTATTGAAAAGGCAAAAGGGTTTTCTACCGGCTCTAACAGCAATATAAAAGACAGTAACAATGTGGTGAGTTTGTCATTATGGCGACGCTCGAAACAGGCAATAAAAGAACATTATGCCATTGCCGCAAGTTTCACCGCTATGTGTGGTTTTGCTAGTGCGTTATTTGTGCTCACTCCTAATGAGAATGCACACTGGCAAGAGATTGCTGCCTTATTAGAAGTACAAACAAGTGGCGCTTCTAAAACATTACCCACAGGTGAAACCTTTAGTGTAGCCTTAACCTTTGAAAATGCTCAGGGTGATTTTTGTCGCAAATATACCATTGAGGGAGCGGAAAAGTCTCAGCAAAGCTTAGCGTGTCGAGTAAATGAACAATGGCAACCCACGTTAACTTTATACCAAAATAAATCAACCACACAGCAATATCAAACGGCAACCACACAAAATATGGTTAGGGAATATATTGATAAAAATGCTGTTGGTGATTTCTTAACAATTGATGCTGAAAAGCAAGTGATAAAACAAAACTGGCGTGAGGAGAATAAATAATGAAAAAGTTACTAACGAGTTTAATCATATTACTAAGCGTTACCGGTTGTAGTTCAGTTCATGAATATAAACCAGTGAACCATACTGGCTATGGCTATCAAGAAAGTGTGCTTAATGACAATGTGATACGTGTACACTTTACTTCACGTAGTAACAATAAATTAAAAGTAATTGACTACACTTTGCTACGTTCAGCCGAGCTTACGTTAAACCAGGGCTATGATTGGTTTGTGATCACACATCGTGAGGTGTATGTTGATCGTAAAAAAATTAATTCATCACTTTCACTGCAACGACATTATCAAACATCGACTCAATGTGGTTTATTAACTTGTAGTAAAACACCTAGTCATAATACAAGTGTTGGCTTATCGATTAATGATAAACCCCAAGAAGATATTGAAAGCATCATGGAAATAAAATTAGGAAAAGGGGTTCGCCCTGATGAAAAAGACAGTTTTGATGCGCGCCAGTTAAGCGAGAACTTACGACTAAAATATCAAATATCCAGTGATGCTTAACTTTGAATATTATCCCAGTTAACACGAGACTGGTTTTAATCCACCTCTTGAAAGTTAAAGGCAACCACATATAACTTTTAAAATGGCAGGACAATAATCTAACAAGCCCAATAAACAATATTTGGGCTTGTATACCTTTAACTTACCGGCTAACAATTAAAGGTTGAAGCAACACAGTTTATTTTGCTGAGACTTTTGGAAATTAAAAGTTCAGGTCAAAGCTACTACATTTTTTCGCTTCTTTATATGACCGATGCATGGTTCACTATGATGTCATTTCACGATCTTGTGTTGCATTTACAGATGGTTATTCACCCTGCTGCATTGTATCTTAATAATGCGTGAAATTTCGAAAATAAATCTGCTTTGCTAAATTTAAAGCGAGCTTATTCAGTTGAGTGCAATGGGCGCTCATAACGCATAATTAAGACAAGACAATAGCGTGATAGTTTTGATTAACAAATCAAAAAATAAATAACACGAAATGAGATTCCACCCTTGATACCCCCATAAATTAATTGCCTGGTTAAACAGTTGAAACTTGATGAAGTAAGATGCTTGATAAGTAAAGGGGCATTTTCGTATTGAAATGAGATATGGTGCTATATTTAATTAAATCCTATTAACTCAGTACATTATTTTAAATGGAAAAATAATACGATAAAGGGAAAATAACGGATGAAAAATTTCTCTGTTTCACAAGATTTCAGATCTTACCGCCTCACCAATATTGATATGTTACGAGGACTGGTTATTATTATTATGGCAATCGATCATGTTCGTGATTTTTTCATGATTAACATGATTCAAGATCCTATGTCTCAACCTGATATTCCAGCCAGTATTTACTTTACACGTTGGATCACGCATTTTTGCGCACCTGTTTTTGTGTTTCTAGCCGGCACTTCTGTTGGTTTAATGGCGACTCGTAAATCTAAGCATGATTTGGCTGCATTTCTAGTAAAAAGAGGGATCTGGCTAATTTTTGTGGAAGTAGTCTTTATTTCTTCTCTCTATACCATGTCTCCTTTTCAAGGAATATTGCAGTTTGGCGGCTCTACATTAATTGCACTACAGGTCATCTGGGCAATTGGTGCTTCTATGATAGTTCTAGCAGGATTCCAGTATTTAGGGGCAAAGACTTGTCTAATCATTGCTGCAATTATACTGCTTGGCCACAATGCACTTGATACAATTTGGCCAGCAGGAAATTTGTTTTCCGGTACTAATCCTGTTTGGTATGGACTTCATGTTCAATCTTCCATTAAAGCCGGTCCTCTTCATATTGCGTTTGTCTACCCGCTACTCTCTTGGATAGGTGTTATGTTATTGGGTTACGGCACTGCCTTTATTTTTGAGAAAAAACCTGAAACTCGGGATCCCATACTAATAAAATATGGCCTAATAATGATCCTTGCTTTCATTGCCTTGAGATTATCAGGGCTATATGGTGATGCAAACTCCTGGAAATTGTCGGAGATTGGCCTAGTTGCAACAATATTCGACTTTATGAACGTAACTAAATATCCACCCAGTCTGCTTTTTCTACTTATAACCTTGGGGCCTATGGCAATCTTATGTGGCTATGCTGATCGAATGACAGGTTGGCTTAAAGATACCTTGGTGATGTTTGGTCGAGTACCTTTTGCTTTTTACCTGGCTCATTATTGTTTAATCCGTCTTTATAGTTTCATTCTGGGAAATATTCAAGGGTTTGACAGCAGTGAGCTGTTAGTATTCTTTTTCTTTTTTCCTAAAGGTTATGGAGTAAGTTTGGAGTGGGTTTATGTGATTTGGGCACTGGTTATTATTACACTCTACCCTCTTTGTAAATGGGTTGCAGAGATAAAGGCTCAACGAAAAGACTGGTGGTTAAGTTATCTCTAGATGAAATGGTTTAATTTTCGATATCTGTGCGCACAAAGTGAGCTTTATGCGACAAAACGTTAAAGGAGTATTCTCGCGCTTTTTTATCTGATAGCATAAATTAAATCTTCAATGTACTACTAAGTTATTGAAAAATAGTCAGATTGAAAATTTAAATCGTCCGGTTACGTATCAAAGAAGGCATTAGATTCGACTAAGAGACAGTTTTTATGTTGCCACAATTGCTCAATAACAAAAGTATTATTAGATATTGATAAACAGCTAATAAAAAGCCCGAATAGTGATATTCGGGCTTTTATTTAATAAGGGATTGGACTTATTTAGGTGCAGGGTAAATTGTTTAGTTCAAGGCGCTTTATAATGACGTTTAGTGTTTCTTAAACGAGTGATAAAGCAACGATGAAATAGGCAATTTAAACAAGCATAAATTACATCATACCGCCCATTCCGCCCATGCCGCCCATGCCGCCCATATCAGGCATTGCAGGAGCTGCACCACCATCTTTAACCGGCGCGTCTGTGATCATCGCTTCTGTTGTTAACATTAAGCCAGCAACCGACGCGGCAAATTGTAACGCTGAACGAGTTACTTTAGTTGGGTCTAAGATACCCATTTCTAACATATCGCCGTATTCGCTGTTACCGGCATTGTAACCGTAGTTACCTTCGCCATTACGTACTGCATTTAACACTACTGAAGCTTCGTCACCACAGTTGTTCACGATTTGACGTAAAGGCGCTTCCATCGCACGAATTGCAACGTTGATACCGTGAGTTTGGTCTTCGTTAGCACCTTCAAGGTCTTTAATTGCGTCAGCTGCGCGAACTAATGCAACACCACCACCAGCAACAACACCTTCTTCAACGGCTGCGCGTGTCGCATGTAATGCATCTTCAACACGTGCTTTTTTCTCTTTCATTTCAACTTCGGTAGCGGCACCAATTTTGATAACGGCAACACCGCCCGCTAATTTCGCTAAACGCTCTTGTAATTTTTCTTTGTCGTAATCTGAAGATGACTCTTCAATTTGACCACGAATTTGAGCAACACGAGCTTGAATGTCTGCTTCTTCACCAATACCGTCAATAATCGTGGTGTTGTCCTTAGAGATAACAACACGTTTCGCTTGACCTAAATCTTCTAATGTTGCTTTTTCAAGCTCCATGCCGATTTCTTCGGAAATTACGGTACCTGCGGTTAATGTTGCAATGTCTTGTAACATTGCTTTACGGCGATCACCAAAACCAGGCGCTTTAACCGCTGCTACTTTCACAATACCACGCATGTTGTTTACAACTAATGTTGCCAACGCTTCGCCTTCAACATCTTCAGCAATAATTAATAATGGTTTACCGGCTTTAGCAACACCTTCAAGCGTTGTTAATAGTTCACGGATATTAGAAACTTTTTTATCGACTAATAAAATAAATGGGTTTTCTAATTCAACACTGCCGCTTTCTTGGTTATTGATGAAATATGGTGATAAATAACCACGGTCAAACTGCATACCTTCAACAACGTCTAATTCGTCAGTTAATGCTTGACCTTCTTCAACGGTAATAACACCTTCAGTGCCTACTTTATCCATTGCTGTAGCAATGATTTGGCCAACGGTTTCATCAGAGTTAGCAGAAATAGTACCTACTTGTTCGATAGCTTTGTTGTCTGCACATTCTTGAGAAGCACCTTTAAGCGCTTCAACAGCAGCAATAACTGCTTTGTCGATCCCGCGTTTAAGATCCATTGGGTTCATACCCGCTGCAATTGATTTTAAACCTTCATTAACAATTGCTTGTGCTAAAACTGTTGCTGTTGTTGTACCGTCACCCGCTTCATCATTGGCTTTAGAAGCAACTTCTTTCACCATTTGAGCGCCCATGTTTTCGAATTTATCTTCTAATTCGATTTCTTTCGCTACTGACACACCATCTTTAGTGATAGTTGGGCCACCAAATGATTTATCTAATACTACGTTACGACCTTTAGGGCCTAAAGTTACTTTTACTGCATCAGCTAATACGTTAACGCCTTTCAGCATTTTAACACGTGCGTCGTTACCAAATAATACGTCTTTTGCCATTGTCTTAAATTCCTATATTCAAAATATTCATTAATGCTTTGCTTTAAACTAGTTAGCTATAGAGCAAAGAAAAAGCGCGGAGCTTACGAAAGTAAGTGAGCACTTTTGATGCCGCTATAAGGCTTAAATAGCGACAAGCTAAGTGATTAATTATTCTACGATTGCTAAAATATCAGCTTCGCTAAGAATTAATACGTCTTCGCCGTCAATTTTTTCTGTTTTAACGCCATAACCTTCATTGAAGATTACTTGATCGCCAACTTTAACGTCTAATGCACGTACTTCGCCGTTTTCTAAAATACGGCCGTTACCTACAGCTACAACTTCACCGCGCGTTGACTTTTCTGCAGCACTACCTGTTAATACAATACCGCCAGCAGATTTTGACTCTACTTCTTTACGCTTAATGATTACGCGATCATGTAATGGACGAATGCTCATTTATTTTCTCTCCGAGATGTTACTTAACTTAAAGGTTTAAATTAGGGTTATTAAAAAATTGGTTTGTAAATACCTGTGAAAATAAGATGGGGCTTATTTAATACTTCACAAGCCCTAAATCATATTTTTTTAATCTTTACGTTCAAACTCACCATCAATGGTTTTTCCTTGATGCGACTCATTATGTAAATCAGCAGGGTTTTGTCCAAAATCATTCTGGTTAAAGTCCGAATGATTAAAGTGCTGAGAATGCACACTAAAACCTGCACTAGAAGAAGATATATTGGTTTTTAAATGCTGTTGCACCGAGTTAATCAATGCCTTCCGTATTTGGGGCACCAATAAAGATAACCCGAAAAAGTCAGTCACAAAACCTGGCGTCACCAGTAAAACACCAGCCACTAATAATAAAAGCCCGGCAACTATTTCATCCGATGGCATTTCACCTTGAGCCATTTTAGTTTGCACGGACTGTAAAGTTGCTATGCCTTGTTGTTTGACATTTTTAGCGCCAAGCCATGCCGTAATAATGACAATTGCAATGGTTGGCCAAGCCCCTAAGATAGCGCCAACATTTATAAGCACCATAATTTCAATGATTGGAACAATGATAAAAAGTAAAAATAAAACTCTAAACATAAAATTTCTCTTTTAATAGATGAAACAAATATGGGGTTGTTCAGGTCTTTTTCAAGCATGAAGCTTCAGCAGAGTCATTGCAATTTAATCTGCTTGTTGATTCAATAGCAAAAATAGCAAGTTAGATTGTTTATTTAAGCTTAAGTTAAGGAAACATCATTAATGTATCAGGTTGTGCTTTGTACCTGCCCTACAATGACGTCAGCAAAAGAAATAGCGACACATTTAGTGCAACATAAATTAGCGGCTTGTATCAATATCATTCCCAATGTTATGTCTATTTATCGTTGGCAAAACGTTATTGAACATAGCGAAGAAATACAATTATTGATTAAAACCGAGAGTGTCAAATTTGATATTGTAAGCCGTGAAATCAAACGCTTACATCCTTATGATACTCCTGAAGTTGTCGCTTTGAACATCCAGCAAGGTGATACGCATTATTTAAACTGGATCAAAGAATCATTGAATTAACATTATGAAACAATTATCACGTGCTTTATTCTTGTTCGCGCTATTTTTTTCCACCCAAGTAAGTTTCGTTACTTTTGCACAACAATCAATTTTTGACACATCCTCCTCACTGTTTAGTAACGAAGATGAGTTTTTAAAGCCAGTGCAAGCCTTTGTATTTAATTTTGACCAAAATAATAGCCAAGTTGCGGTCACGTTCGAGATAGCTGAAGGTTACTACTTATACAAGCAACAATTTAAATTCACCGCTGAAAACAGTGAGCTTGCTGAGGTTGTTTTGCCCATAGGCATTGACCATGAAGATGAATTTTTTGGTAAACAACAAATTTATAAAGGCTCGTTAGCCTTTGCTGTGCCATTAATTTCAGTTGCCTCGGATGGTTTATTACACATACGATATCAAGGTTGTGCTGAGAAAGGCTTATGTTTTCCACCCATAACCAAAACGATCAGCTTAAGTAAAATCAGCACAAATAATTCAGCTGTATTATCAGCACTTGCTCAACCGACCGCCGAATCGACTAGCTCAAATAATGTTGCTGACGTTGATAATGATGTTAGTGAGCAACATGAGCTAGCGGCAATGTTAGCAGGTAACAATGTTTGGCTGACATTAATCGCTTTTTTTGCCGGCGGATTATTATTGTCTTTTACCCCCTGTGTATTCCCTATGTATCCTATTTTGACTGGGATCATTGTTGGCCAGAAAGATAAATTATCGACGAAAAAAGCCTTTAGTTTATCTTTCTTTTATGTACAAGGCATGGCGCTTACCTATACCGCATTAGGCATTGTTGTTGCACTTGCTGGGGCAAAATTTCAAGCCATGTTTCAACATCCTTATGTATTAATAGCTTTAAGTATATTGTTTATCTTTTTAGCATTATCCATGTTTGGTTTATTTAATCTTGCGCTGCCAAGTAGTTGGCAGAACAAACTCAACAATATCAGCAATGGCCAAAAAGGCGGTTCATATTGGGGAGTGTTAATGATGGGCGCTATTTCAGGTTTAGTTGCCTCACCATGTACTACTGCGCCTTTAACAGGAGCACTGTTATATATTTCTCAATCAGGTGATATTGCCTTAGGTGCGTCTGCGTTATACGCATTAAGTTTAGGCATGGGTTTACCGTTATTAATTTTAGGCAGTTCCGGCGGAAAAATTCTACCTAAAGCGGGCGGCTGGATGAATGTCATCAAAAATATCTTTGGTTTGCTATTGTTAGCCGTGCCTATTTTCTTATTAGAGCGCTTTATTCCTGCAATATTCACTCAAATATTATGGGTAAGTTTAATATTAGCTAGTGCCACTTATTTTTATGTGGTGAATAGAGATACCAAAACTAACTTTGCTTTTGGCGTAAGAAGTTTAATCATTTTTCTAATGATGTTTTATGGCGCTCAAAAAGCCTATCATTTAATTCATCCGGAACCGGTAAATTCTGTCGTCACACATTCAGAAAATACCTTTATTAAAGTGGCGTCATTAAATGAACTCCAAGAGCAAATTAGCTTAGCAAATACTCAAGGAAAAACAGTTATGGTTGACCTTTATGCAGACTGGTGTATTGCTTGTAAAGAGTTTGAAGAATACACTTTTCCGGATGCAGCAGTTCAAAAAGCGCTAATGAATACCGTAATGATACAAATAGATTTGACCGATATGGGCAGTGAAGAAAATGTTGAATTTATGGGACACTTTGAAGTATTCGGATTACCATCAATATTATTCTTTGATTTGCAAGGCAAGGAGCTAACCACGAAACGCGTCACTGGTTTTATGTCTGCTGAACCTTTTGCCGCACATGTAAAGGCCATTTTTTAGCTTGTGAGGTTTTCTAATCTAACGTTAAAGACATCAAAATAAGGCTCAAAGTCGTTTAGTCAAACACGACTTGAGCCGTTGTTTTCCAATAACCATCACTAATTTGGCTTTTTATGAAATCAAATAATTCAGCTTCAGGTATCGGTTTAGAGAAATAATATCCTTGGATAATATCACAATCATTTTCCGCTAAACTTCTCAATTGAGCACCAGTTTCAACCCCTTCGGCAACCACTTTTAAGCCCAAATTTTTCACCATGGCGATCGTTGATATAATAATTTGATAATCAGCATGATTCTCTAACATACCAAAGATAAAGCTTTTATCTATTTTAATGACATCAACTGGCATTTTTTTGATGTAAGCTAACGATGAATAACCGGTACCAAAGTCATCGATAGCAAAACTAAAGCCGATCTCTTTTAGTGCATTCATCATTTCTATTGCTCGATCAATATCTTTAACTAACGTTTGTTCGGTCAGCTCTAACTCGAAACATTTAGCAGGTAAATTAAACTCAGCTAAAAGAGCACGAAGAAAACTAGGTAAATTAACATCTATAAACTGGCCTGCGGATAAGTTAATGGCAATACGCACTTCATTTAAGCCTAAATTCCGCAATTCTTGGCAGTGCTCAAAGCAACGACGAATAATCCAATAACCTAGCTCAACCATATGCTCAGAGTTTTCCAAAATTGGAATAAAATCATCCGGTGAGATCATGCCTTTCTCAGGGTGTTTCCAACGTAACAAAGCTTCAAAACCATATAACTGCTTACTCTTAGCAACAATTTGCGGTTGTAAACTTAAACTAAATTGACCTTTCGCTAATGCTTGGCGAACTTCCGACTCCATCATGACTCGATGCGCAACTCGTTGATACATATCTTGATGATAAATATGGAATTGGTCGCCACCATTATCTTTAGCTTCGTACATGGCGATATCAGCCTGACTCACCAATTGCTCTGCTTTAATGGTTTCATCATCACTAAAGGCAATACCAATGCTGGTAGAGACATAAAAGATACTCGATTTAATTTTGATTGGTTTCTTAAAGCGTTCTAATATTTCTTGAGCAATGGGCTCTGCTTCTTCAGCTGAGGTAACATTGTTTAATACAATAACGAATTCATCCCCGCCAAAACGACACGCTAAATCAACATTTCTTATGCTTAAGCGAACACGATTTGCTGCTTCAATTAATAATTTATCGCCTTCACTGTGACCATGACTGTCATTTACTTTTTTAAAGTCATCTAAATCGAGAAACAAGATTGCCACACCTTGTTTATAACGAGAAATATTCGCCACGGCTTTTCTAATCTGATAATTAAGCATATTTCGATTAGGTAACCCGGTTAGCAAGTCATACATGGCAATATTTTCGAGCTCTTTGGTTTTTTGCTCTATTTCAATGTTCAGTTGCTCTAATTCATAACTTAATTCGGTAGCTGAATCAGCAACAATATCTAATTCGTCTACTAATAATCGGCGTCGTTTTAATCGAATTTTTCGAAATTGTTCAAATTCTTTTTTCGCGAGAAGTGGTAACGCATTGGATAATGTAAGAATTCTATTGGTAAAAGGGTTAGCAACCAAGTAAACCAAGATAGCTAAAGTGATAAAGATTAACGATGAGGATAATAAAAACTGAAATCGATATTGTTTATATTCATCTTTTATCGAGGTAACATCATCAACTAACGACAAATAAAATTGTTTTTTATCTGTCTCAGCTAACATCATTAAATTCATTAAATAACTATTACTATGAATATCGACTTGAAACCCTAGCTCTTTCACTTCATCAACGTATACGTTTTTGCCGATATTATCGATGAGCCCTTGCATCAATCCAACATTTGACGTTGATAAAAATTCGGCATCTGAAACTAACACTTTGTTTTGTTTATTAAAACTGACAACCGCAATTTCACTGTTTAATGCTTGGTTTATCGAATAAATAACATCTACCAGTGACATTGTCATCACAATAACCGCTAAGTCACCTTGCCGATTAAGTATCGGGACGGCAATAAGTTGTTCACAATGCTTTGCACAATATAATTGATGAAAAGGCTCTTGTTCTGATAGCACTTTTAAAGCGGTATTTTGTGCATATTCGGTTAATTGAACCGTACTAAATAGCAGTTGATTTTGATTATCGATCAACCAAACATTTTCAACATTATGGTTGAGCTGCAACGCATCAACTTGCCTGGCTAATGCCGTAGACAAGCTTACTAAATTACTTTCATTATTTAATTGGACAACATCGCTAAACGATTCGATCCAAAGCGTTAATTTTTCGCGAGCAATACCAGTATGTAATGCAAGCTGGCTTTTACTTTGTTTAACTTTTTCAACTTGAAATTGCTTAAATTCATTATTTAAACGTGAAATTGATAACAGTGATATACCCGCACTAAGAATCAATAAAGCACTAACGACTAGAATCAATAGTTTGGCAGGAACACTAACAAATAACTTTTTCATTCATTAAAACCAATACATAAATTGAACGGCCCACATACTCCACCTACGCTGATTATTTAATTCCTTATTTGGCGAAATAACTGGCGTTAATCGTGACGTACCCTCAACCCAATGGTGCTCTACATTAATCCTCATATTGTCTGCTAACAGATAAGATCCTCCAATAGTGATATCATTTTGATAGGCAAAGTAACTTGGAATTGCTCCCCCTGAATTTTTCTCCAATTGACTACCATTTTTATCTTTTTTATCGGCATAAAATTTTTCAACTCTCGCTAATAATGACAATTGATTATTATATTGAAATCTTGATTGAATATATGCCCCTAAGCCTGTAGCGCCTCTTCGATAATCCTCAAAATAAAATCCCCTTTGAGTAAATTTTGATTGGGTAATTTCGCCACTAAATTCCCACTTTTCCCCTTCATAAAGAAAATTACCGGCTAATTGCTGGAAACTAAATAGGCCATCGGCATAAAAGTCAGTATTCGCTCGCTCATAATAAAAATCAGAATCCAGCACTGAAAAACCAAACTGCCATGGAGAAAAAAGCGGTTGCCAATAAAGACTTGCTTGGGCATCAAATCTCTGTTTGCCTTTGCCTTTCACTAAGTCACCCAAAAGTAATTTGACATCTTTAGTATCTAACGACGATGAACCATAGTTAAAATATAAATCAAAATCTCCATAGTTATTAGAGCTATAAGCCACCTTAGCAGAAAAGCCATCACTCCCCATGGCGATGTCTCGAAAGCCATCAAAATATTTAGCCTGTGGCAGAATAATGCTTGGTCTAGCATGAGGAACATCGCGTGTGCTTGAATACAAAAAGTTGTTATTTTTGAATCGGCCCAAGTATAGATTCACTAACCAATGTTCATCTTGAAAGACAGCAAAATCTAGCAGAGCATAATCAATCCTTGCTCCTTCAACATAACGATTTCCACCATCTAAATAAACAGCTTGGCCCGTCACCCTAAAATAATCGTTGAGTTGATATGAACCATTGATGCCTATTTCTGTTAACTCGGCGGAAACATCCCCGTCATTATTAACAAAAGTACTGCCGTCAACATCGATTAAACCTTGTGCGATGAAACCATGCACTTGCCATGCTTCATTATTATTGTTTTGCCCAAGAGCTTGAGCAACGAAAAACAAGGTAATGAAAGCCATGATAAATCGCGTTTTAGCTTTAAAATAACTGCTATATTGAAATTTTAATAACATTTACATCTGCTTCCTTATTGAAATCATCAACATATCCAATTGCCCCAGGGGTATTGCTAACAGCTTTAAGTAATGCATCTTGAGATTGAACCACCGTTGGTGCTACGCCTAATCCTGAAAACGTTAACTTATTCCAAATCCGATCAAGCTTATATGGGAATATATTTAATATATTTTTTGAAAAGTTTTTATGAATGACATGCTGGCTTGGTAAAACGAAAACAACAATGGGGGTATTATTTGCCCAACGTATTTGTCGTATTGAATAAATACGTCTAAGTTGAGCTGTGGTCATTGTGTCTACATTTACAGAAGCATGAGTAATCACATGCATTGCCTTACTGGGCGATGCAATTGTGATACTTAACACTATCAAGCACAAAGAAAGAATACGGTTGATGACGATATCCCTATCAATTAATCCAAAACAATAATGAACAGTATGGAATAAACTTCATACTGTAAACTTGCTAAGTCCCTAAAAAATCAGCAATTAGAAACTCAGTAATCAATTATAAGTTTAGCTAAAACTAATTAAATAACAAAACTTTATCTTGCCAGCTTTTACAACAAAAGAGATTAGACCAGTATTTTGCTGCTAAATTCGTCGAAAACACTATAATAATCGAAAAATTGATTTAATTTGTTGAATTAATCATAAAGAATTCCATCGCAACGTTTTTTATGTGATGATAAACACAATAATGGCTTTTATTAGGTATTTCTCAGAAAATGACAACAAAGTTTAAAGTTTTAGTGTTAAATGGCCCGAATTTAAATATGTTAGGCAAGCGTGAACCTGAAATATATGGCTCATTGTCTCTTGATGAGATAATAAACGATTTAGTGCTGCGTGCTAATAATCTTGACATTGAACTTACTCATTTCCAGTCAAATGCTGAATTCGAAATGATTGATGAAATACATAAAGCATTTCAAGTGGTAGATTTTATTATTATCAACCCTGCGGCTTTCACCCACACCAGTGTTGCATTAAGAGATGCCTTGTTATCAGTAAATATCCCTTTTATTGAAGTGCATTTATCTAACGTTCATGCCAGAGAAAATTTTAGACAACATTCGTATTTATCGGATGTTGCACAAGGCGTGATTTGTGGTTTAGGCCCTATAGGTTATGGCTATGCTTTAACAAGCGCGCATCAGTACTTAACCAAGAATTTGTCATAATTGATGTAAAAATATCAATTATAAACTTACACAATATATAAACAGTTAAAAAGGTAATCTCATGGATATTCGTAAAATAAAAAAATTAATAGAACTAGTTGAAGAATCAGGGATCAACGAACTAGAAATTTCTGAAGGTGAAGAATCAGTAAGAATTAGTCGTGGTGGCACAGTAATGCAAGCTGCACCAATGGTTCAACAAGCTGCACCAGTAGCAAGTGCTGCTCCAGCACCGGCACCAGCAACTCCATCGGCTGAACCTGCAGCTCCAGCAGCATTATCAGGTCATATTGTTCGATCTCCAATGGTTGGTACTTTCTATGCTTCTGCTTCACCTGATGCACCGGCTTTTGTTGAAGTTGGACAACACGTTAATGCTGGCGATACATTATGTATTTTAGAAGCAATGAAAATGATGAATCAAATTGAAGCGGATAAATCTGGCGTAATTAAAGAGATATTAGCCAATAACGAAGATGCTATTGAATTCGACCAACCGCTATTCATCATTGAATAAGCCCACTAAAAGAAGGGTAATTCCATGTTAGATAAAGTACTTATCGCCAATAGAGGCGAAATTGCGTTGAGAATACTGCGTGCTTGTAAAGAGCTAGGTATTAAAACTGTTGCTGTTCATTCGACAGCAGACAAAAACCTCAAACATGTTTTATTAGCAGATGAAACCATTTGTATTGGTAAAGCACCAGCACCTGATAGTTACTTAAATATACCGGCCATTATTACAGCAGCTGAAGTCACAAATGCCGTTGCAATTCATCCTGGTTATGGCTTTTTAGCGGAAAATGCTGACTTTGCTGAGCAAGTGGAAAAATCAGGCTTTGCTTTTATCGGCCCAAAAGCCGAAAGCATCCGTATTATGGGTGATAAAGTTGCCGCGATCAAAGCCATGAAAGAAGCTGGGGTACCATGTGTTCCTGGTTCTGACGGGCCGTTAACTGATGATGACGCATTGAATATTGCGCACGGTAAACGTATTGGTTATCCGGTCATTGTAAAAGCAGCTGGCGGCGGCGGTGGTCGTGGTATGCGTGTTGTTCGCAGTGAAGAAGAGTTGCTAGAAGCAATCGCTTTAACCAAGAGAGAAGCCGGCACAATTTTCAAAAATGATATGGTTTACATGGAAAAATTCCTTGAAAACCCACGTCATGTTGAAATTCAAATTATTGCCGATGGGCAAGGCGGCGCTATTCACTTAGGTGAGCGAGATTGTTCTATGCAACGTCGTCATCAAAAGGTAGTTGAAGAAGCACCAGCGCCAGGCATTACTCCGGAAATGCGCGCTAAAATTGGTGAACGATGCTGTAAAGCGTGTATTGATATTAACTATCGCGGTGCTGGTACGTTTGAATTTTTGTATGAAAACGGCGAGTTCTATTTCATTGAAATGAATACCCGTATTCAAGTTGAACACCCCGTTACCGAAATGATCACCGGTGTTGATTTAATTAAAGAGCAATTACGTGTTGCTGCTGGTCAGCCGTTATCTTATACCCAAGAAGATATAAAAATTGCAGGGCATTCAATTGAATGTCGTATTAATGCTGAAGATCCACGTACTTTTATTCCTTCACCGGGTAAAATCACCCGCTTTCATCCTCCGGGGGGAATGGGTGTGCGTTGGGACTCTCATATTTATGCAGATTATTCAGTACCACCACATTATGATTCGATGATCGGTAAGCTTATTACCTACGGTGATAACCGTGATGTGGCCATTGCTCGGATGCGCAATGCATTAAATGAATTAGTGATTGACGGTATTAAAACCAACATTGCCTTACATCAAGATATTTTAAATGATCAAGGGTTTGTCAATGGCGGTGCAAATATCCATTATTTAGAAAAGAAACTTTCTGAAAACGAATAATCCTTCTTCTCGCTGATAAAAAGCCTGCTTATGCAGGCTTTTTTGTTTAAACTACCTGTGAATTTATTACAGGTGACCAATTCATGCAAAAACTAATAACTGCAATATTTATTATTCTTTATTCATTAAATGCCCAAGCTGATGCGCCTTTAGTATCAATTGATAGTCATGATCAGTTTTTCAATAACATCAAACAGCATTGTGGTAAGGCATATGCGGGAACAGTTACTGTAGATAATGCCAAAGGTGATGGGTTTTCTAACAAACAACTAATTATGCATGTTAGAAGTTGTAGCGATGACACCCTACAGATTCCATTTCATGTTGGTGAAGATGCTTCGAGAACCTGGATTATTACAAAAACCGGCTCAGGATTATCTCTAAAGCACGATCATCGACACAAAGATGGCAGTAACGATGAATTAACTATGTACGGTGGCCATACAGTTGACGCAGGTTGGCCACAAGTACAATCTTTTCCAGCGGACCAATACTCTAAAGAAACATTTGTTCGCGGTGGAATTCCACAATCGATAGGCAATACTTGGCAGATGTATATCTATCCGGAGAAATTCACTTATCGTTTAATTAGGCAAGGTAGAGAGTTCCGCGTCGATTTTGACTTAACAAAACCCATTAAAACACCTGATGCTCCATGGGGATACCACGATTAATCGAGACTATTTAAACATCTTGACGAAAAACTTTAAGAGCTAATTCATCCTATGTCTGAATTATTAGAAAAACCACAACCACCAGCCGAAGGTGAATGTTGCGATAGAGCTTGTACCCCTTGTGTGTGGGACCTTTACTATGCAGAACGTAAAAAATGGCGTTTACAACAAGTTGAACTGCAAGAAAAAGCAGCAAATCAAAAAGATGATGATTAATGTTAAATGAACATGAATAATCCTTTAAACACTAAACCTGTGCCGCCTGCTGATGATGATTGCTGTGGCGGCGGATCATGTTCTCCTTGCGTATGGGATCAATATTATGCTGACTTAACGCAGTGGCAACAACAAACAGAAAATCGGGAAGATACCCGACAATCCCCCCTCTTTTCACAACAAAGTAAAGAGAATACTTACCGATAAACCTTCTTTTAAGTAGGTTAAATAACGAGACTCTCCCTCGTCGTTAATTTTTTAAATTTGTATTCACCCAATGTGGAAGTTGGCATAACAAAACCACAATAACCGAACACCACATTAACAGTGCAAAAGGCAATGCACTGCCATCATAAAAATACGCAAGAATTGGCCCAGCAAGTGAGCCGATACCAAACCTTAATGTGCCAATAACCGCCGTGGCTGTGCCTGATTCTCGATTAAACTCTAATAATATCAAGGCATCTGTATTGACGGCAATCATTGAAATACTGCCCATCAAAGGTAATAAAACCGCCACTGTATAAATAAGGGATAACTGAAAATACTGCGCAATGACTAATCCACTGGAAGCTAATAAAGCAACCACTAAACCGTACGATTGCATTTTTCTTGAACCCTTTCTAGTCACTAAACGAGTGTTAATAAAATGTGCCGTCATCAAAGTCATGACGTTAATGCCAAATAAAAAACTAAAGGCAAATTCAGACACCTTAAAAACAGTTAAATACACAAAAGGAATTGCGGTAATAAAAGCAAAAAAAGCTAAAGAAATAGCCATAGAGCTCAATAAATCTAATTGCGATTTTTTATGACCGAAAACAATTTTATATCGTGCTAAAAAACTCACCCTTTTTACTTCGATAACTTGTTTTCTTTCCGGTAAAAAGCGATAAGCCAGGCATAAAATTAACAAGCTATATATGCCCAAAACCGTGAAAATAGCCTGCCAGCTATGCAGTAATAAAACGCTGCCAATACTAGGGGCTATCATAGGTGCAACCATCATGATCATAGAAACATAAGAAAAGCCTTTGGCCGTATTATTACCATAACGTTCTTTTATTGTGCCTGGCACAACAACCGTGGCTGCGCTACTTATAAACGCTTGCGCAAATCTTAAAGTTAAAAAGTGTTCAATTGATGTTACAAAAGGAATCGCAAAACTGACGAGTGTAAAGCCTGAAATACCTATGATGACTAATGTTCGTCGGCGATATTTGTCTGCCAATGGACCAAAAAACAATAATCCTAATGCATAACCTAACAAATAAATGCTTAAGCTATTTTGAACAGACGACATATCAGTAGATAATTGCGCGGCAATAATAGGCATTGCCGGTAAATACATATCAATGGCTAAAGGTGAAACCGCAATGATTGAAGCTAATAATGGTAATAATAGCTTTAACGAAACCTGATGATTAGTTTGCTCAGAAGTTGTCATCATTTTTTCGAATACTCAGAAACAAGGCTACCTAAGGTTGCCACCGCGTGATCTATTTTTTCACTCCACTTAATACCAAAACTTAATCGCATATAATTTTTATATTGGCCAGAAGGAGAAAATATTTCTCCCGGAGCAAAACTTACCCCTTGCTCAATCGCTTTAGAAAAAATCTTACTGGTATTAACATGAGAACGACAACGTATCCACAAAACACTTCCTCCTTGCGGTTTTGAAATACACACTTCATGAGGAAAATGTTCCGCGACAAGTTCTCTCATTCGCTCTAGGTTGTAACGTAAGGTTTTCCTCAACACCTGTAAATGACGATCATATTCGCCACTTAATAAATAATCCGTTAATGTCCATTGTTGTAGCATAGCCGTAGAACAAGATTGAGCACGTTTAATTCTTTTAGCTGTTTCTTCAAACTTACCTGGGATCAACCAACCAATCCGATAACCAGGAGCAGCAGTTTTCGAAAAAGAAGAACACGTCATCACCAAGCCTTTTTCAGAATATAATTGAGCGGGTACAGGTCTTGTTTCAGTAAAATAAATATCGCTGTAAACATCATCTTCAATCAGTGGAATATCTCGCGACTCTAACATTTTGACTAGTGCCTGACGTTGTTCGTTAGTCATCAAAGATCCCAACGGGTTATTAATCGCCGTTGAAAATAAGCAAGCCGTTACCTTATGCTGATCGAGTACCTTCGCTAATTCATTAACACACACACCTTCCTCGGTGCAGGTGTAAACTTCTAGCGCTTTCATCCCTAAACTCTCAATCAGCTCAATTAAACCAAAAAAACAGGGAGACTCAACAGCAATTATATCGCCTCTTTTCGCCACACATTGTAAGGCAATGGATAACGCTTCTTGAGCACCGCTCGTGATCACCATGTCCTGATGATTCACATCAACACCTAATTCTTGATACCGTAAGGCTAACGTTAAGCGCAGTTTTGCATCACCATTAATCGGGCCATAACTCACGGCTTTTTCCGCCACTCGACTTAACACAGAACGCATTAATCGCGCCAAAGCCTTATCTGGTGGATGAGCATTAACAGGGTTGGATATTCCTAACGCAACTGTGTCAGGTAAATGAACGGCGTCATATACTTGTTCTATTAAACTTCGACACGATACTTCAACCGGTTGGCAGCAAGCCCATTTAGCTCGCATAGGTAATAAAGTTCTTGCTTGTTTGGCTTTAAGATAATAACCAGATTGTGGACGAGCCGAAATACAACCTTGTCGTTCAAGCTCAATATAAGCTTGCTTGACAGTAGGCACGCTTATGTCAAATTGTCGACTGAGCTTGCGTAAACTAGGCAGCTTATCTCCTGCTCGTAGTGCGCCACTTTCAACTTGTCGATCGATAAAATCGATCACTTGCTGATATAAAAATTCTGAAGATGATTTATCGAGTAATCGCATGATAACGCCGTTTCCAAAACCTAAACTTGAATTACAAACTGTATAGGTATCATTTCTATTTTTTTGTGTATGTTATTACATCAAATTTTCCTTAAACTGTCCATCAATCATTCATATCTCATGACATTTTTGAGATCAAAACTAAGGAGTTTATATGCGTTTAATCAAATCAATACATTCGTGGTTCAAACAATGGTTTAGTGCAAGTTTTAACAGCAATATTTATGAAAGTCTTGCTGCGGTTGAAGCACCATTAAACTCGCTTCGAATAGCTAGATTAGTTAAAGATCAAACTGAGAAATGTTGTCAACGCTAACTTAGTTAGTCGTTTTGAATAATGAAACTAGTGACTTCTATCTTTTTTGCAAACCACTTATTTACCATTAAGTGATATTGCACTACGGCTTGTCGATTCCTTCCTCTTCAAGCCGTTTTTTCTGCAACAAATGAACAGTTAGGTTAACGGTTCATTTTTAACAATTTTAATAGCCTTGCACATTAATAAACACTGCCAATTGGTGAACCCGGCGGCATTTTAATCGTTGATTTAGGTGTCATTAATTTACCTTGACCTAAACTATATTCAATTTGATTTTCTAGTAATGAAAACTGTGCAGCCATCGCTTTATATTTTCTCGATTTTTGATTTTCTTTCAACCAACGCTTTAATTGAGTCAAGCTATAAAACACTTCAGACCTTACTTCGCTCACTAATCCCTTTTGATGCCATAATGCTAGTAAATGCTCAACCACTTGCTGATTAACACGTTGTTGGGTCAGTACTTTCAAAGCTTTTTCAGGCTTACTTTTTATCGTAGATTTTATCAATTTATCGAATAATTCTGCGATTGATAAAACATCAGTATTTAACATCGATTGCTGTTGTAATCGTGCTAAACGTCCCGCGTTTAATAGTAATGTTAAGGTATGTTTTGCACTGGCTTCAGCAGCAGATACCGGGTCAAAAGTTAAGCCTGTATTACTGATAAAGCTTTCACGATCTCGATAGTAACCATATGCTTTGGGGGGAATTAACTTAATTATATGCTCAGGTAAAGTGAGCACGTCGGGTGAAAGAGTAGACAGTAAGGCATTCAATGCTGCTGTTTGCGTTTTACCGTCAACGGTAGCTAATTCAACGTTTTGATTTTCTTCACGCACTTGATAACTATAATCCACCCCAGCAATCAATTTAGCGGTAGCTTCAACCTGAAAACGATGAAAATTATAGATTGGCACTAATACCGGCTCTATTTCAGACAACGGTGTCCCTACAGGAATACTATTAACACCAAAATCAGCAAGAGCTTTTTCTCTTACCGCCAACATTCTTAATAATTCTTGGCTGGCATTTTTACCGTTGTCCCATAAATGTCCGGTGTTATGAGCACCAGAATGTGGGCGTGCATCAGCATCAGACACATATAGCAAACCTTTTTCTTGAGCAGACTTAATCGTACTCGCTAAAAAATTCGATTCATTTTCTTCGGTTAAATCACTGTAGCCATACGCGATAACATGTTTATCCCACACACCAATTTTATCATCGTAAGCCTTTGATAAATCAATTTCACCATTGTTGAGAGTAATAAACGGATGCGGATAATCCATCACAGATGCGCGATCATTCGTACTCGCGGCAAAGTTATGAGCGATACCCAACGTATGACCCACCTCATGAGCCGATAATTGACGAATTCTCGCTAATGCCATTTCTTTCATCGCAGAAGTATCAGTTTCTGCAGTGTCAAAAGGTGAAGTTAAACCAAGAGCAATCAAATAGTCTTGTCTGACTCTTAAAGAGCCTAAAGTTACATGACCTTTCATGATTTCACCGGTACGAGGATCAATAACCGATGAACCATATGACCACCCTCGTGTAGCTCTGTGTACCCATTGAATCACGTTGTAACGCACATCCATTGGGTCAGCATCAGCAGGTAACATTTTCACTTGAAAGGCATCTTTATAACCTATCGCTTCATATGCTTGATTCCACCAACGAGCTCCGTCTAACAATGCACTTTTAACCGGCTCTGGTACGCCAGCATCTAAATAATAAATAATCGGTTCAACGGCTTCGCTGACTTTCGCCGCAGGATTTTTTTTCGTTAATCGATGACGAGGGATCACGCGTTTAATTAATGGTTGATCAATATCACTCGCATAGTCAGCGTAAGAGTGTGACCAAAATCCACTGAATGGATGAAAAGCACGCGTTTGATAATTATCATCCGGTAATTTAATTAATGAATGATGAAGATTTACGGTAATCGCACTATTTTCAGGGGTTACCGTGCGTAAGTATTTACCAGCACCGCTGCCTTTATAAGTAACGGTTGCCTCTAACTCGGTATTTTTGGGAAATGCTTTTATACGTTTTTTATACAAACCACTGCGGCTAGCGTCTATCTTAAAATTGCCTTCTTTACGTCTTTTTAAGGTATCCGAAATATTATGAATATCTGAAAGTAAAAAAGGGGTGTAATCAATTAAAACCACCGCTTTGTCTTTAGAAGTAGTTTCAACCTTAAACCCCCAAATAATTGAGCTGGCAAACGCTTCATTAACTGCTTTTTTTTCTAAAACATTTTGACTGTTTGCTCGATAATAAGTATTTTTTTGACGAAGAAACACTTTATTGCCAACTCGTTCAAATTGCACTAAACGTGTATCACCTAATTGACCACGATCAAGGCCAATATCATTTGAGCCAATACCATGAGGCATTGAGCTTTGAAAAAGAAACGCTTGATCAAATTTATCAATGGCTAAGTAAACTTTGCCTGCTTCATCATCTAAATAAAAAGAAAAATAGCCTTCTTGTAAGGTTTTTCCTTTTATAAAATCACCAAAGCTAGTTGACGCGTGCAGCGAAAAAATACTGCAGGTGAGTAATAAAAGAATATTTTTGAGCAATTTCATATATTTTCCTTTTCAATTGCGCGATACAGAGAAATTTTTCACCGGTAATTAGAGAAAATGGCTACTGATTAACCGGCAATTTATTGTTATAATTAAGATGAACGTCAAAATGAAAATAGGTAATTTTCGGTTATATACCATTTAAGAAATTAGTTTTTCGCATCTGACGATTTAACGCACCTGCTTTACATGAACAGTAAAGGTTCAATAAAGCCAAATAAATATAATATACAATTTACTCAATAACGAGTAAAAATCTTAAAATTAGGTAAAACAATGCAACGACTTGCCCCAGCTTTACGTGAAGATAATGTCTCATTAGATTTAATTTCCCTAATAAAAACCATATTAGCGGCGACAAAAGAAATTTCCTTTCGTGTAAGCCAAGCGCACTTAGGCGGTTTATTGGGTTCAACCTTAGATGAAAATATTCAAGGCGAAGTACAAAAAAAACTTGACGTTGTCGCCAATGAATTAATTAAAGATATATTGTTGGAGTCTGGATTTGTTAAAGCAATATCTTCTGAAGAAGAAGATAATTCAGTTGCCGGTGATGAAGATGGTAAGTTTCTCGTTTCATTTGATCCATTAGATGGTAGTTCAAACATCGATATTAATTCATTAATTGGGACTATTTTCTCAATTCATGAAGCAATTCCAGGCATGGCTGCTGATGATCCAGAGCAATTTAAACAAGCAGGTCATAAACAAGTGTGTGCCGGTTATGTACTATACGGTCCGTCAACCATGTTAGTCATGACAACAGGTAAAGGCACGCATTTTTATGTGTTAGACAGAACCCATGGCGGTTTCTTACTAGTTGAACGCAATGTGCAAGTGCCACAAGACACCAAAGAGTTTGCTGTGAATATGTCTAATCAACGTTTTTGGCAAGCCCCTATGCAAAATTACATTAATGATTTATTAGCCGGAGATACTGGGCCGCGCGGCAAAAACTTTAACATGCGCTGGATAGCAGCAATGGTGGGGGATATTCATCGAGTATTGCAACGAGGTGGGATATTTACCTACCCTGCCGACAGTAAAAATCCAGAGCAACCGTATAAATTACGGTTAATGTATGAAGCGAACCCAATGAGTTACCTTATTGAACAAGCGGGTGGTTTAGCTATGACTTCGAAACAACGCATTATGGATATTGAACCCGAAAGTATTCATCAACGCGTAGAAGTTATCATGGGCTCTAAAAATGAAGTTGAAGCCTGTTTAGCTTATTACCAATAAATTTTTTAAATAAACCTGTCTGCACTTGCTAACTTATGATGCAGACAGGTTTAGTTCACTACTCTCTTTCAAAAAATCTAAAAACTGCTCGGCTAATTTTTCTTAAAGTGTCAGCAAAACTATCGATATTCTGTTAAAAAAAACGTTATTTAATTGACATAAATCAATAAAGGTTTACAATTTTCAGAAATTACTGAAAATTCAAAAATAACTAAAAATTATTTTTGGGAGATAGCTTATGACCGTCACACCAATGCAACAATCACTTATTTCTCATTTTGGTGAAATGGGTTCTCGCTGGGGACTAAATCGCACTTTAGGTCAAATGTATGCATTAATTGTATTAACAGAGCAACCACTAAATGCAGATCAAATTAGCGATGCGTTATTAATTTCTCGCTCTAATGTCAGCATGGGAATTAAAGAATTAAAATCTTGGAATTTAATTAAGCTGCAGCACATTCCAGGCGATCGCAAAGAGTATTTTTCAGCACCAAAAGATATTTGGGAAATAGCACGCACCTTAATTATTGAAAGAAGGAAGCGCGAATTAGACCCAACGTTATCAACCTTCAGGGATGCGCTGTTACAAGATCCCGCCAACGAAGCAGATAAGTACACTCAACAACGTGTACAAGACATGCATGACTTAATGGAAATGGTCACAATTTGGAGCACAGAGCTGCAAAACATGTCTTCAGATAAATTATCCACGCTACTTAAGCTGGGCTCAGGGGTTGGTAAAATTTTAGATGCCAAAGAAAGATTTTTAAGTAAATAACGGAGTGCTACCGCCATGTTAGATGTTGCTGCGGATCCAAATGAATTAAGCTTTATGCTGTCACGCATTCAGTTTGCATTAAATATTAGTTTTCATATTCTTTTCCCGACTATCAACATAGCCTTATGTTGGATGTTGTTATTTTTTAAAGTACGTTATAACCAAACTCAAGATGAAACATGGCAACGTATTTATCGTTTTTGGGTCCGTATTTTTGCGCTAACGTTTGCCATTGGTGTGGTTACCGGTATCACAATGTCGTTTCAATTTGGCACAAATTGGCCAGGTTACATGGAAACGGTTGGCAATATTGCAGGACCATTACTCGGTTATGAAGTATTAACGGCTTTCTTTTTAGAAGCTTCGTTTTTATCCATCATGTTATTTGGGAGTGAACGAGTGTCTGCGCGTGTTCATACGTTTGCCACGTTACTTGTTGCTATTGGCACGACGATGTCAGCCTTTTGGATTCTCGCACTTGACTCATGGATGCAAACCCCACAGGGTTATGAAATGATTGACGGCGTTGCTTATGTTACCAGTTGGCTAGAAGTTATATTTAATCCCTCTATGCCTTACCGAGTTACGCATATGCTTTTAGCTTCGGGACTTACTGCTGCCTTTTTTGTTGCTGGAATTTCTGCCTATCGTATTTATAAAGGTGACCATAAACCTTCCGCGAAAGTGGCCCTTAAATTTGCAATTTTCGTAGCGGCTATCACCATACCCTTACAAATTTTTGTTGGCGATTTACACGGGCTAAATACGTTAAAACATCAACCAGCCAAAATTGCTGCCATGGAAGGAGCTTGGCAGACAGAACAAGGGTTACCTTTAGTATTATTTGCCATTCCGGATGGAAAAGCCCGTGAAAATCATTTTGAAATTGCTATCCCAAATTTAGCGAGTTTAATTTTAACTCATGATATCAATGGCGAAGTAAAAGGGCTAAATGAGTTTAAAGGAGAGCACCCACCTGTTGCTCCCGTGTTTTTCAGCTTTCGTATTATGATTGCCGTTGGTTTATTAATGTTGCTTTCCTCTTGGTTGGGCTGTTACTTTTTTATCTATAAAAAACAATTTCCTGCTTGGTTATTAAAAAGCACCATAGCGATGACTTTTTCAGGCTGGGTAGCCACCATTGCGGGTTGGTATGTTACCGAAATTGGTCGACAACCTTATTTAGTCAGCGGTTTACTCCGAACGCGAGATGCTGTTACCACAACACCTCCAGAAAATATTGCCGTTTCATTAACCATCTATGCATTAGTGTATGCATTTGTACTTTTTGCTTATATCAGCACTTTGTTTGTTATGGCACATCGAGCAATTAATTTAGAACAAAAAGATTTAACACTTTCAGACATGCAAAACGAAAAATTACTGGAAGCGCCTACTAAAGAATCAACCGGGAGTGCCTTATGATAATGCCAGAAAATGATTGGTTACCAGCGATATTTTTAGGGTTAATGGCATTATCGTTTTTAGTGTATGCCATTTTAGACGGATACGATTTAGGCGTTGGTGTATTACTACCAAGAGATACCCCGCTACAAAATAACCAAACGCATCGCGATACGATGATATATTCTATCGGACCATTTTGGGACGCTAATGAAACTTGGCTGGTAATGGCGATAGGCCTGTTGTTAATTGCTTTTCCAAGTGCCCACTCAATTATATTACAAGCGTTATATCTACCTACTTCTCTCATGTTAGTTGGTCTGATTTTACGCGGTATTTCTTTTGATTTTCGCACTAAAGCACCAAGCAAAAATAAAACAAAATGGGACTTAACCTTCAAAGCAGGATCATTACTTGCCACGTTAAGCCAAGGCTATATGTTGGGTCGTTATGTAACGGGTTTTGAAGACACGCTATTTGGTTATAGTTTCTCTGTGCTCGCCAGTATTTGTGTTACTGCAGGCTATTGTTTTATCGGCGCAGCATGGCTAGTCATGCGAACAGAGGGAGAGTTGCAAATTAGAGCAGCAGCTTGGGCGAAAAAATGTAATTTATTAATGGCGATTGGTATTTTTGCGGTTTGTGTCACTAACCTGACGTTTAATCAAACGATTATGGATAAATGGTTAACGTTTCCGCAAATATTAATCATGGTGCCAATTACGGTGTTATTTGCTTGTTTATTTGGCACTGTCCATATTTATTTAACAAAAGTGCCGATGAAAAATGATGTCGGTTGTTGGTATCCTTTTTTCTGTGCCACGTTAATTTTTATTTTATGTTTTATAGGCTTAGCCTATAGTTTTTATCCCTATATCGTTTGGCAAAAAATAACCATATGGGAAGCGGCAAGTGCCCGTAATTCTTTAATGTTTATTTTCGTTGGTGCCGTTGTCGTGTTACCAACTATCATAGCTTACACCATTTTTTCTTATCGAGTATTTTGGGGTAAAACCACTAAGTTGAATTATTAATTGAGTTTACTGGGTTAAATAATCCCGTGAAGCATCAACTCAGTAATAAGTGGTTTATACATTAAACGAAAAAAGCATAAAAACAGCTGGTAAATTTTTACCTTCTCGATAAGTTTTTGCTAGAATAGCGGCAAATTAAGAAAGAGAGATTTACCATGCCTAATTATGTTGTCGGACACAAAATCCCTGACTCAGATTCAATTTGTTCAGCTATTGCCCTTTCATACCTAAAAACAACGTTAGGTGAAGAAACAGTACCTGCACGTTTAGGTGAACTTTCACCTGAAACCTTATTTATTTTAGATAAGTTTGGTTTTGAACAGCCAGAATTAAAAATGAGCTATGCCGGTGAAAGCTTATATATTGTTGATCACTCAGAACGTACCCAAGGTCCTGATGACATTGATGACGCGACTATTTTAGGCATAATTGATCATCATAAATTAGGTGACATTACTACTTCTACTCCCTTAGAAATATGGGTTCGCCCAGTCGGTTGTACCAATACCATTATTAAAATGATGTATGACTTTCATAACGTTGAAATTCCTAAAAATATCGCTGGTGCTATGATGTGTGCGATTTTATCTGACACTGTTGTTTTTAAATCACCAACCTGTACCACGGCCGATATAAAATGTGTTGAAGCATTAGCAGAAATTGCCGGTATCGACGACCCACAAGCAGTCGGCATGGAAATGTTTAAAGTGAAGTCAGCTGTTGAAGGCACGCCGGTTCGTGACTTAGTGCTTCGAGATTTTAAAGATTTCGATATGAACGGCAAGCTCATTGGTATTGGTCAACTTGAAGTGATTGACTTAGCTATTTTTGACGAGATGAAAGCCGACCTTGAAGCTGATATTGCGGCATTAAAAGCAGAAGGTAATCGTCACAGTGTGATTTTACTGTTAACTGACATCATGAAAGAAGGCTCTGAAATGTTAGTCGTCAGTGACAATGCTGATTTAACGGAAAAAGCTTATGGCAAAGCAACCGTTGATGGCAAAGTATGGTTAGATGGCGTGTTATCTCGTAAAAAACAAGTTGTACCACCGTTACAAGAATCTTTAGCGTAGAGGCTCAATCGTTTTAACGTAATACAATAGAAATGTAGATAAAGCTCTGTGACAAATAACGTTACAGAGCTTTTTATGTTCAGGATGAACGGTATGTCGTGGTGCCAAGGATGGCAATAAACGACAATGTTCAGGCCTCTCTTAGGCATCCTGCCTTTCAAGGCATTAGTGCATCCATGCTCATTGAATTACGGTATGTTGAAATTGCAGGAGCATAATTTCGTGTATGTACGACAAGCCGCAGGTGTATTTCAAAATTGTTAGCGTGTTATATTAAGTCAGTAAGAATTAAAAAATACAGGGACTTATATGAACATTGAACACTCTCCTCGTTTAACCTATCGATTAATGGACGAGCATGATGCTGAACTTTTGTTTCAGCTCGACCAAGACCCACTTGTAATGAAGTACATCAGTAATGGCGAAATATCCTCGCGAGAAAAAATAAATGACGTGTTTATTCCTCGTATGCTGGCTTATCGAAATGCAGATAAAGGCTGGGGATTGTGGCAAGTATCGATCAAAGATAGCAATGAATATATTGGCTGGGTACTTGTAAGGCCCATGTACTTTTTTTCTGATAACCCTGAGTTTGACAACCTTGAACTCGGTTGGCGATTTTTTCAATCGTCATGGGGCAAGGGCTACGCGAGTGAAGCCGCTCTACACATCAAAAACACTTTGGCAACAAATAAAAATTATCGCGCTTTTAGTGCCATAGCCGATGAAGGTAATTTAGGCTCAATCGGTGTTATGAAAAATATTGGTATGTCTTACTTAAAAACATATCGACATATTGACCCGTTATTTGAATGTGATGTCTCGTATTATCAAATAGCTAACAACTAGTTAGTGCTCACTTCCAAAAATAAAAAGCCAGCGAATGCTGGCTTGATTAATTAACTAATTATTGCTTTATCACCGTAATGGTAAGGCATGTGCCGCTGACCTAAATATGGTGTTTAATAACATAACATTTAAACCATCAAGATAAGCTCTTGTCGTCGGTTCTTGCGTGAAACTAATGACCATGCCTTTAGCCATAGGTTGGTGAATCAAGTAAGGTTTGTATGCTAGTTGTTTTTTATTTTCTTCCCAAAGGTAACCACTGGCTAACACATTATCAGCACTGCTAAACCAGGCAACGTTCTTTCCTGAGGCGAGTTTAATTGGCGTATATATGTCGTTCCCGTAGGCAATTGCCGTTAAATTTTGATTTACGCCAGCCGTTAACCAATGCTCTTGATCGACTTCAATATTGGCTAATACGCCTGCGACAAAATCGGGTTTTTCTTTTGTATTTTCGCTAGCCTTTATCAAACTTTCTTTTGATGTAAATAACTGGCCAGCTATTTCTGAGTCTTTGGCAGACTCTTTAGCAGGCTTCTTTTTATCTGCCTTAGCTTTAAAGGCCCTTTCTCTTTTCACTGCTAGTAAACCAATGGCTTGATCTGCGGCATACTTAGTCGCTCTACCAAAGGTAATTAACACTCCACCGCGTTTTACCCATTGCTTGATATTATCAGCACCACTTTTACCTAGCGCATCCATATAATTGCCCGACGGTAAAATAAGTACTTGATAATTCGATAAATCAGCCCTTTTAAGCATAGGCGTACGGATTGCTGTTACGGGATAATTAAATTGTCGTTCGATAACAAATCGTGAATTTCCCGCACTCAGTGAGCTTACCGGCTCATCCCATGCCATCGCTATTTTAGGTGCGATCATATTGACAGTATTGCCACTACCAAAACTAGGCCCTTCGGTAACCCAACTGGTATTTACGCCAATAACTTTTGCACCCGTT
Source organism: Thalassotalea sp. SU-HH00458 (assembly GCF_040362795.1). Lineage (NCBI taxonomy): Bacteria > Pseudomonadati > Pseudomonadota > Gammaproteobacteria > Alteromonadales > Colwelliaceae > Thalassotalea > Thalassotalea sp. SU-HH00458. Next base: position 104,057 of record NZ_BAABWW010000004.1, read on the forward strand.
TGAGCAGCGATTTGCTCTACTTTGCTCGCCAAGCCGTCGTCATTAGCACGCTTTTCAATGATCAATGAACCTGCAGAGAAATGATGCTTATTATCTAAAACAAAGGCTTTATCGGCACTTTTAACAGAAATACCCTGTAATAATGCTGCCGTTAAAAAACGACCTGCCGCCATGTCACCCCACTCAACGACGAAGCCAACAGTTGCATCAATATTTGATACATGGCCAACAAGGTGATCATCAGCTTTCACAAATTCAGTCGTTACTTTTATCGCTTTATTGCAATGCTCGACATCAACATCAAACATTAACGGTAATGACCAACCTGTTGTATCGTATATTTCATCATGTAGTTTTCGACTACGACGACGCTCTTGCTCCTTTATGAACTTACTGTCCATATCGACTTGTTTACTAAAGGTTGTTGTGACAAAGCGTCCTTTCGGTTGTGCTGAATCAATAAAGTAAGCACCCGCTTGGTAGGTTTTCCCACAACTTTTAAATGCTTTTTTCGCTCGATGCACTTCAACGTCATGTTGTGCCATTAACGTAGCTAGGCGATGAGTACCTGCTTTATTACGTTGATTAGGTAAAATATAAATACGCTCTTTTTTATCTTTACCTGCAGCAATTGCATTTACTTGATAATCGTAATAATCATTTAATAACTTTTGATGATTTTCTGATACTGCTTCAGCCGTTGATACAGAAGCCACAAAATGACGGTGCACGGTATTAAAATACGTTAAAACTTCACCGGTTTTCTTTTTATATAATTCACCTCTTGATGAAGAAACTTCATAGGTTGAGGCCGACGCACCATAAAAGGTTGGCCAACTATCGCCATAACCAGGGTAAAAAGCATCAAATATTTCACGGGTGAAAAAGTCAAAACCTAAACGGTCAAAGTGTTTACCGTTATTGCGACCGACAATAGCAATATTATCTATTTGCGTTTTGGTCATATGAGGATTAAACGGTTGAGCGGAAGGTGAAAAGTAATAACTTTGATCACCGCCCATCTCATGCAAATCAATCACCACTAATGGACGGTATTTATTGATTGTTTTAATTCTACCGGCTGTTTCAGGTTGTGTGATGGCTAACCAGTCTCGGTTCATATCAAACAAGTAATGATTGGAACGACCACTTGGCCATGGCTCATTGTGTTCGGCACTTAAACGATCGTCACTGTGTTGCATACCAACCGTTGAATAGTAACGACTGGTAAAGCGAGTACGCCCATCGGGGTTTTGTAGAGGATCAATAAACACTAAGGTATTGGCTAAAATCTTTTGATTGGTAGGTTCATCAGGTGCCGCCAATAAATGATAGGCCATCATCATTGCCGCATCTGTACTACTTATTTCGTTACCATGAACACCATAGCCTAGCCATACTGAAGCAGGTAATTGAGTAATTAGTTTTTTCGCTGTTTTTTTATCGGTTTTTCGAGGGTCTGACAACTGCTGCATTTTATTGGCAAAGTCATCAAGGTTTGCAATATTGTTAGCGTTACCTATCGCCACATATATTAGCTTTCGTCCTTCCCACGTTCGACCATATTCAAGCAGCTTTATTTTTGTCGGTTCAGCGCTTGCTAATGCTTCAAAATATCGCAGCATATCAGAGTAATTCGTAATGCGATCTCCCACCTCGTAGCCCAGTACTTTCTCAAAAGTAGGGATAGAATCGCGGTATTCGCTACCTGGCCACATTTTGCTTGAAGCTGAGTTAGCAAACGAATTTACAGAAATAAGCAAAGTAATCAGTACTGAGCAAATAAATGATAAATATTTGAATATCATGTGATAAAAAGTCCGAAGAAAAAAAGATGCCACTAACCTATCGTTAAGTTTGTATTTTATCAACACTAAAACTGACAAACGGATAAAGTCGTTATAAATGACCCTTATTTTTTATTAAAAAACCCAACCAACTGGATATATAACCAGTATTAAATTACACTATGCTTATTTGTCAAAGTTTAACGATTTCATGAAGCTTTATCTTGCTGAAAAACCCAGTTTAGGTCGTGCAATTGCCGATGCACTCCCAAAACCTCATAAAAAACATCAGGGGTTTATAGAAGTGGGCAATGGTGATGTCGTTTCATGGTGTATTGGGCATATTTTAGAGCAAGCCGATCCTGATAATTATGACGACAAGTATAAAAGGTGGCAATTAGATCACTTGCCGATTGTTCCCGATAAATGGCAACTGAAACCCAAATATAAAACGAAAAGTCAGCTTAGCGTCATCCGAAAATTAGTCAAACAAGCCGACCAATTGATCCATGCGGGAGATCCAGACAGGGAAGGACAATTATTAATTGATGAAGTTATCGATTACCTAAATGTTGATGAAGATAAAAAAAAGCGAACTCAACGGTTATTAATCAGTGATTTAAATCGTTCGGCCGTTCAGCGAGCGCTACAACAATTGCAATCCAATACTGCATTTATGCCTTTATCCGTGTCTGCTTTAGCAAGAAGTAGAGCCGATTGGCTATACGGTATCAATTTAACCCGCGCTTACACCATTCAAGGCGGCAAAGTAGGTTATCAAGGCGTGTTGTCGGTCGGTAGAGTACAAACCCCTATTTTAGGTTTAGTGGTCAACAGAGATGATGAAATTAACCAGTTTGTTGCCAAACCTTACTATCAAGTAACCGCAGATATTCAGACAAAAAATAGCGAAAGCTTTATCGCTACATGGCAACCGAGTGCAGCTTGCCAGCCTTATATGGACGATGAAGGCCGTGTGCTAGTAAAAAGCCTCGCTGAAAACGTTATCCAGCGTATTACAAATCAACCAGCGAAGGTTAGCACGGTTAAAAAAGAACAAAAACAGCAACCACCACCTTTGCCTTTTAACCTTTCTGCTCTGCAAATTGCCGCCGCGACGCAATATTCAATGAATGCAAAATTGGTGTTAGACGTTTGCCAAACTCTGTATGAAAAACATAAATTGATCACTTACCCTAGATCCGATTGTCGATATTTACCAGCCGAACAGCACCAACAAGCAACGACTATTTTAAAACATTTATCGCAATTAGATGGCCCCTTGAGCGAGGCCGCTATTAATGCCAACTCGGTATTAAAAAGTAAGGCTTGGAATAGCAAAAAAATAACAGCTCATCACGCGATTATACCTACAGAAAAGCCGTCACAAAACATCACCTTAAACAGTTTTGAAAAGAACGTTTATCAACTGATCACCAGACAATATCTTGCTCAATTCTATCCAGCTTATTTATATAACCATACGAAAGTTGACCTAGATATTGCCGGCGGCTTATTCACAGCGAGTGCAAATGTCCCGAAGCAAATTGGCTGGAAGTGTTTGTATAAAAAGGAAAATAAAAACAATGAAGCTGATGCGGTACAATATTTACCTGAGATAAACAAAGGGGACATTTTACATTGCCAACAAGGTAACTTGTTGAAAAAAATGACCCAAGCACCTAAGGCCTTCACTGATGCGACATTATTAGCCGCTATGACCGGCATCAGCCGTTTTGTTACCGATAAACAGCTTAAATCGATATTAAAAGCAACTGATGGTTTGGGAACGGAAGCAACGCGGGCTAACATTATCGAATTATTATTTAAGCGAGGATTCTTAAAGCGACAGGGAAAACTAATTCATGCAACAGATGCAGGCAAAGGACTAATTAATGCATTACCTGAGCAATGTACAACCCCCGATATGACCGCTCAATGGGAAGCTATGCTAAATAACATCAGTGAAAAAAAATCAACTTATCAAAACTTTATGCAGCCTTTATCCGAAACAATACATGATTTAGTTACGATTGCATCTAGCCATTTACCCACCTCTTTAAAAGGGATCAAATCAAGCCAAAAGCCTGCTTATATGAAGAAACGTAGGCGGAAGAAAAATGCTGTCTAAAGTTAGTTTGAATTCATCAACACGCTAACCGTTCAATTTTAAGCAAACAAAAAAGCTCACCGCAGTGAGCTTTAAAAAACAATTAGGTGTAAAATTTAGAAATACTAAACTCTCTCAATAACCGTTGCGATACCTTGGCCTAAGCCAATACACATAGTTGCTAAACCAATATTAACATCTTGGCCTTCCATCAAGTTCAACAACGTACCTGTGATACGAGAGCCAGAACAACCTAATGGGTGACCTAAGGCAATAGCGCCGCCGTTTAGGTTGATCATTTCATCAGCTCTGTCTTCTAAACCTAACGCGCGAACACAAGATAACGCTTGTGCAGCAAAGGCTTCATTAAACTCAGCTAATTCGATATCCGCCAGTGTTAAACCTGCTCGTTTTAACGCTTTTTTCGTGGCTGGCACTGGACCAAAGCCCATGGTTGATGGATCGCAACCAGCAACCCCCATTCCGCGAATTTTAGCGCGCGGTGTTAATCCAAGCTCTTTTGCTCTATCCGCTGACATCACTAACATTGCAGATGCACCATCAGATAATGCTGATGAAGTACCAGCGGTAACTGTGCCATTAACAGGATCAAACACGGGGCGTAAGCCTGCTAAGGTTTCTACCGTAGTTTCAGGACGAATCACTTCATCATGTTCAACAAGAGTTAACGCGCCCATGGCATCATGACCTTGAGTTGCGACAATTTCATTCGCCCAACGACCATCAAGTGTAGCTTGGTGAGCACGTTGATGTGAACGAGCAGCAAAAGCATCTTGCTGTTCACGGGTAATACCATGTTGTTTACCGAGTAACTCAGCAGTTAAACCCATGTTTCCCGCAGCACGAGAGATGTATTTACTTAACGCCGGATCAAAATCCACGTCATACATCATAGGAACATGGCCCATATGTTCAACACCGCCAACAATGAAAACATCGCCTTGACCCGCCATAATATTCGTTGTGGCATCATGTAATGCTTGCATCGATGAACCACATAAACGGTTCACAGTAACGGCACCGACAGACTTGGGAATACTTGTTAATAATTGAGCATTACGAGCAATGTTAAAGCCTTGTTCTTTCGTTTGCTTAACATTTCCCCAAATAATATCTTCAATTAATGCTGGATCTAAATTTGGGTTTCTCACTAATAGCTGTTGCATTAAGTGTGCAGATAACCCTTCAGCACGTACGTTACGAAAAACACCCGCTTTAGAGCGCCCCATTGGTGTACGAATACAATCGACAATTACGACTTCTTTCATGATGGTCTCCTAAGCTGTTTTAACGTCAGTAGTGAAATAAGATTTACCTGAGGCTGCCATATCTCGCATACCCTCTGTAACTTGATAAATTTCACCTAAGTGGGCAAATTTATCTGCCATTTCGATAAAGTTAGTTAAACCAACGGTTTCTAAGTAACGAATTGGTCCGCCTCTAAATGGTGGGAATCCCAAGCCATAAATTAAGCCCATGTCAGCTTCGGCGGCGGTATCAACAACACCTTCTTCTAAACATCGAACCACTTCGTTCACCATAGGGACCATTAAGCGAGCAATAATCTCATCGGCAGTAAACTCTTTTGACTCAACTTTAAACAAATCATATGCAGCTTGGGCAGCAATTTTTGTTGGCTTGCCACGTTTGTCTTTACCGTAATCAAAGAAACCACCACCATTTTTCTGTCCTAAACGATTAGCATTGTATAAAGCGCTAACAGGATCATTATCAATTTTTGCCATACGTGTTGGGAAACCAGCCGACATAACACCTGTACAATGATCCGCCGTGTCAATTCCTACAACATCTAACAAGTATGCTGGACCCATTGGCCAACCAAACTGTTTTTCCATCACTTTATCAACTGCAGTAAAGTCAGCGCCTTCAAGCACTAACTGACTAAAACCGGCAAAATATGGAAATAGTACTCGATTGATATAAAAACCAGGACAATCATTTACAACGATAGGTGATTTACCCATTTTAGCGGCATATGCAACCACAGTTGCGATTGTTTCATCGGATGTTTCTTTGCCACGAATAATTTCAACTAAAGGCATTTTATTGACTGGATTGAAAAAATGCATGCCACAAAACTTATCTTTGCGCTTTACACTCTCGGCAAGTAAATCGATCGAAATAGTTGAAGTGTTTGAGGTAATAACTGCATCTTCGGCAACATATGTTTCAACTTCAGCTAATACTGCCGCTTTTACTTTCGGATTTTCAACAACCGCCTCAACGACAATATCAACGTCTTTCACGCTGTCGTAACTAAGCGTTGGGGTAATATTGTTTAACACGCCTGCCATTTTCTTAGCATTAATGCGACCACGATCAGCAAGCTTTGATAAAATACCTGCAGCCGTTGTTAACCCTAAATCAAGCGCTTGATTGTTAATATCTTTCATGACAATCGGCGTGCCTTTATATGCTGATTGATAAGCAATACCGCCGCCCATAATACCGGCACCTAACACAGCAGCACGTTCAACGGATTTCGTTGCTAATTTACCAGCCTTTTTGGCTTTACCTTTAACCACTTGGTCCGCAAGGAACAATCCAATTTGCGCGGTCGCGGCATCCGTTTTCGCTAAAGCTGCAAATCCTTGGTTTTCTAGTGCCATTGCACCTTCTCGACCTAATCCAGCCGCAGCTTCTATCGTTTTCACGGTTGTCATAGGTGCAGGGTAATGTTTGCCTGCTTTTGCTGCGATCATGCCTTTGCAAGTAGTAAAAGTCATCACAGTTTCAGTTGGCGATAACTTTAAAGGCTCTAATTTTGGTAGACGTTTGGCGCGCCAATCTAACTTGCCATCAATCGCTTGTTGTAAGGTAGTTAAAGCAGCTTCACGTAAATTTTCAGGTGCAACAACGGCATCTAAAACACCTGCCGCTAAAGCCTGTTCAGCTTTATGCGCTTTACCTGTCGACATCCACTCTATGGCGTTGTCAGCGCCAATAAGGCGCGGTAAACGAACGGTGCCACCAAAGCCAGGCATTAACCCAAGTTTGACTTCTGGTAAACCAATAGAACATGTTGTATCGGCAATACGATATTCACACGCTAAAGAAAATTCACAACCACCACCTAACGCAAAACCATTTAACGCCACGACTTTTGGTAGTTCAATATCTTCAAAAGCATCAAAAACATCAGAACCTTGTTTTATCCAAGGAATAAGTTCATTTTCGGGCTTCTTGAAAATTTCTAAAAATTCTGTGATGTCTGCACCAACAATAAAGTTAGCTTTACCCGAGGTAATTAATACCCCTTTTGCTTCATCGCAGTTGTTAATCGCTGCAATAACCGCTTTATATTCTTCAAATGTAGCCTGATCGAATTTGTTTACCGAACCTTCAGCGTCAAATTTAAATTCAACAACGCCATTGTCCAATAACTTGGCAGAAAGGCTTTTGCCTTGAAATAACATGCCTAGTCTCCTCACTTTTCATTAACGTAAAATTAGGGGTTAATAGTTGTGCTTTTAATAATAGTCGATTGAGTGTGCCTTGAAAGAAAACTAAAAGCAATAAATTTAAACAAGCGTTTTAAATATACGTATGAAAAAATATTATGTTATAGAGATTATAATCAACCTTTTTTATACAACTAACTGATTAATGGAAATAAATATATTAACTGTATTAGATATAATGAAATTCGAGTACAAATAAACAACAATATAAATAGGTAATACTGGTGATTTACCGTAAAATATATTTTATTTTTCTCTCAAGATTGATATGAATTTATCTAAGATCACCCAACGCCCCGAAAACCTTTTGCTTGCCATGGCATTTATTATGCCGCTCGTTTTCTCTGTTTGGATGGCACTACTTAATAACTTTGTTATAGAAAAAGCACATTTCACTGGGAAAGAAATCGGTATCTTACAAAGTTTACGTGAGGTACCTGGCTTTTTAGCTTTTACGGTTATTTATCTCTTACTTTTTGTAAAAGAACAAAAATTGGCAATTATTTCGCTATTTATTACCGCCTTTGGCGTTGCTGCTACAGGTTATTTTCCAAGTGTCTACGGCTTATATATCACTACAGTTATTATGTCGGTAGGGTTTCATTACTTTGAAACCGTTAATCAATCCTTAACTCTGCAATGGATAAATAAAGACAATACTGCGCATTTCATGGGAAGAATGTTATCGGCAAAGTCTGCGGCATCTCTATTAGCTTTTAGCAGTATTTGGCTATTAATGGAAAAATTTACGTGGTCATATCAAGCCACCTACACTTTATTTGGCGGTATCGCGATAATATTTACCTTATTCTTAGCCCTGACTTTTAAACAGTTCCCTGTTCATGTTGAACAAGATAAAAAACTGATCCTAAGAAAGCGATATTGGTTATTTTACGCTTTAACATTTTTCAGTGGTGCACGCAGACAAATATTTGTTGTTTTCGCTGGCTTTTTAATGGTTGAAAAATTTGGATATAGCGTGGCTGATATTAGTGCTTTATTTCTAATAAATTATATTTTCAATTGGCTGTTTGCCGCTCGAATTGGCAAATTAATTGGAATTATTGGTGAACGACGAATTTTAAAATTTGAGTACATTGGTTTGATCACACTGTTTATCGCATATGGCTTAGTTGAAAACTCCACTGTCGCAGCCGTCCTCTATGTTATTGACCATTTGTTTTTCGCATTAGCCATTGCGATTAAAACCTATTTTCAAAAAATTGCTAAACCTGAAGATATTGCTTCAAGTGCTGGTGTGAGTTTTTCTATTAACCATATTGCTGCAGTAGTAATTCCAGCTTTATTAGGCATGGTATGGATTATTAACTCTTCTTGGGTATTTTATGTCGGCGCTGGCTTTGCTTTTTGTTCGTTATGTTTAGCGCATTTAATTCCAACAACACCAAAACAGGGCATTGAACTTAAATTTCAAGAAAGTTAATGCGCCAAAAATGCCGAAAAAAAAGTTGTGTCATTTTTTAGAAAAACGACACAACTTTTATTGGGTTTGCTAGGTGTTAAGCCCATTACATTTTGTTAGAAATCATTAAGAGTTATTCTTTAAAAACGCCAAGAACTCATCAGCAGGCATAGGTTTAGCGTAAAAGAAACCTTGTACTTCATCGCAAGCTTGAGATTTCAAATGTGCTTCCTGATCTTTATCTTCTATGCCCTCAGCAATGACTTTTAGGTCCATTTGTTTGCCAAGATTAATAATAGTGTCAGCGATAATTGATTGACCTGGTTTTGCAATGTCGATAACAAATGAGCGATCAACTTTTAAGCGATCTAACGGGAGTTTCTGTAAATAGCTTAAAGATGAGTATCCAGTACCAAAATCATCTAAAGCGATACTAATACCTTCAGCTTTTACTTGATTTAATGCATCAATAACAATCTGAGGTTCATCCATCAAAATGTTTTCTGTAATTTCAAGTTCTAACTTACTTGGATTGACTTGATAATGCTTTATTGCATCAATAATACTGCTTACAAAATTTTCACGTTTAAATTGAGGAATTGAAACGTTTACTGAAATACTAACGTCATTATATGATTGTTTTTCTAAACTTTTAATTTGCTTACAAGCTTGTTTAATTACCCAATCACCGATTTCAATAATAAGCCCAGAATATTCCGCTAAAGGAATAAATACGGCAGGAGAAATAAACTGTCCATCGGCAGTTCGCCAGCGTAAAAGTGCTTCGGCGCCAATCACTTTGCCAGAGTTGAGGTTCAATTGTGGTTGATACCAAAGCTCTAAACGGTTTTCTGCAAAATCTGTACGTAACTGACGGATCATGCCTAATCGCCATAACGTTTTATCTTCCATTTCTTGTTTATAATAAACAAAATGTTCTTGATTACTCTTCTTAGCTAAATTTAATGCAATATTGATTTGATTTAACACTTTCACGCCACGTGAGCCTGCATCATCTTTATGGCATAAACCAAAACAAGCATTGATGGGTAAGTATTGCTCACCAGCAGAAAAGGCTTGTTTAAATAAATTATTTAAATTTTCAGGGGTGAGGCAATCAGCAGGTCCAATAATACCAAAAACATCGGCGCCAACTCGTGCAAATTGACAATTCCCCTCCATAGCTTTCATTCGTTCGGTGACAGCTAATAAGAGTTGATTACCTAAGTCTTGCCCTAAACCATCATTAATATCACTAAAATGATTAATATCGATTAAACCAGCAACTAAATCTTGCTCATTACTTTGCGCAAAGTCATCTAGTAAATTAACAAATTCTAATCGATTGGGTAAATCAGTTAACCAATCTTTATAAGCCGCGTCTCTAAGCTTTTGAAATAAATGTACATTTTCATAACCGATTGAAATATTTGTCAGAAATACTTCGATCAATTGCTTATCAATATCATTAACAGGGCTATTTAACTCAATATATATAACCGCTCTAAAACCACCACTTGAGAGATATAAACTAATATTTTCATCAGTAAATAAATGTTGTTTCTGCTGGAAACAGCTCGTGATCTGCTTTTGAGCGAAATTATTATTCAGTGCATCTAATTTCTGTTTTGTTTTATCTGCAGACAAACCTTGATGACCCAAAATATATAAGCTTAAATCATCAGCACCATCAACTATCCCCTGCCCTCTAGCGCAAAATACACTAAACTCACTATCACTTAATAATTGTAGTTGTGATAATACGCCATCTGCGTATTCTTTAACGGAATGTAATTCTAATAAGTCGGCTGCCGCGCCTATGATTTTTTCAAGACCTATGCGGTTTTGCGTGACGGTTTCAATTTGCTGATAAGAGCGAATAGCAGCGTAAACAGTAGTAACTAATTTTCGGCGGGTTAATTCAGTTTTCGTTTTGTAATCATTAATATCATAATCTTTAATGACACTTTCTTCTGGCGCATAGCCCGGCTGACCGGTGCGTAACACAATACGAATATCTTGACGGGATAACGTTTCACGAATGTGTTTAACTACATTTAATCCTGCATCATCAGTTTCCATGACAACATCTAATAAAACTAAGACAATATCATCATGTTGTTCAATTTGTTGACAAGCATCTTTACCTGAGTAGGCATGAATATATTCTAAACGTTGACCTAAAACGACTAGGTCTGACAACGCAAGCTGAGTGACCGAGTGTATTTCGGGATCATCATCAACAATTAATACTTTCCAAGTATTGCTTGTTGAGTTCTCTAGTATTTCATCTTCATCACTATCATCGATAAACAAAAAATCGTCGTTAGTTTCCTCAGAAGCCTGCATATAATCCTCAAGAAATGGCAATTAAACCATTTTAATTTCAGTGACTTTTAACTAGTTTTTTTATTCTTGGTTCCAAGACCCATAGTAACATAATAAAAGTGAGTGACAGAATATTCAACAAATCATTCATAATTAATGATTAATTTTTCAGTGTTTCACACTAACAAGTAAATATTAGGTGAATTATCGATAATTGCCTATAAAAATTTTTAGTGATAGACAAATTAAATAATCAAAGTGATACTAAAATAATAAATGTACTATTGGCGTACCTTAGGACGTTAGAATGAAAGTCAGCAAAACTTCAACCGCTAGCCCAATCACCCTGTCAGTAGAAAATGAAAAGTCAGTGATAACCGCACCTGAAAAGAACACGAAAAGTCAGACTCAAAGTGCTGCTAACCCTTCTACGCAAATGCAACTGATGGGATTAGCTAAACAATTTGTCATTGATGGCGCTTTACTTCCGCTTGAAAAGCAACCTCCAATAGAAGAAAGATCTAAAAAACGAGAGCGCATCACACATTTAAGAAAACAGCAAAACCTCGAACATATTATTCAACGAGCTATTCAATATTGCTCGGATGAAGAAGTCGCCGACCGAGCCGATCAAGATTGGTTTAATAATTTTATTAATTTGGCCGAAGATGTTAGCAATAAAACTATGCAAGATTTATGGGCAAAAATTTTAGCCGGTGAAATATCATCGCCGGGTAGTTTTTCGCTTAAATCGTTACAAGCATTCAAAACAATGAGTATTAACGAAGCTAAATTGCTCGCTAAAGCGTGTGCGATTGCAATAAAAGATCAATCAAATAAAAGTATGCGTATTATTTCAGGCGCTTCTCAAACGCCTGGATTATTTAATTTTTTTAGTAAAGATAGAGAGCACAGAATAAATTTAAGTCCATTTGGTCTTTCATATGCAGAGCTACTCACTTTGGCAGATAATCACCTTATTTTTATTCAAGAAACAGAAACAGCTCCTATTGCTGCTGGTGAGAATATTTCATTTGTCTTCAACGGCATAAATTTATCGCTAAAAGCAAATAAAAATAATAGCTTACTAACTTTTTATAAGTTTACGCCAATCGGTACTGAATTAGCTCAATTGATTGCTGACAATCCAGAGAAAAAATATCTGCACCTTTTAAAACAAGAAACTTCCAGCTTGTTTCAAGTCAATTATTAAACTGCATAAAAAATCCGATGCATATACATCGGATTTTTAATCAAACTCTTCAACTTAAAGTGATGCTAGTTTAATGGTTAACTTTGCTCACGAGCGATTGCACGGTAAGCAATATCCGTTCTAAATTGCACGTCTTCCCAGCTAATCTCATGCAATAATTCATAAGCAGCTTTTTGTGCTTCAGTGACAGTTTGTCCTAATGCCGTGGCACAAAGTACTCGGCCACCTGCCGTAACTACTTCACCCTTGTCATTTGCGGTACCGGCATGGAAGGTTTTTCTATCTGCTTTTACATTAGTGTCTAAACCACTGATCACTTTACCTTTCGCATAACTACCTGGGTATCCGCCAGCCGCTAATACAACACCAACGGCAGGACGAGGATCAAAATCTATCGTCGCTTTGTCTAATTCGCCTTTACAAGCAGATAAACAAAGTTCAACGATATCGGTTTTCAAACGCATCATAATTGGCTGTGTTTCTGGATCACCAAATCGGCAATTATACTCAATCACTTTTGGTGTGCCGTCAGCATCAATCATCAAACCTGCGTATAAAAAGCCGGTATAAGGAGCCTCTTCTTTTGCCATACCTTCAACGGTCGGATATATCACTTCATTCATAATACGTTGATGAATTTCTGTCGTAACAACAGGCGCTGGAGAATAAGCTCCCATACCGCCAGTATTTGGACCTTCATCATTATTGAAAGCACGTTTATGATCTTGGCTAGTGGCCATCGCAAGGACATTTGTTCCGTCAACCATGACAATAAAGCTTGCTTCTTCACCCGCTAAAAATTCTTCGATAACAACACGATGTCCAGCATCACCAAAAGCGTTGCCCGCTAACATATCTTTAATCGCATCTTCAGCTTCTGTTAAGGTCATGGCGACAATTACACCTTTACCTGCCGCTAAACCATCAGCCTTAATTACAATTGGCGCACCTTTTTCGCGCACATATGCTAACGCAGGTTCTATTTCAGTGAAATTTTGGTACCAACCTGTAGGGATATTATTTCTTGCAAGAAAATCTTTAGTGAATGCCTTAGATCCTTCAAGCTGAGCCGCTTTAGCACTAGGACCAAAAATAGTTAACCCTTGTGCTTGAAACGCATCAACAACACCATCGACTAGCGGTTGTTCTGGACCAACAATTGTTAAGGTAATGTTTTGAGTTTTAGCAAATTCAACTAAGGCAGGTATGTCACCTACTGATATTGCAACATTCTCTAATTTACTCTCAGTTGCAGTACCCGCATTTCCTGGAGCAACAAACACTTTTTCGACTTGAGAAGATTGTGCAGCTTTCCATGCCAATGCATGTTCACGACCACCACTACCAATTACCAAAACATTCATTTAACTATTTTCCTAAAATTGATGTAAAAAACTGGCCCAACATTTTATTCGCTTTAAAATATTGAGCCATTATTTATGAGTGCTAATTATTAGTTGCACTATTATTTTAAAATGAGTTATTTAGCACTTTTAACAAATTTTAATGTCATACGGTCACTTTCACCGATGGCTAAATACTTTTCTTTATCTTTGTCACCTAACGCAAGACTTGGTGGTAAAGTCCACACACCTTTTTCGTAACTGGCTTTATCTTTCGGATTAGCATTAACTTCACTTGAACCTGCAAGATCAAAACCAGCCGCTTTTGCTTGTGCAATAGTAGTTTTTACAGAAACATAACCACGATTCATATCGTTAGCAGCAACGCCTTCTGGTAAACGGTGCTCAACCACACCTAAGATACCACCAGGTTTTAGCGCCTTAAAAGCATCAATAAAAACTTGTTGAACGCCCTCTTCACCCCAGTTATGTAAATTACGGAAAGTTAATACCATATCTGCTGTTCCAGCAGGCGCTAACTCACTGGCTTTTTTCGGAACAAAATTCGACAATTCCACTTCGCTAAACACATCATTACTAGCCAGTTTCTTTTCTAATCGTTTTCGAGAGTTACTGTAATAATTGTCTTCACCTGTATCTGGGTAGTGCGCGCCAATTAATTTGCCAGTACCTTTCAATGCGGGAGCCAAAATTTCAGTATACCAACCACCACCGGGGGTAATTTCAACCACGGTCATAGTTGGCTGAAAGCCTAAGAATTCTAGAGTTTCTTTAGGGTGACGATATTGATCACGTGCTTTGTTTTCTGCAGAGCGATGCTCACCAGCAATAGCGTGGGCTAATTCATCACTGCCCGCTTGAACATAACTAACTGATGCCATTGATAAACTAACAAGTGATGCGGCGATAAAGGTTTTTATTGTTTTCATGTGATCTTCCATAAATGATTAATGTGAATGTAATACTAAACTATTTATAACAGATTATAAGAACTAGCACAGAATGATATTCATTCACTCACCGAGAAAAATAATGTCTTCACCGCAAACAAAGTATGTACTTTTGTTTATTTAGCTTAACCATCTTTGCTGTATTTCTAATTTATTAGCTGTTTAAGTTAATAGAACTAATTTCAAGGCGGAAGCGCGGAGCCTAGTTTACTAGGTGAGCACTTTCAACAATGAAAGTAGTTCTATTTAACGACAACAGCTGAAAATTAGTGACGGAAGTGACGCATTCCGGTGAACACCATTGCTATGTTATGTTCGTCTGCAGCGGCGATTACTTCGTCATCACGCATTGAACCACCTGGTTGAATCACCGCGGTAATACCTGCTTCAGCAGCAGCATCTAGGCCATCACGGAATGGGAAGAAAGCGTCAGACGCCATTACAGAACCAGCCACTTCTAAGTTTTCATCTGCGGCTTTAATGCCCGCAACTTTAGCAGAATAAACACGGCTCATTTGCCCGGCACCTACACCTATTGTCATGCTATTTTTTACATAAACAATCGCGTTCGATTTCACGTATTTAGCAACTTTCCAACAAAATTGTAAGTCGCGCATTTCATCTTCTGTTGGTTGACGTTTAGTCACCACTTTTAAATCGCTTGCGGCTACTTTTCCTTGGTCTCGATCTTGTACTAATAAACCGCCATTTACGCGTTTATAATCTAATCCCGTTGTTTGCGTAGTCCATTGGCCACACTCAAGTAAACGAACATTCGGCTTAGCTGCAACAATTTGAGCCGCCGCTTCAGAAATGCTTGGAGCAATGATCACTTCAACAAATTGACGTGAAACAATAGCTTCGGCAGTATCGGCGTCTAATTCTCGGTTAAAAGCAATAATGCCACCAAATGCTGAAGTAGGATCAGTTTTAAAGGCTTGCTCATAAGCTGCTAAAATATTATCACCAATAGCAACACCACAAGGGTTGGCATGTTTAACAATAACACAGGCCGCTTCATCAAATTCTTTCACACACTCTAATGCTGCATCGGTGTCAGCGATGTTGTTGTAAGAAAGTGCTTTACCTTGTACTTGTTTCGCCGTAGACACAGATGCTTCTTCAGGATTTGCTTCAACATAAAAAGCCGCATCTTGATGCGAGTTTTCACCGTAGCGTAAATCTTGCGTTTTAATAAACTGACTATTGAAGGTACGAGGGAATTTATTTTTTTCTTCGAAATTTACTTCACTCGCTTCTTCGCCATGTGCCGATAACATTTGACCAAAATAGTTAGCAATCATGCCATCGTATGAAGCCGTGTGCTCATAAGCCGCAATCGCTAAATCAAAACGAGTTTTATAGGTTAATGAGTCGTCATTATCGTTCATTTCAGCAATAACACGATCATAATCAGCAGCATTTACTATGATAGTGACATCTTTATGATTTTTTGCTGCTGCTCGAACCATAGTTGGACCACCAATATCAATGTTTTCAACCGCATCTTCTAAAGAACAGTCTGCTTTTGCTACTGTGTTTGCAAATGGGTATAAATTCACTACAACCATATCAATTGCATCAATGTTATTTTCAGCCATCACACCTTCATCTGTGCCACGACGGGCTAAAATGCCACCATGGATTTTTGGATGTAATGTTTTTACACGACCGTCCATAATTTCTGGATGACCTGTGTGCTCTGAAACTTCCGTCACTTTTATGCCGTTATCTGCTAATAGTTTAGCGGTACCACCGGTTGATAAAATATCAACGCCTTTTTGAGCGAGTTGACGTGCGAAATCTACAATACCAGTTTTGTCAGATACACTTAATAGTGCACGTTTGATTGGGCGTGGAGTATCCATTGCTGTTTTCATTAACCTTTATATAAATGTTGGTCTGGCCTTTGACATATGTCCTTGGCATTTATACCTAAAATGGTATTTCGTCCGTGATGATCTTTGTACAGTTTAGTGAAAGTTTTCTTATACGCTAACATCTTCAACTATCAATAAGTAAAAAAGCACCCTAAGGTGCTTTTTCAATGCAGGCTAACCTGCGAGTTTTTAGTTCATACCGTATTTTTTAAGCTTCTTACGTAAAGTACCACGGTTGATACCTAGTAAATTAGCTGCGCGAGTTTGGTTACCGCGAGTATACTTCATCACTTCTTCAAGCATTGGCGCTTCAATTTCTGAAAGTACAAGGTCATACATATCGTCAACATCATTACCATTTAATTGAGATAAGTAGTTGCTAATAGCAATTTTAGCTTGGCTGCGTAAAGGTGATGCCTCTGCTTGAGTTTGCATGTTACCGGTAACGAATGGAGATGAAATATTTTGTTCAAACATAAAGTTCAGACTCTTTCTTAAATTAAATTATCAAAATATCTAGTTAATGCTTCGAGTTGTTCTTGCTCAGACTCTAAGGCATTAAAAATAGAACGAAACTGTTTTTCTGGGTCAAGCGTTTGCATGTACCAAGAAACGTGCTTACGGGCAAATCTTACACCCATAAAGTCACCATAAAACTTGTGTAATCCATTTACATGCTCAATCATGATTGAGCGTATCTCTTCCAATGAGGGTGGATCTAATAGTTGGCCTGTTTCAAAAAAATGATTAATTTCTCTGAAAATCCATGGACGCCCTTGAGCTCCTCGACCAATCATAATGGCATCAGCCCCTGTGTAATCAAGCACTTGTGATGCTTTTATAGCACTGGTGATATCACCATTGGCTACCACAGGAATTGAAACAGCTTTTTTAATTGCTTTAATGGTGTCGTACTCAGCTTCTCCTTTATAAAAGTCGTTGCGAGTACGACCATGAACAGCTAAGGATTGAATACCATTATGTTCAGCAATTTTTGCTATTTCGATACCATTGCGGGTATTGTCACACCATCCGGTGCGAATCTTTAACGTGACTGGCACAGCTACTTCATTCACAACAGCTTTAATAATCTGTTCGACTAAAATAGGCTCTTTCAATAACGCTGAACCCGCTAATTTTTTATTTACCTTTTTTGCTGGACAACCCATATTGATATCAATGATTTGAGCACCATTATCAACATTAACTTGCGCAGCAAAAGCTAACTCTTGTGGATCAGAACCCGCGATTTGCACAGAACAAATGCCAGCTTCATTTCCATGAATTAAACGTCGTTTAGATTTTTCAGTTTTCCAAACTTTAGGGTTAGCAGACACCATTTCTGATACTGCAAGCCCTGCCCCCATTTGACAACATAATTGTCGAAACGGTTGGTCAGTGATTCCTGCCATGGGTGCGAGCATTGTATTACTCGCTAAAGAATATGAACCTATCTTCACGCTGTTGTTTTTTTGAGCTACCTTTCAAAAGGGCGCTAAGTTTACGCGTTTTTTTTCAGATTGCAAAGCATATAAATTGAACAAAAATGACTTTTTTTCATCATTTTAATATTGACATTTTGCAAACCATTGATGTGTGCAGATTTTGTACAAATAGTTAACAAAATCTGCACACGATTTACAAAAAAATTTTGACGGTTTTCGTTTTACTTTCTTCTTCCTGACAGTCTCACCCATTCTTCTTGAACCGCAACAGGATCCATTTCACACCATTGACCATAAATTTGTTGTAATTCTTGAGCCTGTTCTTCTAAAACACCTGAAAGTGCCAACAGTCCTTTATCACCTACAAATTCAATAATTGTTGGGGCTAATTCACGCAACGGCCCCGCTAAAATATTGGCGACAACAACATCTGCTTTAAAATGAGGCTGATCTTCAGGCAAATATAATTCCAGTCTATCTTCAACGTTATTTCGTTTAGCATTTTCTCGACTGGCTTGCAGCGCTTGTGGGTCAATATCAATACCAACCACTTTTTTAGCGCCAAGTTTCAATGCCGCTAAGGATAAAATGCCTGAACCACAACCAAAATCGACGACGGTTTTATCCGTAAGATCAAGGCCATCTAACCATGTTAAACATAAGGCGGTGGTTGGATGCGTACCCGTTCCAAAAGCTAAACCAGGATCTAACATCACATTAATGGCATCAGGCTCAGGCACATCACGCCAACTAGGACAAATCCATAAGCGTTGACCAAATTTCATCGGATGAAAATTATCCATCCATTCACGTTCCCAGTCTTTATCTTCTAACTGCTCAAGTTTATAACGCATGGCTTGTTTGTCAGGATGAATGCTTTGAAGGTAAGCAATGGCTTTATCCATGTCACTACTGGCATCATATAACCCCATTACCACTGTATTTGACCAATAAACGACTTCGTCGCCAGGTAACGGTTCATAAATAGGGGTGTCTTTGGCATCAATAAAAGTGACTGCTTGAGCACCACATGCCATTAACCAATCACTATATTTCTCAGCGGTTTCTTCATCTGCACTTAATCGAAGCTGTATCCAAGGCATTTTTTTACTCTACTCATTAATATTAGCGACAGTTTATCACTTATCGTTATAAAAATTGATTGCTATTTGGCTTATCGCGAGACAATATAAAAGGATTAAATAATGGAGTGAAGGAAAACAATATTGTGTTATTACGTATATTAACAATTATTGTATTGTTAACTATTACTTCCTCTGCTTTCGGCATTTACGCCAATCAAAGAGTTCAGTTTGTTACTGAAGATCTCCCGCCACTTCAAATTGATGGCGGAAAGCAACCGCCAACGGGCGCGCTAATTGAGCTTGTAAAGTTAATCATTGCAGATTCAGGTATCGATGCAAAAATCTCTATTTATCCTTGGGCTAGAAGTTATGAACAGGCGACTAAAAAACCCAATACCTTTATTTTTTCCATGCTTAGAAGTGATGAACGGGAAGAAAAGTTCATCTGGATCGGAAAATTATTTACCATAAAATCGTATTTCGCTGCGTTAAAGGCCAATTCAAATATTCAAGTCAGCAGTATAGAACAAGCCAAACAATATGTTGTTGGAGCAATTAGACACGATTTAGCAGAAAATTACCTTTTAAATAAAGGCTTTACTCATAAAAAAAACCTTTATGTCAGTAATAAATATCCGGCCCTTTGGAGCCAGCTTTATACTGGTAAAACAGATTTAGTATTTACCAACAGTATTATCTGGCGACATGAAATACTGGGAGCCTCTTTTGACCCTGCTAAAGTGGCACTCGTATACGAAATTAATGATTTCGCTTCAGATCTTTATTTAGCCGCTCATTTAGCTACCGACAAAACAGTTATTAATAAAGTAAAAGCCAGTTTTGATGCGATAAAAGCTGATGGTCGTTATCATCAAATAATGACAAAATGGCAGTTAAATTCTCCACAATCATGATGAGGCTTTAATTAAGCTATTTTCGACCCAAACTTAAACTATTTAAAAGTTCACCCCATAGTATGAATTATTTTCCTGTATTTTTAACGTCAGATAAAATCGAAGCAATTATCATTGGTGGAGGAGATGTCGCTGCACGTAAAATAGAATTACTGTTAAAGACTACTTCAAATATCACCATTATGAGTGAACAACTTAGCCCAAGTGTTGACCGTTTAATTAAGACAAATGATCTGCAATGGCTAAACCACAACTATCAACAAGGTTTGCTATCTCGCTTTAATTTAGTGATTGCCGCAACGGATAATACCTCAATTAATCAAGCGATATCTCAAGAAGCCAGTAACCTTAAAATACTTGTCAATGTAGTTGATCAGCCAGAGCTTTGTAGTTATATAACGCCAGCGATAATTGATCGTTCGCCAATCATCATTGCCATGTCGAGCTCAGGAAGTGCGCCAATTTTATTAAGAATGCTACGCGAACAAATAGAAAAAACATTACCGGCTGGCTACGGCAAACTTGCTGATTTTTCCTTGAAATTCAGAGACCACGTAAAAGCGAGAATCAAAGGTATACGAAATCGTCGTTCGTTTTGGGAAGTGACATTACGTGGTGCAATTGGCAATGCCATATTACAAGGTAACGAACAGCAAGCAGAGCAACAGCTTATTCTAAGTTTGAATGAAGAAGTGCCACCGCCACAGGGGGAAATAACCTTTATTCATACCTTAGATGGTGATCCTGATAAACTTACTTTAGCGGCTCATCGAGAAATGCAATTTGCGGATGCCGTTTTTTATGATGAAAAAGTCAATGTCGATTTAATTGAATACATCCGACGAGATGCCGACAAATTTCCACAAAGTGTTCCTTCGACCATGTTGATAAATTATCAACATGCGATAGAGCTTGCGGAGTCAGGCAATAAAGTTATCTATCTTTTAGCAGAACATCATGTCTTACCCCATAATTCTGCCCTAGCGTTAAGTAAAATCAGTACAAAAGAATTAGTCAGTGGCATATAAATAACCCGCTGAAACCAAAAGACCATCGCAAAGATAATTCGATGGTCTTTTTTGCTGGTTTCAAATTAACAACTCATTTCGCAAAGCGAACCTTTGTTAATCAAGCTGATAGTTTTTCTTTAGCTCTGCCACTCGTTTCATTGAGTTTGGCTCTTTAAAGGTTTTTTGGTTTATTTTTCTTTGCGCAAGCACTTTATTATTACTTAACAATAACGCTTCAACATAATTTAAATAAATTTCTTCATTATCCCCATTTTCGGAAACGGCTTTCGTTAAATATTTCACCGCAGGCTCATATTCTTTTTTCGCTAAATGAATACGGCCAACCGTGTCTAACACATCAGCCATATTAGGCTTTAATGCGAGTGCTTTTTCCGCGTGTTGTTGCGCTTTGTCTAACTGATTAGCTTCTAAATAAAAATAAGCTAAATTATTCAAAGCAATAAAATTATCATCGGTGATCGAGAGCACCCGTTCATAACTTTTGATAGCCGCGGCAGTATCTTTAGCAATTTGTAATTGTGCTAAATGCATTAAACTTGCAACATCATTGGTATTGTTTTCAACATGTTGTTGTAAAAAGTTATACCCTTGCTCTTTTTGTCCTGAATTAACTAAACAAAAATAAACTAAATTAACATTGCGAGGAGTTGGTTGAGCTTTATAGGCTGCGTTTAAGTTCTCCAATGCTTGACTATATTGCTTTTGATTTAGTTGTAATTGCCCAAGCAACCCTTTGGTAAATGGTAGTGCTTTCGCTGGTTCCGGAATTAACGCTAATTGGGCATTTGCTGAAGTAAAATCTCCCGAAATTAGCAAGAAATGTATATTGAGTAAGGCTATTTCAGTATCATTTGGAAAATTTTCAACATATTGAGTACTCAAACTTAACGCTTGTTCATATTTACGTTGGTTATCTAACAATAATAAATTACTCAAAATCGCATCACGATCAGAAGGCGCTTTTTCTAGCCAAGCTTGATAGTGATTTTGAACTTTTTTAAAGTCTTTCAACTTAAAGTAGGCTTGACCTAACGTTTGCCAATATATTTTAGGCGCATTTTTTTCATCAAAATCACGTAATAAATCAACGGTCTTTTCAGCCATATTTTCTTGTAAATACACTTTCGCGAGCAACAATTGCACAGCTTTATTCTCAGGAAATTCACGGTTTTGTTGCTCAATAATATTGACCGCTTTACTAGAATCGCCTTGATCAGATTCATACTGATACAGCTTCACTAAAGCAGAAACATTTGACGGCTCTGACGCCAAAACAGTATCTAGTTCACGTTTCGCCGTTGAAAAGTCTTTTTCTCGGGCAGCTAAATCAACCAAAGCGAGCCTGGCACCAGCATGTTTTGGGTTGAATGATAATATTTGCTGATATTCAGCTTTAGCAAGATCAAACTTTTCTTGTTTAAAATAAACACTCGCCGCTAATAAATACGCTTGCTCATCTTGTTTATCGGCAGATTTCCAGCGTTTAGCCAATGTCATTGCTTTATCAAACTGTTGAGTAGTTAAATAGGCGGTTGCTAAAGTATTACGAGTGATTTCTTGGTCTGGTTTTTTATCTAAAGCAGTTTCTAAATTCGTGATCCCTTCCACATCATTTAATGAAAGCTTCAATAACCCTAAACGAGTCAGGTCTTCAGCTGTTTCTGCCCCTAACTCAGTTGATTTGCTCAGAATATTTCTCGCTTGTTTCACTTCACCACTATTTACCAGTGCAAGACCAACACTCGAGACTAACGAGTTATCTTTCTCTGATAACTCTTCTAGAGAGTTAACGGTTTCGCCTGCTTCTTTAGTAAAGCCTAAGTGCAATTGACTGACGGCTAATAACCTTAATGCTTCATGATTAGGGGGTAATTCTTCAGCAATAATTGATAAATGTTGATGAGTGATTTCATAATTTTTTAAACGATAGGCACTATAGGCTGCTAATAACCTTAAAGCGGGGTCCGATGGCATTTTGCTAATTGCTTTTTCTGTATGAAATAATGCTTTTTCATTATCCTTTTCGTTAAATCTTGCGATACCTTTTAATTGATTTAACAAACCGTTATCTTCATTAATTGCTAGCAATTTATCTATTATTGGTTCCGCTTCTTTCGTACGATTCAATTCCACTAACAAGCGAGCATTAATAAACGCTATTTCTAAATCATTAGGGTAATACGTTAAATAAGAGCCATATGTGTCAGCAGCTAATGATTGTTCACCATTTTTCAACGCAATTAATGCCAGTAACTTCAGGGCATCAGCTTGCTTTGGTTCATTCTCGATAATAGTTTCTAATTGCATTTTTGCAGCATCAATTTTCTCATCAATCAATAATGAGTAAACTAAGGCTAACGTTTTAAAAACCGAGTCTGTATCAGTTTTTTGCACTTCATCAATAAGCGCTTGAGCTTTCTCTGATTGGTCTAAGCGAAACATCGCCTGGATTTTATAAAAAGCAATCTCTGCTTGCTCCTCTGGTGTCAGACCATTTTCTTGATGTGAAAGTCCAATTAAAGCGACATCAGAACGTGTTTTTTGGTAAGCTTGCGACAATAAGGGAAGTACTTCGTTTACAGGATAGTTTAATTCCAACGCTTTATTTAATTCTTTTTCCGCGCTTTGATAATCTAGATTTTTTAGATGCATCTTACCCAGTAAAAATCTTGCTTCTGCTAATGTTGGTGAAGCTTTAACGGCATTTTTTAGCTCAATAACCGCTGCTTTATAATCTTCAGATGCGATACTCTTTTTCGCCGCAACCATGTGATCTTCACTTGATTGTTTGCTACAGGAAAATAGCAAGCCAACGATTATTATATAAATTAAATGTTTCATAAGTTCCTTTTTTCATCGCTAAATTTAAATAAGCAAATCGTAATTTAAACATAAGTGCTTTCAACTTTACCATAATTATGGATACATGTAATACTCTGTAAATCTTCACCTTATCTTCACTTTAACTAAGATAAAATTAATTCATTACCTTGATAAGACGCGTAAACATTTGAAAATACTTTTAATCGAAGATAACAATACTATCGCCAAACAGCTCGTTGAGTTTTTAGCACTTCAACACTGGGTAGTTGATCACGCGCATAAAGGTAAATTAGGCGAAAAACTGGCCCTTGAAGATATATATGATGTGATCATATTAGATTTAAATTTACCTGATATTGACGGCTTAACTCTCTGTGAACGCATTAAAAATCAGGCAACTATAACGCCACCGATTTTGATGTTAACGGCGCGAGATACTTTTGAGGATAAATCGTTAGGATTTCATAAAGGCGCCGATGACTACTTAACTAAACCTGTTGATTTACGAGAGTTAGCATTACGTTGCCAAGCGTTATCAAGACGTAATATGTTACACAAACCAAAACAATTACAACTTGGCGAGCTTTTTATTGATTTAACCAGGCAAACAGCGACCCGGAATCATCAAGTGCTAGCACTTACTTCAACCAGTTTTACAATATTATCCGTGCTAGCTCAACAGCACCCAACCCCTGTGTCTCGAAGCGAGTTAATGCATAAAATATGGGGCGATAACCCACCCAATACTGACGCATTAAAATCGCATATTTACAGTTTACGTTCCGTCTTAGATAAGCCCTTTGATAAACCTTTACTGAAAACAATATTAAATATTGGGTTTAAGTTGGACATCACATGATGACAAGTATTAAACATCGGGTATTTTTTTATTTTGGCAGCTTTACGGTTTTGTTAAGTTTAATATTCTTTGGCTTACTTATTTTAATGGCTTACATGGTGGAAGATGAACTGATCGATAAGTTACTGCACACCGAAGCAGAAAATATTCGCCAACATTATCAAGCAAATTCAACCATTATTTCACCGAGTTATCAGTTTATGCGACTTTACTCGAACAACAATCAATTACCCGAAACAGTACAAGCTAGGTTAAAAATATCACCGAAAGCCACTGAAATATTTACGGCCTCTGACAATCATTTCCATTTAACTTACATTTCACTCAATCAAGAAACACCACATATTTTACTTGCCAATGTAACCCCGTTATTAGTAGTCACCAATATGTCAAAAAACTTGAGTGTCGTTTTTACCGGGGTATTTTGTTTATTCTTATTATTAGCCATGTTTTTTGCTTATAAAATCAGTAAACAAACCGTCAAACCTGTGATTGATTTAGCTCATCAACTAAAACTGCAGCAACAAGCAACAGAAACCTATCAATTTCCACACTACCCGTTTGAAATAGGCTATTTATCAAAAACACTTGAAGAGAATTTGAACAAGCTGCAACAAGCACTCAATCGAGAAAAACATTTTACCCGTGATGTCAGTCACGAGTTAAGAACACCTTTAACGGTATTAAAAAATGCCATCGCTTTAGCCGAACAAAGACCATTATCACAACAAGATATTAATCATATAAAAAAAGCAAATCAGGATATTGAAAACACGATTAATGTATTATTTATGTTAGCAAGAACCTCATCAATGAACATGGAACGTTGTGAACTGAACCGAATGATTGAACAGGCTATCTTAGATAATTACCAAACGATTGAAGCGCATAAAATGTCAATCAATGTTGCAATTGATGAGCAGGTATTCATTCAAACAAATCCACATTTATTTAAATTATTAATGAATAATCTGATAAATAATGCGATTGAACATAGCAGTGAAAAACTATTGAATATCGAATTTAAAAACAATGAATTAACCTTCAGTAACGCGTTATTGTCAAATGTAAATGAACCTGAATCTTTATTTAAATCCGGCGTGAAAAATGAAAATAGCGAAGGCATTGGTCAAGGGCTTTTTCTTATTTATCGCATCGTAGAAGTTTTTAACTGGTCGGTGAATATTCAATCACAGCCCCAGTGCTTTTATATTTCTATTAAACTCAAAAATTAACGGTATCTTTACTTCATCTTCACCTGCATTTTATTAATCTGAGAAAAATTCATTTTTAATGGTGTGTAGCAATGTTGAAAAAGCGTTAATATCTTTAGTTGTTTTTATACTTTTCATCGTCGGTAGTAGTATTTGGTTCTTCAATTTATTACCTCAAACTCCTGATGCAGCTCAATTGAAACAAAGTGTCGCCAACGACATTCCTTACTTACAAAAGCGCTTACCGCAAGTACGTGGAAAAATTCTCGCGGTAGTCACCAGTACCGATACCATGGGAAATTCAGGGAAAAAAACAGGATATGAGCTGACCGAACTCTCCCGTGCTTACTGGATGTTTACTGTCAATGGTTTTGAGGTAGACATTGCTAGTGTAAAAGGCGGAGAGCCACCGGTCGTTATTGATAATGATGATATGAAAGCAATAGATTATGCATTTTTAAATGATAGTATCGCCCAACACAAAGTTAAACATTCAAAGAGTGTTGATGAAATTGACCCAGATGATTACCTTGCGGTTTATTTTGTTGGTGGTAAAGGCGCAATGTTTGACTTTCCTGACAACCCAGCGATTCAAAACATTGTTAAACAACTTTATCAAAACAATAAAGTGGTTGCCGCTATTTGTCATGGGCCAGCAGCTTTCGCTAACGTTCAACTTGATTCTGGTGAATATTTAGTCGCCAATAAGACAATTACCAGCTTTACCAATGATGAAGAGTTATTCTTGATCCCTAATGCTGATGAAGTATTCCCGTTTCTTTTAGAAGATAAATTAATTGCTCGAGGTGCAAAGTTTGATGGCGGTTTTACTTATTTAAATCAAACACATCAAGATAATAATTTGATCACAGGCCAGAACCCTTGGTCGATTTGGAGTACCGCAGAAAATATTATTCAAGCATTAGGTTATACGCCTTTGCCTCGACAAAAATCTCCTGAAGAATTTGGTGTAGAATTATTAGAAATATATGCGCAATATGGCTACGATGCCGCCATTGCGGAAATAGAAAAATCTCCAAAAAAACCATTTGGCAGAATGATTGTCGCTATGCACAGTTTAGTAGCCGCAATGAAGTTTAACTTTATTGAAGCACTCGAACTCGTTCGTTTAACGAGCGCCTTAAAAGAACAGGCAACCTCGTCATAGCCTAACTCACTACGGGCTTTCTTTGTAGTTTTCGCTGTAAGGTTCGTCGATGCATGCCCAATTGACGAGCCGTTTCAGAGACATTCCCGTTATTACTGCTTAAGACTTGGTTAATGTGTTCCCACTCCAAGCGCTCAGGCGACATTGGTTTATTTTCAATTTTTGAAGAATCAAGGGTATTTGCTTCACTTGCTCCTTTACCCTTTAATGCTTTTAATAGCATTTTAGTGTCTACAGGTTTTGCTAAATAATCATCAGCGCCCATTTGTATCGCTTCTACAGCCGTGGCGATGCTAGCAAATCCAGTTAATAAAACGATACGAATATTAGGCAATAATGCCCGAATTGGCTTAATCAATAATAATCCGTTTTCTTTAGCAAGCTTCATATCTAAAATTAAATACTCGGGACGAAATAAATGACAAACATGTAACGCTTCATCTGCTTGATGAGTCATTTGACACTCAAAGCCTTGTTTCGTTAATCGCCTTAATAGCGTTGCAGCAAACGCTTCATCATCTTCTATAATTAATAATTTCATTGATTATCTTCATTTTATGACCGTTAATTTTCTGGCAAAACTAACGCTAACTTCACATGAGCAACACAGCCTTTTACTGGGTGGTTGGCTAATTTCAAGCTGCCTTTTAAACGGTTAATTGTCGTATTAGATAATAATACTGCCATGCCTAAACCATGACTACTTTCTACCAACTTTTCACCTAATAAATCTTTTTGATCATTATTGAGATTTGCTTCAATTCCAGCTCCAAAATCTCTGATCTCTATATTCAACGTGTTTTCACTGGTATAAATCGTTACGGTTATTTTGCTTTCATTGTGTTCTTTATTCGCACGAATAGCATTTTGAATTAAATTCAATAAAGCAGCGATCAACATATCATCAGATTGGACAGATGCATTTATCTCTTCAGTTTGAATAATATCAACCATTTGCTCAGGAAAATGTAAGTGTAAACTATCATTTAATTGACGAAGTAATTCAACAACACTAATTATTTCGGTACTCTCTTCGCGAATCGAGGCGGCAAGGCTTCGAAAATACCCTAATTGCTCACGGCACTGCTCCAAAGGATGATGCATCGATTGTACAGCAAGATGTTCTGGGTGATCTTCTAATAACTCATCATACAATAACTGAATATTAGCTAATGGCGTTGCTAATTGGTGAGTGACTTGAGCTGATGCAACACCTAACGAAAGTAATTGCTCACTTTTTAGTTGTTCTTCCCTTTGTTTAGCGATGGCTTTCTCTCTATTAGTAATAATTCGAGCCATAGTTCCCACGACAATAGTCACAACGACAACAGATAATAAAAAGTTAGCCCACATCGCAAAAAAATGATTACTCATGTCCATTTGATGCATGGCGTGCTCAGGCATTCTGAATAATAAAAGACTGTATGAGCTGATGGCAGAAAGTGAAATAATAGACAAATAACGAGAAGGCAAACTGACCGCAGCGATAATAATTGGCAATAATAATAATGAGACAAATGCATTAGTTGCCCCACCGCTCAAGGAAAGCAAAATACTAAGAAAAAAAATATCCGCCAATAATTGACAAACAATTGCCCAATTACCCGCCGGCCGATTTCTAAAAACATAGATACTAATTAAATGAAAAAGGCTTTCAATACCAATAACACCCAATAATGATATCAGTGATATTTGCAATGACATCACATAATAAACAATCAGCACGGTTGTTACTTGAATAATAATCGCTAAGCTGCGCAGTAAAAACAGCCGTTGAATAACCGCCATCGATTTGAAGTTAAATAAGTTCATAAGGGTTAGAATCATAAATATTGCTAAATATCATACCGATATTTGAATATCTTGCTACAGGTTCTTTGTCAGAGTTTACAAGGCACTTTTGAAATTTAAATAGATTGACGTGACAAGTGATATCAACTTATATAGAACTATCATTAAAAACATTTTATTTGTATTAGCCAAAAGGTATCAAAATGAGTAATAAAATTTCAGGTAGCTGTTTATGCGGTAAAGTTAAAAGTACAGTTGAAGGCCCTTTTCAAAAATTCTATCAATGCTATTGTGATCGCTGCCAAAAGAAAACAGGCTCGGCCTTTGCGTCACTAATCTTTACTGCACCTGATAAAATTGAATGGCATCAAGGTCAAGCCTTGATCAAACGATTCGATCTCCCCAATGCCATTCGGTTTAGTAACAGTTTTTGTACCGAATGTGGCTCACAAGTACCTTATTTAAGTCGAGACGGTAGTATGTTGGTGATCCCTGCGGGCTATTTAGAAGGTGATCCTAAAATCACCCCTCAAGCAAATATCTTTTGTGAAGAAAAACCCGTTTGGTTTGAATCGGGCCAAGCGGCGGCACAATTTGATCAATATCCGACCTAAGGCTTTAGCAACGAATCAACCGTTTAACTTTCAACGATTAGCCATAACTTTAAATGACACTTTGCGGTTATGGCAATCTTGCTCATCAGCCTTAAGCTTGATTGAGTTTTGATGAGGCACCCTAGCTAACTGGTACGCACCAAATTAGTGCAACAATAAATAAATCGTGCAAACGTTATTAAAACAACAAGCATCACACTTCCAACCATAAATATATTTTATATCAATGAATACAACAAGATAAAGCTTAAATCTAGCTAATGGTCAAAATGGCACAATAGTTGAAATCATCTAACTAAATCATACTTGTTGATGTGAGAATTATGCTAAAGACTTTTATAAAGCAACACCGTTTACCCGTAGAATTTGAACAAACGGTTGAAGAATATTACCAACCACTCGCGGATCGTGTTTTTAAGCAATTTAAAGCAAATGAAGGGGCTTTTTTTGTTGGTATTAATGGCTGCCAAGGTAGTGGCAAATCAACGTTTACCGATTATATTGCAGAATACTTAACAAGCACCTATCAACTAAATGTTATTGTGATGTCGTTAGATGACTTTTATTTAACTCGTCAAGAGCGCAAAGACCTTGCAGACAAAGTTCATCCTTTATTAGAAACACGCGGCGTACCCGCAACTCATGATATTACGGCATTAAAGCAAGTATTAAGTCACTTAAGTGAGAAAAAAACGGGCTTTAAAATTCCTCGATTTAATAAAGCAACAGACGAACCTTATCCAGAAGAAAATTGGCAACGTGTCGACAAACCCGTTGATATTATTTTGCTAGAAGGTTGGTGTTGGGGCGTAGAACCTCAAACCGATGAACAATTAAAATCGCCAATCAATGAACTTGAATTACAACATGATACTCATGGCATTTGGCGAACTTATGTCAATCAACAACTCAAAACCACCTATGAACCTTTGTATGAAAAAATGGATTTTTGGGTATCTTTACAAGCACCTTCATTTGACTGCGTATACAAATGGCGATTAGAACAAGAAGAAAAACTAAAAGCGAGAAATGAAAATTTAACCGATTCAAAAATCATGTCTCCCGCAGAGATATTAAATTTTACTCAATATTTTCAAAGGCTAAGTGTACAAGCGTGCAATACAATATCTAAATCAGCCGATGCCATTTTTTACCTAGAGAACAACCGACACATTCGTCAATTGAGTCTTAAGGAGTAACAATGCGCACTGAGAAAGTATTGATATTTAGCGATTTAGACGGCACTTTGCTTGACCACTACACGTATCAAGCAAATGATGCCTACGACACTATCTTCAAACTAAAAAAAGCGGATATCCCTATTATTCTAAACACGAGTAAAACGAGAGCTGAATTAGCCAATATACAAGCTGAATTAGCGCTAGATACACCGTTTATTATAGAAAATGGCGCGGCTGTTTTTATCCCTAAAACAACTTTTTCGACACAACCTGCTGACACCTCAAGCGTTGACAATTACTGGGTTAAGTCTTTTGCTTCATCAAGAAAGTATTGGTTAGAGTTACTTGACACCGTTTGTGCCGATTTTAAACACTTATATCAAGGCTTTTCAACGTTAACAATTGAGCAATTAACAAAGTTAACAGGGCTTTCAGCAGACAAAGCCGCGCAAGCAAAACAACGTCAATATGGCGAACCCATTCATTGGTTAGGTGACGAAAAAAGTAAACAACTATTTATTGAACAGTTAGTCGATTATGGCGCCAACGTCGTTCAAGGTGGCCGATTTTTACATTTAAGTGGCTATTGCGATAAGGGACAAGCACTGATTTGGTTAACCGAACAATATCGTGAACATTATAATCAAGAAAATATTTATACCATTGCCTTAGGAGATGGTGAAAATGATATTGCGATGTTAGAGGCAGCAGAAGTCGCGGTTCAAATTCGATCTCCGGTACATGATTTTCCAACCTTGTATCGCCAAAATAGGCATACCATTCAAACAGAGTTGTGTGGGCCATCAGGCTGGGCCGAAGCAATACAAGCACTGTTATTTTCATCTTCAAATTCTCAACTTCCCAAAAAGGGGTAAACCATGGCTGATTTCTATCAAAACGGTACGGTAACCACATTACATAACTTAGCACAACGCGAACCGGCAGACATGGCCGAGGAATTATTAACCTTTTCCAAAACGCGTTCTTTAGGGCTAATTTTACCTTCGTTATTTTCTGAATTAGAAGGTAAAGCCTTACCGGACATTATTAATAAAATAAAAGAAGTCAAATACTTATCTGAAATCGTAATAGGTTTAGACCGAGCAGATCTTGCCCAATACAAACACGCATTATCCTTTTTTGGTCAATTACCACAACATCATAGTGTTTTATGGAATGATGGCCCTAGACTTCAAGCGATTGATAAAAAATTACAAGCCTTGGGCTTAGCACCTAAAGAGTTAGGAAAAGGCAGAAACGTCTGGTACTGCATGGGGTATATTTTAGCTTCAGGCAAAGCAGAATCTATCGCCTTACATGATTGTGATATTTTAACGTATGAACGAGAGTTGCTTGATAGATTGTTATATCCTGTTGCTAACCCTATGTTTAATTATGAGTTTTCAAAAGGGTTTTATGCCCGTGTCGCCGGCGGAAAAATTAATGGCCGTGTTTCACGATTACTAGTGACTCCGTTAATTAAAGCACTTAAGAAAACGGTTGGCCATTGTGACTACCTTGAATACATGGACAGCTTTTTATACCCACTAGCAGGCGAATTTTCATTTAGACGTGATGTATTAAGCGATATTCGTATCCCTAGTGATTGGGGATTAGAGATCGGTGTATTATCTGAGATGTATCGTAATTACTCGCCAAACAGGTTATGCCAAGTAGACATAGCTTCAACGTACGATCATAAACATCAAGATCTATCATTAGATAATACCGCAGGTGGTTTATCAAAAATGTCGATTGATATCAGTAAAGCATTCATTCGTAAACTTGCCACACAAGGCGAAACATTTACCCCGGAAAAATTTAGAACATTAAAAGCGACCTACTTCCGTATTGCCTTAGATTATGTAGAAACCTATCGTAACGATGCCATGATGAATGGGCTGAATCTCGACATTCATACCGAAGAAAAAGCGGTAGAAATGTTTGCTGAAAATATACTTACAGCAGGAAACACTTTCCTAGAACAGCCAATGGAAACACCTTTTATTCCATCATGGAACCGCGTAGTAAGTGCAATACCGGATATCTTATCGCAACTTAAAGAAGCGGTTGAGTTAGACAATCAAGAATTTGGCCAAACAACTCTTTAACCATGAAAAATGTATGAAGTAAAAGGAAAATATTGATGATGCAAGAGCCGGTTAATTCTCTTGAACAAAAATTAAGTCAGCAGCTTAGTTTTATTTATAAAGATATAACACTAGAGCAATCGTTTGATGATATTGCACGTTCATTAATCGCCATAATGCGGTTAAAAAGTGATTTTACGATTGCTGAACCCTTTACTAATCACTGGTCAGAAAAAGACGTCATTTTAATTACTTACGGTGATAGTGTTATTGAAAAAAACACAGCACCGTTAAAAACATTGAAAACGTTTTTAGATGACACTATTAGTAAAACGATAAACAGCGTGCACATTTTGCCTTTTTTTCCTTATAGTTCTGATGATGGTTTTGCGGTTATCGATTATTCTTCAGTCAACGAATCACTTGGCTCATGGCAAGATATTCAAGCCATTAGTAAAGACTATCATTTGATGTCTGATTTAGTGATCAATCACTGTTCTAGTCGCAGCGTGTGGTTTGATAACTTTATCAAAGGTGAAGGGATTGGCCACGACTTTTTCTTTACCGCCTTGCCCGATGAAGATTTATCTGCGGTAGTTCGTCCTCGCACCTCGCCATTACTGAAAGAAGTAGAAACTGGCAAAGGAAAGAAATTTGTTTGGTGTACTTTTAGTCACGATCAAGTCGATTTTGATTTTCGTAACCCTGAGGTTTTAATCGCTTTTACCACGATTATCCGACAATACTTAGATATGGGTGTGAAAATATTCCGTTTTGATGCTATTGCTTTCTTATGGAAAATAAGTGGCACGCCGAGCATTAATTTGCCACAAACCCATGAAATAGTGCGATTATTACGCAGTTTAATAGAATCTGCAGAACCGAATGCCATTATTATTACCGAAACCAATATTCCTAACACTCAAAATTTAACTTATTTTGGTAATGCCAACGAAGCACACGGCATTTATAATTTTTCACTGCCACCGTTATTATTAAACACTCTACTCACAGGGAGTTGTTTATATTTAAAACGTTGGTTAATGAGCATGCCGCCCTCACAAGACGGTACTATGTATTTTAACTTTATTGCTTCTCACGATGGCATAGGTTTAAGGCCCGCAGAAGGTTTACTGAGCGAAGAAGAGATAGGCGCACTGGTTCAAACTATCGAAGGTTTCGGCGGAAAAATATCGTGGCGAACGTCTGATAATGGCGAGCAAAAAGCCTACGAAATGAATATTTCACTTTATGATGCTATGCAAGGAACAACAACCGGTAAAGATCAGTGGAATTTTGAACGTTTTGTTTGTGCACACGCCATTATGTTCGCACTTGAAGGCATTCCCGGTGTTTATATTCATAGTATGCTAGGCACGCAAAACGATTATAAAAAACTTGAGCATACCCACCATAATCGCTCGATCAATCGTCGCAGGTGGGATAAAGAGTTACTAAGCCAAGCACTGGAAGATAATAACTTACATCACAAAAAAGTATTGTCATCACTCAGTTCATTATTAGAGATCAGAATTAATCAACCTGCTTTTCACCCCAACGCTACGCAGTTTACTTTACATTTGGGTTTACAATTATTTGGTTTTTGGCGACAAAGTCTAAACAGAAAACAAAGTATATTTTGCATCAGCAACATATCAAATAAGCCTTTAGCATTACCGCTCAGCGAACTTAATTTAGTGATCACAGAATCTTGGACAGAGTTAATTAGTGGAGCTGAAATTACAGACTTAACCGAAGAGCTACTTCTTGAGCCTTATCAAACTGTATGGATTTCAAATAAGTAGAGCTAACATTGATTTTCATCTTACGATGAATTCTTAATAGCCCTGTTAAGTCATTAAACTATCGACTCACTGTTTTATTGATGCTAATAGCTTATCACCCTTTGGATATTACTGAGAACGCTCAGTAATATCCAAGCCCACGCATAGCTCGTATATATTTTCACGTTTAATAAATTGAATTTTATTACTTTTCTGGTAATTTAAGTGTAAGTAAGTAGACGGACATTACTGAGACGTCTACATAATAAGCTGTTAGCAGTAAAGGAGTGTATATGCAGTATGTCGAGATCGAATTGACCCAAGGGAATATAAACAACGATCATTTATACCTTTCATCAATTACCGAGTTTTTCCCAAGCGATTCTTTCGGCGGTTCAAATTCTCAGGATATTGCTCCGGTATTACTTGAGGTTAATTGCGGCATTAACGAACCTGTAATTACAGACATCGCTGGTGACAAAAATATCTTCCGTAAACGCTCATGGGTTAAGGAATTCTTTAAAACTCATAAGATGGCTGCCGGTGATAAAGTAATTATCGAACATACAGGTAGGCATCGTTATCATGTTTACCCTAAACGTAGCTAATTTACTGCTAACAAGCTGTTTAACAAGAACAAAATACAGTTGGCTTTTGCTCCTGCGTCGCTATTTTAGCCAACAATTATTTGCCTCTGAATGAGGCGTTATATACAAAAAGGAACTTTGTGTGAAATCTAAAATTATTTTCTCATTGTTTATTATTTTTATTTTTTTATCAGGTCTTACTGCCGGTTTCTTGGGTGGCATTTTAAATGCAGCATCTCCTGTTATTGGTCAGGTATGGGCTGGAGCTAAAGAAATGCAAGCAGCTATTTCGTTAATAGACAAAAATGAATTAAGTAGAGCAAGAGACTTATTGTGTAACTCTATTCAAACGAGACTTGTTATTATGGACCAACTTCAGCCCGTTAAAAGCGAAACCACATCCAATATTCATAAAGTACTAGAAGGTTACCTTTATGAAGATATTAAAAAAGATAAACCAGAGTTTCGTGCAACTTGTATATAACAAGGCAATAAAGCGGGAAAATTTACAGTTGGCTGTTTTCGTTCCTCAACATTTTAGCAAACAATTTTTTGCCTGTTATTAGGGCATTAGCTGTTTATAGATATTAGTATTAATTTAAACTTAAAGGGAAAAAAATGAAAAAAATAATTTTATGTATTTTACTGACAGTACCTGCATTAGCTCAGGCTGGAATTCTTAGTTTTCTAGGTGACGTGTCAAGTATTTCTTCGGCAATGAATTCTGGTCAACAATCATATAGCCAAAGTGACTTGAAGGAAATAAATAGTTATTTATGGTGGTATGTTGAAAGAAATAAAAAATTAGATGGATATGAGTTTTTAGCTGAAGCTTTAGAGAAATCAAACGACGCAGGTTACTTGGATACTGCGGCGCAGGCATACTACATACATGGTCAAAAAGAAAAAGCTCTAGAGATATATGAAACTAGGGTTTTACCTACAGCTAGGGCTACTTGTCGTGGTTGCGAGAAATTTTATAAAAAAATGGTAGGTCTTAGTAGTAATCAAAAAGTTCCATACTCTAAAATATACAAAAAACAGCAAAAAGAGTTAGAAGCCTTACAAAAGCAAAAAGAACTTGAGGCTGTCAAAAATGCTGAAGTCAAATCTGAAGAATTCCCTATTAATCTTGCTATTTGGGGAATTTTAGCCACATTATTATTAAATCTGACTGTAAATACTATTGCACTTTTCAAATCAAAACAGCTAACAAGTTAATCAAACGTCAAAATGAAATCCCCCCGTTTTAGTCGACACCTCCTCATCACATTGAGGAGGCTAAAATACCAGAGGATAATGCATGAATAAATTTAGCGCTTTCGTATCAGTACTTTTACTGATATTAACTCTCGATGGTCAAGCCAACGAACAAATGCCTGATAACGTAAAAACCGTTGAGCTGTTCGTTGCTTTTTTTAATGCACAAGATAGTGGCGCTATGGCAAGTTTGGTTGTTGATGATATTGAGTGGTTAAGTTTCGTAGGCAAAGAGGTTATCGTCGAAGCTAAAGGTAAGAATAATTTAATAGAGAGCATGAACGATTATTTTAAGTCTTGTTCAACATGTAAGTCTGAGCTTTCTGACATTGTATCTACCAAAAGCAGAGTAAGTGCGGTTGAGATTGCTAGTTGGCAAGGAAAAAACGGTCAAAGATCACAACGTGCTATCTCTGTATATGAATTTTCTGCTGGGCTGATAGCTCGCGTTTATTATTTTCCTGCAGAAAAATAAAAAAGAGATAACAGCCCACTCAATACGGCCTAATATGCACACCTATAAAGCAGCAACAATTGACGAGTCTGATTTACTCACCGCTTTAATGAGAAGAGCCAAAGCCCATTGGGGTTATCCACAAGAATGGCTGGATGAATGGAAAAAGGAATTAACCCTCTCTCCAAGTTACATAGCTGCAAACATCGTTGTAATTCTAGAAGCTGAGAAAAAGGCGATTGGCTTTTTTGGCCTTGAACTCAAAGACAACTTTGCCTACCTAAGCCATTTGTGGGTAGAGCCGCTTCATATAGGCAATGGGTTCGGTAAACTATTATTAGTAGAGTCCTGCAAAGCAGCCCTTAACCGCGGCTACTCAACAATAGAGCTGGTCGCAGACCCAAATGCAGAGAATTTTTATAAACTTTGTGGCGCAAAAAACATTGGCGAAGTTCACAGCGAAATTTTCGGTACACCAAGAGTATTACCTAAAATGCGGTTAACTTTAAACAGCATGAACAAATTGCTCAACAACACGTAAAACCACATGTCATAGCAGCTAAGCTTTAGCGACGTATAAGTTTGAAATGATTCCCCTTTATAGCTTTACTTTCAACTTTTTTAACTGAGCGGAAATTTCGCGAATCTCCTTACCTTAGACTACTCTATTGACTATAGATTAAATTTTTTCACCCATATCAAATTGTACAAAATATGAATTGAATATTTATATTTTAGGAGAACGTCATGACGCGATGGATATGCTTATTCTGTTTCTGTTTTTACTCACCAATAAATTTTGCAAAAGACGTTAGAATTTTATCGGTTGATGAACCTCCCGCCAATTACCTGAATGAAAACAATAAACCAGAAGGTTATGCCGTTGATATCATTAACGCATTAAAAAAGCAGGTTGGTTCAAACAGTGAAATAGAATTTACCCCAGAAGCCAGAGCGATTAACTTGGCCAGAACTCAAGCAAATATTTTACTGTTCAGCATTTCAAGGACCGATTTTAGAGAGAGTGATTACCGTTGGATAGGGCCCATTTTCACAAAGAAGTGGGAAGTGTATGCATTAAAAAAATCAAATCTCATCATAAACAACTTTGATGATCTCAAAACACTTCCCATCATTGGTTTAGTCAGAGGTGATGTTAGAGAAGAATGGTTAATAAATAAAAAACTAACGAATTTACATTCAGTCACTCATCACCAACAAAATATTCAACGACTATTAATCGGTAGAGTTTCAGCCATTGTCTATGAAAAATCAGGAATGAGCCAATTATTCAAAGCATTGCAACTTGATGAGACGGAAGTGGAGTCAATTTTCACGATCAAGGAAGCCCCTGTATACATAGCCATCTCTAAAAAAACACCTTTAAAGACATTTAACATCTGGCAGCGAGCGTTTAACAAAATAAAGCAAAATGGTCAGCTAAAACAAATATCAATGGATTGGCAAAAAAAACTAAAGGATGATTTTAAGATAAAAAGCAAAATATCAAATCAACTGCTAACCTTTTAAATAATAATACGTAGAGGAATATATTGATGAATATGCATACTATTCGATTCCGATATACTGCATTATTTTGCAGTTTGGGCATTTGTTTAACTATTTTAGTTCTAATGAATAACAGCTTAGTTTCGACAACTGAAGACAGTCTCGTGCGCTTTGGTAGTAATTTTAATCCTGCTATTTCTGCCGTGATCAATGCTGATAGAGATTTATACCAAGCCAAAGTCGCTGAATTAAAAGTGTTAGATGAAGGTATTTCCTCAGGAAATATTGAGCAAAATTATGCCGATTATCAAGAAAATGCGAAACAAGCGTTGGATCGTTTTAACAAATATAAGCAATTAATGTCTGATTATCCGGATGTGAACATTCAGCTAAAAGGCTTCGATGCAAGTTATAATCTTTGGCTTAAAGAATCGAATCAAGTCTTTAGCTTAGTGAAAAACAATCAACTTTCGGCAGCCAAAGCACACGCAAATACAACTTCACAGAAAACCTTTGATGAATTACGTGAGTTCTATAATTTAGCGGGTGAGTTAGCCGATAAAAAAAGTACTTCAGTCAGCAAAGAAACTATTTCAACAGTGGATAGCAGCATTGTTATTTTATCCGTGATTAGCGGTATTATCATCATTTTAACCTTCGTGATCGGCATTGCCGCACCTAAAGCGATGGCTGATGCTTTACACGATTTATCAGAAAAATTAAAAGCGATTAATACTGGCGATGGGGACTTAACAAAACGTATTTGTTCGAAAAGAAAAGATGAAATAGGCCAAGTGGCCAATAATTTGGATGAATTTATCGACAGTTTAGCTAACTTAATTAAATCTATCGTTGACCAATCCTCTCAAGTGATCTCAGGGGTCAGTGAATTAGATGCTGGTGCAACAGAAATAAAAGAAACGAGTGAGCAGCAATTATTATCGGTCGAAATGATCGTCACCGCGGTAAACGAAATGTCATACGCCATTGCTGAAGTCGCTAAAAATGCTCAGTTAACCTCAACAGAAATCATGATGGTGAATAACTTAGCTCATGAAGGTACAGACATCACCTCTGAAGCGGTTAGTGAAATTCAAGGTCTATCAGTTACCGTTGAGGAAGCAACAGCGGTCATTGTAAAATTATCGGAAAATTCACAAAATATTGCTTCAGTATTAGATGTAATTAGGGGAATCGCTGAACAAACCAATTTGTTAGCACTCAATGCGGCTATTGAAGCGGCAAGAGCCGGAGAACAAGGCCGAGGATTTGCCGTTGTAGCCGATGAAGTGCGTACGCTAGCGAGT
Organism: Thalassotalea sp. SU-HH00458; assembly: GCF_040362795.1. Classification (NCBI taxonomy): domain Bacteria; kingdom Pseudomonadati; phylum Pseudomonadota; class Gammaproteobacteria; order Alteromonadales; family Colwelliaceae; genus Thalassotalea; species Thalassotalea sp. SU-HH00458. Next base: position 143,731 of record NZ_BAABWW010000004.1, read on the forward strand.
AGAACACAGCAATCAACAGAAGATATTCAAGTGATGATTGAAGCGTTAAAAACAGGAGTTGATAATGCGGTCACCGCAATTGGTAAAGGTAATGCAGCGACAAAAACCAGTGTAGAATTATCACAAAAAACCTTGGAAGCGTTAGAAAAAATATCAGAGGCTTCAAATAGAGTTTCTGATGTCGCGGCACAAACAGCTACCGCAACTGAAGAACAAAGCCAAGTTTCTGATGATGTCAGTAAAAACTTAACGGTGATGTCTGATCAAACCAAAGTGAACCATGAGGTTGCGGGTAAAAACAGTTACGCTTCAGAAACAACCATGCAGCTGGCAACAGCATTAAGTAACTCTGTTACTCGTTTTAAGCTTGAATAAAATCTTCAACATTGGCCCATAATGATTGCGTCAGCCCCTTCGTCAATAGTCCGATGATTAAAATTGCTGCAATAACTGCAATTAGCGTAAAAACTAACTGCAGTTATATTATTAACTTAATCAATAATTATTGACTATCGAACGTAAGTGAAACGCCTCTGCTGAATTCACCTTTTTCTGAAGCTGCACTAAGCTGCCCCTTTTTCTTGATGATCATTTGCACATCACCAAACACATCTTCTTTGGTTATATAGCCCATGTTTTGCAATGACTTTAATACATTATTTTCAATGCCGGGGTAGTACCAAATCTCATTTTTAGGCAGCAATTGATGATGAAATCTCGGCGCATTTACAGCCTCTTCTGCAGACATATCATATTCAACCACATTTAATATTGATTGATAAACCGACGATATTATCGTGGTGCCACCTGGCGATCCCGTGACTAATTCAACTCCGTTATTTTTCAGTAAAATGGTAGGAGACATAGAAGATAGCATGCGCTTATTTGGTTGAATCTCATTAGCCACACCACCAACAGCTCCAAAAATATTTGCCGCTCCGGGTTTCGCACTAAAGTCATCCATTTCATCGTTTAAAATAAAACCCGCGCCTTCAACCACCACACCACTGCCAAAGGTATAATTAATGGTGGTTGTGTTAGAAATCGCATTGCCCCATTGGTCAACAATAGAAAAATGCGTGGTATCTCGGCTTTCAATCAAGCCTGGTGCTATATCTTCAGTCGTCGATATGCTGTTCATAGAAATATCGCTTGTACGACTCTTTATATAATCACTTGCTAATAGTTGCTGAACAGGTACTTGATAAAAATCAGGATCGCCTAAATATTCTGCTCTATCTGCAAAAACACGTTTGCCAATTTCAGAAAGCAAATGCATGTAATTTTTAGAGTTATGTTCAATCTGTTTTTCTGCGCTGAGCAAATCGAACATACTTAACCATTGTAAAATAGCGATCCCGCCGGAACTTGGAGGTGGAGCCGTTATAACATCGTAGTCACGCCATTTCATTTGTAGTGGTTCTCGCCACTTTGATTGATAACTCGCTAAATCTTTTTCAGTAATAATACCGCCATTTTTTGCCATAAAATCACTGATAATTTTTGCGGTTTTTCCAAGGTAAAAGCCATCTCTCCCTGCTTTTGCAATTCTTTTCAGAGTTTGTGCCAGCTCAGGTTGCTTGAAGGTATCTCCGGCTTTTAAACCACCAAAATATGACGAAAAATTCACTTCAATATTTTTGTTTTTAAAACTCTTCACTCGCCAATCAATTGCTTTTGCTAAAGTAGAATGAACAATAAAACCATTTGAAGCTAAGTTAATTGCTGGCGCCAACAATGCTTGCCATGGTTTAGAGCCGTATTTTTTATGCGCCTGCCACATGCCTTCTACCGTGCCAGGAACTCCTGATGACAAAATGCTAAAAGTAGAGAGATGAGGAATAACGTTTTTATCGCTATCTAGATACATATCTCGATGAGCAGCCTTAGGTGCAACTTCTCGATAATCTAAAAAATCAGTTTTACCGTCTTTAAAAATCGTCATAAAGCCACCGCCACCAACATTACCCGCTTCCGGTAAAGTAACAGCCAAAACAAACTGCGCGGCAATAGCGGCATCGATAGCATTACCACCACTTATTAAAACGTCTTTAGCCACTTGAGCACTATAACTATCAGGCATGGCAACGGCGGATTGAGCGTGAACTTTATTGACATAAAAAAAGCAGAGCAGTAGAAAAATAAGTGTGGTTATTTTCTGCATAGTAATTCCCTGTATATGATTTCTGTTTATTGAATCTATCATGCGAACAAAAGAAAACCAGTTATTTATCTTAATGTGTAGTAACTCGTAATTTATTTGATACTTTAAATTTTGGATTTGATCTAATCGAATAAAAATTTAGGTCAACGAAGACACGAAATATGATGTAAGAACGTTAGGAGTTAAAGGCGTTAAAAATTAACTTTCTATCTCACCTTGAGGCAAAAAGCGCCATAGACTTTTGAGCAATGCGTTAAGATAAATGTCATTAGTCGGGCGTTCTCAAAGGTTAAGAAATTCAATTTTTATCAATTGGGCTCATTGTTCCTGATGAATACTGCACTATGACGTGTGTATATTTGAGTTATTCTTAAATCATTATGCCCCAATAACTCTTGTACTGTTCTTATATCAGCACCATTTAATAGCAACTGGGTCGCAAAACTGTGACGGATAACAAGTCACTTCAGCAAGACAAAAAACAACTGGTTTTAGCTCGTGCCTCGCTAATTTTAACCAACTATTTTATTGCCTCTGAATGAGGCGTAATTTTTCCTAGAGTGCGGAGTTAACATCCATACTTTTATGTAATATTCTCACGATAAATATTTGACTGTTTTTATACTCTTTGTAATAGATTACATGGCTAACTTGTGGGTATTTTCTGTAACCTTCTCTTATATAATCACAGTTAATACCTAACTCGGGATCATCAGCTAATAAATGGAAGGTGTTATCTAATACTTTTAAGTAATCATTCCGTTGAAGAACTCCCCAAGTAATTTGGGTATATCTAGCTATTTTAATTAAATCTGTTTTGGCTTTCGACGATAATACAAACCTATTCATTAATGGTTATCTTTATCTAATTCCGTCAATAAGCTTTCATAGCTATACTCAGCAACACCGCTTTGTTCGCCTTGGATTAACATATTACGTAAATTTAAAAGCTTAGCTTCTTGATCTTCTAAGGCTCTTAATCCTGCTCTAATGATTTCACTTGCTGAGCCATAACGACCAGTGTTAAGTTGTTGGTTTATAAACTGATCAAAATGATCGCCTAGTGTAACGCTTGTATTTTTAGCCATGATGTAAAACCTCAAAAGTACCTATATGTAAGATATTATGGTACAAAAAAGATAACAAGTCATTCAAAAGGACAAAAGACAGCTGGCTGTTTTCACTGCGTTCAACATTTTAGTCAACAATTTTTTGCTCTGTATTAGGGCGATATAAACCACACAGATTGTGGTATCTATTAAATTAAGGTTGTCAAATGGAATTGAAAAGCACTGTAAGATTTTCCGAGTTAGATTGGTTACGAGTGATATTGATTTTTGCCGTATTTCTTCATCATGTGTGCATGCCTTTTAATGGAGATAATTGGCATATTATGAATAACGATTCGAGCAAGGTGCTCGATGATATTATGGTGTATTTTGAACAATTTAGATTGCCAATCTTATTTTTCATTTCAGGTGTTGGCTCTGTTATCTTGCTATCAAAGGTAACGGTAGTGAAATTTTTCAAAGATAAATTTCTAAGGTTATTTATTCCTCTTTTGATCGGCTCTGTGCTAGTGATTCCTCCGCAAATTTACATGGAAAATATTGCTGAAATGCAATCATATTGGCGAGAGTATCCGGCTCTGGCATTAAAATTCGAAACGAATCACCTTTGGTTCATAGAGTATCTCTTGGTGTTTTTCTTACTTGCTATCCCGTTAAATAAATTATTTAACTCATCTTTAGGTACATCAATAATTAACTTTGTACAAAAATTGTCAAAACACAAAATTGGTCTGTATCTACTTGTTATATTATTAATAATAATAAAAATATACTTTTCGTTAACGTTTCCAAGTGACGATAAGAAGATAGAAAATCTATCTTCTTCAGCTTTCTATTTTTTCTTTTTTATTACAGGTATGCTTTTTGTTCGCAGCAAGGTTATCTGGCAAGCAATATATGAGCAACGATTTTATAATTTACTGTTGTTAGTATTGAGTACGACACTTTTTTATTCATATTACTATTCCCCTGACTTGAGCGAATACTTATCACTGGATATGCGTTGGTCTATTTGGTGGTTGGTTTGTTGTTTAGTGGCATGGTCTGCATTTTTAACTATTCTAGGTTATGCGCAATTCTATTTTACAAAAACACCAAAATGGGTAAGCCTTAGTAACGAGTTAATTTATCCTTTTTACATTTTTCATCAAACTGTAATTGTGGTGATAGGCTACTATGTCATTGCATGGCAAGGACCAATATTGTTAAAAATTATTTTTCTTTTCGTTTCATCATTTTTAGTTACTAGCGCAATTTGTTGGTTTATTATTAAACCATCTAATTTTTTAAGGTTTTTGTTTGGTTTAAAGCCTAAAAATAATATTGTGTCAGTGGCTTATAACAAGTCAATTAATCAGGACTAGAAACAGTTGGCTGATTTTGTTCCTCAACATTTTAGCCAACAATTTTTTGCCCATATTAGGGCGTTATATGGAAATAGGAAGATCAATGAAGTTCATTACTCAATTAATACTCGTGGTAATTTTTTATTCGAGTTCCACGTTTGCTGAGAACAATCCTGAGTTAGAGAGTTTAAAAAGTCTCGCTGATATGATTGGGGTTGATGTTAAATCACTCCAATTTCAAGATGATGCAAAAAATGAAATTACAGCCAAAGAGTTCAATTTATTAGTAGGTAACAATCGTAGTTTTGACATAGTTAAAATTTCTGGCGAGATAACTTTGGTCATTAACCCGATGAAATCTAATGAGCCTACACCGAAAAATGAACAAGAAGAAAATGTGGCGGTTTCAACTAAAAGCTTTCCTGACTTCAACTTAGCTTCAACATCAGGAAAAAAACTAACACTTAAAAACTTTCAAGGTAAACCAACATTTTTAAGCTTTTATTACTCAACATGTATACCTTGTATTCAAGAAGTCCCAGTATTAAACAAACTTAAACGTGCTTTGAGTAAACAGGTTAACTTTATAGCCGTAACCTATGAAGATTTGGATGTGGTATTAGATTTTTCAAAAAAATATAATTTCGAATGGGATTCGATGATTGAGGCTGAAAAGCTTGTTAATAAAATTGGTATACCTGCATATCCTGCTTTCGTTTTACTAAATAAAAATGGAACACCAATTAATGTTCTTATCGGCAATGTAAATCATAATACTGTTGATGCACTAACAAAGTGGATTAAAGAAAGTGGCGTTTCCATATAACAAATCACTCAAAAGGACAACTTTAGGGTCTGTGAACTAACGTTTATAATTAAAAGCTAGTTTTGGCTTATGGCTGTTAATAGAACTAAAGACAAACCGGTAGTTAACGTCAGTCGATAGCATTAAGTTGTTGGTTTAAGTGAAGCACTCGCTTTGAATTTGCAAAGTCAGGTTTAAACTAATTCACTTTATGCGACAAAAAATCGATTAGCTTTTTTAGCCCTTTGCCTTTATTGGTGATTTTCCACGCCATAAATAAATCTTGTTTAGCGGTTTTTTCTAGCGTCTCAATAACAATCAGCTGTCCTTTATCAAGGTATTGCTGAACCAAATTTTTTGGTAAATAACCAATGCCAATGCCAGCAATAATCGCTGCAATTTTTTGCGCAACCGTGCTCACATAGAAATGCTGACTGCCTTCGATCATATTAATTGACCAAGGTATTTCATGTTGTGATGAATCATGTACAACCACATTGCGAAAGTTCATCAGTTCACTTTGTGGCATTGCTTGGTGTTCACTGAGTATTTTTTCAGCCACTTCATGGTTAGCGCTCGCCACTAATACGTTGGATATTTCCGCCATTTTTATTGCTCTGATGCCTTTTTGATTAGGAACAGGTGAAGGCGCCCCAATCACTAAATCAACCCTGTCATCAACAAGTGCTTCCCATGTTCCATTCATGACTTCTTCTTGTACATCAATTTCAATATTCTGATATTCAACTAGAAACCTTTGAATGCCATTAAAAATAGCTTTGATATCAATGATTGAATCGCACGCTATGCGTATTTTGGGCTCCCAACCATTAGCGATTGTTTGTGTTTGCTCTGATAAGCTATTCATTGCATATAACATTTTTCGGCCTTCCGTTAATAAATGTTTACCTGCTGGCGTGAGCACCGCACGCCTTCCTTGTCGTTGAAATACAGTTACATTTAACTGTTCTTCTAATTTTTGGACAATATATGACAATGCCGACGGAACCTTACCTAACTGCTCAGCAGCAGCGGCATAACTCCCTCGGTGCTCTATCGCATCTAATACTAATAACGCTTCAATGGTGATCGCAGGTGAATTCATCGTTGGTTGCCGCCTAAATGTTCAATATTTTTGAATAAACTAAACAAATTTTAGTACTTATTCATTGCTTAATCAAAATATAGAATAGCTCCATCTTAAACATTTAAATAAATTAAGGAATTAAACATGACAATTTCAACGACTTTTAAAAACATCACAAAAACTGAACAAACTTTAGCAGCATTACCTTTACGATTAATAGCGGGAATTGTTTTTACGGCACATGGTGCACAAAAATTATTTGCTTGGTTTGGAGGTTATGGCTTAGATGGTACAGGACAATGGATGGAATCTATTGGTCTAACTCCTGGTTACTTAATGGCGTTAATGGCTGGCGGTGTAGAATTTTTTGGAGGCTTACTACTCATTATTGGTTTACTCACCCGACCTACAAGCTTAGCGCTCGCATTCACTATGATTGTTGCTATTTTTAGCGTTCATTTTAGTAATGGTTTATTTATGAGCAATAATGGTTACGAATTTGGCTTAACACTACTTGCAATATCATTGGCTTTATTGATTCAAGGTGGCGGTAAATATTCATTGGATAATCAGTTATTCAATCAAGAATCGGCCAAAACAACAAGCTAAGGTAAGGAAAAATTATGATCAAACATTATCCCTATAGCCAATTAGGTAGTGCTAACCATGGTTGGCTTAAATCTAAGTTTCATTTTAGTTTTGCTAATTATTATAACCCTGCTCGTATGGGGTTCGGAAAATTGCGTGTTATTAATGACGATTGGATTGCGCCAAAAACTGGGTTTCCTTTACACCCGCATAAAAACATGGAAATTATCAGCATTCTTAGAACGGGTGCAATTACCCATCAAGATAATGTTGGCAATAAAGGTGTCACGAAAGCTGGAGAGGTTCAAGTGATGAGCGCAGGTTCAGGTATTTCACATTCTGAATATAACTTGACCAAACAGCCATTAACCTTATTTCAGATTTGGATTGAAACCAATACGTTAGATGTTAAACCACGTTGGGAAACTAAAAAGTTTCCATCGCAACCGGCTACAGAACTAACGTTATTGGCATCGGGTTATCAAGAAGATAAAAACGATGCGCTTTTCATCAATCAACACGCACGTATTTACGGCGGAAAATTAGCAAAAGGTGCGATAATTGAGCATGACATACAACATCAAGCTTATATTCTAGCGTCTGAAGGTATGTTTAAGGTGGAAGACAATACAAGTAACTTAACGATGAATAAAGGTGATGGCGCCGAGATAACTCAGGAAAGCTCAGTAAGGCTTCGCGCATTAACTGACTGTGAAATCATCATTATTGATTGTATTTAATACATCATCACATCATGAGGTTCGAAAATTAGTTTTTATAAACAAATAATCATGCTCTCAAGTCATTTTCTGAGGTAAGAGCATGATTATTTCTCTGCAGAGGTTATGTATTCATGAGTTCATCACTGTTTATTATTACTAACGATTCGATTTATTGAACCAAAATGGTGCACTCTATTTCATTTTTACGTATATGGTTATAGTTAACTAGCTGTTATTAATATAGTTTTTAAGTGGTTCGCATCTTGCTTAGTGTCAACTACCGCGTATTTTATGAGAAAAAGAATGAAAAGTGTTGAAGTAAATTTTGATGGTTTAGTTGGGCCAACCCATAATTATGCGGGTTTATCTGAAGGAAATGTTGCTTCATTATCCAATGCCAATGAGAGCTCAAATCCTAAAAGCGCAGCACTGCAAGGCTTGAAAAAAATGAAAGCTTTGCATGATATGGGATTAACTCAAGGGATATTTGCTCCGCAAGAACGACCTGATATTTACACATTGAAACGCTTAGGCTTTCAAGGCTCTGACGCTCAAATATTAGCTGCCGCTTATAAAACGTCACCTACTTTACTCGCATCTTGTTGTTCTGCTTCAACAATGTGGACAGCCAATGCAGCAACCGTTTCACCATCAGCCGATACTCAAAATCAAAAAGTACACTTTACTGCGGCAAATTTAGCGAATAAATTTCATCGCTCTTTAGAGCCTGAAACGACAAGCAACATCCTAAGCGCAATTTTCAATAACGACGATTACTTTCAACATCATCAGCATTTAAATGATAACGAACATTTTGGCGATGAAGGTGCCGCCAATCATACTCGCTTGTGCGAAAGCTATGGCGACAAAGGGCTCGAAATATTTACTTATGGTCGAGTCGCTTTTAACCGAAATACACCAAAACCTGTAAAATATCCGGCTCGACAAACTTTAGAAGCCAGTCAAGCAATAGCAAGATTACACGGGGTATCTGCTGAAAACGCTGTGTTTGTACAGCAAAACCCCGATGTGATCGATCAAGGCGTTTTTCATAACGATGTCATTGCTGTCGGCAATCAAAATGTCTTGTTCTACCATGAGCAAGCTTACTTAAACACTGATTCGTTCAAAGCTGAAGTCAGTCAAAAGTTCTCAGGAAACAATTTACATTTTATCGAAGTGTCATCAGAGCAAGTATCTATTGAAGATGCGGTAAATACTTATTTATTTAATACTCAAATTATTACGCTTGCCGATAATTCTATGGCGATAATTGCGCCCATGCATTGTCGTGAAAATACTCAGGTATTTGATTATTTACAATCATTAATTGCTGCCAATAATCCAATCAATCACGTTGAGTTTTTTGATGTGAATGAAAGTATGAAAAATGGCGGTGGTCCCGCATGTTTACGATTAAGAGTTGCATTAACTGAGCAAGAACTAACTGCTGTTAACCCTAATTGTTTATTAACCGATTCGTTATATTTGAAGTTAGTTACATGGGTAAATAAGCATTATCGCGATACTTTAACCCTCAAAGATTTAAGCGACCCGCAATTATTAATTGAATCACGAACAGCCTTAGATGAATTAACGCAACTTTTATCTTTAGGCTCAGTTTATCGTTTTCAAAATTAGATTACGCAAGATTACCATCTTGCATCATTGAAGAATTTATTTGCCGTAATACATGCATATTTTGTTTCTAATAAGCATTTGTAATCCTATTAAAAGCGTTGATTTTTCGTTAATGTATTCGCGTGTATTTTAATTGGCAATCAAATAATTATGAAATTGGCTCACTTTGTTTTTCTCATCTCTACAGTTTGGACAAACTTTGTTTCTGCGAATGAGGCTTCATTAGTAGATTTAAAAAATTATCAAGTAAATACCCCCAAAATGATTAGCTCAGGTTTACCAACAACCAAGCACTTTGAAACATTAAAAGAAATGGGTGTAGCGCACGTCATTGACTTAATACCTGGCGATAGAAGTGACGAAGCTAACCTAACGAAAGCGCTGGCATTAAATTATCATAATATTCAAGTGGCATGGAAAAATCCCACCGTTGAAAATTTCAATGAATATGCTGCAAAAATGAATGAATTTAGTCAAGCAGAAGGAAAAATACTAACACATTGCCGGTTAAACTGGCGTGGCGCAGTTTTTACCTACTTGTATCGTGTAACTCACTTAAAAGAAGAGGAAGCCCTTGCAAAAGCAGATATGTTAGAAATTTGGCAACCGGATGAAACTTGGCAAACCTTTATTAATCAAGTCAAAACACAAGCAAAAAAGTAACGCAATAAGCTGATAACATTCACTTTGCAAAGTTAACACTAAGGTCATCCCGTTATATGACCTTAGCTTAAAACCACTCCCTTAATATGCGCCTGCCGAGTATGTGAGTTCATAACTGTGACTGTATATCTCAAGAATATTACCAAATGGGTCTTCCATATAAATCATTCGAAACGGCTTTTCGCCTGGGTAATAATATCTCGGAGCGGCCATACGCTTTTTACCACCTGCGGCAACAATTTTTTCTACCAGCTCTTCTAAGTTAGGGTCTTGAACACAGAAATGAAATACGCCGGTTTTCCAATATTCAAAGTTATTTTCTGGGTTTTCTTGATTGTTGAATTCAAATAATTCAACGCCAATACGATCGCCTGTCGACATATGTGCGATTTTGAATTTTTCCCAATTAGCACCGAATACATCTGTGCACATTTCGCCTATCGGACTTTCATCTTCAACGATTTCTGTTGGCTCCATGATCAAATACCAACCTAACACTTCAGTATAAAATTTTACGGCTTTTTCTACATTGGGTACTGATATACCGATATGAGAGAATGTTCTTGGATAAGCTTTACTCATTGTTGATCCCTTAGTCAATTTCAATGGGCAAAGTATAAGCCTCATGATAAAGTATAAAAAATTATCATTTATTATAAATATAAGTACATTTTGTAATGATTAATCCTATTTGGCTGAAAACTTTTTGTACCCTTGCTGATATTGGCCATTTTACCCAAACCGCACAAGCATTGTTTATGACGCAATCAGGCGTTAGCCAGCAAATAAAAAAGCTTGAACAACAACTTGATACGCCTTTATTAATAAGAGAAGGAAAGTCATTTTCATTAACAGATGCGGGGATTAAACTTCATCAACAAGGGAAAGTATTACTCGATAACGTGGTTGAATTAGCCGACTCTATTAAACAAGATGAAACTTTTTCAGGTCGTCTAAAAATAGCATCTCCAGGCAGTGTTGGACTTAAGTTATATCCACATTTGCTAACGATTCAACAGCACAATCCAAATTTAGTATTCGATTATAGTTTTGCTCCCAATGGTGACATTGCCGAAAAAGTATCGAAAAGAGAAATTGATATTGGGTTAGTAACCTCTCCTAGTAAATTGAAAAATATCGCTTATCAACAGATTGCGACCGAATCATTGGTCTTAATAACGTCAAATAAATTTACATCAGTTAATTGGCAATCATTACAGGAACTAGGGTTTATTAGTCACCCTGACGCTGAGCATCATGCACAACAATTACTCAGTCAAAATTTTCACGAATTTGAACATATTGAGCAATTTAAACATAAAGGATTTTCTAACCAAATTAGTCATATTTTAGAGCCTGTTAGTCGAGGATTAGGCTTTAGCGTTTTACCTTTACATGCAGTGAACGCATTTCATCAACAAAAAAATATACACGTTCATGCGTTGCCTACTCCAGTCAGTGAAACCTTATATTTTTGTAGTAATAGGTACTCATTACCTACTAAACGTAGCACTTTTATTAAGTCTGAGATCATCAACTTTTTACGTTAGCCAACAAGAGTAAAATCTAGGGAGTTCCTCGTGAATTTAATCGACTTTACGACGCCATTGACTTGCCAATATTTTAGCATTATGATCCTCTGCAGGTTGCAGAGACGCCTTTTCCGCCAAAGATGAATTCACTCTGATCTCAAAAAATCAATCAGTTCAATACGAACTAAGTAGGCTAAGCGGAGTGCCAATTAAACTTAGAGGAATTGAATTGTGATGATTCTTAAAAACCGCATAAAAAACCCAAGGCTCGTAAACACAAACGCAACGGTTAACGCCGCCAAAATTAATAAACTTTCGTACTTCAAACGATTACTCATCTTGGCTTGTATATTAATATTATTGAATAATATTTTCTCATTCTCGCCTAACATAAAAGCACATTATCGATTGTCACTTGGTAGTAATATGAACTTTCAAGCTACCCTTGAAATGAAGTAGGGTGAAATGATGGAATTGGCAATCAACGAAGTAAAAACCCAAGCGAAAAAATTGTTAAAAGCGTTAAATGAAAATCCGGACTTAGTTAATTTAATGAACCAACCATTAAAACGAAGTTCTGCTTCTTCAATTTCGCAACTCAAGCTAAAGCACTGTTTATTTATCGTATCGCAACAGCTTGGTTTTGATAATTGGCAACACGCTCACGAAGTGCTTTCAGGTAACAAAATATCTACCCCTTTTAAAATGGGCAGTTTTTTTTACCCTAAAAGTTGTTATGCATTTATTAATGAATGGTTTACTAATTACCAGCAAGCGAAAAGTATATTGATGGAAAATGAACAATCGAAATGGTTGCTTCCCTATAAAAACCAATATCTTATAGTTAAAAGTGATTACATTAAGATGTTTAAACTTGATGAGGTAACCTCTTCACTTTGGCTGGAAACATCCCATGATATGGTACAAAGCTATAACACCATTGCTTGGGATAAAATCACGAGTGAAATCATTAAACATAGAGTGAAAAACTTTTAAATCTATTGAAACGTTACCAAGACTGATTATTAACTGTCTTGGTAACTTTCCTCGCTATAAATAAAATGACTTAGAGTTTGTTTATAAATAATTAGCAATATAAAAATAGTTGTTTAGTATTATTGATTGTAATCACTCAAAAGAGACTAGCCTAGGCTATTATAAAAACCATGAATGACGAACTTATCAAAATAAAAATTGGGGTTAGTAGTTGCTTATTAGGAGAAAATGTTCGCTTTGACTCCGGACATAAAAAAAATAATTATTTAGTAAATGTGTTGAGTCATTATTTTGAATTTTCACCTTTTTGCCCAGAAGTTGCCATAGGTTTAGGCATTCCAAGAGAGCCTATTCGACTGGTCAATGACAACGATGTGATCAAGTGTGTTGGTACCAAAAATGCCGAGATTGATGTAACCGAACAATTGGTCAATGTCGCTAACGAACAACAAAATTGGCAACATGAGTTATCGGGATATATCTTAAAAAAAGACTCCCCTAGTTGCGGTATGGAAAGAGTAAAAGTGTATAAGTCTTCGATGCCTGAAAGAAACGGTATCGGTATTTATGCACGGCAACTAATGACTAACTTTCCTCATTTACCGGTTGAAGAAGAAGGTCGCTTAAATGATTTAATTATCAGAGAGAACTTTATTCAACGGGTCTATATTTATCATCGCTGGCAGCAATTAACTGCATCCACCTTTAGCATGTCTGATATTCAAAAGTTTCATGCACAACACAAATACATTTATATGAGCCATGATCAGCTGGGCCTAAAAGCATTAGGTAGATTACTGGCCGAGCCAGCTAGTGATATTAAATTATTAGCCGAGGAATACCTCACTCAAGTTATGCAGCTATTAAAAAATAAAGCCACTAAACAAAGTCATTCTAATACTTTGCAACACATTCAGGGCTACTTGAAAAACTATATTAGCGCTGATGATAAACAAGAGCTCAATGAAACCATTGGCCAATATCGCAAAGGATTTCTTCCTCTTATTGTGCCGATTACCTTATTACGCCACCATTTTAGAAAGTACCCGAATGAATATATTGGGGATTCATTCTACTTAAGCCCACATCCGGGCGAACTTATGTTACTAAATAGCTTATGACCCTTATTCATGTAAACGATACAATGCAGCAAAATTATTCGTATGAGCTAGCAGAAAATCAAGGTGAAAATTTTCATCCTTTGTTTGTGCCACAACTCACACCGAAAGAAATGCTAAGCCTAGGTATTTTTGGCGGAAAATACTTAACTGATTGCCAAGAGGAGTTTCCTGCCGATTGGTTTATTGACGCAAAATTAAGCCCGTTTAAAAAAGACATCAGTTTAAATTATTTTTCTGTTGATGCGTCACAAAGTTTGTCGCAATGGCAAGCAAATGGCTGGATACACCCTCAAGATCCTCGCGGTTGGTTTCAATGGTATTGTCGATATTATTTAGGTCGCAGAACCGATGAAGAAGATCTTAGACAAATTAAACGATGGCGGGCTTTTAAAAGACACTATAGTGCAGTAGCTAAATTTTGTGAACGTTATGACTTTAGTTGCCGAAAAAAGCAACGACAAGCTTTATTGCACTGGAGTTATGACTCAAGAAATATATAACTTTAGCCCAATTAAATTTACGCTAACTTACTAATAATTGATAAAATTTTTGTCTTAAAAAAATAAGCCATATTCGCAGAATATGGCTTATTTACGTTAAAGCGTGATAATTTTACTCTTCACTTGTTCGATATTTTTCAAACCACGCCAATGTGTGCTCTATTTTAGTGATCATCCGTGATGGCCTTGCTGCAATACCATGATAAGACTCAGGCACTTTAACTAAAACAGTATCAATTTTTCTTAACTTTAACGCTTGATAAAATTGTTCTGTTTGCGCCATTGGCGTACGCAGATCTTTTTCACCTGTAATTAACATGGTAGGTGTTGTTACATTTCCTACTAATGACATAGGTGAACGTTTCCAATAATGCTCTACGTGATCCCAAGGCATACCAGGAAATTGAGTGGGTATTTGCCCTAAACCGCTATCTGCGGTTAAGACTTTACTTAGCCAATTAATTACCGGTTTAGCAACAACTGCCGCGGAGAATCGATCCGTTAAGCCAATGGCATAAGCGGTGGCTATTCCGCCAGCAGAGCCACCGGCGATAAATAAATTGTTTTCATCAATAAAACCTAAATCAATCATCGCATTCACACCAGAATCATGATCGGCAAAGTCTTCTGTCGAGCTGTATTTATATTTTAATAGCATTGCAAAACGTTCACCGTAAGAACTACTACCACGATGGTTATTATAAAAGACGACATATCCTTGCGCAGCAAAACGCTGTAATTCTGCGGTAAAGTTAGGGCCATACGCTAAATGTGGACCACCATGAATTTCTAGAATTAGTGGATACTTTTTCTTTGGGTCAAAGTTTGGTGGTGTAATGTACCAACCTTGAATGCTTTCACCATCAAATGATGATTTATAGTTTATTTCATGTACTTGACCTAAGGTTTTGTGTGCGAGTAGATCAGCATTTAATGACGTTAAAACGGATGATTTTTTTGACGTTGTGATCACAGCAACATCGGCAGGGCTGGTGGTGTTTCCGTAGGTATAGGCCATTTTCCCACTTGTCGAAGCAGTAAAACTACCGCTAATGTATGGACGCCCCATTGTCGTACCAGAAAGCGTGTCAGTTAAATCTTCAATTTTACCTTTGAGATTAATAGTCGCTAGCTTACGTTTACCAAAATCATCATAACTAAAGGCTAAACGAGAATTAGACAACCACTGTTGATCACGTACTGAGCGGTCAAAATCTTGAGTGATGGCAGAAACCTTTTTCGACTTCCAATCCATAATTTTCAGTTTGGCATTACGATAAGGATTTAACGCATTTGAACCATATAAAAACGCTAATTTTTTACCATTTTCAGAAAAAACAGGGTTGTACTCTTTGCCTGGAGACGAAGTAAGTTCAACTAACTCGCCACTAGCTACGTCTACTTGATATAAGTTCCCTTCTAATCGTTTATATTCCCAGTCTGCCAATCTATTCGCCGAAAAAACAATAGAACGATTATCTTTACTCCACGTTAATGTGCCTCGATGATTAAAACTATCATGAGTAATTTGACGTGGTGTTCCTCCTTCACTTGGAAGAACAAAAATTTGCTGATAACCTGGCTTAATTAAGCCACTACCATCGGCTTGATAATATGCTTTATCAATCACGACAACAGGTTTATTCCACTTTGCACCCTTAGGTTTTTTCGGCATTTTAGCGATAACTGTAGGCGCTGCTTTTACTTTCTGAGTAAATGCTAACCATTGACCATTTGGCGACCACGTCAAATTTGAAACTTTTGTTTGTAATTGGCTCACCAAAGCGGTTTTATTTTCTTCTAGATAATGAACATGGATCTGGTAACTACCTGTTCTATTGCTGATAAAAGCAATTTTTTTTCCATCAGCAGACCAACGTGGTTGTGAGTATTTTTTATCATCAGAAAACAGCGGGATCTGCTGTTGTGATTTCACATCAATTAACCATAAGTTGGTATTTTTACCGTCGGTCATGATGTCATTAGAGTTTCGAATATAGACAATTTGAGTACCATCTGGTGATATTTGTGGATCACTTGCATACTCCAATGAAAAGATATCTTCAGCTGTAAATAGCTCATTTGCGTAAACCGCAATCGATGAGCTTAATAAAGCGATAAGCAATATAAAACGGGATAAAAAATACATAGTAAACCTTTAAAAAGTGAATTTGAGTTATCTCACACTCAAATAATGAATATCAATAATTGTATACAAGACAAGCGAAGAAGACACCTCTGTAGCAGTATTTCTATCTTGAAAATATGTGGTTTAATCGAAAAAATTAATCATAATCATATACTTTGCTTAAGGCTTAACCTTAAAAGCTTCACTGTGAATAACTGACAAATGACCTGTTCTCGTTTGCGGATATGTTAGTTTGAATACCGACCATTAAATGAATCGTTTTTTAATGATACTTGCAATGGAATTGTTTCAACTTCACCGAGTATCATATCGCCTGATAAGCTAAGCCATTAAAACGCTTTCATTTATTATGTAAATCTAAACCTTAGTGATTAGGTTACGCGTCAAAATTTAATCGCTTTTAGGCTAGCCTGTATTGCTAAATCATTTTATCGAGAATATTCAGCCATTGCCTCATCATCTAATCCAATTTTTTTCAGTATCTCGGTAAATCTGATATCCCTACGTATCAAATGCAGTCTTGGATCATTTTTACTAAAAATCAAACAATTAGATTGATAATCAATGGCCTTTTCTAACAATGGAAATATATCGTCAGTATCATCAAGTAATATATTGGTAATTGCCGTTTCGTAGGGACAGACATATTGTGCTTTTGTTTGAGCTTCTGTCATTAATGCTCTCGCCTTATTTTTTTGACCTGCCCGTGCATAAGACTGAGCTAACAAGATAAGTGGAAACGCCTCTCTTTGACTCAACGCAACACCTTGTTCGGCTAAATTTATACTTTCGGTAAAATTGCCTTTTATGTATTTAGCGACAGACAAACTTAATAATGGGTATGGGTTGTTTGGATGTTGTTGCTGTTTCTCTTCTCCCCATTTTATTGCTGCATCGATTTCATTATTCATCATTAATGCCCACATCCCCCATTCCGCTATTTCTTGATTAAGTGGATCTAAGTTACTGGCCTTATTCAATGAACGCTTAACCCCTGCTACATTGCCCATCGCCGCGTAATATAAAGTAAAGCCAAGTTCAGTCAGGGCAATAGAAGGATCTCTATTTTTTGCCATTGACAACATTTGCCAGGCTTTTTCCCATTGCCACGAATGAACATAAGCTATGCCAAGATGAGACATCACCTGAGCAGAGTCTGGGTTTATTGCTAAAACGTCAAGCGCTGCTGAAATAACCTTAGGGAGAATGTTTTTGGGCTTATCAAACAAAACCATAATCACTCTATACGCATCTGATTTAGCGATATATGCCGCTTCAAATTTAGCGTCAAGCTCAATCGCTTGGTTGAATAGTTTTATCGCGTGTAATACCGAGTCATGTGTCATCAAGGATAATTGATATTGTCCTTGAACATATGAATCATACGCTTTTAAATTTGAGGTGGGCGCTTTAGTCAGCACAAATTTTTCTTTATCAAGCATGATCACTTTGAGTGATTCTGATACAGAAGAAGCAATATTATTTTGAATATCAAATAAATTATGATTGTTCTTTTGGATATCAAAATCGCCATCCCATAGCAATTCGCCTGACTTGATGTTTTCTAACTCTAAAGTAAGTCTTAACTCACCACTTTTACTTTCACTTAATACGCCATCTAAAACATAGTCAACATTAGGAAGTTGCGTTTTAATATGCGATCTAACTTTATTGGACTTAAAGGTAAAAGATGAGGGTGGAGGAACAACATTTAATTCAGATATTTTACGTAAATTCTGTATGATTTCTCGGGTCATTTGATCTGAAAGTGCTCGCCAGTTTTCTGAATGATTACTCGCGATAGAAAATGGTACAACTAATAAATATCCTTTTTCACCCTTTTCTTCATTTGAAGTATTTGTCCATTTATAGGTTACAAATAATAAAAAAATAAAGACGACGAAAAAAAATGCTTTACCTCGGCCTTGAATAGGTTGCCCAAGCGTATTTTCTTGTGAGCTATCTAATGGTTGTGAATGAAGATTGTGATCACCATCACTGAGATTTTTTTCGGAGTGTTCTAAAAATTTTTCATTTGACGTCACACACTGAACTTCAGCAATGAATTGATAGCCGCGCGACCTGACTGTTTTAATGACACACTGCAATTCACCATTATCACCTAACACCTTACGCGCACTTTTTATATGATTACTGAGTGATGTGTCTGATACTGTTCTCCCTTCCCATACTTGCTCAAATAATTCTGCACGTGAAATAACACGGTCACGATGGTTTATAAAGTACACGATTAGATCAAATACTTTGGGTTCAACCGCTACCACCTTCTCGTCATATCTGATCTGGTAGAGATCAATATCAACTTCTCTGTTATTTATTTGGTAGAGCACTATTAATTCCTTGTTTTTGTACATTAATAATGAACAAAGCACTTTATTAGTCAATAAATATTACTGATTCGTTAGCTAATCGTTACCTAGTTATCATGTTGCAAACATAAACGCTTGGCATACTTTAATGACTGATTTAAACCTGATTAAGGAAATTGATATGCCAACGCCACTTGAAATTTTATTGGATCCCATATCGCTTATTTTATTAGCAATTTACGCTACATTTATTGTTATTGAATTTATTCAGCCGAGTACTCCCCTTAAAAAAATAGAAGGTTGGTTTATTAAATGCACCTTTTTCTTTATCGTCTATTTTTATCTATCGAGCTATTTACCATTAATGTGGGACAAATATTTACTCCCTTATCAATTAGTTGACTTAACAACGGTAAACTCAATAGTCAGTACTTTTGTAGCATTAATAGTGTTTGAATTACTCATTTATTGTTGGCACCGAACAATGCATCGTAACAACTTTTTATGGCGAACCTTTCATCAAATGCACCACAGTGCCGAAAGATTAGATACCTTTGGGACTTTCTACTTTAGTCCTTTAGACATGATAGGTTTTACTTTTATTGGTAGTTTAACACTCAGTGTTTTTGTCGGCTTATCACCTGAAGCAGTCACTTGGTTTTTATATATAAATATGTTTTTAGTCATTTTTCAACATTCAAATATTAAAACACCTCAATGGCTTGGTTACATAATTCAGCGCCCAGAAAGTCATTCTATACACCATAAAAAAGGCGTGCATGCTTTCAATTATTCAGATTTACCTATATTCGATATAATTTTTGGTACGTTTAAAAATCCAAAAGATTTTGAATACGAATTAGGATTTTATGAAGGGAGTTCATATAAAACGATAGATATTTTACTGGGTAAAGATATGTCTAAGCAACAAAGTTAAGCCATAGTGCTGAATACATAAAACTCACTAAGCTAGATTTATATCAGTCTGATTATTTTACTGACCACTAAATTAAATGAGGTATTGACCGCTCGCTCAATATCTCTTTAACAGAATGTGCCAAAAGAAATTAAACCCTCGAAATGATCGTGTTTATTGTGCTGTATTTAATTAAGCCTATGAAGCACTTAACTTTTCCTTTGCAGTTAAGTAGTGATCAACTATATTTGTTAGACTGAACTCATGCAGGTGGAAAGTTAACTCCATTGCGATTGCACCTGCCATTTTACTAGTCCTCACACATCGATTCTCTAAGGAGGGAGTTACCTTGTTATTCAGACGCGTTCTTACGCACGTTAAAGATCAAAACTGGTTTGCCGTTGGCATCGATTTTTGTATTGTTGTCGTGGGTGTAGTGATTGGTATTCAGGTAAGTAACTGGAATACTGTTAGAAACGATACCGTCTATTATCAAGAAACTATGCATCGACTCGCGGAAGAGAGTCGTGAGATGATTCGAATCTCTGAAGAACAAGCAGTTGAGGTACATCAGCGTTTATCTACTGTACAAGCGGCAATATCTATACTTGAAACTTGCAGTACAGATGAAAATGCGAAAGCTAAACTTGAACTAGGCTTAAACGCAATAAGATCAGCATATGCAATTACCCCCATATCAACAGCGTTGAAATCACTGGTTTCAGATGAGCGACTATTGGCGCGTCAAACATCAATGCAAAGATCAATAATACGTGAATATGCGGTAACGATAGAAAATATTACAGAAACATCGAGCTTTATTCTCTCGAAAACAGGTATCCTTGATGTAGACAAACATCCGCTTGTTGGATTCTATTGGCTCAATGACCCCGCAAAATCACTCAATGGTGTTGATGTCCGTAACGCTATAGTCGTTGCTCCGCTTGCAGAGGTCTGTAAAGATTTGTCATTTAAAAAGCTCTTTTATCAATGGGAACGAACCCATAATTTTTTAATCCATCTGCAAAACACATTACTCGAAGTAGTCAGTGAGAATAGCAAGACGCTGGGCTTACCCTTAGCAATAGTCGAACCTTCGCCCAGCACATAAACTAAAAGCTATTTTCAACAAAATAGCTTTTAGTTAAATACTTTTCGTAAATGTTAAGTTGTATTTACGGCCTATGAAAATTTACAAATGTACCAAAATTGACTGCTGATCTTTCTTGGTCATTTTACTGACCACCAACATATATGAATTATCAATCATCCGTTCTATTTCACCTTGAGGAATAGAACCATCTAGAATCACGGTATTCCATTGTGCTTTATTCATATGATAACCGGGGATAACCGAAGGAAAAATATCACGGAGCATTTCGGCTTCCTCAGGATCGCATTTTAAGTTAATACAAAAATGCCCTGCCATTTTGCCATCAGTATCTTTTTCCGTTCCTTTTCCAAGTGCTAATGTCGCAAACATCTTAGTTTTTACACGAAATACTTTTACGTCATCACCAAAAGGGTAATAGAGCGATGTTTCAGGTTTAGATAATAAATATTTTTCTGCTAGTTGCTCTTCCATAAACACTCCACATAAATAAATTTTTTACTATCGCTAAAATAATGATTATTTATCGTGCACACAAGTAAAAATTCAACTACAAAAAAGCAGGAATATATCCTGCTTAATGTCGGTAAAAATTAAATACGCTTTATCTATCGTTAGTAATATGACACTTGTGTCGGTATCGTTAAAATATTTTTTCCGAAGCGTTTTAGCCATAGATAAATCGCAACAAAGACACTGATAACGATAAGTAATATAATACCTGCAGCAAAAGGAGATTCAGTAAAAGTAGCTAGCTGATACACAAAAGTCGCCACTAAATAAGCTAAGGTGAAACTCCATAATGCAGCAAAACTAGCCCAGCGGGTGCCCACTTCACTTTTGATCGCGCCCATCGCCGCGGCACATGGCGTATAAAGAAGAATAAACAGCAAGTAACTAAACGCACCAATTTTGCCAACAAATGCTGCTTGCATGACAGTAAAAGTCGTTTCATCTACACCCTGTTCTTCTGCGGCTATTTCAATCGTTGAAACATCGCCAATATCGGTACCTAGTGGATCATCAGCTTCAATTCCTAACAAGTTTTCTTTGATGGAATCTATCGCTTCTGTCCATAAGTCTTTAAATGAAGCAACAGCTTCCTCTTCCTGTGACGGAACTGCATATAAACTATTAAATGTTGCTACCAACGCCTCTTTTGCAAAAATGCCGGTGATTATACCCACACTCGCTTGCCAGTTGTCTTCTTTAATCCCCATCGGAGCTAAAAGTGGCGTCACAACTTGCGCACTTTGACTTAGCAAGGAGTCTTGAGAATCATGATGACCAAATTCTCCATCGGTGCCCAACGAGTTAAAAAAGTTTAAAACACAAACAACAATGACGATTGTTTTACCCGCGCCAAGGATAAAAGAACGTGTACGTTGTGTTACTCGTTGAATTAAATAAGAAAGCTTAGGCATTTCATATAAAGGTAGTTCCATAATATTTACGGAATTGGCCCCCATTAATACCGTATGTTTTAATAAAAGTCCGGTAAATAAAGCCGCTGCAATGCCAATTAAATAAAGTAGAAAGACTAAGTTTTGGCCAGAGTCAGGAAAAAAAGCGGCGGCAAAAAGCGCATATACTGGCAGCCTTGCACCACATGACATAAAAGGAGACATCATAATGGTAGTAATGCGTTCTCGTTCGCTATCGAGAATACGCGCCGACATAACCGCAGGCACTGTACAACCAAACCCGACAATCAATGGTACAAACGCTTTACCAGGCAAACCTATACGTTGCATGGCAGAATCAACAACAAACGCAGCACGCGCTAAATAGCCACTACTCTCTAATATCGATAAGCCAATAAATAAACAGGCAATAACGGGAATAAAAGTAGCCACAGTTTGCAAGCCTAATCCTGCGCCTTCAATAAGCGTAAGTAACCACTGCGGAGTACCAAGTCCCGTTAAAAATTGTTGTGGATAATCAACAAATATTGCGCCGGCTAAAATATCAAAAAAGTCGATAAAGGCACTACCGACATTAATGGCAAACATAAACAGTAAGTACATCATGCCAAGAAATACGGGCACACCTAGCCAAGGGTGCAAAATAATATGATCGAGTTTATCGCTTAGTTGTGTTTTATTTATCTCATCGATTTGTACGTGTGATAACAGCTGTTGAATAAATTCATAACGTGCTTGCATAATGGCGATCGCGTTATCATTTTTTGCCTTACAGCCTTCAGAATTACAATCACCTTGTTCTAACTGGTGTAAATGAACATCGTCTGCTTTTTGAGAAGAAATAACGTTTTCGGGTAAGTTTAGTGCCTGTATTTGCGTGGTTTTAGTCGGCATAGATTGCAAAGCGTCGGCAACTTTTTCAGTCATGTTACGTTTTAAGCTATTACCAATAATCACCGGACAACCAAGCTCTTTTGACATTAACTTTGTATCAACATTCACCGCTTCTTTTCTATCGGTTTTATTTAGCACCACTAAAACAGGTAAACCTAACTCCAACAATTGAGTTGTCAGGTACAACTGTCGCTTCAATTGCGTCGCATCAACAATATTAATTAAACAGTCAATTTTTTCTGCTTTGAGAAAATCTTGCGTGATAGATAAATCTTTTCCTTGATGAGTACGTGCTGATAAGGAACTAATACCCGGTAAATCAGTTAACAAGGTTGCTTGATTATTAAATAAAAAGGTCTGTTTTTTGATAGCAACGGTTACTCCCGACCAATTGCCTGTTTTTTGTTTTGCACCACTTAAGGCATTAAAAAACGTACTTTTACCAGAATTCGCAAAGCCGACTAACGCAATATGTAAATGATCAGACATTAGACGATTTCGATTCCTATTTGTTGTGCAACACTAGGGGCAATACAAATTTTGGTACCGTGAAGGTTGAAGGCAATTGGGCCATTAAAAGGAGCTTTATGAGCAAGTGTCACTTCCGTTTTAAGCGCAAAGCCTTGTTCAATCAACTTAGTCGTTAAGTCGAAATTTTCAGGAAGTTTACGAATGACAGCACGTTGAGCCCGCGCTAACTGTGAAAGTGTCATGACAGCCTAATATGTTAATAACAATGATTATCATTAATGTTACTCTAATATGAAATTTTGAGCAATAAAAGATGGTATTTACCTTGATGTATATCAGGGTTGTTAGTGAATCATTTCAAAAGTAGAAATAAAAAAATGCTTGTAACAGCTAAGCTACAAGCATTAAAACACAAAGAGTGGAGTGTTTAAAAGTTATAGCTTACTTCAGCCCAAGCACTCATGCCTTCGGCAGGTAAACGATTCATTACAGTAATATCACTACCTTTGACACGGTTGTATCCGCCTAAATGGTTTCGATATTCATTATCAAAAATATTATCGACACCTGCGCGCAAGGTCACTTGATTGTTTAGATAATATTGAAAATCAACATTGATCACGCCATAGCCTGCGCTCTCTTGTTCATTATTAGTCACAGCAACCTTATCAGTGGAAGCTGCAAATACAATGGCAAGATTCGTTGACCATTCATCACTTGAATAACTCGCATTAACTTGGCCATTTAACGGCGCAATGCGATATAAGTTATCATGAATATCACGGCGCTCGCCTCTGACAAAGCTAACAATAGTCGATAAACGCAAATGTTCATTCACTTGAACGTATCCGTCTAGATCTACACCGTATAATTTCGCATCGACATTATTAAACTGTAATGGGTTTTCATCACCTGACATCATGTTCGCCATCATACTTGCCGACATTTCATCCATCCCTAAGGGCGTACCTTGAATATAATCATCAATTTTTTGATAGAAAATATGCGGGGCAAAGCGAACATTATTTGATTGATAGGTTAACCCTAAATCTAATTGTTGCGCTGTTTCCGATTTAAGGTTGATATTACCAATATAGGTATTTCCATCGGCTAATCCGCCCGTCGCTTCCATGGGTGTCCATAAGTATCGTTCTTGATAAGAAGGTGCCCTATTTTTTAACCCTAAGCCAATGTACATCGACAACAGCTCATTTAATTGGGTATCGATGCTTAAAGCAATGTCGAAATTATTGTCAGTAACACTCCTATCGGCCTGATTAAATCCATCGCGTAAATCAATCGCAAGTTCTGACATTGTCGGCATTGGCATAGTGTCATCCATATCCATGGAGCTATTCATGTCCATGTTTTCATCCATGCCCATATCCATGTCGCTTGGCATCTGCATCATTGCCATAGACGTTGATACTTTGTCAGCATTTGCTTGTGCTCGTTTATAACGTAAGCCTAATTGAACTTGTGTATTATCAAACTGTTGTTGCCATTCAATAAAAGCGCCAAAACGATTGTCTTCAACACCGTTAAAGTTAACCACTTCAAACATCATATTATTTGGGTTAGTGATCACAGAATCATGCTCAGCTAAGTATCCATCTACACCGATACGTAAATCACCATAAGAAAACGATTGCTCCAGCGATAATTTAAAATCGGTTGTTGTGGCACTGGCGTTATTACGTCGATATTTTGTGGGGTCATCATTGGTTCGCATCAAAAAGTTTGTCATACCATGATCCGCATCTAGGTACCCTAATAACCAGTTCGCTTGCCAATTACCTAGCATAAAGTGACCATCGAAATTAACGCGATGACTAAAAATATATTCAATATCCATAGGCAATGCCGGCGTGCCAGAATCTTGCGTATCGGTATAGTGATAACTAAAACCCGTTTCACTTGCGTGACCAAAATAACGAAGATCTGTACCAAATTGACGCTTTTCAAAATCGCTAGGTGAAATTGTATCTCCACCTCCACTTTCCATACTATCGCCCGCTTGCCAATTTCCATAAAACAAACCAGCTAAATCTCCTTTAGCGAGATTGACGACAGACGATAAAGTACCCGCGTTATTATTACTTCGAATACCGGATTGAATATCACCAGTTGATTGCCAATCGTCACTATTATTACTTTCTGCTTTGCGCATTTTAATGTCGATTGCACCACCTAATGTATTGATCCCCGCGGAAACCGGTGCGATCCCGCGATAGATTGTCATAGCATCGACAATTAATGGCGTTGAATAACTTAAGGGAGTATCCATGGCATTTGGACCTGCACCAATTATCGTATGACCATTTAAAGTGGCGGATAATCTATCTCCATAAAGCCCTCGATATTGAGCAATTCCCGTAACCGGTCCATTGGTATTTACATTGGCTCCCGGTACAGATGTTAACCAATTCGCTAAATCAGGCTCTGTGGTTTTACCTTGAGCATAACTTTCATTATTCTCTAACCCAATATGATGACGTTGATTGGTAATGGTGATCACTTCGATATTTTTTAGCTTTTCTTTTTCGATAACATTAGGCGCATCAGCCCAAGCTTGGCTAGAAATAATTGTTGAGGAAAGCAATACCGCTTTGACTGCACATACGCTTGCTTTAATACGGAAAAATTGTCTGGGATATTTCATCGATAAATCACTTAGCTGTTTTAATTGGGGCTATTTTGTAAGTAAATAAATCTGAAAACAAAGGGAACATGAGAAAGTGCGACATTATGTCGCAGAAAATCAACGCTAAACTTGACGCACATCAAACTCGCTGATTTTTAAGCGATTAATCACCATTAGAACGCTTCATTTAAAAAGAATAAAAGTTAAAATTTACTCGATAAAATCAGTAAGCAACTAACCACACTGACCAACAAGCAAAAACTTTTAAATAGTAATCATTTTTGTACTAATGTACTTTGTTATACTATTTCATCAGCCAATTATGTGCCGATAATTAATGACAATTACTGCAACGATGGCACAATAGTCTTGTGGAAAACAAAAAGGATAGTAAATGAAGGGCTTAATAGGTTTGTTTCTAATATTGATCAGTCAGGTCAGTATTGCTGTTGAACAAGCAGAAACCATTTTCAAACAACTTGCACCATCGCTTTATCAAATTAGATTGATCGACAAAGCCAGTGGAGAAAAATCATCCATTGGCTCAGGTTTTCAAATCAGTAGTGATGGATTAATTGCAACGAATTATCATGTCATTTCGAGTTTTGCTCGCCACCCTGAAAAGTACCGAATTGAATATTTAGATAACAAAGGGAATAAAGCGTTATTAACCTTAAAAAGTATCGATGTAATTAATGATTTGGCTTTAGTTAAACGAGAAACTGATGCCGAAATGCCATTTTTTGAGATTTCTCAAAATATTCCAACGAAAGGCGAAGAGCTTTATTCGTTAGGGAATCCGCATGATCTTGGCATGATAGTCGTACCCGGTACCTATAACGGACTTAAAAAAGAATCATTTAACGACCGTATTCATTTTACTGGCTCAGTCAATTCAGGGATGAGTGGCGGCCCTGTCGTTAACAAAGAGACACAAGTAGTGGGCATAAATGTCGCCACTTCTGGCAATCAAATTGGCTTTCTTGTTCCTCACGATAAATTATTAGCATTGATCTCCCAATACCAAAAAGGCGCCTTGCTCACCATCGAAGAACAAATGGAAAATCAACTGCAAGCCAATCAAAAAAAATTAGTAGCGACTTTGTTAAGCAGTGATTGGCAATTAAAAAAACTTGGTGAAGGATTAATACCAACAATTGATGTGCCTTTTATCCGCTGTTGGGGGGAGTCAAATGCGGATAAAGACGACGCGCTCATTATGCTTGCCGTTGCTAATTGTTCTTTAGATGAAAATACCTACATAGCAGGCAATTTTTTCACAGGTTCATTAGAAATGGAATACCGTTTCATGCAAGCGAAAAAGTTATCTGATACAAAATTTTATCAATTATTCCAACGTCAGATAGCTCGAGTCATGCCAGGAAATAAAGCCGGTAAAGACGATGTGTCTGAGTTTGAATGCCAGCACGACATTATTATGCCTGAGCACCAAAATATTAATAATAAAGCCGTTTTCTGTACAAGAGCTTATAAAGATTTTGCTGATTTGTACGATGTATTGTATCTGGGCGTATCAATAGACAGACATGATCAAGCGTTACTTAGTCATTTTACTTTTGCCGGTGTTTCACAAAAAAGTGCCCAAGCGTTTACTAAGAAATTTATGGAGTCTGTCTCATGGAAATAATTGTCGAAGAGATCAGTCGAGGGCAAAAATTGCTCGGCCGTCATAAATTCAATAAAAATAGCATTAGTATTGGTCGTGGTTATCATAGTGATATTATTTTATCTGACCCACATGTCTGTGCTGAACACTTATCGATAGAATTCGATGGTGATAATTGGCGAGTGGTTGATTTAGATAGTATAAATGGCTGTTTTTTGGGAGAAGGTAAAAAACCTGCAAACGGTCATATTATTCACTCTGGCGATGTTATCACCATAGGTAAAAGCCAGATCCGTATTGTATTTCCACATCACCCAGTCGTTGACAGTATCACTCTGAGTCCATTTGAAAATTTGATCAACTTAACTAAGCAACCACTGGTATTAACCATTAATGTCGTTGTTTTTGCTCTTTTAACCGGTTGGATGTTCTTTTTAAATAACCCGAAAGAAGTAAACTTTACTCAATTATTTGTGCCTGCGGTCGGTATAACCTTAATGTTTGCCATTTGGCCAGCTGCCGTTGCTTTAGTGTCACACTTAACCAAACATGACGCGCGAATTTTTACACAATTAGGTATTTGTTTTGTTTTTTACAATTTAAGTTGGGTAATAGACTTTCTTGAAGCATTGGTAAATTTCAACACGTCAAGCCAATCACTTCTTCCACATATGATCATTGTCTTGCCAATAGCCTTAGCGTTTTGTTTATTTTGGCTAAATTGCCATATAGGTTTCCATATGGGTAAAGTAAGAAGAATAGTTGTTGCGGCTTCTTTAACAACGTTATTATTTGGCGGTACTTTCCTGATCCAGCTTAGTAAAAAGCCTGATTTTAGTGTGAGACCGCAATTTAACTCTACGTTGCTCACACCAAACTTTATGTTAGCGCCAAGTAACAATGTTGACGAATTTATTGAAAACAGTAATGAACTATTTAAAAACGTGCAAACTTCAAAAAATAAAGATGATTAACATGTCTTTATAAGTTATACCGCCGTAAAAAAGCTCAAGTATCTTATAGATATTTGAGCTTTTTTCTTTCAGCGTATAACCCAAACAGTGAGTAACCAGTAACGCTTTAATCAATGAGCTAACGTGATTTTATTTACAGCGACGCTCTACGCTTAATTTACTTGTTTATTTAAAAAAGACTTATCAACAAATTTTTCTTTGAGGTATTGCTGTAATTTAAGTAAATCTTTCTCAGGAAACCATTTTTTATGCGCTAAATAGTAATCTTTACTGTGATACATAGTGGCTAAAATATCATTAATTGCTTTAATCGCCTTTGCGCCTTCTTCACTTTTTGAACAACTAATGTGAGCAATCAAATAAGGAGGAGCACCCGCGATAGCATGTTGTTCTAATAAAGCTTTTTGAGCTGGATTAGGATTAATATCAATGGGTAGTGCTAATAAATAGTCTACTCTATTTGCGTAAAGCATAGCTTCAAGCGCGGTGACTCTATTTACGCCGCCTCTAAAATAGATATTTTTTTCTGCTAATTTATCGATTTCAACATCCAAAAAAGGACCAAAAGAAACCCCTTTGGCAAGTCCGATAATTTTTTCAGGAGTGTGCTCAAATACCGCTTTTAAACTGGTTATTTCACCATTTTCATCAAATAAGTGTTTAGCTAACCTAGTACTTTGATTATAACGAAAAAGTTTATGGGTTAAGTAAAAAGCTTGCGGTGTTGAGAATAAAGAATATTTTTGACGCGACTCAAGTTTTGCACGATTTGCGGCACAAGCATTTGGTGTTGTTTTCAGCACTTGTTCGATACGTTTAATCGACATGCGTTGAACTTCAATGTCATACTGCGTTAATTGCGCGATGACACGACTTTCAATATAAGTAGCAACTGACGTCGTTGGCGCTGTCATCGTCAATAGATTAAGGTTTTCTTTTTTGTCTTCCACTAACCAAACAAGCGATTTTTTGACGTCCTTTTGCACTGGCAGTACAACTGTTTGAGCATTAACAAAAGCCGCAATCGATAAAGATAAAATAAAGAAAACAAACGTTAATATATAACTGTTTAGCGCTTTCAATACTTTATCCTTTTATTTGTTAAGTGTCTTAAAACCGAATAAATATAGCTGTTTATCGCAAACGTTATGGTTTAGCAATAAAACCAACGGCATCGTAAACTGAAGTCAAAATTTTACTGGCACGCTCTGAAGCTTTTTCTGCACCATTTCGCATGACTTGCTCCATTAGAGCTTGATCATTACGATACTGATGATACTTTTCTTGGATCGGCTCTAGCATGGCAACAACAGCATCCGCTACATCACCTTTTAAATGACCGTACATTTTATCTTCGTATTGAGGCACTAATTGTTCAACTGTTTGCCCTGTTGCACAAGACAAGAGCGATAACAAATTAGACACACCTGGCTTTTCTTCAATATTAAAATAGATACGGGCTTGCTCATCGGAATCCGTCACAGCACGTTTTATCTTTTTAGCAATTTTTTTCGGCTCTTCTAACAAGCCAATAAAATTACCTGGATTCGTATCAGACTTTGACATTTTCTTAGTCGGCTCAAGCAAACTCATTACTCGAGCGCCATGTTCTGGAATATAGGGATCAGGAACAACAAAAACATCACCATGTAAATTATTAAAACGCGTAGCAATATCACGTGCTAACTCAAGATGCTGCTTTTGATCATCACCAACAGGCACACGGTCTGCACGATATAGTAAAATATCTGCCGCCATTAACACCGGATAAGTAAACAATCCTGAATTCATATTCGCTTCAGATTTTTGTGACTTATCTTTGTATTGAGTCATTCTATTTAACTCACCCATTTGCGTGTAGCAACTTAAAACCCAACTCAATTGGGCATGCTCTGGCACATGAGACTGAATAAATATCGTACTTTTCTCAGGATCAACGCCACAAGCTAAGTATAAAGCTAAACCATCAAGTGTAGCTTTACGTAACGCAGCAGGATCAGGTCGAACAGTAATAGCATGTTGATTCACTAACATGTAATAGCAGTTATGTGAATCTTGCATATTTACCCACTGCTTAAGCGCGCCTAAATAATTACCAATGGTTAATTCACCCGATGGCTGACAGCCACTTAATACAACAGGTTTACTCATGAGTTCTCTTTACCTAAATACGATTTATTTAAAAAAATTGATCAACTTAACCAATTTTAGCTTATTGTTTCACTGTTGCGAGTTGTGCTCGCATTTCATCTATTGCTTGCTGATAATCATCTTTTGAAAAAATAGCCGAACCTGCAACAAACATATCTGCACCCGCCGCCGCTATTTCGGCAATATTATCGGCCTTAACGCCACCATCTACTTCTAATCGAATATCTCGACCACTAGCTACAATTTTCTCACGTACCAACTTAATTTTATCTAAAGTTGTCGGGATAAATGATTGTCCGCCAAAACCTGGATTTACAGACATTAGTAAAATTACATCAAGCTTATCCATAACAAAATCTAAACAATGCAAAGGGGTGGCTGGATTTAATACTAGGCCAGCCTTACAGCCATGATCTTTAATCAATTGCAACGTTCTATCGATATGATCACTGCCTTCAGGATGAAAAGTAATAATATCAGCGCCGGCTTTGGCAAAACTAGGGATAAGACTATCGACAGGTTTCACCATCAAATGCACATCAATGGGAGCCGTAATACCATAATCGCGTAATGACTGACAAATCATCGGACCAAACGTTAAATTAGGGACAAAGTGATTATCCATGACATCAAAATGAATGACATCAGCTCCCGCTTTGAGGACATTAGCAACATCTTCACCTAAACGAGCGAAATCAGCTGAAAGAATGGAAGGCGCAATTAAATATGATGACATTATTTTCCCCTTTAAAAAACAGCGCTACTTTACCTAAAACACGACTAAAAATGAAGCATAAAGACAAATTTGGCTATTTTATTTTTTAAGATTAATTATTTTTACCTCAGGATAAAAAAGCATCTTGCTGCAAGACTAAACATCCTATTTTGAATGTCTTTTATAAAGATGTCTCTGTTACTTTTTATTGAAAATAGAGCACATCAACTATTTTTGAAAGGTAAAGTAAATTAACGATTAACAAATATTTATCCTACTATTAACCATCATAAACTATGCACCTTTTTTGATCATTGTTGAAACACTCGCACTATTATTGATCACAGGAAAATTGATTCCCATAATTAAAAACATCTAATTAATTGATTTTAAACATAAATACTTTTTTTGTTATTCAGGCACTCTCTTTGCAATCTCAAAGTAACAAAAATAAACTAAATGAGAATCACATGAAAAAAACACTATTAAATATCGCACTCTCTTCAACTCTTTTAACTGCTTCTATCGCTTCATTTAATGCTAGTGCCGAAGAAGGCCTTGCAGGTATTGAAGGATTAAGTGGCAACGTAGGTGTTGTATCACAATACTTTTTCCGTGGTATAGCACAAACGACGACTGCTTCTGCAAGCGGTGGCTTAGACCTTGAAAAAGGTGGTTTTTACGCAGGTACTTGGGCTGCGGATGTACAAGATGGTATCGAAGTTGATTTCTACGCGGGTTACGGAGTAGAAACAGACAGCGGTCTTAGTTTAAGTGCTGGCTTCACAACTTATCAATACACTGGTGATTTTGATTCGGCATATAATGAAATTAACTTAAGCGCTGCTTATGGTATTTTCTCACTTTCATACAATGTTGGTACTCACGAAGAAGATAAAGACTTAGGTATTGACGAGTCTGATTATGATTTTATTTCATTAACCTTAGAAGGCGATTCTGGACTTTATGCGACTCTTGGTTCTTGGGGTAAAGATTTTGAAGGTGAATATGTTGAACTTGGATACGGCACATCTATTTCTGGCTTTGATATTGGTGTGGCATTAATTTCTAATTCAGAAGAATTAGATGTTGAATCAGGTAAAGGCGAAGAATCATTAGTATTAAGCATCGGCGCTTCTTTTTAAGTCGAGATTATTAAAGTATCTCTACCCTTAACAATTATTAAAACGCATAGTTTATCTATGCGTTTTTTAGTTTATATTCGTCAAAACACAAATTTTATCAAAGTGATCAATGCCATCACACCTAAAGTAAATGGCCAAAAGCATAGTTTAGGTAATAAATTATCTTCAGCCATTATCCATTTTAAAGTAACGTCTTTTCCTCGCGAAAAGAAATAGGTATTCATAATTAACATCACCATTGTGAAGTACATCAATAAAAAGAAATATTCGATATAAACGATGCCGTCCTCAGAAAACTGTTCTCGAAGTTGAATATGTGCAATTAACACGACAAAAAACAATGCTGAAACGATGGAAATAACGCCGGTAAAATTAAACCCTAATGTCTCACGTTTTTTAGGCTCTGCGGTGATCGTCATCAACACAGCGAATAATAATGTTGCTACCGTTAACAAAGGTACTAAGTTAATGATGAAAGCATTTAAGAACTTTCTTTTCAGCACAATATTAAAATAAAGTTCTGGGTATTCATATTGTTGCGACTTAAAACTTGTCCCGAAATTTGTATCATAGTGTATCGATTTATAATCGAAAAACGTCTCATCTACTTGCCAATCTCCCAACACCAAATTATCTTCTATTCCAAAAGATTGACCAATTTCGGTAGATTTATAATTTTCTAACGCTGGCGTAAAAACCAAATTTCTCTCTGAAATAGACGGCGAAATTCTGATCCAAACCGTTTTATGATCTAATGGGTAGTCTAAATAATTAAATTTCTGTCTTAATACAACATTGAAACTCCAGCCATAAACCGTACCATCTTCCACCATTTGCTGGTATTGCAATTCCATTTCTGAACCTTCTACTTGTTCAGGAAATATAAAACTGGGTTTCACTTCTTGAGGTTGATCAATAGAATCAGGAAACTTCTGCCAAATATAACCACTGACACTCACGTCATTTGAACTACTAAAAGCCAAGGCTTGAATAAAAACGCCAGTCGGAATAAAAGTAAACTCATGCTCAGAAGGATGAGCGGTATTTTGTAACTTCTTAATGAGGTTTTCTTGAGCAAGTTCTGTGGTGCTAAGCTGATCGATATTCGGCTTATAATGGTTATCTACATGAAGCCAAGTCAAAACAATGATGACCAGAAAAGTAATTGATAAAGTATAGGATATTCGCCAAAGCGCTTGTTGGCTAATGTTAGTTATATTTGATGTTGGCATTTAAACTTCCCTGATTTTTAACTATATGATATATCGGTCTTTATTTGAATAATGAATATAACGTAATATGCATTAAACACCCAAGATGCATTGAATACTTGCTTTTAGACTTGGTCTTTAGTTTACTATTAGAGCAATACAAATAAGTATTAAGGAAAAAAATGAGTCAGAAGATACGAAACACCGTTAAAAGTGTTGCTTCAGCATTTTTAGGCGTACAGAGTAATAAAAACAGGGAGAAAGATTTTACAGAAGGAAAATTCAGCCACTTCGTTATCATTGGCTTACTTGGCGTTATTCTTTTTATCGGCGCTTTAATTAGCATAGTTTCTCTCGTACTAAATTAGCTCGCTTTCATCCTAAAGTTATGACTTGGCGTTATAAAGTACCATTAACTCGGCCACTTTTTTTCGCCCTCCTCCCTTTTGACTTATTGTTCGCGCCACTTGAATCGATTTCTTTTTATTAGCACCTTGATAAATTTTACGTGTCCATATTGTGTCATGATTACTAATTAACACGCTAACTTCTTTATTTTCAACAATTTCTTCTGCTGCGTTTGCTAAGTCTGCTTGTTCATCTAAACCAAAACCATTGCCAGCATAACTCGTAAAGCTTGCCGTTTTACTAAGCGGCACATACGGTGGATCACAATAAATCACATCACCATTTTCAGCTCTAGCAAACGTTTGTCGATAACTCTCACAAATAAATATCGCTTTCTGAGCCTTTTCAGCAAAAAACCACAGCTCTTCTTCTGGAAAGTATGGCTTTTTATATTTTCCAAAAGGTACATTGTAACCCCCAGATTTATTATATCGACACAAGCCGTTATAACCATGCCTATTCATATATAAGAACAGTAGTGATCGGTAATATTTATCAACGGTGGCATTAAATTCGGTACGTAAATGATAATAAGCTTCTGCTTGATTGTTTTCTGGACAGAAAATCGCTTTTGCGTCATCAATAAAACATTGAGGTTTACTTTGAATGATCTGATATAAATTAATCAAATCTTTATTGATATCATTTAAGATATAACTTTCATGATCGCTATTTAAAAAGACAGAGCCAGCACCAACAAAAGGCTCAATCAGCCTATCACCCGATGGCAGCATTTTATTAATAACATCGCTAAGACTGTATTTTCCGCCAGCCCACTTTAAAAACGCTCGATGTTTTTTTACCATTTAGCTCAAAACCCTAATACGACAGATTAGCCTTCAAAGACTAAGAAACGGGAATTGTAACTTGATTTTCTACTGATTGGGAGCGTTGAAAGCGATTGATTTCATCATTAATCGTTGTGATAGCTTTGATCCAAGGCGATCTTTCTTGGATCGTTTGTGGAAGTTGGCCAATTGCTTGTTCTGCTTGTTGTCGATCTTGAAAGTATTCACTAGTCACTATTGTCATAATTTCATCATTCACGACACGTTTGTATTGAAAAAGTGGCAAGCTTTGGTACTCCGCCATAAACTCATCCAAAATATTTTGTTGAGTAAATCCCGCAATTTGAATCACAAAACCTTGCTCTTGACCTTGATATTGACCTTTGATTATCGCCGGTTCTGATTTTGTAACCTGTTGTTTGTCGTCGATGGCATTATTCGCTGGAATTACTTCAACAGATTCAATATTCATATCGCTAGCTTTGTCGATGCTTTCGGTCTTTTTTTCGGCTACAACAACATCGTTAACCGGTGTAACAAATACGGGCTCCATTGCACGCTTCTGTTCACTAGTTAACTCATTCTCAGTTGTTGCTTTTACATCAGCGTTTTGATTGTAAGCTTCAATCGCATTGATAATATCAACAGGTTGAGCGGCTTGAGGAGTACTCACTTCAAGCTTGATATCATCTATTGGACGACCTAATAATGAGGTTAAGATGTCATTAGCAGTTGCTTGCTTATTCTTTGTTGCAACTACGTTTGTGTCTTTATCTATTTGAATAAAAGTGTCAGGCAAGGTGACGGGCTTATCAGACAATTCTGTTTGATTAACTAAATGATCATGCATTGCGGTGCTAAAACCAAAAACATCTCGTTTAAATAAGAAATAAACGCTACCAGCAGCAAGCAAAGCTAGCATAATAAAGAATGCTAGCCATTTTTTCATTGGCGTTATTGCTAAATAATTTTTAGGGGGTTTAAATTGTTTAGCATTATGTGAAATCAACTGCCCTGTTTGAGCCGAAATAATCGCTAATTTTTTATGAAATAACGTCGGATTCTGACAAATCTTTAGTCCGCCTTGTGGCGTTGATAACATTAATATACTAACTTGATGATCTGATCTTTTTGCAACTTCAGCTAATTGACATAACTCATGTGTTAGTTGTAATGAAAGTAGGTGTGCGTTATCAATAACGATAGTGACTGGTTGCTGATGCTTTTTAACCAGATTTATTAAACTCACTGCCACAGACTGTTCTGGGTCAAAAAGTGTATTACCAAATAACTGTTCAATAATACGGCAGCGCACTTGTAAGTCATTTAACTTTGCTGACATCGTGATATATGCAGCATTATGATCAGGCGATAAGTTACTGAGAAATTGGCTACCCACACTTGAACACAGTGCTATTTGCTCATCAACCACCATAACGGCTTGTTTTGAAAATCGTAAAATATAATCAACACGTGCGATCGCACTTATGGTTGTGACACTTTCTGATTGTGTTGGAGTTTCAAGAGCTTGCGCTAACGAAGACATATTTCACCTATCTGTAAATTTCTACAGAATTTGCTGAAGCATATCCTCGTTAATATCGTCACGCATGACAGATTTACCAATTGCGGTAGGAATAATTAAACGTAATTTACCGCCAATATTTTTCTTATCACGGCGCATATGTTTAATAAACTCATTAAAGCCCATCGTTTGTGGTGCAATTAATGGCAATTCAAAATCAGTTAATAGTTGTTCAATACGACGAAGTTCTGACACTTCTAGCAAATTCATTGCTACTGCAAGCTTAGCAGCAAGTACCATGCCAGTGGCTACAGCTTCGCCATGTAACCAATTACCGTAGCCTTGTTCAGCTTCAATCGCATGACCAAAAGTATGCCCTAAATTCAGTAATGCGCGAACCCCTGCTTCAGTTTCATCAGCGGAAACGATATCGGCTTTACACTGACAGCATTTTTCAATCATTTGAATTAACACTTGTTGCTCGCCAGCTTTAATCGCCTTGGTATTAGCTTCTAACCAAGCAAAAAAATCACCATCGCCTAAGATGCCATATTTGATCACTTCAGCCATACCTGCAGAAAATTCTCTTTTCGGTAAGGTAGTTAGGCTATCAATATCAATAATCACGGCTTTAGGTTGATAAAAAGCGCCGATCATATTTTTCCCTAAAGGGTGATTCACGGCAGTTTTTCCGCCAACTGAGGAGTCGACTTGCGAGAGTAATGTCGTCGGAATTTGAATAAAATCAATTCCGCGTTGATAACACGCAGCAGCAAAGCCAGTAATATCACCAATAACACCGCCACCTAATGCGATTAAAGTAGAATCTCTACCGTGTGTATTCGCTAGTAAGTGCGACATAATCTTGTCGAAATTGTTTAAGTTCTTCTCTGCTTCGCCATCGGCAAGGATCACTTCATCAACTTGATATTGATGTAACTGGGATTTGATTTTTTCAAGGTATAAAGGAGCAACGACAGTATTCGTGACAATACATACTCGCTTTGCCCGAATATGTTGAGAGAGCAAATTATTTTGATTAAATAAATTACTCTCTATATATATTGGATAACTACGCTCACCTAGGTCAAGCTTGAGAGTTGCCATGCTTTAGAAATCTAATCGTTCAACGATTTTATTAGCAACAACTTTGGCACTTTGATCATCAGTTTGTACGATGACATCAGCAATTTCTTCATAAAGAGGATTGCGTTCAACCGCTAAGTTTTCTAATACTGTACGAGGATCTTCTGACGTTTGTAATAAAGGACGTCGACGGTCACGCTGAGTTCTAGCCACTTGCTTATCAATAGTGGTTTCAAGATAAACCACAATACCACGAGCTGATAAGCGATTACGAACGATATCGCTGATCACTGAACCACCACCCGTAGCCAAGACAATGCCTTGCATTTCTGATAAGTCATCAATGACGGTTTCTTCTCTTTTACGGAAACCTTCTTCGCCTTCAAGGTCAAATACCCAAGCGATGTCTGCGCCAGTACGGCGCTCGATTTCCTGATCAGAGTCAAAAAATTCTAAATGAAGCTTATCAGCTAATTCTCTACCTATTGTGCTTTTGCCTGCACCCATAGGTCCTACTAGGAAAATGTTACGTTTTTCTGCCATGAGACTAACTTAATACTCGTTAAATTGCGTTTACAGGTAAGAGGGAACCTCCCTCGAAAATTTTAAGGGCGTAATTATCGCAATTGTTGGGTATGAATTGCAAGTAAGCAATGTACAAAAGTACAGCTTACTTGCAAATAATTTAAAATCTTTCAGTAACTATGCGTGGTGTAACAAAAATAAGTAATTCTTTTTTCTCGTTAAAGTTATTACTATTTCTGAACATCCAGCCGAAATATGGAATATCACCTAATACGGGTACTTTGGAAACACTGCTGATAATGGATTGTTGGTAAATACCACCTAACACAATCGTTTCACCATTGTTCACTAAAACTTGCGTACCTATTCTTTGGGTATCTATCGCTGGTGCTGAGCCACTTTGCACATCTGAAACCGTATCTTGTGTGACAACCAAATCTAGAATAATTCTATCATCCGGTGTGATATGTGGCGTAACAGTTAAACTAAGTACGGCTTTCTTAAATTGCGTCGCGGTTGCACCACTAGAGGCGGCTTCTTGATAAGGAATTTCTACCCCTTGTTCAATGTACGCTTCTTTTTGGTTAGCTGTAGTAATGCGTGGGCTAGCGATGATTTCCCCTTTGTTTTCTTTTTCCATGGCGCTTAATTCAAGATCTAAGATAGTGCCATCAGCAAGTCGCGCAACTTGAAAAGCAATACTACCGGCAGGGCTTGCAACCGGTAAGTTAACATTTAATCGATCAGCAAGGGCAGGTACAACACCACCATTTGCAGAATCCGCACCACCTAATCCTCCGGAAGAAGCAAACTCGCCATCAGTATCGGTAACACCCCAACGAATACCTAATTCCTCATTGATGTTATCTTTAACTGTCACCATTCTTGATTCAATAATCACTTGGCGAACCGGTATATCTAACACGCTAACCATACGTTTAATATCTTCGATACTTTTAGCCGTATCACGAATCAGTAAAGTATTGGTTCTTTCGTCAACACTGACACTACCACGAGGTGATAAAATTGAATTATCTTCACTCTTTATCAAGGCAGCAAATTCAATCGCTTTCGCATAATTTACTTGCACATATTCAGAGTACAATGGCGCTAATTCAGCCACTTGCTGTTTCGCT
Source organism: Thalassotalea sp. SU-HH00458 (assembly GCF_040362795.1). Taxonomy (NCBI): domain Bacteria; kingdom Pseudomonadati; phylum Pseudomonadota; class Gammaproteobacteria; order Alteromonadales; family Colwelliaceae; genus Thalassotalea; species Thalassotalea sp. SU-HH00458. The sequence goes on from NZ_BAABWW010000004.1 coordinate 183,196, forward strand.
TGTAATTCTCTAGCTTCTCGCGCAGCCAATTCGTCACTAGGGGCAACCATTAAGATATTACCCTGCATACGTTTATCTAACCCTTTAACTTTAAGGATAATATCTAACGCTTGATCCCAAGGTACACCGTCTAATCTCAAGGTAATATTGCCATTAACGGTGTCACTGGTAACTAAATTAAAGCCATTATAATCTGCAATAATTTGCAGTACTGTACGAACAGGGATGTCTTGGAAATTTAGCGAAATTGCACGGCCAGAAAAATCTTCAGAGTCGCCTAAATAACCTGGCACTTTCACTTTTTCAGTAACAGTTAAAGAGAATACATTATTTAATTGCTGATGTTTAAACGTAAAATTATCTGCAATGTCAACAACTAAACGAGCATTCTTACCTTCTCTAAAGGTTTCGATACCTTTCACTAAAGTACCAAAATCTGTCACATCTAACGTATAAAGTAAGTCGTCTAAAATTTGTGTGTTATGAAACTCAACATATACTTTGCCTAAACGATCACTTACATCAACAGCGACCATACTGTCGTCTAAATAAACAAGTAATTGACCTTCATTTCCTTGACCACGTTTAAAATCAATGGAAGCGATATTATTGATAAATTCTGATGCTACCGGCGTTAAGTTACCTAATGAAGCAACATTGCCTTTATTTAATAATAAATTAAATTGGTTTTCACTTTGACTGACATCAAAAATAGATAATTGATCTAAATGGACAGAAGCAACGACTTTCCCGGCAAGTTTCTGAATTGAAATTTCTTTAACACCAGCATGAGCGACAATAGTTTTTGCTATTTGTTCGTCAAAGCTTTCTGCATCAAAAGTAATATCAATACGAGCAGGATTCACTGACGTTTTAATGGTAGGCTGCGTAACGATATTTTCAGATAAAATAAACACTAATTCTATTTCATCGTTTTGCATGGTGTTATAACTAACACCAGTAATTTCTGCAGCTATCGCGGTATATGAAAAAAGAGTAAGTGCCAGCATAGTGGCAATTTTTTTAAACATAGTTATCTTCAATTTTTTAATTATTCTAATAAATTGCACCATCACTTCCTTTGCCCCTCTGAACCTGACTCAACCATAGCGACAACAGTTTCGCGTTCAACCCAACACCCTGCACCATCTGGAATTAATTCGATTACTTTAACATTATTTTGACTGACTTCGGTAATTCTACCATGATATAAACCAAGATAATTACCTACCGCAACACGATGCAAAGTTGCATCTGATGCTTCAACTAATGCCCAGGTTATTCCTAATTCACCTAAGGTTCCACGCATCGTCAAATCACTTAAAGAAAACTTTTCTAATGGTTGTTTTCTTCGACGAGGATCAGGACTTAAGCATCCTGACATTTGTTGAATTTTTTCTTGAATAGCTTCAGGTCGTGGAATATCAAATGGACTACGTAGTGAACTCACGGAATAGTCGAAATGATTAAACACCGGTACTGACGGCATAGGATCAATTTGTTTAGGCGTATTCGCTTGCACCTCAGCAATATGCGCTTTTAAATCACTTGTGTCATCAAAACAACCAGCAATAAAAAATAGAGGGATCAAAATGGCTAACTTTTTCATTCTACTGTAGCCTCCGAATAACGGTACGTTTTGGCTTGTAATTTTAAGTTCAATTGCCCGTTTGCTTCTTTGTTAATATCTATATCAAAATCATGCAAAGTTACAATTCTAGGTAAGCCCGCAATTTTACTTACAAAATTACCAAACTCATGATAAGTACCTATCACTTCAATATCTATCGGCAATTCAATATATATTTCTTGGGTAATTTCAGGTTGCCAATTAAGCTTAACAAAATTCAAACCACTTGTAGTACCAACAAAAGTAATATCATCGAGTAAACCTGGCGTTTCATGACTTTCAGGTAAGCTTTTCAATTGTGTGGCAAAAAGCTCCTCCGCTTCTATCATTTGCTGTTGAAAAAGCTCTAAATTGGCTGAAATATGATATTTTGCCTGATATTGCTGTTTTAACGTCGTTTCTTCTGCAACGACTGAATCTAACGTGTCTATTTTATCGCTAACTAACAACACGTAACCTAGTCCTAACACTACAATAGCAATAAATACTGAAAAGACACCTTTAGCTAAAGGCGGCCATTGCGCAATATTGTCTAATTCAAGGTTATCGAATTGTGAAAAATCTATATTCACTTGCTTGCTCCTTGAGTTATCGTTGCGTCTGTTAACCCTTTTATTCTAACTCTCATTTTAAAATCGCTTAACAATTTACTTTGCGCATCATTTGCAGTGATCGACTCTAAAACTGCGTCCGTGAATAAGTCTGAACTTTCAATTTTTCTGATCATATTCGCTAAATGGTTATTCGATTCACTCTTACCAATTAATTGTAAGCTACTGCCTTGTTTTTCCATTTTAACCAAATAGATACCTGTGGGCACTACTTTTGCAATTTCATCTAACACCTGCGTACCGACATTTCTGCTTCGTTGAAGTTGCTCAACGACCGCGGTACGTTTTTGCAGCTCATTTTTCTTTTCATTCAACGTTTTTATTTGACTTATACGTGCATCTAAAACAGCAATTTCATTTTTTAAATACTGATTACGGTTATTTTGTCCATCAATCCGTAATTGATACACTTGGCTGACCAAAAAAACAACCGCAAATGCACCTAAAGCAATGGCAGTTAACGTCGTAAAAAACTCTCGTTGTTTGGCTTTTTCAGCTTCTTCGCGCCATGGAAGTAAATTTATATGTGCCATGTAGAAAAACTCCTTAAAGCTAAACCAGCGGCAACCATATATTGTGATGCGGTTTGATTTAATTCTTGTTCATTAATCGATGAAGACACCGCCATATGAGAAAATGGATTTGCAATAACCGTATGAATTCCTAGCTCTTCATTTAATAATTCATGAATGCCTTCAACTTGTGCACAACCTCCTGATATCACAAGGTAATCAATTTTTTCTTTACCACTTGAGGTTAAAAACATTTGAATTGCGCGTCTTATTTGTTGCACTAATACGGTATGAAAAGGAGCAAGCACTTCAAAAGTATAATTGGGTGGTAAATCACGACTGACTTTTGCCGCTTCAGCTTCTTCAAAAGATTTATTGTAATAAGAGACGATAGAACGAGTGTATTGTTCGCCGCCAAACATTTGATCGCGACTATATAAATGCTCGCCCGCATGGGTCACTGAAAATAACGTCATCATCGCACCAATATCAACGATTGCCACTGTTTTATCTACAGCGTCATCGGGTAATAAGGGTAAAACTAAATCATACGAACGACTTACCGCATAAGATTCAACGTCGACTACTTTCGTGGTAAAACCACCTGCTTCCAACGCCGAAACTCTTGCTTCTACAGATTCAGTACGTGCAGCACTCAATAAAACATTAATTTTTGTTGGATCAGATTCATTCACATCTAAAGGTTCAAAATCTAAACTGACTTCATCAAGAGGATAAGGAATTAGACTGTCAGCTTCAATTTCAATTTGACTCGCGAGTTCTTGCTCATTGAGTGAAACATCCATATAAATGACTTTCGTGATAACTGTTTGACCTGAAACTGCTGCAGCTGCTTGAGTAGCAGAAGCTGTAATTTTATTCCGTAACTTGGCAATAACTTTACCGACGGCTTCAATATCTTGAATTTCTCTGTCGATAATAGCACCTCGAGGCATAAGCTCCGTTGCTATCGCCTCCAACACATATCCCTCGGTGCCTTGATTGATTAATACCGCTTTCGCAGAATGAGATCCAATATCTATCCCTACAACCAAAGAAGTTTTCTTTTTCCAAAGATTTTTCAGCATAACTTCCTACTAAATCATTTTATTATAATAATATAGATATATTTTCCAGATAAATACATTTATTACATGCTTTTAAAGGATATACTAGTAGTAATCGGCAATTTTTTTAAATTTTATTGAGCGCTTTATTTTGTTTTCTTTCAAAAACCTACTAAAAGTTGGATTGTTTTTAACGCTTTTTGGACTTGCAGCCCTTGTAATTACTTACTTTTTGCTTCGAAGTGAATTACCGAGTGTTGAGTCATTAAAAAATCTTCAATGGCAAACACCGATGAAAATATATAGTGCCGATGGCCAACTAATGAACCAGTTTGGTGAGAAAAAAAGGATCCCATTAACACTTGATGAGATGCCTAAACAGCTAATTAATGCCATTTTAGCGACTGAAGATGACCGTTTTTACTTACATTTTGGTGTTGATCCTATAGGTATGACGCGCGCAGTTATTGGTCAACTTATTGGTCAAAATAAGGGGGGAGCAAGTACGATCACAATGCAAGTTGCTCGTAATTTCTTTTTAACAAGAGAGCAAACCTATATCCGAAAAATTCGTGAAATATTTACCGCATTCCATATCGAATACTTATTATCAAAAGATGAAATACTCGCGTTATATATGAATAAAATACCTTTAGGTCATCGATCTTTTGGTTTCGGGGCAGCGGCACAAGTTTACTACAATAAAGATGTTAAAGATTTAACGCTTGCTCAAATTGCGGTATTGGCAGGTTTGCCAAAAGCACCTTCTACGTTAAACCCAATAAGTAGACCTGATCGCGCTTTATCAAGACGAGCCGTTGTTTTACAACGTATGTTAGTGACTGATTACATTACTAGAGAAGAATTTGAACAAGCGATAAATGCGCCTATCACGGCTAAAAAGCATGGGGCTATCATTGAATTAAGTGCTCCTTACGCGGCTGAAATGGCACATCAGGAAATGATTGACCGATACGGGAAAGAACAGGCTTACACTGGAGGTTATAAAGTTTTTACAACGGTCACTTCTAAACTACAAAAATCTGCAGAGCATGCGGTTATTTCTAATCTCCTTAATTATGACTTACGTCATGGCTATAGAGGTCCAATTATGTCTCTTCGCCCGCAAGGTGATCAGCATGAAGAAATTGAAATTGTAGAAATAGATCCATTAAATATCAACGAAATCGAGGATGCATTAAGCGATATAGAAAGTTATCCGCCTCTATTTCCAGCTGTGGTTACTAAAGTCGAAGAACAATCAATCGAAGTGACTTTGCCAAACAATCAAGTCGAAAGGATTAATTGGCAGGGCTTATCTTGGGCTAGAGAATATATCAATGATGATAAACAAGGACCCGCACCACAGTTTGCCAATGAGATCGTAAAATATGCCGATGTAGTATATGTAAGACAACAAGGCCAACAATATGCTTTAAGTCAGTTTCCTTCGGCAAGTTCTGCGCTTGTTTCTTTATCTCCAGATAACGGTGCTATTAAAGCAGTAGTGGGCGGATTTAGTTATAAACATTCTCAATTTAACCGAGTTACTCAAGCGAAACGACAAGTGGGTTCAAATATAAAACCTTTTGTATATTCAGCCGCTTTAGAAAATGGTTTTACCCTTGCATCAATCGTCAATGACGCCCCTATAAATCAATCAAATGACATCACAGGGGTAGTATGGCGACCAAAAAATTCACCAGCAATTTATTCCGGTGAAATTAGAGTTAAAAGAGCATTAGCTCAATCAAAAAACGTGGTAGCAGTACGATTATTTAGAGAGGTCGGTTTAAATAAAATTATACCTCATTTAGCATCTTTTGGTTTCGCTCCCGATGAACTACCCCGTGATGAATCACTTTCTCTAGGTTCTGCATCACTCACGCCAATGGAAGTTGCAACAGGTTTTGCTACATTCGCCAATAATGGTTTTTTAATCGAGCCTTATATCATTGAAAGAATTGAAGACTCTTTCGGTAATATTGTGTATCAAGCCAACCCTGCTATCGCCTGCGATGACTGTAGTCATTTTGATAATAATTCACAATTAACGGCAGACTTAGATCCTATTCCAGAGAATATAGCTAACACGCTTACTTCACAGCAATCAATTTCCAAAGAGCACCCGTTAATTAAAGCGGAACGTGTCATAAGTCCACAAAATGCTTTTTTGATCACGCAAGCCTTAAATGAAGCAATTTGGGGAGCTGATTGGTCTATAAATCCAGGATGGCAAGGCACCGGCTTTAGAGGAAGAACACTAAAACGAAGAGATATTGCCGGTAAAACGGGCACAACAAACGAAGCAAAAGATGCTTGGTTTTCAGGTTATAGTCGAAGAATCGTCACCACGTCATGGATAGGTTTTGACGATCCGTCTCGAAATTTGGGTAGCTCTTCTTATAATAAAAATCTTGATAAAAACCAAATTACCGGTAAAGAATTTGGCGCGAAGTCGGCACAACCCGCCTGGATTTCATTTATGCGTACGGCATTAGCAGACCTTCCAGTTGAACCATTTATGCAACCAGAAAACATCGTTTCTGTGCGAATAGATAAGCAAACAGGAAAATTAACCAAACGTACAGATAGAACCAGTATCTTTGAATATTTTAAATTAGGGACTGCTCCGACCGAATATGTCACCAAAGATAACAGCCACGATATCTTTGATAATAAAACTCAGACTGAAGAAATTTTCTAACTATTTGGTCAAGTTTTATTTGTTGAAAACTTCTTTCGTTTCGAATGAATTTTTCAGATTTCAAGCGGGATTTTTCACTAAAATTCCGCTTTTTTGTGTATATTCCTACATTTTTAATAAAATACCAAAATGTTTTTCATGCCATTTTTTCTAGCCTTCCTTTAATAGTGGTTAAATTGTGTCGCTTATTCACCTAAAAATTCTCGCCATAATTGAAAGTTATTATGAAAACTTTCAGATCGAAAGAAATATTTCTTTCGTTTTGATTAAAAATCACCTAAAATTGCGCTCTCAACATTACCTTGAACTTAAAAATTCACAATATCGTCATACTTTAGGAGCTTATTTGTTATGACTGCTTTGCCAAAAACTATCGATTTATCTCAATACGGCATTAATAATGCGACAGAGGTTGTTTATAACCCGTCTTATGATTTGTTGTTTGCAGAAGAAACTAAATCTGATCTTGAGGGCTATGAAAAAGGCGTAGTCACTGAGCTTGGAGCCGTGAATGTTGATACTGGTATTTTTACTGGCCGTTCTCCTAAAGATAAATATATCGTACGTGACGATACTTCACGAGATACAGTATGGTGGTCAGATCAAGGTAAAAATGATAACAAACCTATGACTCAAGAAACTTGGGATCATTTAAAATCATTAGTTACTACACAACTTTCAGACCAACGTTTATTTGTAGTTGATACGTATTGTGGCGCCAATGAAGATACGCGTTTGAAAGTACGTTTTATTACTCAAGTCGCTTGGCAAGCACATTTTGTAAAAAACATGTTCATTCGACCTTCGGATGAAGAGTTAAAAGATTACGAACCCGATTTCGTAGTAATGAATGGCGCAAAAACCACCAATGACAAATGGCAAGAGCAAGGCTTGAATTCAGAAAATTTTGTCGCTTTCAATTTAACCGAAAAAATTCAATTAATCGGTGGTACTTGGTACGGCGGTGAAATGAAAAAAGGTATGTTCTCAATGATGAACTACTTATTACCTTTAAAAGGTATTGCTTCAATGCACTGTAGTGCCAATGTCGGTAAAAAAGGTGATGTTGCTATATTTTTTGGTTTATCGGGCACCGGTAAAACAACGCTTTCTACAGATCCTAAACGTGAGTTAATTGGTGATGATGAGCACGGTTGGGATGACAACGGTGTGTTTAACTTTGAAGGTGGTTGTTATGCTAAAACCATCAATTTAAGTAAAGAAAATGAACCTGACATCTATAACGCCATTCGTCGTGATGCGTTATTAGAAAATGTAACGGTTGATGCCAATGGTAAAGTTGATTTCGATGATAACTCAAAAACAGAAAACACTCGTGTTTCTTACCCAATTCATCATATCGATAATATTGTTAAACCCGTTTCACGTGCTGGACATGCTAAAAAGGTCATTTTCTTAACAGCAGATGCTTTTGGCGTTCTACCACCTGTTTCTAAATTGACTCCGGCACAAACTGAGTATTACTTTTTATCTGGTTTTACCGCAAAGTTAGCGGGAACAGAACGTGGGATCACTGAACCAACACCTACATTTTCAAGTTGTTTTGGTGCTGCTTTTTTAAGTTTACATCCAACTCAATATGCTGAAGTTCTACGTAAGCGTATGCAAGCAGTTGGTGCTGAAGCTTATTTAGTCAATACTGGTTGGAATGGCACAGGTAAACGTATCTCTATTAAAGATACTCGTGCGATAATAGACTCAATATTAGATGGTTCTATCGATAGTGCAGAAACCCGCACATTACCGCTGTTTAACTTAAGTGTTCCTACCGCATTACCGGGTGTAAATACCGAGATCCTTGATCCTCGTGATACATATTCAAATGCGGCAGAATGGCAAACAAAAGCGCAAGATTTAGCTACTCGTTTTGTTAATAATTTTGACAAATTCACCGATACCGACAACGGTAAGGCATTAGTAAAAGCAGGGCCTGAACTTTAGTTTTAGCCTGCGCTTTCACTCTGTGTCAGCGCAAATTTAACGGCAAGTGTTTAAAAAACCCGAGTAACGAAAGTTAGTCGGGTTTTTAATTTGATGTATTAATTACCTGAGGTTTTTAACATATATTTTCGACTTTCGCTGAAAGTTATACATTTGCTTTTTACCTTCTGGAAGTTTCTCAATTGGCTGTTCAGTGAAGCCTTGTTCTAGAAACCAATGACCACTCACGGTAGTTAAGACAAAAACAGAATCAAAGCCTTGTTTCTTGGCATTTTCTTCCACTGCCGCCATTAATCTTTCACCTCGGTTACCTTTTCGATAATCAGGATGAATCACCACACAAGCTATTTCTCCTGTATTTGCTTCGGCATATGGGTACAGTGCAACACAAGCAATGATCACATCTTCTTTTTTGAGCACAGTAAAGCGATCAATTTCGACTTCCAGTAATTCTCTCGACCGTTTCACTAACACCCCTTCTTCTTCAAGAGGCTGAATCAGCTCTAAGATTCCGGCAACATCATCGATTGTGGCTGTTGAGAGTTCTTCTTTATGATCTTTGGCTATTAAGGTTCCGGCACCATCACGAGTAAATAATTCTTGTAATAATGCAGTATCACTTTGATAACTAACACAATGACAACGTTCAACACCATTTTCACCACATTGAATAATAGAGCGCAGTAATAATTGGCGAACATGACAATCTTTTTCATCCAATAAGGTTTTAACCGTACGAACGCTACAACTACGGATCAGTTTGCCGGATTGATCAATTAATCCCGCATCATCTGTTAAGGCAATTAATTTGTCAGCCTTTAAAGCAATGGCTGTTTGCGTGGCAACATCTTCTAACGCTAAGTTAAACACTTCGCCAGTTGGCGAATAACCAATGGGAGAAAGGAGCACAATGGAGCCATAATCTAGCTGCATATTTATGCCATCTGAATCAATTCTTCGAACTGAGCCAGTATACTTATAATCTATCCCTTCACGAACCCCCATAGGTTTAGCAATAACAAAATTGCCTGTGCTCACCCTAATTTGAGAGCCGTGCATGGGAGAGTTAGCTAACCCGGTACTTAACAGCGCTTCGATATGTAATCGTAAAGAGCCGGTAGCATCTTTTACCGCTACGAGTGTTTCGGCGTCAGTTACGCGAACATTATTTTCAATATTACGTTTAATGCCACGTTGCTTAATACTGTTTTCAATTTGTGGTCTTGCGCCATGCACCACCACAAGTTTCACCCCTAAACTTCTTAATAATGAAATATCATGAATAATATTGGCAAAATTTGGGTGAGACACCGCCTCACCTCCGAACATCAACACCACAGTTTTACCACGGTGTGCATTAATATAAGGAGCAGCGTTTCTAAACCATTTAACGTAATTTTGATCGCCAGTATTCATATCATCCATTATTTAACATCTACTTTTATTACTTACTTTGACCAACAATATATTGCATTGCGACTTCATCAGCAGGGTCTTTATGCGGGCTTGGTTCACTGTCTTCGATGATATTGTCAGCCAATGTCGATTTATCAATCGTGGTAAAACCAAGTTGACTAAAATACTCAGGAATATAAGTCAGCACGATAATTTGCTCTAATTCCATTTGATGGGCAAACTCAAGCAAGTATTGAACTAATGCTTCGCCCTGCCCTTGTTTTTGCGCATTATCTGCAACAACAACGGAACGTATTTCTGCCAAGCCAGTTTGATAAATGTAAAGCGAGGCACAACCAACCACATTGCCAGCTAATTCAGCAACCACGAAATTTTGGATATCGTGAATAATATTGTCACGAGAACGAGGTAATATTTCACCTTTGTCCGCCCAAAAATTAACTTGTTGATATATGTTATCCACGTCAGACATTCTTGCGCGGCGCACTGACATTGCTGCAGCTTTCTGTGCATTTAGCCGTTGCTTCACTTGCTTTAATGCCACTTCAGTTTGTTGTTTTCCTGGTGCACCAACTACTTGCTCATTGAGAATTTCTTCATTGCCTGTTGCTAATGCTTTTTCAACTTGAGAACGAGAAGTACCACCAAGCGCTTCACGTTTATCAAGCGTAGATTCAATTGATAAATGTTGATAAACATCTTGTTCAATCTTTTCAGAATATTCTTGTAACTGAGTAATCGTTAGATCTTCTAACGGCACGCCTTTATCAATTGCCGCCAGCACTACTTCACCCACAATATGATGCGCTTCGCGGAACGGAATATCTTTACCGACTAAGTAATCAGCAAGCTCAGTAGCGTTTGCGTAACCTTGCTGTGCAGCGGCAAGCGTACGTGAGCGATTCACTTTTAAGCCATCAGCGACAAGCACCGCCATTTCCATGCATTCTTGCCATGTATCCATTGCATCAAAAAGACCTTCTTTGTCTTCTTGCATATCTTTATTATAAGCGAGCGCCAGTGCTTTCATTGTCGTTAACATGCCAGTTAAAGACCCAAACACTCGACCAGCTTTACCCCGAATTAATTCACAGGCATCTGGGTTTTTCTTTTGCGGCATTAACGAAGAGCCTGAGCTGACGAGATCACTCATTTCCACAAAGCCAGCTTCGCCTGAGTTGTAAAAAATTAGATCTTCAGCAAAACGTGATAAATGCATCATTGAAATACTCGCGGAAGCTAATAATTCAATGACGTGATCCCTATCTGAGACAGCATCTAAACTATTCATCGTCGCTGTTCTAAACCCTAAACGGTTTGCCAGTGCTTTACGATCAATCGGGTAAGCGGTTCCCGCAAGCGCACCTGAGCCAAGTGGTGAAACATCTAACCGATACAGGGCATCTTTTAATCGACCAATATCACGATTAAACATTTCAACATAGGCTAAACACCAATGCCCAAAAGTAACTGGTTGCGCACGTTGTAGATGTGTATAACCCGGTAAAACAGTGTCTTTTTCACGTTCAGCAAGGTTCATCATAGATTGCTGTAAATTAACTAAGGCAAATAATAAATCGCCACCCGTTTCTTTACACCAAAGTTTTAAGTCCGTTGCCACTTGGTCATTACGACTACGCCCGGTGTGAAGCTTTTTACCTAGATCACCCGTTTTCTCGATTAACTGAATTTCAACCCAGCTATGAATGTCTTCTGCATCGGATGCTAAAATTTGTTTAGGATTTTCTTCAACCGATGCTTTAAGTTCTTCTAATGCTGCCGTTAAACGTGTTAATTCGTCATCATTGATCACGCCAACTTCATGAATAGCTTGAGCCCATGCTATTGAACCGACAATGTCTTGTACCGCCATGCGATAGTCAACGGGTAGCGAGTCATTAAACTTTTTAAATTGTAAACTCGCTTTTTCTTTAAATCTTCCGCCCCATAATGCCATTGTACTTATCCTTTACTTCTTATCTGATTGAGAGAGTGCTGTAATTCTGCTTGATAAGCTGAATAAGCGGATAAAGCCTTCTGCATGTTTTTGGTCATAAACATCGTCAGCACCAAAAGTCGCAAACTCTTCTGAATACAATGAATTAGGAGAACGACGTTGGGTAACTTGCGCCATACCTTTATATAGTTTAACAACAACGTCACCGGTTAATTTTTCCGCTAAAGACGCCGCACCAGCCAATTGAGATTTCGCTAATGGCGTAAACCAGCGACCATCGTAAATCACATGAGAAAATTCCAGTGCAATTGACTCTCGATATTTTAATGATTCTTTATCTAAAATTAAGGTTTCTAAGCCTTTATATGCCGCCATTAAAATGGTACCGCCTGGAGTTTCATAACAACCTCTGGACTTCATACCAACCAAACGGTTTTCTACGATATCGATACGACCAACACCGTGAGCAGCTCCCTTGGCATTTAAGTACATCAAGGCTTCATGGGCAGGAGAACCTGTGTCTTTAAAATCTTGCCCATCAACAGCAACCAACTCACCTTCTACAAAGCTTAGTTGAACACGTTCTGCTTCATCAGGTGCATCCATTGGATCAACGGTCATGGTCCACACTTCTTTTGAAGGTTCACACCAAGGGTCTTCTAATTCACCGCCTTCGTGAGAAATGTGCCAAGAGTTTGCATCACGGCTGTAAATTTTCGTTAATGACGCAGAGCAAGGAATATCACGTTCTGCTAAATAATCTAATAAATCTTCACGAGAAACCATGTCCCATTCACGCCATGGCGCAATAACAGTTAGTTGTGGAGCAAGTGCGGCAAAACAAGACTCAAAACGCACTTGGTCATTACCTTTACCAGTACAACCATGGCATACAGCGTCGGCACCAACTTTAAGCGCTACTTCAACATGAGCCTTCGCAATAACCGGACGCGCCATCGAGGTTCCTAATAAATATTGCCCTTCATAAACCGCACCCGTTTTTAAAATAGGGTAAATATAATCTTTTACATATTCTTCTTTTAAATCAACCACATGACATTCTGAAGCACCAGAAGCAATCGCTTTTTCCTGAATACCAACTAACTCTTCTTCGCCTTGTCCAACATCAGCACAAAAAGCGACAACTTCACAACCTTCATAATTTTCTTTTAACCATGGAATGATCGCTGAAGTATCTAATCCACCTGAATATGCTAATACTACTTTTTTGATTTTTTTCTTTGCTGCTAAAGCCATTTCAATCTACCTATAAATTTTAAATTTGTTTAAAAACCTGAATGCTCAGGTTTTATGTTAGTTATTTTCTCTCACTTTTATTTACTGTAATCACTAAATAACGACGCTAATACAGCACACTGTGCCCACATTCTATTTTCCGCTTCTTGGAACACGACAGATTTTTCTTCATCATCAAAAAGTGCAGTGGTAATTTCTTCTTCTAAATGTGCGGGTTGGCAATGCATTACCACACTCGCGTTGGCTTTCTCCATTAAGGCATGATTCACCTGATAAGGAGCAAAAACCTTCAATATTGTTGCTTTCTTGCTTGGGTCTTCATCACCCATTGATACCCAAGTATCAGTATAGATGGCATCTTGTTGACCCAGTTGATTAATATCGGTGGTAAACGTAAATTGTGCGCCACTTACTGGTGCAAGGGCTTGTGTTTTTTCAAGCATTGCTTGTGAAGGCCCGTAACCTTCAGGACAAACAAGTGTAAAGTCAACGCCCACTAATGCAGCCATCAACATTAATGAATTAGAAACATTATTACCGTCTCCAATATAAGCAAGTTTGACCTTTGCTAAATCTGCTATGTTATCTTTAGCAAAAATTTCCGCTAAGGTAACAAAATCTGCAAGTGACTGGCACGGATGATATAAATCACATAACGCATTTACCACTGGCACACTTGCATGCTGAGCCAACCCTTCAATAGCACTATTTTCGAAGACACGAGCAACAATGGCGTCAGCGTAACAAGACAGGTTTTTCGCGTAATCACTTACTCTTTCACGTTCACCTAACTTACCGTTTTGTTGACCTAAATAAAGTGCATGACCACCAAGTTTTGCAATACCCATGTCGAAACTGACATGCGTTCTCAATGATGGCTTTTCAAAAATCATTGCCACTGATTTTCCTGCTAATACTTGATTAAAGTTAGCGGGATTTTTTTTAATTTCAATTGCCAGTGTTATTAACGCGATTATTTCTGATTTGGTTAACTGATCATCCGCTAAAAAATTAGCCAATGCTGGAGTATGATGTGTCATTTTCTTTTCCTGTTTTGAGTACGTATCTTTCAATTATGAACGCTTACTAACTTTTTCATTGTGGTTGAAGCTAGTTAGCTGCTTGGTTGAATGCGGGTGCCGATATTCTCACCATTAAGCAAATGAATAATTTGCTCGGGAGATTGCCAACTGGCCACCGCGATACTTCGTCGCAACTGGTTAGCCGCATTTAACGCGGCATTTACTTTGGCGGTCATACCGCCTGCGATCACTCCTTGATCAATTAAAGACGATGCTTGTTCATTATTTAAGGACGGTATGTATTGCCCACTGCCATCTTTTACGCCATTAACATCGGTAAGTAATAACAGTTCAGCATTGAGTAATTTACAAATAGCAACCGCAGCATCATCGGCATTAACATTGACCAATTCGCCACTTTTTAACGAGCCAATGGAGGAAATAATTGGTAAAAAATTCGCATTAATTAAGCTATCCAGTAATTTACTGCATTGTGCACTTGGCTCACCAACCATGCCTAAATCTTTTTCGCTTAACGTGCATGACACCATATTGCCATCAGATAATGACAATCCAACAGCATGCATATTTAAACTAGACGCAGCAGCAACAATTGATTTATTAACACTCCCCGCTAAAGCGCCCGAGATAATTTGCATTTGTTCCTGTGGAGTGACACGTAAACCGTGCTTTTTTTCAGTGGTAAAGCCCGCTTGGCTTAACATTTCATCAACCACACAACCGCCACCATGTACTAAGACTACGGCTTGATTTTGCAACGAAGCAATAACGGTCAATAACGATTGCAAAGCTGATGCCTTCTCTAAGATAGCACCGCCAATCTTGATTACTAACGGCTTGTTATTTAACTTATTTGAAAGTGCCATTAGTTTATGCCTTTATTTTGTTGTATCAGTAAACTGTATTCACTCGGCAAACCTAGAGAGATATTGGCACATTGTACGGCTTGAGAAGCTGCGCCTTTTAATAAGTTATCAATGGCACAACTCACCACAGCTACCTGTTTTTCTGCATCTACTTGCCAATGGAGATCGGCAAAAGGCGTATGCGCTACATTATCAATTTTCGGCCAAGATCCTGTTAAACGCACTAACGGGTGATTTTTATATGCTTGTTCAAATGCTTGATCAACTTGCTCTTTTGTAACTGATGATTTTAATTGCAAGGTTACCGTTGCCATTAAACCTCTTTTATAAGGTGCAAGATGTGGATTAAATATCACTTGTGCTTTGGCTTCTTGGCTAATTTCTGGCTGATGTCTGTGCTGTAAAATATTATACGGCGTTAAACTAACCTCATAAAAACTGGTAGCTAATGAAGCTTTTCTACCCGCACCACTAACACCACTTATACCATTTACCACGATCAATGAATTTTCAAGGTGTAATTGATTTGCTGTTAACGGCTTCAGTGATAATAAACTTGCGGTAGGGTAACAACCAGGAACCGCGACTAATTGAGTAGTGGCAATGTTTTCGCTTTCCCACTCAGCTAAACCGTACTTTGCTTGCGATAATGCGGTTAAGTGCTTATGTTCAAAGCCATAATAAGTCGGGTAATCTTGACTATCCTTTAAACGAAAACCACCAGATAAATCAAATACTTTAACACCAGCATCAACAAAGCTTTGAGCCCAATCAGCACTGAATTCATGCGGCGTTGCAAAAAATACCGCATCGATGTTTTGAATCGCTGAATCAAACCAAGCTTGAGAAAAGCACACTAGAGGTAAATCACACACCCCAAGATAGCGAGGGTGCAATTGTGAAAAAGTCATATCAGCAGAGCTACTGTTTTCAGAAACAACTAAATATTCAAGCGATATTTTATCGTGTGCAGATAATAAACCGATAAGCTCAGCACCTACATAACCACTTGCTCCTATAACCGCGACTTTCATATAACCTCTATTTGCAATTTTATTCAGCTAATTGTTCTATATTCAATCAGCTAAAATGATAATTTTTCATGTTAATTTTTTCTATGTGAAATGATTAACCAAGTAAAAAAGTGATTTATTAAACCTAATAACATGAGTCTATATAACAGTTATGTTCTAAATTATTCGATAATAAATAATCAATTAAACATTTTTCCATAGCGTTATCAAATTAGGTTATCTACACTAGAATGAGAATTTAACACCTAATGGGTAGTTATGCAATAAATTAACATAATTACCTACTGATTTTATTTTTTATGAATGTGAACCCTTATGCATCAATTACCACACTTTTCAGACGCCCTAAAACAGCTGATTGCAAGCCCTTCCATCAGTTCCACACAAGCCAGTTGGGACCAAGGAAATTTAGATATTATTCAACTACTTGCAACATGGTTTGAACAAATTGGTTTTTCAATTGATATTCAAAAAGTACCCGATACTCGAAATAAATATAATTTATTAGCGAAGTTAGGAAGCGGCGAAGGCGGACTTTTATTAGCAGGACACAGCGATACGGTTCCATTTGATGAAAATAGATGGCAGTCAGACCCATTAAAAGTTGTCGATAAAGATGACAAATTTTATGGCTTAGGTACATGTGATATGAAAGGCTTCTTTGCCTTTATTTTACAAGCATGTAAAAACCTGAACGCGTCAAAATTAAAAAAACCATTATATATTCTTGCCACTGCTGATGAAGAAACCACAATGGCAGGAGCTCGTTTTTTCGCTCAACAACAATTAATGAAACCAGATGTCGCTATTATTGGCGAACCAACAAATTTAGTACCGGTAGTCATGCATAAAGGGCATATGTCTCATCGCATAACTATTCAAGGCCAATCTGGACATTCGAGTAAACCTAGTTTAGGGGTAAATGCCATTGAAATAATGTATTTAGTCATTGGAGAACTTATCTCATTAAAAGAAAAGCTCATCAGTAACTATCATAATCAAGCTTTCGATGTTACGGCGCCAACCCTTAATTTAGGAGCCATTAAGGGTGGTGATAACGCGAATAGAATTTGTGGTCATTGTGAACTTGATTTAGATATGAGATCCCTACCAGGCATGACTGATGCTGAATTAATTAATTTACTTGCAGAGGCTTTAGCGCCTTTAGCAGAAAAATATCCAAATCGAATTTCTTTTGATGAATTACATCCAAGCTCGCCGAGTTTTGAACAAAAACAACCCAGTGACTTCGTCAGTCTGGCTGAAGAAATAAGTGGTCATCAATGTTGCGCCGTTAACTACGCAACTGAAGCACCTTATATTCAACAATTAGGTTGTCAAACAATTGTCCTAGGCCCAGGTTCAATAAATCAGGCACATCAACCGAATGAATTTTTGGCCTATTCTGAGATAGATAAAACTAACTTGCTGCTAGCAGCCATGATCAATCAATATTGTTTTTAATGTCGCCATTAAAATGATGATAAATGATGGTTAAGCCAGCACACTTTCATAATGCTTAACCACATTTCGCCCCGCCGATTTTGCATCATACATGGCATTATCAGCATGATTTATCGACATTTCTATATCATGGTAATCTTGTACTTCACAGATCCCAAAACTAGCGGTTAAATTAATTGTGCCTTTATTTGTCTCGAACGATAGTTTCTCTACTTGTTCACGCATCCGCTCAACAACGGTTAACGCTTTCACTTTGTCTGTTTGAGTGAGTATAGCGACAAACTCTTCCCCACCATAACGCGCTAATATATCACCACCTCGAAGATAATCACTCAGGACATGCGCAAATGCTTTTAACACTTTATCGCCCACTTTATGACCATAATTATCATTAACCTGTTTAAAATAGTCGATATCACACATCATCACGCATAACGGTTCTTTGTGTCTTTCAGCTGCTTTTAACATACGCTTTGATTCAGATAGAAAAAACCGTCGATTATAGAGCTCGGTTAATGGATCGGTTGTCGCTTCTATTTCTAGGGCCTTATGCGCATCTAACATATAGCTTGAAAATAAAAAAATGGTTAATCCTGCTAAATATGCGGGAGCAAAAATGAAAAGTGTTACCATGAATTGGGTTGAAAATTCATGGTTTATGATGCCAGTAAAACTAGCTAAATTTGCGATGAGTAACAAAGTGTTCAACGCGATAACCAGTGCCATTCCTTTATCGCCGACATTACTTCCTTGCGTTCTATTTAATAGTGCATAAACACAAACAAGTGAAAGGATAACGTTATATAAATAAGCCACTTGAACACTTGACTCAATGACAAATTTATCAGAAATGACATAAATGACAGCAAAACTACACACCAATGAAATGGGGATTTTACTTTGACAGCGCCACAATATACCGATAGTTAAACATAATCCGGACAAGGCAAAAAAGACGTCACTAAAAAAATCGAGTAATAACGTAGAAGATTGGATATTAGCTGACATTACGACAAAAAATATCACAGTAAAAAAATAAAACGAACGAAAGGCAATACGTGCAGGCTTGTCGCCTTCTTTATCTTTAAAAAGAAGTGACGCAATAAACATGACTATCGAAACAATAATCACTGATAACGCAATTTCAAACTGTGAGCCCATATAGATTCATCCAATTATCTACGAGAAGCTACAGCATATTCCTTTCAAGAAAAATTGTCTATAAAATAGACATCGCGTTGTTTATGCATTTTTAAGTATAAACACGCTTTAAGTCACCATCACTTAAGTATTCTTATTCCATAATTTTTGATGGTTTTTAATCGAGAAAAACTCACCTGCATGCCAACACCTTGGCAATAAATCGAGGTTTTGTCGTTCTTTATAATTAGAAGCAAGCAACTCTAATATTTCGTTCAACCTATCTTTACTAATATTGGCAAAGTTTTGCGCGGTTTCGGTGTGATAAAGGTTCATATCAAGGGTAATAACAATATCTTGGCCATGGACAAGAAAAGTTAAATTTCTCGTTGCTGTACGACAACTAGGTGTTTCGGGGCTTTCCGGATAAAGATTATTAACAATAGCGTATTCATAATGATCACCCGGTTTACCTTCCACGCCAATGGGAATATAGGTGATGCCGAAGCCTTGAGGATAATCTCCGGTAATGGTTCGCAAAGCATCAACAACGTCTTGGCTACAAATACCGTTTTCAGCATTGGCGTTAAGCGCTTGATAGACCTTTGGTAACAATTTGTAGTTATAACTTGATTTAGTCGACAAGATTATCGAAGTGTAGATTTGTGGGACTTTTAAGATATTTCCAATACCTTGTTTAGGCGTAATGGCGCTCTTTAGTAAATGTTTGATGAACACTAACTTTTTATGTTCAGCGAAGTAAAATTTATCTCTATCAGCTTTAGAATTACCGATATAAGTTGGTGTACCAAGCCCCTCTACTAAAAAGCGAATCGTTTCACGATAATTAATTTGCAACAGAGCTTTTCGATCTTCTACGAGTAACGTTCGATGAGGATCAAGTGTACCATCCTCTCCTTTCACGATATGTTGAGCATCTTGATGAAAATGACCGATATCTTGTAAAAGCGCCGCCATTACAATTGAAATTTTTACGTTATCAACAAATGCTTGATAACTTTTACTATCAGTTTCTGGCCATTGACTAAATTGAGCGATATTTTCATCACTTAGATAGGACTTAATTTGCTCTTCATTAACAATGGGCGACTTATCTATGCAAAGTTTGTCAAGCAATCGTAAGCATAAAACAGCCTTATATAAAGGCTTGTTACATTCATTTACCTTGGCGACTTTCTTGCCTTCGGTAGGACTTAACAGCTGAATGGTACCCAAAAGTTGAGCAGACTTTTTATTGCTCTCAGCTTGATTATTTCCCTCGCTTAACGTGATGATTTCCTGACAAATAGTTAAAAGATATTTATGCCTTTCATTACTTTCATCTTTAAGGTCTTGTTTAAATTCACGGTATTGACGTTCAGTCTTCTCTATTTCAAGTTTGACTTTTTCATCATCTTTTTGCGTATTAAGCTCATATATGCGCTGTTTTAGTTTTTCTAGCTTACTCTCATTATATGGCTGATATTCAAAAAAGCTGATGGCTCGCTCAAGGAGAGAATCTTTTAATATACTTCGGCCATATATTTTATCGAGTAAAACTTTTACTTGAGTAGTAAAACGAGTATCTATTTTAGCGTTGTTCGGCATAATTTTAGTTTATAACAGTCAGTTACCTAAACTGGGATCAGATAACATTCATGCTAGTTAAAATTACCCTAAGTCACAAGAAATTATTTGACTCATTCAAATCGCCAAGCACATTAAGAGAACTAATATTAATCAATCCCTTTAAGTTTCACTTGGCTTTGACGGGTATTTAATCGCTGACAGATATTGACAAGATCCGAGTGTATGCCGCTTGCCGTAACATCTCTACCGGCTCCTGGCCCGCGGATAATTAACGGATTCTCTTGATACCAGCCACTTTTAATTTGAAAGATATTATCGCACGGTGTTAAGCTCGCAAAAGCATCATTGTTACTTAATACTTCTAAACCTACTTTCGCCGTTAACTTGCCTGATTCAGACACAGAAAAACGAGCGATGTAGCGAATACAACATTGTTTTTCTTTCGCTTGATTTAGCTGCTCTGAAAAAAACGAATCTAATTGATCCGCTGCCGCTAGAAAATCCGGAATGGATAACGTTTGCAATGCATCCGGTACTAAGTTTTGACATTCAATATCTGCTAATGAAAGTTCAAAACCCGCGGCTCGCGCCAAAATCAGTAACTTTCTTTGTACATCACGGCCTGATAAATCTTCACGAGGATCAGGTTCCGTAATACCTTGTGAAAGTGCATCCAGCATTAACTTAGAAAACGGTAACGTGCCATCATAGGTTTCGAAAATCCATGAGAGCGTCCCTGAAAAAATCCCTGATATTTCAGTAATATTATCGCCACTATTTAATAAATCATTAATCGCATAATTTATTGGTAACCCAGCACCTACTGTCGTATTTCCAAACCACAAACTTTTACTTTTAGCCGCGCTTGCCAGCAGAGTCTTATAATTATCCGTACTAGAAGAAGCGGCCCATTTATTTGCCCCGATGACATGAATACCTTGCTTAAAAAAGTCTTCATATAACAAACTAAATTGTTCGCTCGGTGTAACATCAACCACTACTAATTCATCATAAGGATGATTAGCTAACCAGGACATTAGCTCTGATTTATCAATCGGTTGTGCATCTTTTTGATATAAGGACAGTGCCTGATTAACCTCAATACCGTCATTATTGAACAGGGCTTTTTTAGATGAGACTAAACCAACTAAATGCACATTTTCAAGCGCTGGCACTCGACTTAATTGTGCCGGCAACATCTCAAGGAATCGTTCTCCTATATTGCCTAAACCGGCAACAACAAGGCCGATATGGCGAGCATCTTTGGTCATGTCGTGATGAACATTGTTTAATAACTCAGTAGTACAAGCTTGCGTAAGTACAGCCATGATACTATGTTCATTAGGCGAGTTAACTCTGGCAAAAGTTTTACTGTGCCTTAATGAACGTTTAAACCACGCTTGCACGTCACCATGATGAATCACTTTATGACCGACAGTCGCTAAAATACTGGCGGGTGTAAATTTCACTTCCGTGTCGTGGCTAGCAAGCCACTGGCTCACCGCCTTTTGTTGTTCTTGATGAATAACAATAAAACCGGCTTTATCATCACCACAAACCGCTGAAAACTCTTGTTGGGCTTGTTCACCTAAGTTTCCTGTAAAACTATCCGATTGTGCCAACAATAAATCATTTAAAAATGTGACAGACAATTCTTGCTTAGCAATTTGACCAAATTTACCAATTTCAGTGCCACTAATGGATGGGTCAAAACTACTCGCAACATGTAAATGTGTACTATGATCTGTCAAGGGTTGTAGGGTTTTTGCGTGTAATACCGGATTACCCAATCTACCTAATTCTTTAGCGACACCATTAGGCAAACGGTGTAATTTTCTTGCAGACGGAACCACCCGAGGATCGGCACTATAAATACCATCTACATCAGTCCATAACGTGACATTTAAAGCCCCAACTAATGATGCCATGATAGTGGCAGAATAATCACTGCCATTTCTGCCTAAGGTACAAGTTTCATTTTGACTATTTTTCGCGATATAACCCGTGATAACGGCTAATTTATGACGTTGTTTTAATTGATATAATTGCGTTTTACTAACTTGAGTATTTACCTGACAAGCCTTGTCATTATCAATCACGAGAAAATCGCGGGAATCTACCATAACGCTTGGGCAAACTTTTTCACTTAATACTTCGGAAAGTAAACGCGCAGACCACAATTCACCAAAGGCTAAAATATCAGCTTGATGTTGCTGTGGTGAATTTTCTAACCATTTTTTTAATTGCGCACAATCTGCGTCTAATTGCGTTAATAATCGCTTTTCATTACTTGGCGATAATAGTTCGCTGATAAGTTGAGCTTGCATTGACTTGATATCATGCAGCGAAATTTCGAGTGTTTCAGTCTGTAAGATAGCTTGATGATATAGCGCAAATAAAGCGTCGGTTGTTCCACCATTGGCTGAAACCACGACAATATCATTTAATTGACAATGCTGACGAATAATATCTACAACACGCACAATACATTGAGCTGATGCTAACGAACTACCACCAAATTTATGCACTTGAACTGCATGTTTTGCCAATTGGTTTTGATCGGCCGTTAACTTTTCTGCTGCACTAGACTGTTTCATGTTCTTTTCACTTTTGCTCTACAATTGACTAGCGGCAAGACCTGCTGCTAAATCTTCAATAATGTCATCACTGTCTTCGATACCAACCGAAATACGGACTAATGATTGGGTAATACCTGCTTCAAGTTGCGCAGCGAGTTCCATCCCGGCATGTGTCATCGTTGATGGGTGGCTAATTAAACTTTCAACGCCGCCAAGTGATTGAGCTAAAGTAAATAAGGTTAAATTAGCAAACAGTTTTTTCACTGCTTCTTCGCCACCCTGCACTTCAAAGCTCATCATGGCACCAAAATCATATTGTTGTCTTTTAGCAATTTCATGACCTGGATGATCGGAAAAACCTGGATAATAGACTGCTTTAACCGCCGCATGGGCTTTTAAAAATTGAGCTACTGCGTTGGCATTTTCTTGATGTTGCCTCATACGAATAGGCAAAGTTTTAAGACCACGTAACGCCAAGTAACTATCAAAAGGAGAGCCGGTAATGCCAATACAATTAGCCCACCATGCAAGCTCTTCTCCTAACGCTTTATCTTTCGTGACTAACACGCCACCAACGACATCACTATGGCCATTGATATATTTGGTGGTTGAGTGGAAAACAATATCAGCGCCTAACAACAATGGTTGCTGTAATGCCGGTGATAAAAAGGTGTTATCAACGGCAACCAATGCGCCAACTTGATGACAAGCTTTGGTGATTTTTTCAATATCCACTAAACGCAATAAAGGATTACTAGGGCTTTCTAATAACACTAATTTAGGTTTTTGTTGTAACGCTTCGTTTAATGCTTGCTCATCATTTTGATCAACAACAATTAAATTAAATTGTCCACGTTTAGCTAAATGGGTAAATAGACGATAACTACCGCCATAACAATCATGAGGGATCACCACAGTGTCATCTGTAGATAAAAGCTGACAAATCAAATGCACACTTGCCATGCCTGTGCTGGTGACTATGCCAACACTGCCTTGTTCTAATTCAGCAATCGCTTGCGCAAATGTTGCTCTTGTCGGATTACCCGTACGAGAATAATCAAACTGTCGCTTCTCATTAAAACCTTTCAGGGCATAGGTACTCGACAAATGAATAGCAGGAATAACAGCACCATGATGCTCGTCAGAGTTAATACCTGCTCGTACTGCAATCGTTGCAATTTTTTTATCGTTCATATGACTCTCAGTGAAATATTTGCTGCAATAAAACCAAATAGACTTTTGGACGTCCAAAAGTCTAAATCTTTTAAATTGGCGGGTCAAGAACTTTAGACATCTAAACTTCTACACATTCGTTATTGACTCGACGGTAACAACCAGTAAAATCTATTTAAAACTATAAGATGAATAGTTTATCTGTTTTCAGCGTAAATTAAGCATAAAACTCATAATAAAAGTAACCAGAGGTAATTCATGGCAAAGTGGAATGGCGAATATATCAACCCATATGCCGAACACGGTAAAAAAAGTGAACAAGTAAAAAAAATTACCGTTTCTATCCCCTTAAGAGTTCTCAAAGTATTGACGGATGAACGTACAAGACGTCAAGTAAATAATCTTCGTCATGCAACCAATAGTGAATTATTATGCGAAGCGTTTTTACATGCCTTTACCGGGCAACCATTACCTGATGATATCGACTTAGCA
Source organism: Thalassotalea sp. SU-HH00458 (assembly GCF_040362795.1). NCBI lineage: Bacteria > Pseudomonadati > Pseudomonadota > Gammaproteobacteria > Alteromonadales > Colwelliaceae > Thalassotalea > Thalassotalea sp. SU-HH00458. Next base: position 207,696 of record NZ_BAABWW010000004.1, read on the forward strand.
AAAGACAATGTTGAGAAGCTACCAGCCAGTGTTCGTAAAGCACTAGAAGAACAAGGTGTCACAGATTTTAGCCAATTTGAAATAGAAGATGACTAATCGCTAGTCTAATTTATTACTCACGAGCACTCGTGATAAAACAACAAAAGCTCAAATACATTATTTATTTGAGCTTTTTCATTTAAGGACGGTTAGCTATTCATATAATCTTCAGGTAATTCTAACGCTGCAACCCCAGAATCAACTGCTGCTTGAGCAACCGCTTTTGCCACTCTCGCACACAAACGCGAATCCATCGGTTTAGGGATAATGTATTCCTTACCAAAGGTTAATGTACTTTCACAACTGGCATCTAAAACATCCTGAGGCACAGCTTCTTTTGCTAATTCACGAATGGCATGAACACAAGCGACTTTCATTTCGTCGTTAATAGTCCTTGCTCTCACATCTAAAGCGCCACGAAAAATAAACGGGAAACAAAGTACATTATTCACTTGGTTAGGATAATCAGAACGACCCGTTGCCATAATGATATCATCACGCGTGGCATGGGCTAATTCAGGTTTGATTTCAGGGTCTGGATTTGAACAAGCAAAGATTACGGGTTTAGGTGCCATTAATTTCACATGTTCTGCCGATAAAACATTAGGGCCAGAAACACCAACAAACACATCAGCACCATCAATAACATCTTCTAAAGTACGTTTGTCGGTATTGTTAGCAAATAATCGTTTATATTCATTTAAATCATCACGACGGGTATGGATAACACCTTTAGTATCTAACATGTAAATTTTTTCACGTTGCGCGCCGCATTTAATAAGAAGCTCCATACAAGCAATCGCAGCCGCACCCGCGCCCATACAAATAATATTTGCATGTTTAATGTTTTTCCCTTGAATCTCAAGCGCATTGATCATACCTGCCGCAGTAACAATGGCTGTACCATGCTGATCATCATGAAAAACCGGGATTTTACAACGCTCGATTAACGCCTTTTCAATTTCAAAACACTCTGGCGCTTTGATATCTTCAAGGTTTATCCCGCCAAAACTATCGGCAATGTTTGCCACAGTTGAGACAAACTCTTCGACGGTTTTATGCTTTACTTCTAGATCAAATGAATTGATATTGGCAAAACGTTTGAACAATAATGCTTTACCTTCCATCACAGGTTTTGATGCCATGCCACCTAAATTACCTAAACCTAAAATCGCGGTACCATTGGTAATAACAGCAACAGTATTGCCTTTACCAGTATATTTATAAACATCATCTGGGTTATCAGCGATTGCTCTTACAGGCTCTGCGACTCCAGGGCTATAAGCAAGAGAGAGGTCCAGGCTAGTTTCGGCAGCCGTTGTAAGTTCTACACTTATTTTTCCAGGCGTTGGAAATTGGTGATAATCAAGTGCCTGTTGGCGTAAATCAGTCATTATTGGTAGTCCCAGTGCGTTATATATTAATATATTATAGATTATTGTTTTTTTAGTTCATTTTCTTTTACATAATATTGCATTATTTACCCTGAACTCAAGCTAAATTTATGTGGTAATACCTCTATAGCCTAGATAAACACTACCACTAATATAAGAAATTACACATTACTTGGATAAATATTCACTATTACATTCAAGGCATATCACTAGATTTTCATTTTCTTCTTCGAGGATTTTTGCTTTATCCGCTCGGATTAGCGCTATTTCATTGACGTTAGCGATATTCATACTTTGATGATCAAACAAACGTCAGAGTATAAAATGATTTTCACGGCAGGTAATCAAGGCTACTGCTTTCAACAAATTGGCTATATCGCTCGATAAAAAGATATAAAAAAAGCCACTTTAAAAGTGGCCTTTAAAAACAATCAACGCGTAAAACTCTATTCGCTAAATGGATTAACCAAAATGATAGTTTCGTTACGGTCTGGGCCTGTTGAAATTAGGTCAATCGGCACACCTGTTACTTCTTCAATACGTTTAATATAGGCAATAGCATTAGCAGGTAATTGCTCAATTGAAGTTGCACCGTAGGTTTTTTCAGACCAACCTGGCATAGATTCATAAACCGGAGTGATTTCTTCATAACCTTCCGCTGCGGTTGGCGGAACAGTAATGATTTCACCTGATTTAGTTTGATATCCAGTACAAATTTTCAATTCTTCTAAACCATCTAAAACATCAAGTTTAGTTAAACAAAAACCTGTCACGCTGTTGACTTGAGTAGCACGATGCATAGCAACCGCATCAAACCAACCACAACGACGTTCACGACCTGTAGTTGCACCAAACTCATGGCCAACTGTGCCTAAATGATTACCAATTTCGTCATCTAATTCTGTTGGGAATGGGCCAGAGCCAACACGAGTGGTGTAAGCTTTGGTGATACCTAATACGTAATCAATATTACAAGGTCCAAATCCACAACCTGTTGAAACACCACCGGCAGTAGTATTTGAAGAAGTTACATAAGGGTAAGTACCGTGGTCGATATCAAGTAACGTACCTTGCGCACCTTCAAACATAATTTTTTCGCCAGCAATACGAGCTTGATCAAGCAATTCCGCAATGTCAGCAACCATACTAATAATCACTTCGCGTACCGCTAATACATCAGCAAGCACTTGTTCATAATTAACTGGCTCTGCTTTGTAATAGTTCACTAAAGCAAAGTTATGGTATTCCATAATTTCTTTTAATTTTGACGCAAATGTTTCTGCATTAAATAAGTCGCCAACACGTAAACCACGACGAGCAACTTTATCTTCATAAGCGGGACCAATACCACGACCGGTCGTACCGATAGCCTTGCTACCACGTGCAGCTTCACGAGCTGCATCAAGCGCATTATGATAAGGAAGAATTAATGGACAAGCATCACTGATCAACAAACGTTCGCGAACGGGAACACCACGCTCTTCCAACATTTTCATTTCAGTCATTAATGCTTTCGGACAAAGTACAACACCATTACCAATTAAGCATTTTACGTTCTCACGTAACACTCCTGACGGTATTAGATGTAAAACAGTTTTTTCACCGTTAATAACAAGTGTATGACCGGCGTTATGGCCACCTTGATAGCGTACTACGTACTTAGCTGTATCAGTCAGTAAGTCGACTACTTTACCTTTGCCTTCGTCACCCCATTGGGTGCCAAGAACTACGACGTTTTTACCCATGTTCACATATTGGTAAGAAAATTAGGCGGGGATTCTATCAAATTATAATAATGAGTCCAAGCTATTCTTGTTGGATTTTAATACGATTTGAAAATATCAAATAAAGAGAATAACTTAGTTAAACAGCATTAGATTATAATTATCGCATTCATTAAATGTTAATGTAGTAACCAAAGAATTATCAATCCAATTACTATGATTGTGATCCCTATTGATCGAATCGATTGTGGAGTTTCTTCAGCTAATTTTAATACATAGGCGCGCCATTTATTTGGAAATAATGCCGGAATCAATCCTTCTATAATCAATGCTATCGCTAATGCTGTGACTAATAATTCGATAGTCATCTATGGCTCCTTAGTCTTGAATTACTGACATAAAAAAACCATGACAATGTCATGGTTTTCTGTTTTTAAATCATCACGATTATTCTTTTACTTTGGCACTATTTTTTAAATAGTGAAAGAAGTCGTTATCTGGTTTAACAACCAAAATATCATTTTTGCTGCTAAAGCTTTTTTCATAAGCCTCAAGACTTCGATAAAAGCTAAAGAACTCAGCATCTTTCTTATACGTGTCAGCATACACTTTTGCTGCTAAGGCATCGCCTTCACCACGAATTTCAAATGCTTCTTTTTGTGCTGTTGCTAACATAACCGTTACTTTCGCATCAATGGTTGCACGAATAATTTCAGACTGTTCTTGACCTTTAGATCTGTGCTCTTTTGCTACAGCAGTTCGTTCAGCACGCATACGGTCATAAATAGAAGCACTAACTTCTGTTGGTAAATTAATCGCTTTAATACGCACATCAATCACTTCAATACCTAAATCTTCACGACTACTTGCTGCGCTTTCTAGCGCTTTTGCCATGATATCATCACGATCACCAGAAACAATTTCTTTAATCGTTCGAGTACCAAATTCCGTTCTTAAACCGTTATTCACTTTTTGCTTCAATAATGCACGTGCATTTTCAATGGAGCCTGACGTACGTAAATAATAGGTAGAAAAATCAACAATGCGCCATTTAACAAAAGAGTCGACCATTAAATCTTTTTTCTCAGAAGTTACAAAACGATCTGGCGCTTCATCTAATGTTTGAATACGTGCATCAATTTTTTTAACATTTTCAATAAACGGTATTTTAAACTGTAATCCTGGTTCAAAAACGATCATGTTACCAGTTTCTGCATCTCGTTTAATTTTCGAGAATTGAAATACTATGCCGCGTTGACCTTCAAAAACAACAAACACTGATGAAACAACTAAGACAAATAAAGCAGCGATTATCGCAATCATAAAGTTTTTCATTGCTTAATTTCTCCCGTTATTAAAACGGTCTGAACGACCTGAGCTTGAAGGTGCTGAATTAACTGTATTACCTGATGTGTTCACACTTTGTGAAGCATTAGGAATTATTCTATTAGTTTGATTCTGTTGTTGCATAATTTTATCAAGTGGTAAATACATCATATTATTACCGCCATCGACATCAACCATCACTTTACTCGTGTTGCTATACACTTTTTCCATGGTAGCTAAATACAAGCGTTGACGAGTAACTTCTGGCGCGGCTTGATACTCAGGTAAAAGCTTTTCAAATTTAGCCACTTCACCTTGCGCATCTAAAACAGTTTGCTCTCTATACGCAATAGCTTCTTGCTCCATACGCTTAACACGGCCACGCGCTCTAGGTTCAATACCTTTGGCATATGCTTCAGCTTCACGTAAAAAGCGTACTTCATCTTCTTGCGCAGCTATCGCATCATCAAATGCGTCTTTCACTTCTTCAGGAGGACGAGCATCTTTAAAGTTAACATCAACAACTATTAACCCAAGATTATAAGGCTCGATGATATCGTTTAGCTCAGCCCAAACATCTTGTCTAACTTGTTCACGACCACTGGTTAAAATATCATCCATTTTTGCGTGACCAACAACATAACGTAACGCACTATCAAGCGACTGACTTAAACTATCATCAGCATTAGTCACACTAAAAACATAATTTCGAGGGTCAACAACACGATATTGGATCTGCATTTCAACGCGCACAACATTCTCATCTCGTGTCAGCATAAAACCTGCTGCAGGTAAATCGCGTGTGGTTTGAATATCAACAGGGATAATGCGATCGATAAAGGTCCATTTCCAACGTAAACCCGGCTCTACCGTGCCTGAATATTGACCAAAACGTAACACTATGCCTTGCTCAGCTTCTTTTATCGTGTAAAAGCCACTGAATGCGTAAACTAGCACAGCAACAATTAACGCTAAGCCAATACCTACAGAAGAAAAGCTTTTTCCTGAGCCGCCGCCAGAAGACTTACCACCAAAAATTCCGCCAACTTTGTTGCCTAAATCTTTTAATAAATCATCTAAGTCTGGTGGACCTTGATTTTTGCCACCTTTATTTTTCCAGGGATCTTTATCGTCTTTCCCCGGTTCATTCCAAGCCATGCTGCTCTCCGCTATCTAATCTAAAATGTAGAAATTGACATAATAAGTCAAAAATAATTTTGAGCCTAATATATCAGTCTGTTAACTTTCGATAAAGCTTTCAATTACCGCTTCATCTTTTTTTACTAAACGATTCCACTCTCTCGCGGGAAGTTTTACCTTTAAAAGGCAATTGCCTTGTTCATCATACTGCTCATCAGCAATACAATTTAATTGATAAAATGTCCCTCTAAATTTTCCATATTGAGGTGGGATCTTTAAGCTATGTTTTACAATTTGTTTGCCTAGTCGTTCGGCTAGCGCTACAAATAACAACTCAATTCCAATACCTTGTTGTGCTGACAGCCACACCCTAATTGGCAAGCCTGTTTCATCACGGTCAATACGTGGTTCAATATCCTCTAATTTATCAATTTTATTGCAAATCAGTAATTGAGGAACATCACCCGCATCAATTTCTTTCAACACCTCTTGGACTTGCTCAATATTTTCACTACGTCGTTCATCAGCAATATCAATAACATGTAATAATAATTCTGCTTCTCGAGTTTCAGTTAATGTTGCTTTAAAAGCCGCTACTAAGTCATGGGGCAAATGACGAATAAAACCAACTGTATCGGCTAAAATTGCCCGTCCTACGTCTTCAACTTCAATCCGTCTTAATGTTGGGTCAAGCGTCGCAAACAATTGATCAGCCGCATAAACTTTTGCTTTGGTTATACAATTAAATAAAGTTGATTTTCCCGCATTGGTATAACCGACTAACGAAATGGTCGGTAACTCTGCTCTTTCACGCGCTCTTCGGCCTTGTTGGCGTTGCTTTTCAACTTTTTCTAAACGTTTACGAATATTCACCATACGCTCACGCAGTAACCGTCTATCGGTTTCAAGTTGTGTTTCACCCGGTCCTCTAAGACCTATACCACCTTTTTGTCTTTCAAGATGCGTCCAGCCGCGAATAAGGCGAGTACTAATATGGCGTAATTGCGCTAATTCTACTTGTAATTTACCTTCATGTGTACGCGCACGCTGCGCAAAAATATCTAATATCAATGTCGTGCGATCAACGACACGACACTCACAAAGTGCTTCAATATTTTTTTCTTGTGAAGGAGATAAACTGTGATTGAATAAAATCACATTCGCATCAAGTAACTTAACTTCATCAGCGATTTCTTGTGCTTTTCCACTTCCGACAAAGAATTTACTGTGCGGTGTGTTGCGTTTACCTGTGATCACAGATAAAGATTCAATACCCGCAGAATCTACAAGCATTTCAAATTCTTGTAAATCTTCGCGTGCATTTTCATCTGGAAAATCTAAATGAACAAGTATCGCTTGCTCACCTGCTTGGTACCTATCAAACAAATGAGCAAATCCTAACAATACCAGTTAAGAACATTACTCTTGAGAATCCATTGATTGGTTAAAACCTGCTTGAGGTGGTTGTGGAGCTGTATTCACTGCACGTGCAGGTACAACCGTAGAAATAGCATGTTTATAAACCATTTGACTGACGGTATTTTTTAACAAAATAACGAATTGATCAAATGACTCTACTTGTCCTTGTAGTTTAATGCCATTAACTAAGTATATTGCTACTGGAATGCGATCACGACGTAAAGCATTCAAAAATGGGTCTTGTAAAGATTGCCCCTTTGCCATTATTTGGCCCCTTTTTTATTGTTAGTGAATATTAAGTAAATCATTGCTGCTTTATTTTATAATTGTATTCAATTAACTATCTAATAAATCTAATTATACATCAATGTTTAAAGTTTGCTTACTGCTGTCAAAATTTGTTGTAAATTATCTTTACTTTCCATATTAAGCCATTGCAAATTTGGCCAATTTCTTAACCAAGTTAGCTGCCTTTTCGCTAATTGTCTGGTAGCACAAATCCCTTTAAATATCATTTCATCATGATCAAACTCACCATGAAGATGTTGCCACATTTGACGATAGCCTACACAACGAATTGAAGGCAGATTTTCATGTAAATCTTGCCTTGCTATTAGTTTAACGACCTCTTGCTCAAAACCTTGAGCAATCATTTGCTCATATCGTAAAGCAATGCGGTCATGTAAAACACTTCGCTCTTTTGGTGCAATAGCGAATTGTAAAACATCACCCAAGAGTTTCTCACCTTTTATCGCCGTTAATTGTGACAAAGTGTTACCAGTTATTCGATAAACTTCTAACGCCCGAGTGATTCTTTGCGGATCATTAGGGTGAATTCTTTGTCCAGCTTCAGGATCAACCTCGGCTAAAGTTTGATGAACAGCATGCCAACTCGTTGCCTTTGCTTCTGCCTCAATCCCTTTCCTGATCTCATTATCTGCTTGTGGCAGTGGCGATATACCTTCAATTAAGCTTTTAAAGTACATCATAGTGCCGCCAACCAATAATGGAATACGACCTTTGGCTCTAATTTCAGCGATTTCTCTCAACGCATCTTGACAAAAGTCAGCCGCTGAATAACTTTCGCTCGCATCTCGAATATTAATTAAACGATGCGGGTACTTTGCTAATTCCTCAGTCGTTGGCTTAGCCGTACCTATGTCCATATCACGATAAACAAGCGCAGAATCAACACTAATAATGTCGCAAGGTAGCTGTTCAAAAAGCTCAAACGCTAAAGCTGTTTTGCCAGATGCCGTTGGGCCCATTAAACAAATAACCGGTGGTTGCTTGGCCATTTCTGTCGCTTTGTTACTCTCTAAAGATGACATAGTTAATCACTTCAACTTTTCTATTGATGATGTAAGGTCGATTGTTGTTGAATTCAAGGCCAATTCTTGATTAATTGTTTGTGGGCACAAATGAGTAAGCTGAAGGTAAAGTGCTTGTAGGCTATTTTCGTCAAACGACTCACAGGTCAATAATTGGATAAAACTATTCTGCCATACTTCAACAGAAGCTAATTCCTGTTTATCCACCATAAATAAATGCTTTATAAACAACGAAAAACTTTGACTGACATCTTTTTCACGAAGCATAGCCGGATATTGTCTAATTTGAATAGCGTTTTGTCCAAGTCGATGAATTACCATACCAAAGGCATTAAACATGTCGTTATGACTTTCAATAAAATCAATTTCCGCTTTTGATAAGTTCAACTTAATGGGTAACAACAAGGGCTGACTTGTTAATCCTTGAGGCCATTGTTTAGTAATATTCAGTAAATTAATTCTCGCCGCTAGCTTTTCTAGCGAAAGTAATCGAGGTGTTCCTTCTGCAACATAAAGAGCAAAACTTGGTGCGACAAACTGTAAAGCTATTTTCGGCAAAACAGAGTTATCTTGATGTTCGCTGTTTTTTGCCTCTTGTTCAGCTAAAGGCTGCATTAACCGCTGATAGGCTTGGCTGGCCAATTCAAGATTTTGCGCTTTCCCTTTATATGCTGCTGGCGATGTTATATGAGACGAGTATTGATTAGATGATGGCCGATTGCCATTGCCTTGATACGCTAATGGTTTTACATACTCTTGTACTTGCTCACTAGCAGTATTGACGGCTGCATTATGCTGATTATGCAAATATTCAACGGGAGGGACGTGCTGCTCAGCACTTTGTGATAACGAATATCCATGACAGTTTTCCGCCTCATCAGTCCCTTCGTGTTCATATTGAGGGAGCTGCAGTGCATTCATTAAAGCTTGATGACAAACAGAATAAATAAAATCATGTACATATCGTCCTTGATGAAACCTCACCTCGTGCTTTGCTGGATGAACATTAACATCCACATCACGCACATCAAGCGTTAAAAATAAAACAAAAGCGGGATAAGTGTTGTCTGGTAACATGTCATGATAGGACTGACGAATCGCATGATTTATCAGTTTATCTCTCATCATACGACCATTGACATAGCTATAGCACAAATCATTTTGCTTGCGATTGAATTGTGGATTAGCAATCCAGCCGGTTAAGCTTAACCCATCGTGCTGGCAATCAACCTGTAAGGCATTATCGATAAAGGCTTGACCACAAACTTGTGCAACTCGTTTTGCTTGCTGACTTGCCGTTGTCGCTAACCGATATTGTCGTACGACTTTCTGGTTATGAGTTAAAGTAAATGCGACATCAAACCGTGCTAACGCAATACGTTTAATCACTTCTTCAATATGAGAAAATTCGGTTTTTTCAGTACGCATAAACTTTCGTCGGGCTGGCGTATTAAAAAACAAATCCAAAACATCTATGGTTGTGCCGTCTGAATGTGCGGCAGGATTAATTGCCACATCCATATCTCGACCTTGTGCACACGCTTGCCAGGCACTGTCTTGCTCATGTGGTTTTGATGTTAACGTTAATCGTGCAACTGAACTAATACTCGCTAATGCTTCACCGCGAAAACCTAATGAATTAATGCCTTCTAAATCATTAAGGTTCTTAATTTTACTCGTTGCATGGCGACTGAGAGCTAAAATTAATTCGTCTTTAACGATGCCTTTACCGTTATCACTAATTCGAATACGTTTTGCACCGCCTTTTTCGATATCAATTTTTATCGAAGTTGCACCAGCATCTAAACTATTTTCAACCAGTTCTTTAACAACAGATGCGGGACGTTCAACAACTTCACCTGCGGCAATTTGGTTCGCAAGCTGAGCGGGGAGGATTTCAATGGTCATAACAAGCTTAATAAGACCTTAGTCTGCACGAGGAATTTTCAATGTTTGTCCAATTCGAACGACATTAGAGTTTAAATTATTGACGGCCTTTAATTTACCTACCGTCACATTATAACGATGCGCTACTACCGAAAGCGACTCGCCGCGCGAAACTTTATGTTTTTTATAGCTAACTGACGCGTAGTAAGTACCGTCGGGAGCATTGTTAGCAAAATAATTATCGACTGAATTAAAAATAGCGTTGGCTAGTTTTTGTTGATGTGCCGAAGAGTTTAAGTTTTTCTCTTCTCGAGGATTGGAAATAAAACCCGTTTCAATTAACACCGATGGAATATCTGAAGATTTTAAAACCGCTAAACTCAAACCTTCTGGCTTTTTCTTATGAAGTTTAGTTACCTTTTTCAATTGCGAGATTACATGTTCGGCAAATTCGTAACTACTCGCCATGGTATATTCTTTTTTCATGTCCGCTAAAGTAATTGCTAAATTTTTGTCTTTTGTCTTTTTAATAGTATCGCCTGCACCGCCTAATAGCTCTGACTCTTTCTGACGATTTGCTATCCAACGGGTAAATTCAGAGTTTGCCCGTCTCGTCGACTGAACTAAAACCGATGCCCCATGCGGCTTTGATGAGGTAAAAGCATCCGCGTGTATTGAAATTAATAAATCCGCTTTATGCTTTCTTGCTAAGGTAGTTTTGCGATTATGGTTTACATAATAATCACCGGTTCTGATCATCGCTGATTTTAAGCCTTTTTGTTTATCGATTAAGGCCGCTAATTTTTTCGCAATGTTCAACGTGACATGTTTTTCATAGGTACCTTTTGCGCCAATAGAGCCAGGGTCTTCACCACCATGACCAGCAACTATGGCAACAACAATGTCGCGTTTATCATTTTTTTTAGCTGTTTGAACACTTTGAGTTACACGGTCTTGATCAAATAAATCAATCACTAAACGATTACCATATTGCCCTGCTGGTGCGAGTGGAAAAACATTGAGGTTATATTTATCCCGCAATTCTAAAACTAACCGTGTCGAGGTTTTATTTTTGGCTTTTGAAGTACGAATGGTGGTAATTCTTTTATCATTTTTAGCCAGCGCTTGAAGATTGACTAAATTTTGAGTGGCTTGAAAGTCAATCACAAGGCGTTGGGGATTTGACAAGCTGAAGTAACTGTAATCGGGTGTTTTCTTTAAATCAAAGACTAAACGGGTGTTTTCTGGTGCTGGCCATACACGAATACCATCAATACTATTATTAGCTGGCGCAGCATAAATCGATTTTCCCAAAACCAAGTAAAGAAAAATTAACGCACTTAAATATCGACTTATAACGCCACGCGTCATTTGGTTTAACCTCTTATTCAATCGAATCAATGTTTGAACGCTCAAGCGCTAATAGCAGGTTTTTACCTAGCGTATTATGCGATTGAAATTCAACTAATCTTTGCTCACCTTGATAGGCCATATTAATGGTAATATCCGCATTAGCCAATAGACCATTGCCTTTTTCTGGCCATTCAATAAAACAACAACAATTTTCATTAAAATAATCACGAATTCCCATAAACTCTAGTTCTTCAGGATCTGCAAGTCGATAAAGATCAAAGTGATAAACTTGCCAGTTTACTAAATCGTAGGGCTCAACTAAGGTATAAGTAGGGCTTTTTACATGGCCAACATGCCCCATACCTTGAACAAAGCCACGAGTTATCGTGGTTTTTCCTGCGCCTAAATCACCATTTAAATAGACCACAATCCCTTGATTAAGTTCGCTTTTCACAATTTTTGCGATTTGTTTTCCCATAGCCACGGTTGCCTGTTCATCAACGAGTGAAAAACTACAACGGTGAGTGGTTAGATTATTATTCATGAAAATGAAAAAGTACCTTAATTGATAAGTAGTTGAATCTCAGGAAATAAGTCACTTGCAAGTAGACCTATTTTACCTTGTTTAGTTGCAATAATATCTGCAGAACGACCATGAATAAATACCGCCAAGCGTGCCGCATCTACAGGAGTTAATGATTGCATGATTAACGCCGAGATTATACCTGATAAAACATCTCCCATGCCACCAGTAGCCATTCCAGAGTTGCCACTGGTATTTATCCAAACAGTTTTTCCATCAGAAATTAAGCTACCAGCCCCTTTTAAAATACAAATACCACCATATTGTTGCGAAATGTTTCTAACGGCTTTAAATCGATCTTTTTCAATATCGGCTACAGTGCACTGTAATAACGCCGCAGCTTCTCCTGGGTGCGGCGTTAATACCCAATCATCTTTGTATTGAAAGTTTTTCGCTAATAAATGCAAAGCGTCAGCGTCAATAACACAATTTTTTTCACTTGCCATCACTTGATTAAATAATGCGACGGACCAAGTATTATTTCCTAATCCAGGGCCACATAACAACACCTTGGCTTTTTGATAAAACTGACTCTTTATTAATTGATCGCTGTCATCAGGTGCCAACATTAATTCAGGACGGCCATTAAGCACGATAGAATAATTCTCTTGATGACAACAAACAGCAACTAATGCCGCGCCTGAGCGAAGTGCAGACTCACTTGATAGACGGATAGCCCCAGGCATTCCTTTATTGCCGCCCACCGTTAATAACAAGCCAATATCTCCTTTATGAGACGAGGCATGTCGTTGTGGTTTTTCTGGAATATTATTCTGTCCTTGTATCTCAACTGAAGAATCTACTGCTTGTTGAAACTGTGCTCCAATCCCTAAATCAGCTAAATATAATTGCCCAACATATTGAGCAGCCATTCCTGTTAATAGCCCTTGTTTGCAGACGATAAAAGTGACAGTAACGTCGGCAATCATTGCCGTTGTTGCTACATAGCCGGTAGTGGCATCAACACCCGATGGAATATCAACACTGATCACGGTTGCTTGATAAGCATTTACGGCATGAATTATGTCGATATAGTGCGGAGGTAACTTTCCTTTAAAGCCTATCCCAAATAAAGCATCGACAACCAAATCAAAATCATTTTCTTGTAAAAACCGAGTGGTTAATTGAAGTTCGCTTTGAAAAATAATAGTCGCATTGGTGTTGAGTAACAGATCAAACGCAGCTTTTGACTCCGCCACTAAACTGTCTTTATCTGTAGTTAAGTAAACAGTCGCATGAATTCCCAACTCTTGGGCCAGTCGAGCAATCACAAAACCATCACCACCATTATTTCCTTTACCACAGAGGACGAAAATCTTACTAACATGCGGATAATTTTCTTGCATAAACCGAAAACACGCATGCCCCGCTCTTTCCATGAGAGCAACCAAAGCAATCTGCTGGCTTAACGATATTTCAGCTTCATTGTCTAGTACTTGTGTCGCGGTATACGCTCTTTGTGGTAAACTTTCTGCCAAGGTTTTCACTAACATTTTACACTCACTATTGATGACGGCTGCCACTATCAACTATCAAGAATTAACGCAAAAAATCAAGCTTTGGGGAAAAGAACTTGGTTTTTCTCAAGTGGGCTTTAGTGATATCGATTTATCCTCCCATGAAAAAGCATTAACAACCTGGTTAGCCAAGAATTATCACGGTGATATGGATTATATGGCCAAACATGGTTTAATGCGTGCCAGAGCTGATAAGCTAGTGCCCAATACCATTCGTGTCATCAGTGCCCGAATGGATTATTTACCAAGTGACGCAAAATTTGCGCAAATTTTAAAAAATAAAAACAAAGCCTATATTAGCCGTTATGCCTTAGGACGTGATTATCATAAATTAATGAGAAAACGTTTGAAGCAACTCGGTGAAAAAATTGAACAGTATTGCCAACAATTTAATTTCCGTCCCTTTGTCGATTCAGCTCCTATTCTTGAGCGCCCATTAGCTGAAAAAGCTGGATTAGGTTGGGTAGGTAAACACTCTTTACTGATTAATGAACAAGCAGGGTCTTGGTTTTTTCTCGGCGAGTTGTTAGTAGATATTCCTTTACCGGTAACGACAAAAAGCGAAAACCAATGTGGAAGTTGTGTCTCCTGCATTAAAATTTGTCCTACACAAGCGATTGTCGAGCCTTATGTTGTTGACGCGCGTAAATGCATTTCTTATTTAACAATTGAGCTACGTGAATCGATCCCAGAGCAATACCGAAAAGCCATAGGTAATAGAGTTTATGGGTGTGATGATTGTCAATTAATCTGCCCTTGGAATAAATTTGCTCAACTTACAACTCAAGATGATTTTCAGCCAAGAGAAAATTTAGATAATACTGATTTATTAGCCCTGTTTTCATGGGATGAAGAAACCTTTTTAGCGAAAACCCAAGGCTCCGCGATTAGACGAATAGGGTTTGAATGTTGGCAACGAAATATTGCAGTAGGTCTTGGAAATGCAGATTATCACCCAGAAATTATCCGTAAGCTAGAAGACAAACTAGCATCAGCTACCGTCATGGTCGCTGAGCATATTAACTGGGCGCTGAGACAACAAAAGCATAAGCAGCAAGCACAGCAAAAAAACCTCCCTTTTGTCACCGAAAACGAAAGGCTGTCCGGGCGATTAATACGCTCTATAGAAAAAGGCTTACCAAGAGACGCATAAAATTATTACCCTGCTAAAAAGCGTGTATATAGCATTAGTTTCTAAAAAAACTTAGCCACTTTTCTTTAACTTGTTCAACCGCTTCCGCCGTTTTTCCTTCTAATCTTGACTGGTCAAATAAAGTAAGCGCCGCATCGGCATATTCTAAATATTGCTCCTCAAGATTATCTTCTTCTTTCATGGTAGTAAGAATTTTAAGTAAGCTAATCGAAAATTTAATACTGCTAGGAGCAAGTTGGATTGCTTGAATAACGGCTTCTAATGCCGGTTTATATCGTTTTTTCTGATAATGTTCCACAGCCATATCGTGTAACTGTTTCGGAGTAAAATGAATGTCAGCTCGCTCTTGTGTTTCTTGCTCAACATATTTATTCACCACCTGGCTGGTAAGCGACTCACCTGAAATTTGATTTTTTATCGATTCTAATAACAGCATTGCTTCTTCACGCATGCCGAGCTCATGATAGACTTTTACTTTATCTAAGTTATCTTCTATTAAAGCCGTTGGACGGATAGAAACCTGATTCTCAACTAAGCGTTTAGCTTTTTCTGCTTCATCTTGCGCATTTAATATTCTTGCTCGGGTCACGGTAATTTGCTCTTTAAACAAATGAGCATCATCATAATCACGCTCTAATTGTTTAATGTAATTTTCTGACTGTTTTAATAAAGCTTCCGCACTGCCATCAGTAATTGTACAAGCTAAATCGATGCCTGAACGAATAACATTTAAAATGATTTCAGGTGAGTCATGAATAGAGTTTTTCGCATTTTTTGCAATATTTCTTGTTGCTTCGTATTGACCATAATGATCATGGTTTAATCGTGCTAAATCCCATGATTTTTTATTCCGCTCAATATTTCGGGGCGATAAGGTGGCGGCTTTTCTAATTTCTTCATAAGCTAAATCATATTTTTCATGTTCAATATGATATTGCGCAAGCATATCATGTGTTGCAAAACGTGTTTCCGGCTTATTAGATAAAGTGGTTAACATATCATGAATTTCTTCAATGCGACCTTGTTTAAGTAATGATTTAACATAGCCGATATATACCCATGCGTGTTTATAAGTCGCTAATAAACCTTTAAAAAATACTTCGGCTTCTTTAAATTCAAGTAAATTTAACAGCGCTTCACCTTTCATGCGAAGAATATTGGCATGTAATGGAACAAGTTCTTTGTTTAATAAATGCCGATCAGCATAATAAATCACTTTAGAAAATTCACGCGCATCAATAGAGTGATATAAGTTGAACAACTTATTTTTAATTTTTAGCGTTTGTTTTAGCCGATCTTGTACTTTTTTAGGTTGAAGCGGCTTTACCCAAAAGTCATCAGGTTGCAGCTCAATAATAGAATTAACTAAAGATTCATTGGTTTCCGTACTCAAAAAAATTAGCACAGTGCTTTTCGTCACATAGCCTTTAAATTTAAGCTCTTCCAATAGATGAAAACCGTCTTTATCGCTTTCAACATTAAAAGAACAAACAATGACATGAAATTTCATTTCACCGCATAATTTAATACCAAAATAAGCATTTTGCGCACATCGCACTTCTCGAATACCAATATCATAAAGTGCTCTTTTCATTGTGTCGTGCACTAAGGTATTATCATCAATGACAAGTACGTTTAAATTACTATAATCATTGAAAAAATTTTTTACCGCTGCTTCCATTAAAACGAATCCACATTATTTCTTATTATATACACGATGATCACGACATACGGCTTTCGTGATCTATCTTCCTATTTGTACAGCTTACCAAAATAGCGAGTTTTTCTTGTTCGGTAAACGATTGCCAACCTATTATTTCATTTATATGGCGAAAACACCCCAAACACACATCTTTGTCATTCAAGCAACAATTGCGAACACAAGGACTTGTCGTGATATTTTTTTTACCAGTATTCATAATCAAGAACCACTAAATGTTTTGCACGAACTCAGTTAACGTTTGATATTGTTGAGTTAATAGTTTCAGTTTAGCATTTACTTCAGGAAGTGCTTTTTTATTTAACGCTAGAGTAAGTGCTTTCGCGCTTTCATTGAGATTTTTTGCTGCCAGGATGGTGGTTACTTTTTCTATTTCCGCAGTATGTAATAATGCACTCTCGAACGCTTTATCATCTATTGCCTTGCAAATTTCGGCAATGGCTTCATTGATATCAGCCATATACTCATCGAGCATAAAAACAGCCAATTCTGGCGAGCCTTGATTCAAAGCATAAAGATTTAAATCAAACGCCTGCTCCACTTCACCTTCTTTTACTGATAATAAATTATCGATACGCGATATATCGGCATCATTAGCAACTTTTTTATCCTTTGCTGTCGGTAGGTTAGTTGCTTTATGACTTGTCACGTGTGCAGTAACTTTTTTACTTATTTTTGTTTTCTGTTCGGTTGAAAGCGCTAATTGTTTTTCTTTCAACCAAGGCGAAAATAATTTCACTAACTGCTGAACATCTAACACATTTTTAACCTGTGCTTGAGACCAAGATTTCGTTACAAGCAACTCTTGTTTAGTAGCTTTTTTCAAGGGTGATTCGCCTAATGAAAAAACACCACGACTGACATTTTTACCTACCTTCATTTGCACAAAGGGTGAATGCTTAAATTCTGTTAACAACACCAGATAGCGACCTGTTTGCCATTGTTCAAGCATAGTATCTGCATGACATACAATCCGGACTTGGAAACCGAGCCAATGGAGTAATCGCGACAAAAATTGATATTTATCAACCGATTCAACACCAAGCAAAACTTCAACCTGTGTAGAGCAGAAACGGTATTGATTGAAAATTTCAGCTGGGATGATTAAATTATCGACACGTTTTGATTGAATAAATTCGGCCAAGTATTTAATTAAAGCATTAACTTCACAAGGGGCGTCAGCCTTTTCATAAAAACCTTCATGATGTAAAGCATGAGTAAAAGGTGACTGCAACACAATTAACTTAGGTGTTAAAGGTTTGGGCAAAGTAGATAAATGCTGGGTAATGACATGGCCTTCATTTTTAAAAACTTGCCCCGTAATAATAACGGCACTAACTTTATTAGAAGTAAGGTGTTTAACATTTAATTGTTTCACTAAATGTTCTACTTGTTCAATACTTTCAACTCGTCCTTGCGCTGTTTTAACGTGAGTTTCGATACTTTTAGTAAACGCATTCCGTTCACCAACTACAATCAATGCTTTATCTATTAACTCAACTTCATGAATATGAGTATCTTTATTCGCGTCATTTTCAACAAAAGCCATCGGCATATCAACGGATAACTGAAAGCCTTTCTCAGTGGCATTCGCCTGTAAATTTTTACTATACGATGCCGTTAACAACGTGTGTAAATATTGTACTTTCTGTATGGTATTTTCTTGTCCCTCATATTCAATCAAAGCGGCAATTAATTCAGGCAATGTCGCTTTTGGTTTTTGAACAAGGACATTAAAAGTGAAGCGAATAATTTGTTGACCTGAGTTTTTATCGGCGATTTCCGCATTCAGTAGTAAGGTAGCATTAAATTGCTCTAATAAGCATAAATTCGCCAAGCTTTCCAAGGTTTGATGAAATAAACTTACGTTGACTTTTGCGCGCGACAATACCCGATTATCAACGGCTAATTGCACTGTATTGCGTTGTTGATTCGCTTCAATCATGACATTTTGACAAATTGCCATTAATTCATTTCGAGTATCTACATCTACTAAAGTTTTTCTTTGTTCAACTCGTTGCAATTCGATGTTTATTTGTAATTGACGATTCCATTGTAAAATTCTCGTTAATTGACGATAAACTTGCAGGGAAGTAACACCCGATCCTATAGAAACACTCTGGCTTTGTAGCATAGTGCGGATCAGCATGTTATCAAGTTTCTCCGTATGAATGCGCAATACGTGTTGATATTTCTCATCTTGTATAGCAAGTTGCTGTTTCAATCGGTCAAGTTCATCAACAAGTTTTGCCTGTTGAGCATTACTTCTTACCGTGCCTTGCCACGTACTATTATGGTGAACAATTGTTATCGTGAGTAATTGATTAAATCGAGTATAAACATCACATTGCCCAACCACATTATCTCGTTCAGCGATTCGCGCGGTTTTTATAAGGGTTTTCAATGATGAATAAGCAAAAGCTTGTTGCCAGCTTTGTTTGCCTTGTTTGTTTTGTTTGTTGTGTTTGCTTTGTTCGGAGAAAATTAATTGTTTAGCTAACGCGTTAGCATGAGCGTTCTTTTCTTCATTTAAAACATAAAAGGCCAATTGCGCATGCTCAAAAATAACTTGCTCCAACGAACGTAATTGAGCAAGTAATACTTGGTAATCAGCTTCGCTATGAGAGGGATGCACAGTATTCAACACTATTTCAGCAATTTGCTTATCTTCTCTAGTCACTAATTCACTTGCAACGGATTCGTTGCCTGAAGCAATATTCTTTATATAGTCAATACTCGCTAAACCCTGCTGTTTAACGCGTTTTTTTAACTGAAGTAATAAAATTGCGAACAGGAAAATTAACAAAGCAAAGCTGGTAAAAATAACGAATTGCCACTGTTGATCCGTTAAGCGTATTTTATCGTTCAATGCTTTTTCAATAAAACTAGGTATAGGTTTAATCGTCGTTGTTGGCCACTGCAACTCAGGACGGAATTGCTGCCATTGAGTTTGTTGCTCTGTTAATCGCTGAAAATACTCTTGAGATAACCTCAGCTGCCCTCGCCACTTAGCAATGGCATTTTGTTCAACAAAGAGCAATTGATTTAATTTAAACATCACAGTTAATAAAGGTGTCGATAATTCTTTTGACTCCTCCATCGCTTGAAATTGTGATTGCCACAAGTCTAGACTTTGTAATAATTCATCCGTATAAAAATTAAAATCTACTAATGAATACTGTAAATCAAGACGACTAAATAAAATTTCAACATTTTTAACCGCAAGAGCAGTTTGCTGTAATAAATTAACGATGTTGGTTAAATTTGCATGAGCTTTGGCGCGAGACACCGTAACTTTATCGGCAACGTTATCTTGATTGATTTGCTGTAATAGTTTGACTTGTTTAGCTTTATTATCAGCGAGTTCACTATTTAACTCATCTAATACTAGTTGCAATTGTATTACACTACTTTGTTTTAAGAGTTGATTGCGCTGATGATTATTTGTGAGTCGTTTAATATTTTCTAATTCAGCCGTTTCACTGAGAATCACCTGCTCAATGAAACGAGATTTTTTCGTCGAAAGCTTTTTTAATTCTTTTAATTGCTCAAGATAGTTTTGATGATTTTTAAGGAAGTTTTTTGCATTATCACTTTGGAGTACGTTAGAAATTAGGTTGTTGATTTTTATATATTTTTCTTGTGAACGATAACTTTTTTCAACTCCAGGTAGCTGCTCTTGAAGCAAAAAATTAACTTGTTGATCACGATAGTGAAATAACAATAAAGCTAACGTCAGTGAAAATATAAACAAGCTAAAAATAGCATAAAAGCGCGCGGTTAATTGCTGATAAAAAGGAGTCGAAGAGTCCATACTTACTATAACTACCTGCTGATAAGACGTATTTAAACGTGCATGACAATAAAAAATTTATCAACAGTTTAGGGATTTATCGGCAAGAATCAAAGGGATTTATTAGATAATACGACAGTTATCCCTTAAGCATGATCATCGACGCTTTTTAACCCACGCCCAATCCATTAAACAAACAATAGGTTGCTCGTTCGATTCATCGGTGATCTCTACCGCAATCAGCATATCGCCTTTTTCTTGTTGTAAAATAGCTTGTCGTTGCGCTTCAGTTATTTTGGCAACTGCGGTTAAGCTCCCTTTCATACGACGTTGATATTCAATTTTCATCGACTTTAATAACGGAACACTGTCGTCGGGCACATTCATGCCAAAAACAATGCCAGTTGCTGACTCAGCTAACAATGCAGCCGCAACCGCATGTATACCACCAATGTGGTTTTGTACTTTTTTCTTATTCGCTAAACTAATTTCTACTTGTTCATGAGAGACAAATTTAATTTTGATCCCGGTGGTGCCAGCAAATTTAACGGTGGAGCAAAAAAACTTCGTTAATAAAAAGGGTCTTAACTTCTTTGGCGCATAATTTACTTTATTAATAAAACGGCTAAAACGATTAGACATAATTTACTCACTTAATGATTGATGGATCAAATTGTTGATCGAACTGGTCCGACCTTCAAGTGATATTTATAAAAAAAGCACCTCAGTGCTTTTATTTTTATATGTAGCTTGAAGAATTACCCGATAAAAATGTAAAAATTAAAGCGAAAAAAAGTGCTCTCGATATACTTTTAATTCATCAATAGACTCGCGAATATCATCCAAAGCTAAATGAACGCCCTTTTTTACCACTTTATCTAATACTTCAGGTTTCCAACGACGAGCTAACTCTTTTACTGTGCTGACATCTAAGTTGCGGTAATGAAAGTAATCTTCAAATTCCGGCATATATTTATTAATAAAACGACGATCTTGGCCAATACTGTTACCACACATGGGAGATTGACCTTTAGGAACAAATTGCTCAATAAACTTAATGGTTTCAGCGCTAGCCGTTGCTATATCAATGTTACTTTCACGACAACGTTTTGTTAGCCCAGATTTACCATGGGTATCAATACACCATTCACTCATATTGTCTAACACATCATCAGATTGATGTATCGCAAATACAGGCCCTTCAGCAAGAATATTGAGTTGGCTATCCGTCACTATACTGGCAATTTCTAAAATAACATCATGCTCAGGTTCTAGGCCTGTCATTTCTAAATCTAACCAAATTAAATTTGTCTTATTCAAAGACATAAGTTTCCCTTAATGACACTTTACTGATCATAAATCGACTTTATGACAAGTAATTAGATGAATGATGATTTTATCAGTATAATACGTGAGAATTAAACCCGATAAAAATACTTTGTCGTTCACTACTATAAGTTAACTTTACATATAATGAAAAATTCTTGTGGCAAAAGCTAAAAAATTAACCAAAGGCCAAGTCAGACGTATTAAAGCTAATCAAGCAAAAAAACTGCGCAATAAAGTTGAGCAAATTGATTGGCAAGATGACGAGCTAGGAGAAGCGCAACTCGGTACCGTGATCAGTCGATTTGGTCAACATGCCGATGTTGAAGCAGACAATGGAGAAATATTTCGTTGTAATATGCGTCGAAGTATCGGCTCGCTAATTTGTGGTGATAAAGTACTTTGGCGACAAGGAAAGGCAACCGAGCACAGCATCTCAGGAGTTATTGAAGCGGTTCATGAAAGAGAGTCTGTTTTAAGTAGACCCGATGTTTATGATGGTGTAAAACCTATCGCAGCAAACATAAGTCAAATTTTAATAGTGTCATCAGTGCTCCCCGCATTTAATGCTGACATTATTGATCGTTATTTAGTTGCGGCCGAAGAGACTGACATTAAACCTGTCATCGTATTGAATAAAACAGATTTATTTGACGATGAAAACCAAGATGAAATTGAACAACAATTAGATATTTATCGCGCTATTGGATATCAAATCATCTACGTCAGTAACAAAACACAAGCCGGTATCGATGAATTAAAACAACAGCTTAAGGCTAATACCAGTGTTTTTGTTGGTCAATCTGGAGTTGGTAAGTCAACACTTACTAACAGCTTGATGCCTGAATTAGGTGTGATCACTCAGGAAGTTTCAGAAAATTCGGGATTAGGTCAACATACAACGACCGTTGCTCGACTTTATCATTTTGAACAAGGTGGCGATTTAATTGATTCTCCCGGAATACGAGAATTTGGTTTATGGCATTTAACCCCAGAACAAGTGTGTAATGGTTTTATCGAATTTGAAGACTTTCTCGGTCTGTGTAAATTCAGAGATTGTAAACATCAAACAGATCCCGGTTGTGCATTAATTGCCGCTGTTGAAGACAAAAAAATTCATCCTAAACGGTTAGCTAGTTTTCAACGAATTTTAGCGAGTTTAAATGAAAACACGCTAACCACCCGCTTCAACGATTAAACCCTACAATAAATACAAGTATCAATTTAAGGAAACATCAGTGTCATTAGATAAGTTAAAAATAGCATTACAATATATCATGCCAAAACACGGCCTCTCTCGATTAGTAGGCAAGTTTGCTGCGGCAGAAGCTGGCTGGTTAACCACCAAAGCCATTCGCGCTTTCATCAAAGCTTATGATATCAATATGAGTGAAGCGAAACTTAAAAATGCCGAAGACTTTAAAACCTTTAATGATTTCTTCACTCGCGAACTCGATGACGGTGCGCGGACAATTGACAATAATAACTTGGCATTATGCTACCCCGTTGATGGAGCTATTAGCCAACAAGGCGATATTGTTGATGGACAACTAATTCAAGCTAAAGGGTTTAATTACAGTTTAACCAGTTTATTGGGTGGAGACTCAGCTACCGCCGCCCCTTTTCAAGGGGGTAAATTCTCTTGTATTTATCTGGCCCCAAAAGATTATCATCGTATCCACATGCCGATGAGTGGCACATTGCGTGAAATGATATATGTGCCAGGAGAATTATTTTCAGTGAATCCATTAACGGCAAACAATGTCCCAGATTTATTTGCTCGAAATGAGCGCGTGGTAACCATTTTTGATACGGAACATGGCCAATTAGCTATGGTATTAGTTGGTGCCACCATTGTTGCCAGTATAGAAACAACGTGGGCTGGCACTATTACCCCTCCTGCTGGAAAAGATATCTTTAAATGGAGTTATCCTGCAGAAGGCATTGATGCGATTCACTTAAACAAAGGTGATGAAATGGGTCGTTTTAAATTAGGCTCAACAGTGGTCGCAACATTTTCGCCAAATATGATCAACTTCAATGAAACTGCAGGCCCTGAAACAGTGACACGTTTAGGCGAGCATTACGCAGACATCGTGGTTGATAAAAACGTATCATGAAAATAATTGCGCATCGAGGAGCAAGCGGTGAATTTCCTGAAAATTCAATACTTGCCTTTGAACAAGCTATTTTACAAGAAGCTGATGGCATTGAACTCGATGTGCATTTTCACTCCCCAAGCCAACAATTTATAGTGCTACACGATCAATATTTGGACGAAATAACCAATGCTAAAGGCCAAATTAATCAATATTCGCTCGAGCAATTAACACAGTTATCTTTAGGTCAAGAACAGAAACTAATCACACTTTCACAGGCGTTAACAACCATTGCAGGACGAACTTTAGTTAACATTGAAATAAAGTCTGCTTGTAGTGATATTTCAATAGTGAATTTACACTTATCCGCCTTGAAATCACAGATTAATTATGCGATTAAACACTTGGGGTTTTCATCACAACAATTTGTATTATCATCCTTTAATCATCACATCATCAAACAAAGTAAGTTAATATTACCCGATATCGAAACTGCCGCATTAATTGCTCATAACCCGATCGAATATGCTAGTTTCGCGCAAAAGTTAAAGTGTTTAGCGATTAATCCAGCGATAGAGTGCCTAGAACAAGCACTTGTGACAAACGCACAGCAACTGGGATTAAAAGTTTGGGTATATACCGTAGACAGGGAAGAAGACATAAATTTTTGTCGACAAATAAACGTTGATGCAATTTTTACTAATTTTCCAAAAAAAGTGAGAGATTACATAAATAATTGTAACGATAGTTAAACATTGCTCGTCGAAAAACACTGTAACCACCTGATATTCATTGAATTAAATGAATAATAAAATAAATTAATATTTATAGTTGCTCATTTTATCAACACGAGATACGATTAAGTTCGTAATATAATTGTAATAAAGCAATTTATCAGAACATGCATTAAGGAATTTTAATGGCTCGAGATAATAGTGATATCAAGCCAACTGAAGCAGAACTTACTTTACTTAATATTCTTTGGAAGTTAGGACCTGCAACAGTTCGACAAGTACATGAAACCGTCAGTGAGACTCAAAAAACCGGTTATACAACTGTACTTAAAATTTTACAAATAATGCATGAAAAAGCATTAGTTATTCGTGATGAAAGTAACCGAGCCCATGTTTATGCTGCAGCAAATAGTGAAACATTTACTCAATCCTCATTACTGAAAGATTTAGTCAGCAAAGCATTCGGTGGTTCAACCTCAAAACTTGTCATGCGAGCATTAAATAACTCGACCAGTAAAGAAGAAATTGCAGATATTCGTCAGTTACTTAACGAGTTAGAAGAACAAGACCAATAAAGTCATCGAACCCTAGACACAATTCTCAAGGAACATAATGGAAAGCGTAATAAGTAGCCCCTTATTATATAATTTAGCATTAACCCTGATCCATTTTTTATGGCAGGGATGTCTGATTGCGCTGGCATTAAAGTTTCTGTTGATCATCACACCACATCAACAATCAAAAACACGGTATACTTTTTCGGCAATCGCGATGATTGCTTGTTTAATTGTTCCTATCATCACTTATATTGCAATATATCAACCAAGTTACGCACAATTGATAGTGCAACCAGATCAAAATGCTTTCATGTTAGAAACAGCAATTTTAACGAATGATGAGGCAATTAATTGGTATCAAGAGGTGTTCGAAGCACTGCCTTACGTATCAATGGTATGGATTAGCATAGTGACTTTTTTAGCCACTAAATTAATCATTGAATTATACAATGTAAATCAATTACCTAAGCAAGGAACCATGCGAGCAGAAGCTGCTTTACAGCGCCGCTATGAAGCTTTAGTTAAAAAAGTTAATTTACGTAAATCACCGCAATTATTAATTTCTCTGAAAACCGATATTCCTATGGCGATTGGTTGGTTAAAACCAGTAATATTAATTCCTGCAGCGATGTTAACGGGATTAACCCCCACTCAATTAGATATGCTTATTCTGCATGAG
Organism: Thalassotalea sp. SU-HH00458; assembly: GCF_040362795.1. Lineage (NCBI taxonomy): Bacteria > Pseudomonadati > Pseudomonadota > Gammaproteobacteria > Alteromonadales > Colwelliaceae > Thalassotalea > Thalassotalea sp. SU-HH00458. The sequence continues at coordinate 233,470 of NZ_BAABWW010000004.1, forward strand.
CTCGCACATATTCGCCGCCATGATTACTTAGTCAATTTTTTCCAAACCATTATTGAAACTTTATTGTTTTTTCATCCAGCGATCGCTTGGATTTCAAAGCAAATGCGGAATGAAAGAGAATACTGCAGTGACGATATTGCGGTTAATCTAGCAGGTAACCCCATTGCGTACGCTCATACATTAGCAGACACCGCTAATTTATGTCGAAATCATCGTCATCATGCAATCCCTACAATGGCAATGGCAGCTTCCGGTGGCGACTTAAAGCAACGAGTTGTTCGGTTAGTTGACCAACATCACTGTTCGTCCAATGATGATTCGGGTAAATTTTTAGCCTCGGTATTAATTATCTTCTCGGTGTTAATTGTCGCCATAAAACCTTATTTAAATAACACAATCATTGATTTTACATCGGGCCGTATTTCATTCTTTAAAACAGCCAGCGATATCATTAAGCAGCAACCGACAAACGCGGCAAATTTATCTGCAACTTCGGTTGCCCAAATGTTGTTGCAGCAAGAGCAAAAAAACGCCCTAGCACTAGAAAACGAGAGTTCTATTAGCGCCCCAAAGGTTAACAGTCGAGTCACTAAAATAACGGTGCCGACGATGAAATTTACTAATATAACGGCAAAAAAATCACCATCTTTGAATAAAGCTGCGGATGAACGCGAATTAGCAAATGATCATACCGTTCAAGAAAACTCTTATCTTGCAAATAACAAAACAAAAAACGATATTACCACAGCGACATCAAACGCAGCGATGAGTCAGCAAAATAATAGTGAATCACAAACAGAAGCGTTATTAGCGAATCATCAAGAAAAATCTATGTCTGAGTTAGCTTTTGAACGCACGGATTCAAACAATACCCAATCAAAAATGAAAAACCCGTACTCTAATCAAGTAGCGGCATTAAATGATGAACCACGACTAGAACATACACAAACTACGACGTCACAAGCGCGCCCAAACCAAGAACAACCTCGACCGCTATATACTATTACTACGGTAGAAAAAACAAAAACAGCAACAAGCAGACCAAAAAGAAAGAGTGCTGAAATTTTAAGATCTCCCGACCCAAAATACCCTTCTACTGCTACGCGAAGAGGTATTGAGATGGATGTAACAGTTAGTTTTGTTATTGATACTGATGGAATTGTTCAAGATATTACTTTCGAACAAAAAAATCGCGTAAGTTATTTCAGAAGTGCAATTAGAAATGCCATGGCAAAATGGCGCTTTCTACCTGCTCAAGTTAATGGCCGACCGGTAGAAAGTAAGATGACAAAAATTTTCTCATTTAGCTTAGCGAAATAAAGGGGCGTGTAGCCTTTGGTTATTAACGACACAAACACTGCCGTAACACCGAAACTGACTCAAGCCCCATTCATAACGAATAAGCAATTATCTTCTATGTTTTCTATTAAACTTCATAAACTTTTCACGCTGCTCTGCCGTTAATACTTGCATAATTGCGTGTTTGCTTTTTGCTTTTTGTAGTGCCATTTCAGTAAAGCTTGTTTGATACTGGCTATGTAGTTCAATAAACGCTTTTTCATCAAATGTCGGAGCAGACATTAAAGATTTAACTTGCTCTTTAAAGCCTTTCATCGTTTCTTTCTGTTCTTTTGCTTTCAGTTTAGTTTGTTCAAAAATCGCCTTTACTTGAGTTTTTTGCTCATCTGTTAACGCTAAATGTTTCGCCATTTTTTTAAATTGACGCATCATCGGGTGTTTTTTCCCCTTTTTCATATGCTCTGTTTGCGCCGTTTGACCTTCTTTAGCAATAACCTCTTGTACAGGAAGGATTGCTAAACTGCTTACTAAAATGGTGCCGATTAATAACATTCGTTTGATATTCATAATAAATCCTTATTGATTTTTAAAAATTAACTTCATGGTTAGAATACAAAATCCAACGAAAAGAAACGCAAAGCAGTGTAAAGGTTTTGTAAAGTTTCTCAGAAGTAAATTTTTGTCAGTTATGATATATAAGTGGCAGTACTAAACATAAGGCGTGACACACTCATGACAACACCCGTAAAAATATTGATTATCGATGACGATAAAGAATTAACCAGTCTTTTATCTGAATACTTAGCCTTAGCGGGTTATCAATTATTTTGTTGTCATGACGGCTTAAGTGGGCTTGAACAAGCAAGAAGTGATGAGTATTCCTTAATTTTACTTGACGTTATGATGCCTAAATTAACAGGTTTTGAAGTATTAAAAGCATTAGGGGGCAAACATACCACCCCGATATTAATGTTAACGGCCAAAGGAGATGAAGCTGATAAAGTTCTTGGCTTGGAATTAGGTGCCGACGATTATTTAGCTAAACCTTTTCAACATCGCGAGTTGCTTGCGAGAATAAAAGCAATATTAAGACGAATTAACATCACTAGAAATCAACAACAACCATCATCTTTGCAAGAAGTGAATTCTGTTTCATTAAATCATGCAACTCGAGAAGTGCATTGTCACGGACACTTAGTAGAATTAACCGGTACTGAGTACCAAATTTTAGATTTATTAATGAAATCTGCTAGCACGATCATTAGTAAAGCTGAGATTTCAGAACAAATCTTAAAAAGGAAACTTAGCCCTTTCGACAGAAGTATTGATATGCATGTCAGTAACATTCGCCGAAAATTATTACCTTTTAGCCCAAATGATAAACTTAAAACAGTGCGTGGTTCCGGCTATATCTTTTTAACTGGCGAAGGGTAAAGACATGTTAGTTAAAATGAAAAAAGCACTTGCTTCCATTGGGGTAAAATTATTTTTATCTTTTTGGTTGATCACACTAGCATCCATTTTCATTACACGATTAGTTTCTTCCCAACTAGAACATCAAAGTATAATTATTCCGACGGTTCAAGAAGATATTTATAAACTAAAAAAGTACGCAAAACGCATCAATAAAAAATTACCTAAAAGCCCATTAGCAATCATTCAGCGGGCGCCATTTCCACCTGGTATGTCTATTTTGATCAAAGATACTAACACGCAAGAAGTTTTTCATAATCATAAACGAGACTCACAAACCATAGCATCTTTTCTAAGCAAAAATAGCTATAGCAACCTAACGACCGTTCAATTTCCTTTTGCACGTTTAATAGGCCCTGAGCACATTCAAATTAATCAGCAAGACTATCAATTATTTCTTGTTGTAAACTCCAAACATCCTCATTTTGGTTCCTTGTTTATGCAGTTACCTTTCTGGGTACGTATCATCATTCCCCTCTTGATCAGCTTAAGTTTTTGTTGGTTATTAGCTAAGACATTAACCCGACCAATTATCGCCATAAAACATGCTGCCACTGAAATAGGCAAAGGCAACTATCAAGCAAGGGTGATAGATGGGGAAAGTCGCAATGATGAATTAGGTGAAATGGCAAAAAGTTTTAATCAAATGGCTGAAAAATTAACCACGAATATTCACGCACATCAGCGACTATTAGCTGATGTCTCTCATGAATTACGATCACCCATGACACGTTTGCAAATAGCAATAGGGTTAATTGAAAGTTCAGCAGAGCAAGGGAAACCTGTCGATAAACATATCAGTCGATGTGAACGTGAAATAGGCCAACTTGACCAAATGATCAGTAATGTATTGTCATTATCTCGTATGGAAAATACTTTCCAAGAAGCTGATTTTGTCTTGTTAGAGGTCACTTCAATTCTAAAGACAGCCATTGAAGACGCACAATATTTAGCGAATGATAAAAACATTCGTATTGTCAATAAAACGAAGATCACCTGTCAGATGTTACTTGATGAGACACAATTACTCAGTGCGTTAAATAATATTTTAATTAATGCCATTAAGCACAGCGAAGAGCAGAGTGATATTGAAGTACAAGCAACCATTTCAGCAGGCCGTTTATTGATTACCATTGCTGACACAGCCACAGGTGTTCCAGAAGAACAACTCCCCTTACTGTTCAATGCCTTTTATCGAGTCTCAACCGCACGAGATAGAGAAACTGGCGGTACCGGCTTAGGACTCGCTATTGCCAAACAAGCAGTAGCAATTCATCAAGGTACAATTTCTGCAGCAAATAACGCTAGCGGCGGCTTAACTATTACCCTAGAATTACCGATAAATAAGGCTAAAAATGTGTAGAGCATGACAACTAAACCGTGGCTGCTATTTGCTTTAATAATAATAGGTTTCAATAGTATATTTATGACAAACGCTTTCGCTTTCACCCAAGAAGATAAGTTATCTAAATTACTAACAACTGATATTGCTGATTTTTGGCGCACGGGTCACTTTTCTTCATTTCAAGGAATTGATAATAAACGCATTAATTACGCGAGTTTTATTGCTGATCAGCCTATCAACTGTTTAGTCATTTCACCCGGTCGTTCAGAAAGTTACTTAAAATATCAAGAATTAGTTTTTGATTTAGCTAGGCTTAATATGAGTATCTTTGTCATTGACCACAGAGGACAAGGGCTATCGGAGCGTTTACTACATAACCCGCATAAAGGTTATGTCAATAAATTTGATGACTATACAGACGATTTACACACCTTTATTGAAACCGTGGTTAACCCGCACTGTGCCACGAACAAACCACCGCTATTACTTGCCCATTCGATGGGAGGTGCTATTGCGACTCGTTTGATACAGAAATATGCACAATCGGTAAAAGCCGTATTATTATCTTCACCCATGATTGCTATTAATAAAGGAGGTCTACCTGAATGGGTAGCGAAAAGTTTGATAACTACAGGTAATATTCTTAATACTTTAATCTCAGATCAAGCTTGGTATTTTCTTGGCCAAGGTGATTACCAAGCAAAAGATTTCGCCAGCAATCACTTAATGCATTCTCAAATACGTTATCAAACATTTATCGACTTATATCAAGCACAGCCAGAACTCCAGCTTGGCGGAGTCACTTTTAATTGGTTAAAACAAGCAGTGCTAGTTCAACAGAAAATATTTGCTGATCTCGATAAAATTTCCACTCCCATCACGATAATGCAAGCAGGTAATGACACCATTGTAGATAACAGTGCCCAAAATAAATTCTGCCAACAACTCAATCAGTACACACCTAGCTTGTGCCAGCAGTCACAGCCATATGTCATTGAAGGCGCTAAACATGAGCTGTTGTTTGAAAGCGATAAATACCGTAATCAAGCGCTTGCTTTCATTGAAAATTGGCTTTTTGAAAACACTGAATAACAAATCGATCAGCCTTTAGGGTGACTCGTTACCACTGAACTTGGATCATGATGGATAAACACTTCACAAGGCGCTAATGCTTGTTCAATGTCTCGCTCTATTGTCTCACCGATACTATGAGCTGCTAACAGAGTTAAAGTATCATCCAACTCTAAATGAAATTGAATAAAACGCTGATGCCCCGCTTGGCGCGTTCGTAAATCATGTAAACCTAAAGCATTAGGATGTGCAGCAACAATCGCGTTAATTTTATTTATTTCCTCGAATGATAATTCATGATCCATTAAGTGCTGAACACTGAGCCACATTATTTTTGCAGCACCATATAATAAGTAAAGCCCCACTAACAAAGTAAAGATCCCATCTGCCCTTGGCCAATAATCTTGACTCAACAGTAAAGCAGCTAGCACGCCTAGGTTCAAAATCAGATCGGATTGGTAGTGCAAAGAGTCTGCACTAATCGCTAAAGATTGTGTTTTAGCAATGACATATTTTTGGATGAAAACTAGCACTAAAGTGAACACAATGGCGATAACACTTACCCAGACCCCCACTTGTGTTTGTACGATTGCTTTTGGAGTAATCACACGTTCAACACCATTTATCATGAGTAATGACGCAGAGCCAAGAACAAAAGCCGCTTGCACTAATCCCGCCAAACTTTCAGCCTTGCCATGACCAAACTTATGTTCTTGATCGGCCGGAGCTAATGCAAAACGTAAAATAATGACATTCATCACGGAAGCAAATAAATCTAACATTGAATCAGTAGCTGACGCTAACATAGCACTGGCATCTGTCACGAACCACGCATAAAGCTTTATGACCACTAAGATCAGTGCGGTGACCGTTGCACTTATCGCCGCCAATCGTACTAAAAAGTCATAATTTTGTTTCGATGCAGTCATACAATACTTATTTATTAAATCTTAATTTAAATGATAGCAAGACTTTTACCACAACCTAAGCTCAGGGTATAATTAAACAGCAAATTCATTATAGAGAAGACTTATGTTAGATGTGGTGCTATTTCAGCCTCAAATCCCACCCAACACGGGAAATATCATACGCTTATGTGCAAATACGGGTTTTAGGCTTCATTTAATAGAACCATTAGGTTTTGATTTTGATGATAAAAAATTACGTCGAGCGGGTTTAGACTACCATGAGTTTGCTGCAACCAAACGTCATAAAAATTTTGCCGCCTTTGTAGAAAGTGAACAACCGAAACGTATTCTTGCAATAACAACGAAAGCCACCAACTATTATGGTGATGTAAAATTCTCTTCAGGTGATTATTTACTGTTCGGCTCTGAAACGGCAGGACTTCCTGAAGATGTGAGACAACAAATTCCTGATCAAGATAAAATTCGTATCCCGATGATAAAAGATAGCCGCAGTATGAATTTATCAAACGCCACGTCTGTGATTATTTATGAAGCATGGCGACAACTGGGTTTTGAAAATTCCGTTTGATAAGCAAAGAGCAAACAATAACGAGAAAAGCTGGAATTGTTTATAAACTATTTTACAATGCAATATTATTCGTAAGTGCGTTCTCGCGAGAGTAAATCTGAAGCGGCTAATTTTGCATTTTTTCCACAGTACAATACTTGGTAAACTTGTTCGACGATTGGCATCTCAACATTCATGCGCTCAGCAAGCATATACACTTCTTTGGTATTGCGATAACCTTCAACTACTTGACCAATATCTTCCATCGCTTGTTCAACACTGGTTCCTTGACCTAATGCTAAGCCAAAACGACGATTACGAGATTGATTGTCGGTACAGGTCAATACTAAGTCACCTAAACCTGCCATCCCCATAAAAGTGGTCGGTTGCGCATTAAGTGCCTCGCCTAAACGAGTCATTTCCACTAAACCGCGAGTGATCAAGGCGGTTCGAGCATTCGCACCAAAACCTATGCCATCAGCCATGCCTGCGCCAATAGCTATAACATTTTTAACTGCGCCGCCTAATTGCACGCCAATAAAGTCGTTATTGGAATATACGCGAAATGTTTTTTCGCAATGCAGTAAATCGGATAATTCAGCAACAAAAGCATCATCGGTAGATGATAAGGAAATTGCGGTCGGCAAACCTGCGGCCATCTCCTTTGCAAACGTAGGACCGGAAAGCACAGCTAGTGAAATTTCATCACCAAGAATTTTTCGCGCAACGTCTTGCAATAAATTACCTGTTTGCGGATCTAAACCTTTTGTTGCCCAAGCAATTTTTGCACTCGCACGTAGATAAGGTTTGATTTGCTTGAGCATGTCACCAAAGACATGGCTCGGCACCACTACTAAAACATTGTCGCTTGCTTGAATGGTCGCTGCTAAATCATTTGATAAAGATAATGATTCAGGAAATTTACTACCGGGTAAATATTTTTCATTACTGCGTGAAGCAGCCATATTACTAATATGTTGAGGATCTCTCCCCCACAATAAAGTTTCATGACCATTGCGCGCAAAGCATATAGCAAGGGCTGTTCCGTACGAACCAGCCCCTATTACACTAATTTTAGCTGAACTTTTCACGGCTAAATATTGCTCGCACTTATTAGTGCGTTTCTGCACTTGCTGGTGCTTGAGCAGCTTGCTCTTTCGCTTTTTGTACGTAGGAAGCAAATAAAGCGTCAAAATTTACAGGTGCTAAATTAATTTGTGGGAAAGAACCACGATTCACTAAATTTGCCACTGACTCTCGTGCATACGGGAATAAAGTAGTTGGGCAGAATGCTCCAATAGTATGAGCTAATTGTGCTTCTGGTAAATTACCAATAGTGAAAATACCCGCTTGTTGAACTTCCGCTAAAAAAGCGGTTTGTCCTTCAACTGTCGCCGTTACTGTTAACGCTAAAATCACTTCATAAGTGTCATCTGATAACTTTGCAGAACGCGTGTCTAAATCTAATTGTAACTCAGGCTTCCATTCTTTTTGAAAAATAGCAGGAGAATTTGGTGTTTCAAAAGAAATATCTTTCGTGTAAACACGTTGAATAGCAAATTGTGGTGCTTCTTGTTTTTGCTCTGTTGCGCCTTCGTTTGTTTGGTTTTCGTCAGCCATGAGTGTACTTCCTATGCTTCATGCAATCTGCATGTTTAAAAATTAATAAAAAAGTAAAAAAACTTGTTATTTTTACTTTGCTTAAGTTGTTTATACTTCACCTTGCAATAAAGTATCTAATTTGTTTTGAGCGTGTAACGCATATAATTCATCACAACCACCCACATGGTGATCGTGAATAAAAATTTGTGGAACGGTAAATGCGCCTTGACTGCGTTGGATCATTTGTTCTCTTAATTGCGCATCATTATCAATTTTTATTTCTGTGTAGTTCACTTGTTTATGATCGAGAAGCATTTTTGCTCTCATACAAAAGCCACAAGTTACTTTAGTATAAATTTCAACTGCCATGATAAACCTTAAAATTAAGAGACTTTACGTTATTTACTTTTTAACAACCGGTAAACCTGCACCCGTCCATGCGTTCAAACCACCTTTAAGCAAACTCGCTTTAGTAAAGCCTGCTTTTAAAAGTTGATCGGCCGCTTTACTTGCAGTAATACCAGCTGCGCATACAACAATAATGGGTTTATCTTTATATTTTTCAAGGGCCGAAAAATCATTATTCTTTAGTTTTTCAGCACTAATATGTTTCGAATCGATGATATGACTGTTTTTAAAATCTTTCTCAGCACGAATATCTAAAACAATGCCGTTGTCACGATTCATAGTAAAAGTGACCTCCTGCGGACTTAATTGTTTGATAGGTGACATTTTAATACGAATAGTTGTCACGATAATCGCTATAAAGATACCCACCCAAGCAGCACTTAACATCGGGTGACTTGCTAAAAATGAACTGAATTGTTCCATAAATGATCTAATATTTATCTACAAAAAATTTCTCGACAGTATACAGATTACTGGCATTTTTTATAGCGTAAAAACGACATTTTTATCAATTTACAGTTAATTATTGTTTAACTCTCGATATGCAATAGAACAATTTTGTCTAGAGCAGTTAGAGAAATTCCCATTTCACATTGATATAATAAACGGAATCTAATATCTAATTTTCATTTATTTGAACTTCGGGAACAGTATGTCGAACAAAAAATCTACCGTACTTATCATTCTAGATGGCTGGGGCTATCGTGAAAATGAACAGTCTAATGCTATTTTTCATGCCAAAACCCCTGTTATTGATAACTTAATGGCTAATTACCCTAACATGCTTATTCAAACATCAGGCATGGCAGTTGGTTTGCCTGACGGTCAAATGGGTAACTCTGAAGTCGGCCATGTGAATTTAGGTGCGGGACGCATTGTTTATCAAGACTTTACCCGAATCACAAAAGCCATTGACGATAATGAATTTCAACAAACTCCAGCGCTTTGTCAGGCGGTCGATAAAGCCGTAGCCAATAATAATGCGGTGCATATATGCGGCTTAATGTCGCCAGGTGGAGTGCATAGTCATGAAGATCATATACTTGCCATGATCGACTTAGCTAAAGAACGTGGTGCAGAGAAAATATATTTACACGCCTTTTTAGATGGTCGAGATACGCCACCAAGAAGTGCCAAAGCCTCCTTAGAAAAAGCCCAAGATAAATTTGCTGAAATAGGCAGTGGTCAAATTGCTTCTATTATTGGCCGATATTTTGCCATGGATAGAGATCAACGCTGGGATCGCGTAGAAACTTCTTATAATTTAATGACTCAAGGTAAAGGCGAATATCAATTCTCAAACGCCGTTGAAGCTTTAGAAGCGGCTTATCAACGTGATGAAAATGACGAATTTGTTAAAGCGAGTGCTATTACCAATCCACAAGGGGAAGTCATTGGCATTAACGACGGCGACAGCGTAATTTTTATGAATTTCAGAGCAGACCGTGCTCGTCAGTTTACTCGCTCATTTGTTGATACTGATTTTGACGGATTTTCTCGTCAAAAAACGCCAAAACTTGCTGACTTTGTTATGTTGACACAATACGCGGCGGACATTAACACGAGTTGTGCCTTTCCGCCGGCACCATTAAATAATGTTTTAGGCGAGTGGTTAGAAAAACACAACAAAACTCAATTACGAATTTCTGAAACTGAAAAATATGCGCATGTCACTTTCTTTTTCAGTGGTGGTAAAGAAGACACTTTCAAAGGAGAAGAACGCATTTTGATTCCTTCTCCACAAGTGGCGACATATGATTTACAGCCAGAAATGAATTCGACTTTACTGACAGATAAACTCGTTGAAGCCATAGAAAGTGGTGAGCACGATTTTATCGTTTGTAATTATCCTAATGGTGATATGGTTGGTCATACCGGTAAATTTGACGCTGCGGTAAAAGCCTGTGAAGCAGTAGATAGCAGTATTGGTCGGGTATTAAAAGCGCTTGAAAAAACCGGGAGTGAATGTTTAATTACTGCCGATCATGGTAATGCTGAGCAAATGGTAGATAACTCGTCTGGCCAAGCACACACGGCGCATACTTGTGAACCTGTACCTTTAATTTATGTAGGCAGAAAAGCCACGCCAGCATCAACGGGAGCACTGAGTGATATTTCACCAACCATTTTAAATTTAATGGCGATGGAACAACCCGAAGAAATGACTGGTACTAATTTGATGGAGCTTGATTCATAATAATATCGAATTCACTTAATTTTAATAAAAGTCTTTCGATAAAAATGAATATGCTACATAACAGATATAAATTTTCAGCACGTGTCACATGCGGTCTCGTGCTGTTTTTATGCCTGTTATTCATAGAAAGCAGCAACCCAAAAGCTTACGCCCAACAAAGCACAAATGAGAAACTCTCTGACGTTAAAAGCGCCATCAGCAAACAAAAAACAACCATTAAACAAGTGGGTAGCAAAAAGCAAAAACTCTTAACACAACTAAAAAATGATGATCTCGCCATTGCAAAAATCGTCAAAGCACTTAATAAAACTCATGCTTCACTCAAACAAACAAAAAAACGGTTAAACGAATTAGTTAAAGAAAAGAGCCAAATAATTCAAGCAAAAAAACAACAAGAAGCGGTACTGGCAAAACAATTACGTACAGCATACTCAACTGGTCATCATGATTATTTAAAGTTGTTATTGAACCAACAAGATCCGGGCAGTGTTCAACGAAATCTGACTTATTACCAGTATTTAAATAAAGCCCGCATCAATGAAATTCAACAATACAAGCAAACCATTGCTCAATTAATTGAAATTACTAACCAGCAACAGCAACAAGCTGCACAGCTGCAATCACTAGAAAGCACACAGAATCAACAAAAGCTTGCTTTAGAGAAAAACAAAAAGCAACGCAAAGCAACCGTTGCACAACTTAATAAAGCATTATTAACCTCAAAACAAAAACTGGCGAAACTCGAACAAGAAGAAGCCGATTTAGTATCAGCTTTAGCAAGAATGGCGGAGTTAAGTAAACAAGAAATTGATTTAAACGGCTTAAGTAAATTAAAGCGCAAATTATCTTGGCCGGTAAAAGGTAAAATCAATCGAAGCTTTGGCTCAAGAAAGCAAGATTATCTTAAATGGAAAGGTGTGTTATTGGCTGCGCCATTAGGCAGACAAGTGAAAACCATTCATAACGGTACGGTGTTATTTGCCGATTGGTTAAAAGGTTATGGTTTAGTCACCGTCATTGATCATGGCGAAGGCTATATGAGTTTATATGGTCATAACCAAGCCTTATTAAAATCAGTAGGAGAACGTGTTGAAACGGGTGAGCCTATTGCTCTTGTGGGACAAAGTGGTGGCCAATCACAATCAGCGCTTTATTTTGAAATCCGACACAACGGCCAAGCGGTTAACCCTAAACTCTGGTGTCGCTAATTGAAAATTGTCGCTAAACACCCACTGTCGGATCTTTTTACACTGCTTTATAACGCTAAAGCTCGATTTGAAAAAACTTACCTGTTACTCTGAACACAAGAAAACTATTGTCATATTAATTGTGCGTTATATATTCCCCCTACTTTTATTATTGTTCACGAATGTCGCTTTTGCTCAACAAGCAAAAGTTGCCATAATAATTGACGATATTGGCTATCGTAAAACAGATAATGCTAGTTTAAATTTGCCCGGCGCCGTCACTTATGCGATTTTGCCTCATACTCCATTTGGCAAAAAATTAGCCGAGTTAGCCAATGCGAAGCATAAAGATGTGATCTTGCATATTCCGATGGAAGCTGAAAACGGTAAAACCCTAGGACCGGGAGCACTAACGGTTGAAATGGATGAAGCATCAATTAGAAGTAGTTTGGCTGACTCATTCGCTGAAATTCCTTTTGCGATAGGCATCAATAATCATATGGGTAGCAAATTAACCAAGTTATATTCTCCGATGGCTTGGACAATGAGATTCCTAAAAGACAATGGGTTAATTTTTATTGATAGTGTGACAACTGAGAATAGCAAGGCAAGGAAGTTAGCCCGTCATTTTGGTGTACCAAATTTAAGTCGACACTTGTTTCTTGATAATGAGCTTAGCCAAGCATATATCAGTGGTCAATTTGCACAGTTAATTAATCAAGCAAAAAAATACAAACGAGTGGTTGCCATTGCGCATCCACACCCGGAAACTATGACGGCATTACAATATTTAATTCCTCAACTTGCCGAACATGATATTCAACTAGTAGGAATATCAAAATTATTGCCTCAATTTTCCGCTGATAATCAAAAGCGAGTTTCAGAATAACTCTGAAATTCAACCACTAGTTTAATGCCTATAGAAGCAAGCGATAAAATTTTAAATGCTTTGTTATTGATACCAACGACAATAAAAATTAACATAAACTGTATATAAGCAATATTTTAGGGAAATTATGAAAGTTACCGTATTTGGAATAGGTTATGTCGGTCTTGTACAAGCCGCTATTTTAGCTTCTGTTGGGCATGATGTGATGTGTGTGGATATTGATGAACAGAAAATTGACAACCTAAAAAAAGGCATCATTCCAATTTATGAGCCAGGATTAACGCCACTGGTTGAAGAAACCTATCAGAACGGCTTATTAAACTTTACCACTGACGCTGAAAAAGGTGTCTCACATGGTACTATTCAATTTATTGCTGTAGGTACTCCGCCTGACGAAGATGGCTCTGCGGATTTAAAATATGTTTTAGCCGTTACTGAAACTATCGCCACTTATATGACAGATGAAAAAATTGTCATTGATAAATCAACCGTTCCGGTTGGCACTGCAGATAAAGTTGCCGCAAAAATAGCGGAAGTTTTAGCGAAAAGAAAACAGAGTATCCCTTACGATGTGGTTTCAAATCCTGAATTCTTAAAAGAAGGCGCTGCAGTTAGCGATTGTATGAAACCTGACCGTATTGTCGTTGGTACAGAAAATGAAAAATCTCGTGTCGCGATGCGTGAACTCTATGCCCCCTTTAATCGCAATCATGATCGCATGATCTTTATGGATGTCAGATCGGCTGAATTAACCAAATATGCTGCAAACTGTATGCTGGCGACAAAAATTTCGTTCATGAACGAAATGTCTAACCTTGCAGAATTACTTGGCGCTGATATCGAAGCAGTTCGCCACGGCATTGGTTCTGACTCTCGTATTGGTTATCAATTTATTTATCCTGGTTGTGGCTATGGTGGTTCTTGTTTCCCTAAAGACGTCCAGGCACTCGTGCGCACAGCTAATGAAATTGATTACAAACCGGCACTTTTAGAAGCAGTAGAATCAGTAAACTATGCACAAAAACAAAAACTATTTACTCACCTGAGTAATCATTTTAAAGGCGACCTTGCCGGAAAAACTATCGCAATTTGGGGCTTATCATTTAAACCACAAACCGATGATATGCGCGAAGCTTCTTCAATCGTATTAATGAAAGCCTTATGGCAAGCCGGCGCTACCGTACAAGCATACGACCCAGAAGCGATGGAAGAATGTCAGCGAATCTTTAATGATAACGACAATTTAGCCTTAATGGGCACCAAAGAGTCCGCCTTAAAAGGCGCTGATGCCTTAGTGGTTTGTACCGAATGGAGTCAATTTAGAGCTCCAGATTTTGATCTTATTGGCAACGCTTTAAGCACTAAAGTGATTGTTGATGGCCGTAACTTATATGATCCACAGTTATTAAATGAACGCGGCTTTGCTTATTACGCAATAGGACGTGGCGATAGTGTCAAAAAGGTCAACGCATAAAATGAAATACTTAGTCACTGGAGCAGCCGGTTTTATTGGATTTCATGTTACGCAAAAATTATGTGCGCAAGGCCATCAAGTTGTCGGTATCGATAATCTCAACGATTATTATGATGTCTCTCTTAAGCATGCACGCTTAAAAGAGCTCGCTCCTTTTGATTCGTTCCGTTTTATCCAATTAGACCTTGCAGATCGCGAAGGCATTGCAACGTTATTTGCTCAAGAAAAATTTGATCGAGTAATACACTTGGCCGCGCAAGCAGGCGTTCGCTATTCAATCGATAACCCAATGGCTTATGCAGATTCAAATTTGATTGGTCATTTAACGATCTTAGAAGGTTGTCGTCATAACAATATTGAACATTTGATCTATGCGTCATCGAGCTCGGTTTACGGACTTAATAATAAAACCCCATTTTCAACCTCAGACAGTATCGACCACCCTATTTCATTATATGCCGCAACGAAAAAATCCAATGAGTTAATGTCGCATACTTACTCTCATTTATACGATATTCCTACTACTGGATTGAGATTTTTTACGGTTTATGGTCCTTGGGGGCGTCCAGATATGGCGCTGTTTAAGTTTACCAAGGCTATCGTTGAAGGAAACCCTATCGATATCTACAATCATGGCGATATGCGCAGAGACTTTACTTATATTGACGATATTGTGGAAGGAATTTTAAGAATACAAGCCATTGTTCCAGAAAAAAATGCCGATTGGAGTGTCGAAACAGGCTCAGCATCGATGAGCTCAGCACCTTATAAAGTGTTTAATATCGGCAATGGTAACCCGGTAAAATTGCTCGACTTTATCGAATCACTTGAAACGTCTTTAGGCATGAAGGCACAAAAGAATTTTATGCCGATGCAAGCTGGCGATGTATATCAAACGTATGCCGATGTTGAAGATTTATATCAAATAGCTAATTATAAACCTTCTGTTTCGGTACCCGACGGTGTCAGTAACTTTGTAGATTGGTATAAAGGCTTTTACAACGTCTAAAGTCATTATTTAAAATAATGATAAGTGGATTTAAGCTGATTAACTTCAGCTTAAATCTATATTTTCATTTCTTGTATAATCATCATATTACCAATCATTACTGCTAATAATTAATATTACTCATAGTTGATATCATTTTTCTCTAATAACTCAATAACATGTTTGACTGGAATAGCATAAGTGATACCACTTGGGTTGCTAATAACCCCTTCTTTGCTCTGCTGAACAAATACTTTATTGATCACGCCAATCACTTTACCTGTTTCAACTTCATATAACGCACTACCACTATTACCTGGATAAGCCGTAGCATCTAATTGATAAACTAAATAAGGATCACGTAACCGCTTTAACATGGCAATATTAATATTGCCTGCATTATCAACCGGTGTGATAGTGGGTGAAACGCTAGCAATAATCCCTCGATGCGTAACCGGATACAATCCCAAAACTGCGCCAATTGGAAAACCAGTGAAAGCAACATAACTACCTTCTGGAACTAAAGATTCACTGGCTAATTGCATTGCAGGCAAAGGTTTACCTTCAATTTTTAAAATAGCTAAATCGTATCTTTTTGACGAATCTAATAATGTTGCTTTACGAACGCTGGCATGATCCCCTGAGCCAACGAATACCACCACAGATTGTAATAAGTTATCATCTAACACTTCAGGTACAACATGATGATTTGTCACAACATATTGACCATTTCCCACGACAAACCCCGACCCCTGTAGTTTGTTTCTCGGTTTGCCTGTCGGCGTATATACACCAATGCCAACAACCGAAGGTTTAATTTTCGCAATTGTTTCAACTAATTGTGCAGAAAGTGCAGAGCAAGAAATACCAACACTGAACAAAATAACTAAGAACCTAAACATTAGTGCGTCCTCAAAATAAAAGGTAACAGGTAAAAGATTTATTTAAAAATTCGCATAAATAGATTTATCTATCATAATTACAATAAGTTAATTAAGCCTTTTATCTATCAAAAGCATTTTACACTTTCGGATAGTACATGAAAAAACAAAAAATTGTCCCCATTTTCGCCGGTGGTGGCACTCGTTTACCCGCTCATGCAGGAATTTTACAAGCGCTAGGCGAATTTGATGTTGAATTTGACGATATCGTTGGTGTATCTGGCGGTAGTATTATTGCAAGCCTTTTTGCTTCAGGGTTAACTCTGCCAGAGGTTAAGCATATCGCGCTAAATACTGACTATAACCAGTTTCGAGAATTTTCTTTAATCAAATTAATTCGAAACGGGGGTTTAAGCTCGGGAGATGTTTTTGAGCGTTGGGTGGACCGTTTATTAGAAGGAAAAACATTTAAAGAGATGGATTACAACTTACATGTTGTTGCCACCGATGTCGCTCACGGAAAACCCGTTATTTTTAATAAAAAAAATACCCCCGATTTAAAAGTCTCACTTGCTGTGCGGTTTTCCATGTCAATTCCTTTAGTATTTAGCTTTAAGAAGTTTGGTAAACATTTAATGGTTGATGGCAGTATTTTATCTGAAGACGCTTTGCACCGTGATTGGGCTGAAGATGGTACGCCTGTAATTTGTTTTCGACTAAAAGGAGATTACGAATACGATGAAATAAAAATCAAAGGTATGTTTCCTATCGTTCAATATATTAGTTTACTGATCCGAACCTTTATGACGACAATTTCAAGAGAATATATCAATGATGCTTTTTGGCATAATACTGTTGTTGTCAATACAGGTCTTTCCTCCGCGGTGGACTTCACCATGAACCCTGCTCAAAAAGAGGCACTGTATTTTAAAGGTTACCATACCGCAAATAAAATTTTACCAATGAAAGTAAAAGCATTATCGACAAACTAAGCATTGATCAGCCATTGATTTCCCCCTCGACTTTTACCAAGAGAGTTAAACCTTAAAGCTAGAAATCTATTAGTAGTTATATCTAGTTAATTTTCTGTATTATCGATACAATAAAAGTGATGTTAGTATTTTGAATAGTCGAAAAAATTAGCGAAACAAGAATAGTTTAACTAAAAATTGATTTAGGATTAGGTTATGGGACAGTTAGTAAGTGCAAAGGTTGCAGTGATTGGTCTTGGGTATGTAGGATTACCATTAGCAGTTGAGTTTGGTAAAAAATTTCAAACTATTGGTTTTGATATTAACCAATCAAGAGTAACAGAACTTAATGAAGGTTATGATCGCACCTTAGAAGTTGATTCTGCTGAACTCAGTGAAGCAACTTTTCTAAGTTGTTCAAGTGAACCTGCTGACATCACAGGTTGTGATTATTATATTGTGACCGTTCCTACACCTATTGATGAACATAAACAACCTGATTTAACACCACTAAAAAAAGCGTCAGAATTACTCGGCAAAGTAATCACCCAAAATTCTATCGTCATTTATGAATCGACCGTTTACCCTGGTGCAACCGAAGAAGCTTGTGTTCCTATTTTAGAACAAGTTTCAGGGCTTACATTTAACCAAGATTTTTTCGTCGGTTATTCTCCTGAACGGATAAATCCTGGTGATAAAACCCACCGATTGCCGTCCATTTTAAAAGTTACTTCTGGGTCAACACCTGAAATTGCAGAAAAAGTAGATGCGCTATATCGCTCAATCATTACAGCGGGAACTTATAAAGCATCCTCAATCAAAGTGGCTGAAGCTGCAAAAGTAATTGAAAATACCCAACGCGATGTCAATATTGCCCTCATCAACGAGCTTTCAATCATTTTTAATCGCCTCAATATTGATACCATTGAAGTATTAGAAGCAGCCGGAACCAAATGGAACTTTTTGCCATTCCGTCCAGGTTTAGTTGGCGGTCACTGTATTGGTGTAGATCCCTATTACCTAACACATAAAGCACAATCGGTTGGTTATCATCCTGAAATGATTTTAGCTGGCCGTCGCTTAAATGACGGTATGGGTCAATATGTTGTCTCGCAACTCGTAAAAGGCATGTTGCAAAAACGTATCCAAGTTGACCAAGCAAACGTATTAGTAATGGGGTTGACTTTTAAAGAAAATTGTCCTGATTTACGAAACACTAAAGTCATAGATATTGTTCATGAATTAAAAGAATACAATGTTAATGTCGATATTGTTGACCCGCTATGCGCTAGCGAAGAAGCCATGCATGAGTATGGTGTTTCACTTATTGCTGAACCCAAAAACAACAATTACGATGCTATCATTTTAGCGGTTGCTCACGATCAATTTAAAGCCTTAGGCATAGATGCTATAAAAGCTTATGGTAAAGATAGCCATGTTTTATATGATTTAAAATGCGTACTTGATAAAAACAATGTCGATATGCGTTTATAGTGGATCGATACCATATAAAAATTACAGGAAGATCTCGTGTCAAAATTTGAACAAGTAAAAACAGAGTTAATTAATACCCCTAAAACATGGTTAGTAACGGGCGTTGCCGGCTTTATTGGTTCTAACCTATTAGAAATGTTGTTGAAACTCAATCAAACTGTCATTGGTTTAGACAACTTTGCCACTGGCTATCAACAAAACCTCGATGAAGTTAAAAGTTTGGTTACAGAAAACCAGTGGCAGACATTTAGCTTTATTGAAGGTGATATTCGCGATTTTGATACTTGTATAAAAGCAAGCAAGGATGTTGATTATGTGTTACATCAAGCCGCATTAGGTTCAGTACCACGGTCAATTGCAGATCCAATCACAACTAACTCAGCAAACATCACTGGTTTTTTAAATATGCTTGAAGCCGCTAAGCAAAACAATGTTGCAAGTTTTGTTTATGCCGCCAGTAGTTCAACTTATGGCGATCATCCCGCACTACCAAAAGTAGAAGAAAATATTGGCAACCCGTTATCACCTTATGCAGTGACTAAATATGTAAATGAATTATATGCCGATGTGTATTCAAGAACTTATGGTTTTAAATGTATAGGGTTACGTTACTTTAATGTCTTTGGTCGTCGTCAAGATCCAGATGGAGCTTATGCAGCAGTTATCCCCAAGTGGACTGCAGCTATGATCAAAGGTGAACAAGTTTTTATAAATGGCGACGGTTTAACAAGTCGAGATTTTTGCTATATCGAAAACACAGTACAAATGAATATTTTAGCTGCAACAGCACAAGACGATGCAAAAGCGCACGTTTATAACGTGGCAGTTGGTGATAGAACCACACTTAATGATTTATTTAGTTCAATTAAATCGGCTTTAATCGCAAGTGATGTCAATGTTGAACAAGATGCTGAATATCGAGATTTTCGTGCCGGAGATGTCCGTCATTCTCAAGCCGATGTTTCAAAAGCAATAAAGAATTTAGGTTATGCACCAAGTCACCGAATTCAAGACGGAATATCTGAAGCAATGCCTTGGTATTTGAAAAATGTAAATTAATCATTCATAAAAATATTTTCGTTTTATAAATAAAACAAAACTATCCTATACTTTAACTAAACAATATATTCTGGATTAATATTTCTTGTTTAGAATCATAATTATATAGAATGGATTCATAGAAATTTAATTGATTAATTTTAAGAGTTATAAATATGGGCTGGACAAAGAAACTACTGAATACTCCAATGGTTGGTGACGTCACTAAGAAATTGGTGTCGATGAAAGTAAATCACGACGCTAAAAGCATTGCCGAACATTTTACTAAGTTTTTGCAGCCCGAACTTGCAAATACTCAAGCATTAAGAGACCAAGTATTTAAAATTCGCCACAATGTGTATTGCGAGGAATTAGCGTTCGAAGAAATTAAAGAGGAAGGGAAAGAAAAGGATGAGTTTGATGATCAATCTATTTTTACCATGATTAAACACAAACCATCGAATGTATACACTAGTTGTGTCAGAGTAGTAAGAGCACAAAATAAAAACGAATTATTACCGATTGAAAAGTATTGTTTAGCATCCATCCAAGATGAATCACTACACCCTAAAAACTTTAAACGCAACGAAATTTGCGAGATATCTCGATTAGCCGTTAAGTCAGATTTTCGTCGTCGTGCAACAGATAATTTTAAAGGTTCTGCCGTCGGTGCAATCAGTGAAGTCACCTACTCAGAAACTGAATTACGTTGTTTTCCTTTTATTGCTATCGGTTTATATATGGCCGCAGCTACCATGGCTATTGATACAGGTATTAATCATGTTTATGTAATGATGGAACCTCGATTAGCAAGAAGCATGAAATTTGTCGGTATTAAGTTTATCCAAATTGGCGATGCGATTGAATATCATGGCAAAAGAGCACCTTATTACATTAATCCACATATTTTTATAGAAAACTTATCCCCAGGTTTTATCTCACTTTATCAATCAATCCGAGATGATCTCAAATCACAACTGCCAGACAAAGATAATTCAGAGAAAGAATAGTTGTAGGGCACTCAAACTATTGCAATAATTTACTTTTGCTCTATTCTCTCAATTATTCTTAAGGTTTTTATTAATGCAAATTTGCATTATTGTCGGATCTTCCTGAAATTATTCATATGGATACGGTTTTCCGAAAACGTGCAATTCTCGGTTATACTTTAATGACTTGTTAAATAATAATCAGTGTTTCCTGCGAGTGAATCAGCAGAAGTTTGTTAAGAACTTAATGTTGGTGTATATATCTTCCCTGCTCGAAAAGTTAACGACCAAAGACCCATTATTGTCACTAACAAATTACTTGAAAGGTTTTAAAATAGATCAGTCCCCACTAATAAGAATATTAAATGTTGCAAATAAAATGAAACTAGATAATTGTAGATAAACATCAATGAAATCTATCTTTAGACATCTTATAAATTCAGGTGTAGAAGTGAAGTTTCATGAACTACACGCTCAAAGTTGGAAATGTGCTAAAGTTGAAGAATTACAAGAATAGGCAAACATCTGTATCATAGATAATAGGCATAATTGTTATAAAATCTATTTGCTTCATACAAATTTAATGACTTATGTGATGTATTTGATGCTTAAACCTCTATCGATATTTCAAAGTTATAATTAACATGGAAAATAAAATGAAAATAAATAACATATACTTTTTGATCATACTTTTATTGATCTTTATATTAAATGGTTGCTCACAAAATAAAACAGTTGATGATTACATTCTCTCCGCAGAAGAATATGTTGAAAAACATCAGGTTTCTTCGGCCATTGTAGAGTTAAAAAATGCTGTACGATTGGACCCCAGACACCCTAAAGTTAGATTTCTACTTGGTTCATTATATTTAAAATCAGGTGAAGCAGCATCAGCTCAAAAAGAGCTTGCTTTATCTTTAGAATTAAATGGAAATGAGCGGCTAATAATTCCTCAATTACTGAAGTCAATGTACATGCAAGGAAAAAATGATGAATTGATTGAGATGGAAAATCGTATTAAAGAATTCAGCTCTGAAAATCAAGTTGTTGTATATATATATTCTTCCATTGCTTTTATGGAACAAAAAAATGATGTCAACGCTAAAATATCATTAGAAAAGGCACTTGATATTTCTAGTGATAGTATATACAAGAGGCTTGGCAAGGCTTATTTTGAATTACATCAGAGCAATTTATCTGCAGCAACTCAAGTTTTAGAAGAAGTGCTGAATCAAAATGATGATTTTTCTGAAGCCATTTTTTTATTAGGTCAATTACAGTACATGGAAGAAAATTATTATGATGCAATTGAGACCTTAAATAAATATAAAACCATTCAACCTTCTGATTTCAGAGTTAACTTTATTATTGCACAAGCAATGTTAAAAAATCGTAATTATTCAGGGGCAGAAGAACAAATTTTACCGATATTAAGTTTGGCTCCAGATCATGCATTAGGTAATAAGATAAAAGGAATAAGTCGTTATTATTTATCCGACTATGAATTGGCGAAATTACATTTGGATAAATCAATTCAAAATGGTTTGAATGATTCTGAAAGTAAATTGATGGCCGGTATTAGTGCTTATCAACTGGGGAAATATGAATCTGCGTATAATTATTTAAATAGTTTAAGTGATCAATTTGATACACAACATCCAATTTATAAACTTACTCAATCACTTAGCTTAATTCTGAGTTACTCTGATAAAAATAAGCAAGCTTTAGCAAGTATAGCTGAGTTAACTCAAGAAGATGCAAAAATTTTAACTTTGACCAGTATTGAATTACTAAAGATTGGTAAAAAAAATGAAGCAAAGCAAATATTTAAGCATGTGAGTAAAGTTAAGGATTTAAACACCTCACTTATTGATAAACATGCCGTTTTGAAAAAAGTGTTTGATATGCCAGGAGCCGATGATGAATTAGATCGTGTACTAATTGACAGTCCAGAAAATATGACTGTAAATATTTTTCATATAACCACTCTTGTTCGAGAAGGTGATTATGATAATGCAATATTAGCTGCAAAAAAATTAGTAGAAGCTAAGCCTGAAGATTTACTTAGTAATTTACTTATAGCAAGTATCTATCGAAAAACAGGTAGTTCTGAAAATGCATTAAAGTATTACTTAAAAGCAGGAAATATTAATTCTAGTAATGTATCGTATTTTCTGTATGAAAGTGAATTAGCAGAAAATAGAGGGGATATTGGAGAGGCAATTATATATATTGAGAAGGCGCTAGAAAAAAGCCCTGACAATATATCACTATTGGCTACACATTTAGAGTTAAGTGTTAAGTCTGGTAATAGTGATAACTCTTTAAAGCCCATAGCTGAAAGTATGAAACGTAGACCATTTGATCCTCACTTAACATTATTATATTCTAAAGCTTTGTTTATAAATAAAAAATATAGTGAGGTCATTGCTCTATTAGCTGAGACCCCTCCAGAAAAAGGTAATAATTACGACCTTAACTATTGGCTTTTTGTTGGAGAAAGTTACTTACGTTTAAATAAAGTTAAAGAAGCAATTGAATTCTTCACTCTATGGACTAAATATGAGCCTTTTAATGATAAGTCTTGGTTAACACTTTCATTAACGCTTGAACGTTTGAAAAATAACGATGTTTTAGATGTGGTTAATAATGGACTGAAAAGAAATGAGCAATCAACATCACTCAAGTTGATGAAAGTTAAGTTACTGCTAGATGGTAAAGCTTATGAAAGTGCAGAAACTTTATTAAGCACCTTTACTAAAAAACAACAGTCATCTGCTAGATACAAAGGACTCTATGGGAGGTTATTACTGAGTAAGGGGGCTAGTATAAACGCTATTGAAAACCTTAAAGCCTATTATGATGTTTATTCAGAGCCTAAATATGCAGTATTTATAACTGCAGCATATTATAGTTTGAAAAAGTTCGACGTAGGAACTGCATTTATGGAAAAACATTTGGTAGAAAATGAAGCTGACTTATCATCACAAATGTTTTTAGCTATGTACCTAACAAAAATTGATAGAGAGCGTGCAATATATCATTATAATAAAATAGTAGATAATCATCCTAAAAATATTATTGCGATAAACAATTTAGCTTGGATACTTTTTGAAGAAAAGCAATATACTAAAGCAGAAGCTCTTATTGAGAGAGCTATTGAAATCGCACCAAATACCCCAGCTATTTTAGATACCGCAGGTATGATAAAGGTTCAACTTGGCAAAAAAAATGAAAGTATAGACTTATTTCGTAAAGCACACCAATTGGATCCAACTAATTCCGAAATAGAAGCACATTATAGAAATATAACTAAATAATTTAATAATATTAGCAAAGCCAAGTATGTTAATTATTTGGCTTTTTCTATCTAATCATCAATTAAACTCATGTTATAAATATTAGTAATATTTCTTTTTCCACTTAATTTCTGAAGTTGATTGCACCTAAAACCTATTTAGGCCTTTACGATGCGACACTTAAATATATGACATTTATCAATAGTTTTTTTAATCACTTCAAAAATCAGCTTGTAAATTGTCTTCTAGCCTATAGGGCTTTATTTATATTTTTATCTTCTGTGATAAACCCACGCCCGAACTTTTTAGCCTTATCACTTGAGAATAATATAGTGACAAAAATCATCGAAATTTAAACGTACAAATATATGTTAAATCTTCAGTATTTCTTTTTGCTAAACCTACAAATTAATAGAGAAGTCAACATTTGATATTAATTTTATGTGGTTTTCGAAAAATGATACTTTTGAATTTTTTAATAGTTAGTATGACTCTAATAAAATTACTTTGATATATGCAAGTTTAATTATATTAATAAAGATTTATATAAGAATTGGAAGGGTAGTTGTAAAGAGTGATTTAAATATTGAATTCAAAATGTAAAATGCCGTTCACTTAACGTAAACGGCATTTTACAAAACTTCATGCTAATTTTATTAGCTAGTTTTTCTTCTTTTAGCACTTGCTAGACCTAAAAGACCTAACGCTAAAACTGCTATAGAAGTTGGTTCTGGTACGTTTTGTGTTAAACGAGAACCTAGTTCGGTTGTACGAGCAAGAATATCATAGTGATTACCTTGACCATCTTTACCAGCCGCTCTAATTGTGTCACGAACTTCACGCCATTTTTCAGTTACAGGACTGAAAGGGATACCTGAACCACAACCAAAGTTACCGTCAGGACAATCATTAGCTGCTTGTGTAATTTCTTGTGTATTTTGACCATAGTACGCAAGAGGGTCGCCATCTGCAATTCCACCATTCTCTGTCCATTGACCAGGGATAGGATAATTGTCACCATCTAAGTGAAGTTGACTTTTTAAAACACCGTTCCAATTAGCACCACCACTTATAGCATCGTTAAGTTCTGTGCCGTTAGCATAAAACATATCATCAATTGCCCAAAGACCTTCAAGAGCCATATCTAATACAACTCCAGAACCTTGGGTTAAACTTGATACAGTGAAGCTTTGTGCTAATTGTTGATTGCCGGTGTGAACGTCTACTACAAAAAGATTCAATAAACCGTCAAGGATGTTTGCAGAAAGCTGCTCATTAGGTACATCTACATCGCCAAAGATAGGGTGATTTTGAGTAGTAGAACCAAAATCATCATAAGCACCATTAGGAGTAGTTCCTGCACCGTTTTCAGTAACTATCGCGTTACCATAGATTAGATAATCCGCTTGAAATATCCAATCAGTTCCGTACCCAGCAGGATATGCACCTGGGGCAAATCCAACAATATCTACGCCTAATCCGAAATCAAATACAAATTCACCATTATCAACAAAGCCAGAGCCATCTTCATCTATATAATATGATGTAGCATCAAACGTATCTGATACAAACTCGTCAATATTGAAGCCATTAGATGGATCTGCATCTGTATCAATATCAATAGTAATTTCTGTTGCAAATACTGAGCTACTTAATAGTAATGCTGCAATACTGCTTATTTTGAATAATCCTTTCATGTCTTTACCCTTAATTTGAGATTTAACCGTTATATTAACTATCGAAAACAAAGCATCAGTCATGCCAACTTTTTAAGTCATTGTTTTTAGAAACTATTTTAAGTGGTGATTTTATTTGAGCTTATATACTGTAAAAAATATAGACACTTACTTCATTACAATTCTCTTTGCTATTTTAAACATGATTTTCGCTATAATGCTTCTATTTCCAAAAGGCCGCCATGTTTTAACGAACTTATTTCTGTATGCATCAAAGTGCAATCCGTGTGGTGCGCAAAGTACGTCGCCTCTATTAAGTAAAATCTTCAAGGCATAAGTCCCAGCAATACCTGCACATAAATTGACTGCCATAGGCGTTGAAGGCCCTTTTTTTTGTTTAAAACTAACTCGAGTTTCGTCAACCAAATAAGAGCGCTGTAACATAGCGGGAGATAGGCCTATCAAGAATTGAATGAGCTGCTCATCTTCTGTTGATTTATCTTTAAACCGAAAATACTCTTCGTAAGACATTTTACCTGGCATGAAGCAGAGAAATGCACATCCCATACCTAAAGGAGCAGCAGTGACAACCGGTATGTTTTTTTCATAACACTTTTGAAAAACAGTTTTTCGCGCGTCTAAAGCAAAAAAATCAAGCGCATCAACATATAAGTCCACGCCATCTAAAAAATCATCCACATTATGAGAGTAAATACCTTCGGGGAATGATTTAATATCGGCATCAGGATTAATATCTTTGGCCATACGCTCCATGACATCAACTTTTTGCTCACCTAATGTTGAAATAAAGGCCCCTGATTGTCGATTAAAGTTATGTACTTCGAAATCGTCAAAATCAGAAATGTTAAAATTAGCTATGCCTAAACGTGCAAGCGTTAAAAGATGAACTCCGCCAACACCTCCTGCACCGGCTATAGCAACTCTTTTATTTCGTAAGCTTTGTTGTTCTTCATTTGTCACCCAGCCTATGTTTCTGGAAAATGCTTTATCGTAGTCAAACATGCGAGATATCCATTTTATCTTTAGATATAAGTGAGCTAAGTATAATGCAATTATTTGAAAATAATAAAAAAGGCCAATATTAATATTGGCCTTTGGCTGGTTTATCATTGTGATTTTAATAATCCACAAGCATCGAATAATGTACTGTTTGGTTGAATATCTTTATATTCATTATGTGCAGTAATTAATACTTGATAGTCAGCCCAGTTATCCATTTCTTCTAGGGTATTAACACGAGGACAATCCCACTGTGCAACATGAGGATCGTGATAGCAGATATCATACCCTAAGTGTTTTAGTGCTTGATATATTGGCTCTGCAGGCGTTTCTCGACAATCGTCGACATTAGGTTTATAAGCCACACCAAGTAAACCAATTTTTATCACGCCTTGTGTTTTTGCTATCTCATCTACTTTAATCGCTATATTTAGTGGGCGTTTATCATTGATACTTCTAGATAATCTAACTAAATCACCGTTTTGAGTATTTTCAACTAAGAACCATGGGTCAATTGGAATACAGTGACCACCTACGCCTGGTCCTGGGGTTAATACATTTACACGAGGATGTTTATTGGCAAGTTTAATCACTTCATAAACATCTACATTAAGTTCTTCACAAATTTCTGCTAATTCGTTCGCAAAAGCGATACCCACATCACGAGAAGTGTTTTCAACCAATTTAATGCATTCTGCAGTGGTTAAGTCTGTTAAGAACACTTCCCCATTGACGAAGCTCTGGTAAATTGTTTTGACTTTCTGTTGAGCTAACTCGTTTGAAGCACCGATAATTCGGTCATTATTAACTAGCTCATGCAAGGTTTGGCCTGGGATTGCACGTTCTGGACAATGTACTACATCAATCTTTAAGTTTAATGCTTGAAAACGTTTTGCTACTGCTAAACTTGTTTGCGGAGATATCGTCGATTCTATTATCACCGTTTGACCGTCTTTTGCTACTTTCGCAATAGCATCGGCAGCGGCGAACACATAGCTCCGATCACAACGATTGTCTTTGTGGGGAGTTGGCACCGCCACTAGGTAAGTATCACTTGATGGAATATCGATAGAGGCCTTTAAAAAACCTTGTGTAACAACATTATTAATTAACTCTGGTAAGCCAATTTCATCAAAAGGACAAATCGCGTTATTAATACTGTCGACTTTAGCTTGGTTTAGATCTACGCCAGTGACGGAATAACCGGCTTGCGCTAATAAACTAGCAATAGGTAACCCCATATAACCCATGCCGATTACTGCAATCGTTTCGTTTTTAGCAATGATTTGCGTTATTTCAGCTGGTTTATTTTTGCCTTCAATGATATCTAAAATGTATTCAGCAACGTGACCATCACCAAATGGATTTACCCATGAATAACTGTCTTTGCTTAACCATTGTTTAGCTGCTGCAACGGCTTTATCTGCATTACGACCAACAAGTTCACTGGCTCCAGCCTCCACCGCTTCAGGGCGTTCAGTATTTTCACGTAATGTTAAACTTGGCACACCCAGTAAACAGGCTTCTTCTTGGATGCCGCCTGAGTCAGTTAAAATTAATTTGGCATGCTTTTGCAATTGAATAAAATCGAGATAGCCAACCGGTGGAATTAACTGTAAATATCTAGGCAGTTCAATATTAAATTCTATTAATTTAGACTGTGTTCTAGGGTGAATTGGCCAAACGATAGTACCTGTATAGTTTTGATGCATTTGCTCAAATAAATTCAATAACTCTAATAAATTTGATGCAATATCAACATTTGATGCACGATGTGCCGTTACAAGAAAGTATTCACCTGCTGTTAGGTTTAACTCGGACAGTATTTGACTTTTTTGTGCGGAAATCTCTAAATGTTGGAACAAAGAGTCTGAAACTGTATTGCCCACAGTATGAATTTTTGAAGAATCAATGCCTTCAGCTTTTAAGATACGTTCTTGATTTGGACCAACGGCGAATAGATATTCACTAATATGATCTGTCATTATTCGGTTTGTTTCTTCCGGCATTGATTTATCATAACTACGTAAACCAGCTTCAATATGACCGACTTTAATGTTTAATTTCGATGCAGCTAAAGCACCGGCTAAAACTGTATTTGTATCGCCTTGAACTAATACAACGTCAGGTTTTTCTTCTAATAAAATAGGCTCCATTTTTATCAGAATATTACCTGTTTGATTACTGTGTAAGCCAGAGCCTACACCTAGGTTATAATGTGGTGTGGGAAGTTGTAACTCTTCAAAGAAAATGCTGTCCATCTCTTTAGAGTAATGTTGATTAGAATGAATGATAAAATAGTCGATTTTTCTTTTCTCACATTCCCTTATTACTGGC
The DNA here is from genome assembly GCF_040362795.1 of Thalassotalea sp. SU-HH00458. Lineage (NCBI taxonomy): Bacteria > Pseudomonadati > Pseudomonadota > Gammaproteobacteria > Alteromonadales > Colwelliaceae > Thalassotalea > Thalassotalea sp. SU-HH00458. The sequence goes on from NZ_BAABWW010000004.1 coordinate 262,584, forward strand.
GCCATTTTTATTATTTCAGGGCGCGTGCCGACAATGATTCCAATTTTCATTTTAAGTTCCTAACTTCTGAAGTTGATATTTGTTCAAATAATGTTGAACCATCTGCTCAACACTATAATGGTTTTTAACTAAGTCAAATGCAGCATTAATCTTTTGTTCAATTCTTTCATTTAGCTCGACTAATTCCAGCAATTGATTCGAAAACTCTTCCTTATTTTCCGATTCAATAAGCCAGGCTTCTTTTTCTGAAATAAACTGAGAAATCCCACCAACATCTGTACAAATAACAGGGGTTTTATTAGCCATTGCCTCGAGTATAGTCATAGGCATTGCTTCATAAACAGAAGACAATAAAAATACATCAGATTCATTTAAAATATCTGTAATATTGTCTCTATACCCAAGTAATTTAATCGACTGAGTCAAACCTAAGCGCTTTATATGGCTTTCAAGTTGGTGATAAATAGGGCCATCACCAACAATATTCAAAACATTATTTGAAAAATTCTCATCTTTATTAATTGCTTCACCAAATGCCTCAATCATTAATTGTTGATTTTTTATTCTATCTAATCTGCCAACAGTTACATAAGTATTAAATTTCTTATTGATTTTTTTCGGTTTTAGTGGGATATCAACACCATTAAAAATCAATGTAACCTTCCGATTATTTATCTTAAGGGAATTACAGACCCATTCATATAAATCATATGAAACAACGATATATTCGGTTATGAAGTTGGCTACAAACCTACGAAACAGATTATGTAGTTGGTTTTTACCTTGAGGATGGTCTCCACCACGTCCATGATCACTATGTACTCTTACAGGTACTCCGGCTAATTTAGCGGTCAAATGATATTCAATAGTACCAAAGTTATAAGTATTTATTGCTTTCGGTCGTAATTCTTTGAGCAATTTATATAACTTTTTATGACTGATTAGATCATTACCTGCTCTTTTATCCAAAATAATCACTTTTACAGGTAAAGGGATTTGCTCTCTCATAGTAACATCACCTGTTAATGAAACGATAATGTGCTCAACGTCATATTGAGTAGAATATGTGATTAAATTAGCAATAACTTTTTCCAACCCACCGCAGCCAAAGCTATAGACAATATGTACAATACGATTACTCATTTATGCTATCTAACCCTGTGGTTTATTGAATATACTTTACAATAATGCTCTATCGCAACACAATACAGTAAATCATTATCACTATAGAACTTTTCACCAAAGCCAGTATGTTAACTTAACGGATTGATAAATTGAATTCAAAATACAAACAATCACTTAAAAATAGTATTCAAATTAACACACAGCAAATTTTTCAGGATGATTTTCTTAGCCTTAAAAAAACATGGATGAAAATTGAAAAGCGTGCAAAACCATCATTTTTCTTAAGTTGGAAATGGATCGGAAGCTGGTTAAATATAATCAGTAAAAACAAAACTGTCATACTCGTTACCGCACAACAAAATAACACTATAGTTGGTCTCGGTATTTTTGTTGAAAAACTGACCACCAGACATTGCATCTTAAAAAGTAAACAATGGTATCTTCATCGTACTGGTGACGAAAAAGAAGATCAAATTTGGATTGAAAATAATGACTTCCTAATACAAAAAAAAGATAAAACACTTATAAAAAATGTAATGTGGGAACATTTAGTATCTAAACAAAATCAAGTAGACGAATTTATTGTCAATGTTTCAAAAAAAAGCGAATTTAAAGAACTACCTTCATTTTCTAATTACCAATGTATCAAAGAAAATCGAGATATTGGCTATAAAGTCACACTAAATAAAGATCTTACTACAGAGCAATATTTAAATAGCCTTTCAAAAAATACAAGACAACAATTTAGACGGAGTATAAAAGAATTAGAAAGTATAGGAGAGATAAAATTTGATGTAATTCAAGAAAAAGAACAACAGTTAAAGGTGCTTGAAAAAACTCAATTTTGGCATATAAATAAATGGAAAAATACAAAAACCCCAAGTGGTTTTGAAAACCACTTTTTTACGACTTTTCATTCTCTTTGCATTCAAGAAGAACATCCAAATGCTAAAACATATTTAACAACACTTTCCCTCAACAAGGAAATAATAGGCTGTCTATATTTACTTCAACAACAAAATTGTTTTTATTTTTATCTGAGCAATTTAAAACCTATTATTGATAATAAAATTAAACTGGGAATTACATTACATATTCTAATGATAAATTGGATAATTGAGAAATCGTCGGAGACGGCTTATTATGACTTTCTTGCTGGTGATTCACGATATAAAAAGTCTTTATCAACCTCTAAAGATGAATATTTTAAATTAACATTACAACGAAGTGCTATTAAGTTTAAAATTGAAAAAATAATAAACAGAATATACAAACTTTTTTTCAAATAAATGCCCAAGTATTAATATTTATTGAACACCCCAAATTATTGTTAATTTAATACATGGCATGGTTTTACAGAACAGAAAGAGAACCTAAAGCTAAACCTCCTTTTGAAACATTTCATTATTTTGCTTTTCAACCTCACGGACTTGCGGTTCAAATATAAAACAGATAGCTATAACAATCGAAAACTTTCAGGAAAAACTTTAGGCTAAATAGTAATATCTAGCCTAAGGTAAATTTTTAACCAAAAATGGCCCTAGTGTATTGGCAATTGGCAAGGGCAGTTTTTTCCACATTTTAATGGCTAAATCAAATTTAGCATTGCTCGGGGACAAATTAGGTAGCTCGGCACCCCCAGGCACCCAATGATACCAATAACATTGTTGCGGCTCTGACTTCCATTGCTTCTTAAAGCGATAGGTGCCTTCATCTATTGTTGAACGACCAAAATCAAACTCTGTGCAACCTCTTTCAATTGAATATGACAATATTTGCCAATACAAGTACATATTCACAGATATACGATTAGCATAACTTAACGTGCTAGCCCAAGGTATTTCCATTCGCTCTTTATAGCTAATTAAAAAACCTGCCGAGACTGGCTTACCCTGCCAGTAAACAATACAAATAGAACAATTAGTTTTAAACGTTTCTAAAATATTGACAAAAAAAGCCTTTCCATATACTGGCGTACCTAAATCTCGCATATTTTCACAAAACACTTGATAGAAATCATCAAGCAATTCAGCGTTACCTATTTTATGACTAACCCCTTCCTTTATAGGTCGTTTAATTTGTGAACGCCTCTTAGAGCCAATCAATTTACCAAGTGCTTCCGCTGTTTCAGGTAGTTGTAATATCATATTTACCTTACTGGTAGAGACTGGCAATACGTTATCAGTACGCTCTACTGACTCCCTATACTGAATATGACTAACATTTAATAATGCTGCTTGGGTTTGTAAATGCTCATTCAGTTTATTGACTATATTATTATCATCTGCAAGAGCACCGCCATAATTAAAAAAAGGCATGCTCACAACAAAATTACCAAACAACTGACTCTTTAAATTAACGCTAGGTAAAATACCACAAATTTCACCGTTTTCATTCATTGCATAATAATACAAACATAAATGCCCAAAAGTTTTTTCAATAAGCGGCTTCCATGCAGATAAATGATAAACTGATGCTGATTCATGCTGATTAACATAATCATCCCAACGAAGAAAATCATCTGGTGTAATGGAATGGACAGTAATATTCAATTTTATAAACCTCTAAATTTGTTATTATTTTTATAACAGTGTATCGGAATTAATGCTGCTAGAAAAAACACAAACTATTCTCTTATTCCGACTAGACTTATAGAGCTAATAAGTTGCTTAAGCTCTGAAATTTTAGGTATAAATGGATAAGCTTGCAGTTTCGCATTCTCACGACTGATATACCAAGGGTTTTTCTTACTAAATTCATCAGGATATAAAAAATCCCCAACCATAGTATTATCAACTATTTGAACGGTGTTTGCTTGCTTATAAACAATAATGACATTTGCTTTTTCTCTATCTAACAAAAAAAGATTATTCGTGATTTTTATTCGGTTAACCGCAAATACATTTTTTTTATCTTCTAAACCGTAAGCAATTAACTGACTGTTTGAGCTATTATTACCTTGCTGTAAAATGCTGTTTTGTATTATCAATTCACCATAATTAGCAACATCTATTAACCTACTGTCTTTTGCATCCATTGAAGCCAAAACACTATTTTTTACAACGGTTTTTCTGGACCGCGATTTCAAGCCACTGCCTTCTTTTCCTGTAGCTAATACTTGAGAATAATTAAATATAAACTCGCCCACATTAGCATAAATCGCATGCGCGTAGCCTCTGCCACTAGCTTTTCCTCCTAAGTTTTCAAACTTAGAAAATTCTACATGTAAAAAACCATCGTAATTATGACTTGTCATTATTCCTGACTGACTATCATGAGCATATAAATCACGGACGGTTAAATTAACCCCTTCAAAACGAATACAAGCGCCATTTAAGTCCTTAACATAGATATTTCGACATTCAATACTCTCAACTAAAACATTTTTCCCTGAAAGTACGAGCGCCGCCTTTCCATCAACAGCGGCATCATCAAAAATAACATTTTCCTCTCCAATAATTTCAATATTATTGGCTGAAATGTAAAGACCTTCAGTATATACCCCTGATTTTAAATAAATTTTACTGCCATCTTTAATCGCTAATTTTGCTTCTTGTAAAGAAAAGAATTCATTACCATCAACAAAAACATGTTCTGCAACACAATGATGAGCACTAGCAAAAAAACAAATTACAAAAGTAAGAAACCTCATTAACAACCTGCCTTATTTTAAACAATAAATTAATTTTGATCTCATCTAACTACATTAATAAAGTTAGCTATACCTTTGATTGCCTGTTCAATTTCATTTTCTGTATTATATAACCAAAATGATAACCTTATAGAAGCAGGTAAATGGTAAAAATCATGTAAAGGCTGTGCACAATGGAACCCTGAACGTAAACAAATACCATATCTGTCACTTAATCCACGAGTAATAATATGAGGAGAAATTCCTGGTACTGTTAAACTAAAAGGCCCTTGCTGCATTTTAGCGCCTCCAATAATATTTACCAAAGGTAAGTTATCTGACAAGCATATACGAGTAAAATCAGATAATGCTGTAAAATGTGCTTCAACCTTATCCATTCCTAGTTCCAATAAAAATATTAATGCTGCCTGCAAACCAATAACGCTTTCTATTGCAGGAGTACCCGCCTCAAATTTCCAAGGTGCATTTTTAGCTTCAATAACATGTTGAGTGACACTTTCAACCGTTGCCCCTCCAAGCAACCAATAATCCATTTCCTCTAGCAACTCGGCTTTACCAAATAATACGCCGACACCTGAAGGAGCCCCTAATTTGTGGCCACTAAATGCTAAAAAATCACATCCAATTTCCGCTACATCAATTTGGGTGTGAGGTGCTGACTGCGCTGCATCAATCATTACTTTTGCACCAAAAGCATGCGACATATCAACGAGTTTTTTTAGGTCAATCATATAGCCCGTTATATTCGATGCATGTGCAAGACTAACTAATGCCACATCTCCTTTTGATAATTCCTGCTCTAGTTCAAGCCAATTAATATCGCCATTACTTTCAAGACTTAAGCGATGTATATTGTGAGATTGCCAAGGTAAGTAATTTGAGTGGTGCTCACCAACACTAGAAATTATTCTCCCATTACCTAAAAACGCCTTGGCAACTAAGTTTAATGCTTCAGTTGTGTTCCTTAAAAATACAATCTCATTTGGCTCAGCACCAATAAACGCGGAGGTAATCTCTCGGGTGGTTTCATATAACTCGGTTGCTTCATCACCTAAATAGTGTACTGAGCGATGAATGTTAGCTGTTCTGTTGGTTAAAACATCTGTTACGGCATCTATCACACATTGTGGTTTTAGTGCTGTTGCTGCACTGTCTAAATAAATAAGAGGCAGTCCTGTAGGTGTATTTCGCTCTAAAATAGGAAACTGAGCCCTTATATCTTTAATATCTGCTAAGTTCATCTACGCGGCCCTTTTGATAGTTTTAACAGATAAAAACTTTCCGCTTTGCTCTGGCATAATGAATTCATTAATTTTGATACTAGGTGCTTTTGACAGTTCAAGTAAAGATCGTAGGCTTTCTGTTAGTTCTGTGGTATCAAAGTCATTCAAGTAGACAATAGATACTTTAAATATCTTGGCTGTTATTTGCTCTAATTTAAAGTTAATCACATCAGAAAATTGCAAAAAAACATCCTGTATTTCTATAGGCGTTATACATTTACCAGAAGGTAACTCAATGCATTCTTGCTTTCTTCCTAGTATTTTTATTTTACTCGGAAAACCAGTATCTTCGTCATATTTTATAACTTCAGCAATATCACCAATTTCGTATCTTATAATTGGCATTGCAAAATTGTTTAAATCCGTTACAACTACCTTGCCGAGAGTATCCAACTGCACAGCTTCACCAAGCTCATTAAGCACCTCCAAACAAACCATGTCAGCATAAACGTCAATTGTTTGAGGGTCAGAAATAGCACAACCTATTGACCCTACTTCACCTGTACCATACACATTGGTATATTTTGCCTGAAAAGCATGGGTGATAGTTTTGATTAGTTCCTTCCCAGCTAAACCACCATAAGGTAAAAGTGTTTGTACATTAGGAAATGTCAGCTGTCGCTGCTCTGCTCGCTTAGCTAACCATAAAAGAAAGTGTGGTAAAGCTCTAATTATATGAATCTTATCATCTATAATCTTATCTAAATATGTGTCGAGCTGCTCGCACATTTTTTCCCATGGTGCAGAATCAATAGGCATTAGCACTTCACGTTTAAGCATAATTTGACGCTCAAACCTCCCTCGTAAATCTGACAATGTTGTTTGAGTGAATAAGCAATTATTTTTCAATGCCCACATAACGAATTTAACAATAGATTCAGGGCCTTGATCTGCAAAACCACAAACAACATTACAGGCACTTGGAGGAATATCTACAGACTTATAACCTAAGGCTGAGCCTGTCGCTAACTTAAGGTTTAAATGCTCTGCAGCCCTTAAAAAATCTCGCTTCTCAAAATCAACAATAACGGTCATTCTTCCTGTAGTTCCAGCGGACGATAAGTATTGCCAATCGCCTGTATGTTGTTTAACTGTTATTTGATCAGGAAAACCTTGAGTATAAGTGTTTTTTTGAGTGACAGGGGTGGTTTTGAGTAATTGAAAAGCAGTCTTACCTTCGTCGTTAGGTAATTGACTTGACCAAAAAAGTGTATTATTACGTGCATTTAGTAAGATTTGTTTTAACTTACATTCAACTTTATCCTTGTTTGAATTTAGCAAATTGTAATACATAGTTTTGTACATGCTCCAAAACTGCGTTTTGGAGCATTTTTCAAAAGTTGGGATAAAAATATTAGCTAAAAAAAAATTTAACATGTGATACATCCATTTATTTTTCTAATATTCAAAGTTGACTTCCATATACTGTTTTATTTGTCATAAATAACCAAAATGTCAGCTGAGTATCAAATTACCACTGTGTATATAAAACTACAACAGGGACGTTAACAACATCACCATCAACGATAAATACCATAATAATCTTATTTGTTCACAGCAATTGTAAATAATATTTGATAGATTAAACTGGAAGCCAATAAATATTAGAATTGCCAACATTTAAACAGGAAGTTACCTCACCTATGTTAAATTTTCTTTTGTCGATAATATATTGGCGAACTCGAATTAAACTCAAAGAAAACCCTTTAGCTATTCTTTATTTTCATCATGTATTCGAACATAACAATGAATACCACCCAGACGACATCATTGCCGATGAATTTGATCGAAAAATAAAATTTTTAAATAAACATTTCAATATTTTGACCATGTCAGAAGCAATGGAAAAGCTAGAAGCAAAGCAGCTCCCTCCAAAAGCGTTAGTGATTACCTTCGATGATGGTTACCAAGATAACTTTACCATTGCCGCTCCAATACTCAAAAAGCATAACTGTCCGAGCACTTTTTTTATTTCTACTAGCGGTGTTGATAAAGGTTATTTATGGAATGATGAAGTTGAGCAATTGATTTCAAACACATCCGTTAAAAAAATATCAGCCAAAATCATTGGGGAACAAATTCTAATTGAAAATCAGGATGACAAAATAAATGCATTTCAACAATTACTCAGTAAATTAAAATTCTTAAGTCATAATGAAAGAACAATTCAAATAAAACGGCTAAAAGATGAATTAGGTGATGTTGAATTTCAACGCACAATGATGACACATGAGCAAATAAAGCAACTGCATCAAGATGGCTTCACAATAGGCGCACATACACATAGTCATACTATTTTAACAACAGAAACTATTGATATATGCCGTGAAGAGTTATTGAAAAACAAAAATAGCTTAGAAGCTACCATAAACGACTCCATCAAATATATCGCATTCCCAAATGGCTTATTTGAAAGAGATTACCAACAAAAACACTATGGCATAGCTAAAGAAATGAACTTTCAAGCAGGCTTTTCAACCAATGATGGTGGTGCAATTTCGTTAACAAATACTTATACTATCCCGCGATTTATGCCTTATAGAAAGCAACTTTCCTTATTTGCTTTATCCATTGCTAAAATAGCAGGTGAACATGTCTAAAACAATTTTGATGGTAGCGTTTGAGTTTCCGCCCAGCAATGGTGCTTCTGTACCCAGAATAGCAAGCTTTTATCGTTATTTAAAAGCATGGGGATGGAATGTTATTGTTTTAACAGCAAAACCTCATGCATATGTAAATAAAGATAATACTTACCAGGACAATGCTGATGATTTGATCTATAGAACAACTGCTTTAGATGTTCAACGTCAACTATCATTTAAAGGAAAATACCTTGAAATAATGGCGACGCCAGATAGATGGGGATTAACCTGGATACCATCAGCCATTTCAAAAGGAAAAAAACTCGTAGCAGAATACAAGCCTGATATTATTTGGTCTTCTTCACCTATTCCTAGCGCCCATTATATTGCTAACAACTTGTCGAATAAATTTAATATTCCGTGGGTGGCTGATTATCGCGACCCCTATCATTATATGAATGGTAGTGCGGGTAAATGGTTAGATTATTTTCATAAACGGATTGATCAAAACACACTAACCAATGCTAACCATCTAACTTTTGCAACATCTGCCGTTAGAGACTTGTATGAACATACTTATAACAAGCTTATTAGCGAAAAAAACACTGTTATTGAAAATGGTTATGATGAAGTTAATTTCAAAAAACTTGACACATTAACAGATAAAACAACACCTTTTGACCATAAAAAATTCACGTTATATTACAGTGGCGTTTTATACCCTAATGGTCGCGACCCAGTACCTATTTTTGAAGCAATATCAAAATTAAAAACTCAAGGTGATATTACAGAAAATAATTTTGAATTAATTTTTCAAGGGGCAGGAAATGGCGACGAATTTAAAAGCAACATCAGCCAACTTAATATAGAAAAAATGGTTAAGTTTATTAACCCCGTACCGTTTTTGAACGCTTTAAACAACATGATGAATGCCGATGCCTTACTGTTAATTCAAGATAAACGCTTTAACAAACAAATACCGGGGAAAATATATGAATACTTGAGAACTAATAAGCCATTATTAGTCAAGGCAGATGCCGATGGAGAAACCTGTAAATTAGCAGCCCAGTTTCAAAATGTTCAAGTGGGGAATACGCCAGAAAAGATACAAGCTTCTATATTAACTTTACTACAAAAAAACAATGCCACCTTCCAAAGAAACCTTGATGACTACAATAGGGAAGGAAAAGCTCAAGCATTACAGAGTATTCTACTAGAACAAATTAATTAGTAGGCGGTCTCAAATAATAATCAATTATTTTAATATTACTTGTGGGTGCATCATGGCCATCTCCTTTGTTATATGGCCAATTTGTACCAATATGCTCTCCCTTTACAGATACATCTTTTACAGCAAAAAATACCTTGATGTAGTTTTGAACAATATCGCTGGGCAATTCAAATCTTGTCCATACATTTGAATTCCAACCATTTGGTCGCCGAATTAAATGTTCAGCATTTTCTCCTACATACTTAGCGCCATTATAAAACAAGGGTTTTATAACTGATGCTTGCGAAAAGTTTGCATTGGTAATTGGGGATGTTGACCATCTAATTTCAAAGGTTGAATTATTATCATCATTGTAGGTTTGATGAGATTGATCATGAAACCCTATTTCCCACACATTATTTTCAGGCCAATAACCAACCCAAAGAGAAGAAATGGACTCTTCATTCTGAAGAGGTTCCGCCATATCCGTTGAACTATAAAATTTAAGTTCATCTACCCTAAAATTTGTCTTCTGGCTATTTTGATTTCTTATTTCGAAATAGAATCGGCTCAACTGCTCGAAATAATTTTTATTATATTTATCCTTGGTTGGATTATTAGTTAATGTTCTGGTTTTTCCTCGAATATGTTGAGGGTATTGATCTAACAAAACATGAACCCAAGCACCTGGACTAATCCCAAGGTAATGATAATAATGTTGATTTCCTGGTCCCTCGTAAGGGCAACCATCACCTGTTCCATATGATGGCTCTTCAGTATCCCAACATAAATAAGTACCTATATGGAAGTTAGTACCAATGCTTTCTTTACCCCCATCATCATTTAATGGGTTCATTCCTTCCGCTTTTAGGTAAAAACTCATTCGATCTGTTTTAGCATGAGTGATAGCACGTTCAGATAATGGTTTACCGTCATACCACATCCACCACGTACTTCGATGATCCGTACTATCTTCGGTTTCAAAAACTTGCAAACTACCACCAGAATTGGTTGAGGGGCTACGATCTGTAATATCAATTAATGCAGAATTTTGTTTTCCATAATCACCTTTATTAAACGAACGGCCCCCCCACCCCCACTTATATTGTTCTCCACCACCAAGAGGGCCTTCGTCATTAAGTAACCAGCCGGGATTACCATAAGCAATATCGTCATGCCATGTCCAACCGGCTAAATGTTGATCAGAGCCATCATTCCAATTCAATAATGTGTTAAATTCACTTACGATAGCTATGTCATTGTCATATTTAGGAAGTACATCAATAGTAAACTTTTTACTACTTGCTGTGCCGTCGGTACTATTAGCTTCAATTTCAATTTCATGATTTAAAGCCTCCTGCATATTAATTAGGTTACCATCGACAACAGTAACCACACCAGAGTCATTATCAATATTAAAACGCCCTTCGCCATCGTTTAGTAGTTTATAGGCAACACTATCTTTAACATCTACTGCGTTTGCAGTAATACCAACTTCTACTCCGTTATTTTCACGCTCTATCACTTCATTGGGTAATGTATTAATGTCAGTTATTTCACTAATTGCTACTTTTTCAGTTATAACATCAATAGTAAATTCTTTTGACTTTTCCAAGCCACTTTCACTCACTGCCTTGACATTAATAATATGGCTAGAAAACAAATTTGCGTTGAGCATAAGGTAATCAGCTACTTGAACAATTCCTGTTGTTTCATCTACACTAAATCGACCTTCTGCAGAATCTTGCATTTGATAAGTAACCGGGCCTGCCGTGTCTGCTGCATAAACAGTAATACCTACCGCTACGTTATTTTCCATTATTAAATCGCTTATTTGGTTAGGCGACGAATCTTGGTCAACAACCTCACTTAATAAACCAATATTTGGCGTATCATTATTTACCGTTTCAGTGGTGTTTTCACTGCCGCAGGCTTGTAAAAACACACATAATGCTAAACATGTAGTCTTTAAGGTGATATTACTATTTGGCATGGGATAATCTTTCATTTACTTAATCACTGTATTTAGTTTAGTACATTTCATGACTTCTTTAGCGCACCAATCCCAAGTATATTTTTCAAACGATAACGCCTGTTTTTTACGATCATGATCGCTAGCTAACAAATCAATAAGCCGATTGGTTATTTCACTTTGATTTTCATTCTCAACATAAAAACCGAGGTTCTCTTCACTATTCATGATTTCAGGCACACTACCCACATTTGTTGCTACTGCCGGTGTACCACAAGCCAATGCTTCAGTGAGCACATTAGGGCTTCCCTCTCCCCTGCTAGATAAACAAAACACGTCAGCCGCGTTATACCAAGTAATTAACTCACTATTGGCAACAGCACCAACAAAAACCACATGCTTTTGTAATTTATGTTGTTCAATAAACTGATTAAGCTCCTTTCGGTAATCTCCTTCTGGCCCTTGAGAGCCTAATATATAAAACTTTGTTTGTTCTAAACCGGCAGTTGCAATAATTTTTTCTAAGCCTTGAATGACTAAATCAAAACCTTTGCGATGGATAAGAGCACCAACGCCAAGAATTATTTTTTCATGCAATGGGAGATTTAACTTTCCTCGGCATTCATTTTGCTCTAGGTGATAAAACTTATCCGTATCAACACCATTTCTTATTACGACAGTTTTACTTGCAGTATTGGCCAATTCATTTGACTTTCTAGCCATTTCTTCACTAAGGGAAATAACCTTATCCACTTTTTTAAGATAGTGGCTAACAATGTGCTTACGTAAACCAGAGTCTTGAAGATGAAATGCTTCCATGCCACGTAAAGTAACATGAAAAGGTATATTAAATTTTTTCGACAGCCATGCGCCGGTGGGTAAATCAGGAAAGGTCCAATGTAAGTCAATTAAATCGAAATCAGCAGCAGATAACGTGTTAACAACTGACCATACAGCACGTCGGTAACTAATGACTTCTATTGATTTTATATGCCCTGGAATTGAAAAAAATCGCGGATGATAAACATGAACTCCATGAAGTTCTTCTTCTAATGGAATGTTTTGTAAGCCCTTAAACTTATCAATATGCTTATGCAGTGGCGAGTCAGCGATAGGATTAATTACTGTAATATCCGCATAATTACTCATTGCCTTTAAACGGTTTAACACAAAAATACCGTGATTAGGCTGCTGGCTATTTGGGAATAAATAGCTAATCGCTAATATTTTTAATTTAGTAGGCATTTATTCTCTCGGAGAAATTAAGGCATTAAAAGGCTTTGGTATTAAATTATTTTCTATTAATTGCTTACCAAGCTGCCAAGAAGATTGTATTTCAATATGACTAGAATCGAAGTATATAGGTTTCCCACCTTTGTATGGGCTACAATTTTTTTCACATATTACTGAATTAAAATCAACATATTCGACATTATCTATTGATTTAGAAAAATTTAATAACCTAGTGTTTATAGCATCAATTTCTAATTTATAGCTTTGCTTCAAGTTAAAGCAATCCCTCCATGGATAGGTAATACTCTTTGCTAAACAATGACGATCAAAGTCTTTATAAACTGGTGCCTTACCAATGAGTATCACTTGATGGTTATTTTTAACAAGAGAGTTTACCGTTTGTTCAAAATCATCCATAAAGCCAGGCGATTTTCTCGCGTAAGAATCATAAGCAGCCGATATGAATATCGTTTGATACTGTTTAAGTTGAGATCTTACTAAGTCAACAGAAGCTCGGCAATCATCATACCGCTCTACTTTTACGTATGGCTTAACGTCATTAAATATAGGAGGGCATGCAGCATGTGAAACATTTCTAAATGACCATTTTTGCTCTTTCGCTATACTTCCTAATATTCCGATGTAATGAGCGGCATTAGAGTCACCCCACAATAATATATTCGTTTTTTTGTCACTACTTCCAACAACACAGTCAGAATTTGAAAAATGCTTCTCTTCTATACGCCAATATTGGCAGATATAGTCGTAACGGTTTGTTGTTTTTGCTTCGTTTGTTAAACTTTTTAGTGTCATTTAGTATTGTTCATTAATGCTACGGATACCTATGCCATTTGTTTTAATAACTAAAGTCGACAGCAAGATAATAACAGCAGAGGGTATTATAAACTGCTTAACGGTTAGCTGTGTAAATGTGACGTTTACATACCTGAAACGCTCTTCCACATACTTCCAATTTAACCATGAGAGTATTAAAATACATACAAGCAATACCATTGAAACAATGGGGGTTGGTTCCCCATAGCCATAGCGGTAAAACGCTAAAAGTGGCCAGTGTACCAAATATGCTGAATAAGACACCTTACCCAACCACAATATTGGTTTGGCGGTTAAGCAATTAGACAAAACAGATGATTGATTAAATCCAGACCAAATAAATAAAGCAGCTGACATTGTAGGAATTAAGTACAGCCAACCTGGAAAGATCATATCAGGCGTAATGACAATACTAGATGCAATAATACAAATAGTCGCAACGATAAAAAGCACATTATTATTTTTAGGTTTATTGATTATATTAAAATGCAGTAATGCAGCTAAAAGAGCGCCAACTAAAAGTTCACCTGCCCTTGTGGGCAGCATGTAATAAACAAAAGAATGGTGATCTTTTAATAAAAATTGAGCGATAGTCGCAGAAGTAATAATCGTCATAACTAAAAGACTAATAAGCGCGAATTTATTTAGTCTAGGCATTAATAACAGAACAATAAGCGGCCAAAAAATATAGAATTGCTCTTCTACACCTAATGACCAGTAATGCAGCAGTGGAGTTGTATAGCTACCTGCCGCAAAGTAACTAGTATCCTGAAATTTCCAGAAATATACATTTGAAAGGGAAAATGTAGACCAAATGCCAGAGTCAGCTACTTTTTTAGCATCTTCGGGTAAAAATAGAAATTGCGCTAATAGAATAGTAATAAAAATAACAGAAAAAGCGGCTGGCAATATACGTTTTATTCGCCTTACATAAAATTCCTTAATTGAAAATGTATTACCTGAAACTGATTTGAATAGCTGGCTAGAAATTAAGAAACCAGAAATAACAAAAAATATATCCACACCAACAAAACCACCTGGCAAATAGTCATGGTTTATATGAAAGAGAATAACGGTAAATACAGCGATGGCTCTTAACGAATCAATATGTGAATAGTAACTACTATTTTTTTTACTCATGGTGTTAATCAGTATTTTTCCGTAACCACTCTTCAAGTACCACTAGCTGCCACAATGTTTTATGGTGATCATACTTATCATTGTTATGTTCTTGAATAAGCTGTTCAATACGTGCTTTTTTAAAGAACTGATGCAGTTTTGTTTCATCAGATAATAATAAGTTTTCCGCATAACTTCTTAATTCATTTTGAAACATTAGTTTTAATGGCGTTGGAAAACCCATTTTCTTACGATAAATAATATCGTTAGGTAAAATACCTTCCATCATTTTCTTTAATGGATATTTGCCTTCACCTTTTTTTATTTTATGATGGCTTGGTATTGTTGCTGCAAATTCAACTAACCGATAATCTAAAAAGGGCACTCTAAGTTCAAGAGATGCTGCCATGCTCATGCGGTCAGCTTTAATTAATAAATCATCAACCAACCACGTTTTTGTATCAAAATAGAGCATTTTACTTAAGGTATCTTCACCTTTAGTTTTCTCAAAAAGGCTTTTGGTATAATCACGGCTAGATACTTGTTTGTCTTGCTCTATTTCTGCTTTAATCTTGTTCTTAAACTCTGGTTTGTATAATGCCTCTTTTTGATAGTCTGGGTAGGTAGACATGCCTTTATAGCGTTGCTCGATAGGTAACGTTGCCATAGTTAAATACTTAGACACTTTATGACTTTCACCCAATAGTTTATTTGAAACACCCGCAAAAAAGTTACTACCACTTTGGCCAACTACCGAACGATATTTATCAAGTACATTCATGTATTGATATAAATCATAACCGGCAAATATTTCATCTGAACCTTCACCAGATAAAGCAACCGTTACTTTTTCTTTCGCTAACTTTGAAACGAAAAACAAAGAAATAGCCGCGGCTTCGGTTACGGGCTCATCCATCAATGAAATATACTCAGGAATAAATGCTTTAAATTGCGCGGGGGTGATTTTTATTTCGTGATGATCTGTTTTAAATTTATCGGCAATAATTTGTGCATAGGGCGTTTCGTCAAACCCTTTACCAAAATCATAACCAATCGAAAATGTTTTAAGGGGTTCTTCTACTCTCTCGGCAAGTAAACCTACCACGGCACTTGAATCAATACCACCACTTAAAAAAATACCCAACGGCACGTCACTGCGTAACCTTAAATCGATAGCGCTATCTAATAATTTTTTACTTTCCTTAACGTAATAATCAAAACCTTTGTCTTCATTATTAGAAAACGTTAAATCCCAATATTGAGTTACCTGTAACTGGTTATCTTTGAAGACGGCATAATGGCCAGGCATTAAACGTTTAATTCCCTTATGCAAGGTATTTTCACCAGGAATATAACCAAAGCTCATATAACTATCGATTAGTTGCAAATTGAGTGCAGGCTTTTTATCTAACCCTGCCAAAATTGCTTTTGTTTCAGAAGCAAAAATAAATTCATCGTCATTTTGAAAGTAATAAAGCGGTTTTACACCAAGACGATCACGTGCCAAAAATAATTCTTGTTTATTGCCATCCCAAATAGCAATAGCAAACATGCCATTAAAAAACTTTAAACAATCATGGCCGTATTCTATATAAGCCTTAAGCACCACTTCAGTGTCAGAGCCAGTTTCAAATGTATGCCCTTTTTTTTCCAACTCAGCACGAATTTCAAGATAGTTATAAACTTCGCCATTGTATGAAATAACACAATTGTGAGCCGCTTCTACTCTAGGCTGATGCCCTGCGGGTGTTGGGTCAAGAATACTTAACCGTAAGTGCGCTAAGCCTATTTTTTCAGCATCATCAAACCACAAACCATTACTATCTGGCCCCCTATAAGGCATGGTATCGCGCATGGTTTTAAAACGACTTTGGTCGATTGTCCCGTTAACATTAATTTTTCCTAAAATGCCGCACATGATTTCTCAATTTCCTTTAAACGAGGCTAACTTCAATAATTGTTTTTTACAAATTCTATTCGTTGTGTTTTCTACGTACCTATTAATAATTAATGCGATACTAATACTGACCAAAGTAGCGATGATTACCGATATAATAATTGAATGAGAGTATTTATAAACTGATTCGATAATGACATATCCCACTTCTTGGTGGATCAAATAAAGCGAGTATGATATCGCTCCTAATTTTATAAAAATTCGATTTTTTAAAAATTCGATTTTTTAAAAATTCCAACTTATTATTTATGAATAAATAAAACAATAAAAAATACAAAGAAACTAAAGAAGATGAGGTAAAATTAACTCTATTAATTTCAAATAGACACATTAACCATTGAAATAGTAATAGCAGATATATAAAGCAATATGATGCCATTTGATTTAGGTTATTATCATCTTTTCTATATTCCCACATTTTATAAAAAACAATTCCAGCCCAAAATAAATGCAAATGAGGAAATAGTAGCAAGTATTGCAACTTTACATGCATCGGGTATATAAAATTAGTTATCATAAAGACTACAAAAACCAGAAAGGTTAATAGTAATGGCTTTATAGTAATTTTTCCTGATTTACCAAACATAATGGCTATTATGAAATAAAAAAATAATTCATACATTAATGTCCAATATGAACCATCAATGGGTTCTCGCCAAAAAAACTGAGGAGCCATTGTTAAATTAAAGAGAAACTGATCGAAATCAAAAAAACTATTCTCACGAGAAAAATATAGTACCAAGCTAGTAAAGGCTAAACAAAACCAATAAGTAGGAAACAATCTAGAAAAACGTGATATGGCAAACTCAGTAACATTTCGCCCCTTCTCTAGTGTTAATGAAATAACAAAACCACTAATAATAAAAAACAACTCAACACCATAACGCCCTATACTGATCTCTAGCCATTCAGGTGGATATTTTGTAACCCCATATCCATATTTAATACCATAGACAATGATAAAGTGATGTAACACGACTCCTAGTGCAGCTAAACCTCTTAAACTGTCAAGTACAGATAGCCTTGTAGTAACCTTATTATTTTGATGCGTCATCTATAATAATTTCGAAATAGTATTTAAAATTGATTCGGTTCTTTTTTTCCAAGTATTATTTTGTGCTACATCTTTGCGCTGTTGAACATTTTCAGCAGTATCATTATCCTTTAATAATTGATTGATTTCGGTTTTCCATTCTTCTACCCCATCCTTGATTGCTATTACATTTTTAAACTCAAATGCACTATCAATTGGGGAGCAAATAATTGGCTTACCTATAGTTAAATACTCATGTAATTTCAGAGGATATCCAGCATTTGCAAAAGAATTCGGATCTGTTCGATAAGGAATAATATTTATATCCATAGCATTCATATAACTAGGTACATCGGCTAACTGTTGATTCCCTAAAAAGTACACATTTGGGAGAGCTTTGAGTTTCGCCATATCTTCATTTTGAAAGCTATCTATTGTTCCTTCAGAACCAACAACATAAAAATCACAGTGACTTAACAACTTAAACAACTGATATAAAAGTGAAATATCAATCTTTGCATTAATTGAACCTGTATAACCCACTTTAGATCGATTGTTTTTAAAATTAATACCTTTTACTTTATTATTTACTTTACTGAACAATGAAAAATCTACACCATTTGGAACAAAACAAACATTGTTAGGGCAGTGAAAACGTTCTATATAGTTTTTTTGAAGAAGCTTAGATGTAGTAAACATTACATTGGACTTTTTCAATAAAAGCTCCTCTCCTTCTTTAGCAACGCTATCTGAATACAAACTGTTAAAATCATCGTATGGGTGATAGACAAGAAAATCGTGAGGGATATCATTGATATATTCACCATAAATAGGGTTAAAAACATATAAAATGGTGCGACAATTTGGGTCAATACGGTGTTTAAGTTTTTTTATAAATATTTTTTTTACCAAATAATCCCAGAACCTGAGTTTAGTAATACGTAATAAATATTTAGGAAATTCTATGTTGAATACATTATTAACTTTTTTGTCCTCACCAAAAAAGGGGGCTGCTTCATATCGAGTTAATTTTCTATCCCAATGTTTAAAAGGACCATTTGAATAAATTACATTGTGATCTTCACCTATTATTGAGAACAAATGCTGTCTATTCATCCAGACACCTTTCCACCTGTTTGGTGCAAGAACAATAAAATTATATTTTTCCAATTTGTTCCCCTTTAAATAACTTTTAACTTGCTGAGAATCTGCATTTCTATTCCTTGAGGTTTTCCTGCTGCCCACCACAATAATAATATGCTAATAAAGTACCCTACAACCCCCATAAAAATCAGTAACATCAAATTTAGTATACCCACCTCAATGATAAAAAATGTTTTAGTTATCCATATCACCATACTCATGATTAACGAGGATAAAATTGGTCTATATAACACCGCAAGTATACTTCTATAAGAAATATTGATTTCGAATTTCAACCATGTAAATGAAATGAAAAAATTAATTACTGCACTGCAAAGTAAAGCTAATGCTGGGCTGGATATATTATCAAATGATATAACTCCAAATAACATCACTAACAAAACAATAATTCTTATTCCAGAAATTGCCGTTGTTATTTTAGGTTTACCTATGGCCATAAAAATATAACCATTATTTGATGACAATGAGGTAATAAATGCCGCTAGAGATAACAGTTGAATTACCTCGATCGCTCCCATCCATTTCACACCTAAAACAACAGGAACAAAAAAATCGGCAACACTATAAAGACCTAACGAAGTAGGTAATGCCAATA
The DNA here is from genome assembly GCF_040362795.1 of Thalassotalea sp. SU-HH00458. Lineage (NCBI taxonomy): Bacteria > Pseudomonadati > Pseudomonadota > Gammaproteobacteria > Alteromonadales > Colwelliaceae > Thalassotalea > Thalassotalea sp. SU-HH00458. The sequence continues at coordinate 282,343 of NZ_BAABWW010000004.1, forward strand.
GAGTGATCATTGAGCATGTGTTGTAAAATAAGCGCCTTAACTCTTTAAAATCATTTTTTGCTCTCGAATACGCAGGGTAAGACGCTTTGTTTATTGGTGCGCCTATTTCTGATACAGGCAAGGTAGCCATTTCTTGGCTGATAGAATACAAACCAGCGGCTTTAGTTGATATCATTTTTCCAACAATTAAATCAATACTCTTATTATTCACGTAATAAAAAATATTATTTAGCATTAGCCATTTAGAAAATTTGAATAATTCTTTTCCACCTGTTATGGATAAGGATGGACGGTAGGGCTTCATTATATAGCTTTGAATTACGTTAAAAAGAGAAAGTATCAACATACCGTAAACTAACGCTAAATAACTTCTTAAAGACCATGCTAAATAAAGCGTAACAAAAAAACTAAAAAGTTTAGGTGCCAGTTGTAATATTAATTCTTTTTTAAATTCCATATCTCTCTGGAAATCAACTACTTTAATATTAATCAATGCATTACATAAAAATAGTAACGCAACCCATCTAAAAACCTCTATCAATCTGGTGTCATCAAAAAATTCAGATAAATATGGAGCCATCAAGAACATTAGGCTTGATGCAATTATACCGAAGCCTAAATTAATCGTAAAAGTGGTATCGTAGTCTGATTTTTTGGGGGCAGTTTTCTGGATGATTGCTGCATTAAAGCCAAACAGCCCAAATAGTTCTATAAATGAATAGATTGACATAACAATTGCAATCACACCAAAATCTTCAGGGGTAAGTAACCTGACCAATATAAGAGAACTAATAATTCCCAGGCTTTTTACTGATAACCGTGTAATTAGCATTAAAACTGCACTACTGGTTAGCTTGGATTCTAAATTTGGCATTTTATAAGACTTATAACTAAAGTTTCAAAAAACTCATACACGATTCAAATTTCGCAATAAGCATGTATGTTTACTTTCGTCCATTGCTAACTAGATTTTATGAGTAATCATAAGTACTGGCTATTATCGCAGCTTCTGTTTTGCTTATAACTAAGCCATTTATTATGATGGTATTATCTTGTTCGAAGTCTTTAATTATTAAGCCCTCAATGTACTCTGGTGAACACCTTGCATCGACCCCATTATTGCATAAAAATGTCGAGGCTAAAGTTAATTCATTTTGTTTCCAATAAATACTAATTTGTTCAAAATCACTTATTCTAAGGTTTTCGTCATTTAGCAAACCTAATAAATTAGCGTTACAAGATGAAGAAGTAACTGCAAGACAACCAAGCGCAGATAGAAATTTCCGTCTATTAAACTCTACCATTTTGCTTTTCCTCTTTTAGTTTTTTAGCTAAACGTAACGTTAAGGCAACAATTGTTAATGTTGGTGGTACATGGCCGCCAGTTGGGAACACTGAACAACCTGCAATATAAAAGTTATTTGTACCAAATACTTTTTGGTCTGAATCAACAACCCCCTGTTCCGGTGAATTAGCCATTCTTGTTGTTCCCATATGATGATGACCAAAACCGATTTGATCGCTAAACATTCGTGAAGATTGTTCTCTTAATAATCGAACTCGTCCTAGTGACATCATGCCTGTATCTTTAGCAAACAGTTCTAATGATTTCCATAATCTTGTGCGATCTTCATTTTTTAATTCCCATTCTATTTCCAGCTTAGCAATACCAAATTTATCTTTAGCATTACCCAGTTTTATACGGTTATTTCTATGAGGTGTTTGTTCCATCATTAATGGTATTTGGTAACCAGCAAAATCATTAGCGCTATCAAAAATTTTTGCATCGAAAGACTTTCTAGCGACAGCCTCCATCACCATATCTATGTCTAAAAAAAAGTTAGAAGCATGTTTGCCAAAATCATCTGGAAGCTCAAAATTGCTTAGTTTATCCTTTAAAATATGAAATGATGAAATACCATCAGACAATACATATTCACTTGCTCTATCTAAGGGTAACCTTAAGTTAGTGGTTTCATGGTCTGTCAGTGCAGATTCTTTCAATTGAAAAAAAGCCAATATGAAACGCTGCTTTTCTTGTAGAGATAAGTGTTCAAAACTTTCATCTTTGCTATATAAATTAGCCGCTCGTAACGTTGGGTGATCCATAAAATAACGACCAACATTATCAAATTGATTGCCTAATTTATTTTCATATTTTTGATTGAAGTGTAATAACATGCGCGCATTTTCTATTCCGCCAAAGCACATGATAAATTGTTTTGCTGAAACTTTATGCTCTATATTGGTGTAACTGTTAAAAGTAACTTGCTCAATATTCTTTGTTTGTTGTGAATATAATATATCGGTTACATTGGCATGCTTATAAATAGTCACATTCTTATGATTATTTATTTTATCTCCATGTATAGCATAAAATCTTGTAGGCGGTAATGACGCTTTAGCAATGCCTACTTCTGTAAAACGGCTATTTTTATAAGGGTTTTTTAGTGCTAATTTAGGTAGCCATAAATCTGTACTATAACCATCTGTTCCTGTTTGGCAATATACAGCCGCTTGCTCATAGAATGGTACAACTTCATCATATTTTATAGGCCAACCGCTATTTTCTATCCAATCACGCTTCTCAAAATCTATTCTGGCTAGCGGGGAAGTATTATTACTCCAGTGATTGCTTGCCCCGCCAAGGTACCTTAAACGTGAGTACATTGGGTTGGGGTAAATACCGTGCTCTTTAGCTGGGGCATACAATTCTTGAATATCTTGGCGGTATTCTTCACTACCTGACTCTAAAATTACAATATTGGCAAAATATTCTTTTAATTCATTTGCCAAAACAATGCCTGCTACACCACCGCCCATAATACAAATATCAGCCTCAATATTCTGCTGGGTATTAAAATCAGAACTATCAACTAACATTTTTTTCTTCCATATTTTTAAGTAACAAATGATAAAGTAAAGGTATAATTGAATATAACCAGATATCTATCTCATTAACTTTATGATTTGAAGCAAGGCCTGAAATCATAAAGCAGAGTAACCCTAGAGTAAATCCCGTAAGCAAAAGTTTTAGCTTCTCTCCCTCTTCTGTAAAAACTACCGTCTTTAATTTTCTTAATATTATTAATCGCTTAAGACAGAGGAATATAATCACCCCATACAAGACAGCACCCACTAGCCCATGATCGACCAACAGTCCCATAATAAAGTTATGCGATGCACGACGTGCTTCTCCATCACTTCCTTTTGATGAGTTTGTTCGATAAGTTGCATCAATATAAAATGGGCTTAATAAAAGTGTGCTTCGGTGACCATAGCCTAATATAGGGCTCTCTTTAAACATTTCTATTTGGGCGTTAATTATAACAAAACGTGATTGCGCACTTTTATCATTTAACTCACCAGATGAGTCTTGTTCAAGACTTGTAAATCTCTCTACAATTTGAGGCCCCAACAGCACAGAGAAAGAGATGGCCCCCAAGGTTACTAAAAAGAGAAATTGTTTTTTATATTTTGGTGGCATATAAAATAACGAAAAAATACCAGTAATGACTATCGCCACAATGGCTCCCCTGCTTTCAGTGAGCATGATGGTATTCAGATTTATTAAAATTAATGGTATTAAAAGTAATATTTTCCAACCTAATTTAAAAAACAATAGGTACGCAGAGAAAAATAGAACTACAGCCAAATGTTGCGCTAACTGATTTGCGGCTTCAATTCCAGGTCCGCCTATACCCTCTAGACGTCCACCTCCTGCACTGGTAGCTAAATAACCAAAATAGGCACAGCCTAGTAAATTAGCAATAATAAAACCCACAGCATCTTTGCTTTTTTTTATGCTGTTTTGGATTAAAAAAATAAGAATTAAAAATTTAATAACCAACATTACATATATCATATGAACATCTATATTTAATGCCCATACGCATTGAGCTATGACAAATATTGTAAAAAATAAAAACAGCTTGGTTTCTTTAAATTTAAACCAAATTAAATCTTTCTTATCTGTTTTTATAAAAATAGCTAATAAAGTCACAAGTGCTGCAACAAACGACCAACGAAATTCAGGAAGAGAGTATCCCCACCATCGTGAAACAGGGTGCGCATAAAAAGCAAACAAGTAAGCGTACAGCCCGAAAATTGGTCGTGATACAAAAGCTCTTAAAAGTAAAAAACAATATCCTCCCAAAAAAATTAAAAGGCTTAGAGACATGGTGTGTTACTCGCCTTAAAAGAAATTATTCGGGCTATTTAGCCATATACGATCTAGCTTCATATAGCCTTTAACTGTGCTTCTTGCATGTATTTCTACTTCAATATTTTCAGTTAAGGCTTCCATTGCGGTATGATAAATAAGTGATGTTAAATAGCTATTATCAGGCGTAATTTCAAGAGCAATAGCTTTGCCTGAACTAATTTTATAATTAAATTTCATGGCCATATCAATAGGAATTTCTTTCTCTAGAAAAATCAAAACTAATCCATCATTATTAATATATATTTGTTCAACTTTACCAACATACTTACAATAAGAAGTACTTGTTGCACTGCTTTTACAAAGTGCGATAGCCGCATGTGCTTGTTCAATAAAAAGAAAATGTGCTGTGAGTAAGATCAATAAATATTTCATGAATTTTCCTTAAAAATTTTAATAACATGCTTAGCATTTTCTTGCCAAACAAATTCCTTTTCAATCACGCTACTTTTTACAGCATTACGTAATTCTTTCATCTCATTAATATTTTCAATTGCCTTTACTAATTGTTCAATAAACGATTCTTGGTTATCTTTTTCAAAAAATAATGCTGTTTTATCTGTCAGTATTTCACGAATATTCGGGCAGTCAGGTGCAATTATCACACTACCTACGGCCATATATTCAAACATTTTAAGCGGTGAAGCATACGCAGTAACATCCGGCTGTAAGGCAATATCGAATTGCTCAACATAATCAAGTACTTTGTCGCGTGTTACTAAGCCAGCGAATTCAATTTTATCGGCTATTTCTAACTCTTTTGCGAGTGCTTTTAGCTCAGGTAATATGTTTCCGTCACCCACACATATAAGTTTAAGTGGTAAATTTTTGTGTTCGGCAATTGCTCTAATTGCTTTATCCATGCCATGCCATGGGTGAACAAAGCCTGTAAAACCTATAACGATTTCTTTTTTTTCATTATTTATCGGTTTTGCTAGCATTTCATCTATGAATACTCGGTTTACACCGTTATGAACAACCGTTATGTTTTCTTCTTTCACTCCGACTTTTCGTAGGTGTTCAGCTAAAACATTAGTAACAGGTAAGGTATGTGTTGCATTTTTCCACGTGTAGTTTTCAATCCATTTAGCGAATTTAACTAACGACAAGCCACTATATCGGCTTCGCTCTTCAACTAAGGGAGCGTTCACTTCAAGGAACAATGGTATATTAAAAAGCTTACTCGCCCATATGCCCGCAGGTTGATAAAGGTTGTAACGTTCGTAAATAAATTCAGGCTTAAATTGTTTTATCGCTATCACTAATTTTATGAAAATCCAAAAACTGTAGGATAATTCTAATAATTCGTATAATGCTCTAGGTAGTTGTTTTTTTAATTTAGTAACAAAGCCACCGTCATGACCAAAATCACTATTTTCATTAAGCGATGGGGCGACAAATTTAAGCTCATGTCTCTGCTCTATAAAAGCATTGGTAAGCTCTTCTACATGCACAAATTGGCCGTCTTTTGAGGCAATGCGGTGATGATATAGTATTTTCATAAGCTGGTATTCGTTTTCCTAAAAAATGCTTCCAATATTAGAATTGCCCATATCAGCACACCATTATTTTTTTTGCGTTTATGATGATCAGACAACAATTGCTTTAGATGCATTACATTAAATATATTTTGAGATAAAAGATGTTCTGACAAAATCTTTTTTTCCAGTGACTCTAGCGGTATTTGTCGTATCCATTCATCAAGTGGGGCAGTAAAGCCCATTTTTTTTCGCTTTATTACAAAGCTAGGAATAATATTTTTAAGTGTTTCACTTAATGCTTTTTTAACTTTACCTTTTTTTAAATTTACTGAAGGAGATAACTTTACCGCATATTCGACCAGTTTATGATCAAGGAACGGTACCCGTGCCTCCAAAGACCCCGACATACTAGCTCGGTCAACTTTTGTTAATATATCGCTAGGTAGGTAGGTTTTAAAGTCTATATATTGCACTTGCTTTAATGCAGGTAAGTTTTTAACCTCGTTTGCCATTTTTTTGAAATAACTTAGTGACGTATATTTATTTAGTCGGTGCGAAAAATCAAAGGAATAAAGTGATGCAACTGTATCAGCGTCAGCCAAACACATTGAGTTATGATGACTACTTATACTGTCTAAACTCAATGCTTTTAATGTTGATTTGGCTTTTAAAAAACGAGGGAAATTATTAAGCGTCGGATATAATTTAGCCAACAGAGTAAAAAGAGGTTTTCTGATAGCGTTAGGAAAGCAGTGACGTAATTTCTCTTCAAAATTTAGCATTTGGTAATTACGATAACCTAAGAATAATTCATCACTACCATCACCTGATAAGGCTACTTTTACATTCCGCCTAGCAGCTTTGCTTAATATTAATGTTGGAATAGCAGAATTATCAGCGAACGGTTCATCAAACACATCGATAAGTAAATCAACTAATGACAAATCATTCACTGATACATTGGTCGCAGAATGCGCAGTATTGAATTCTTTAGCCACTAGTTCAGCAAAAATGGATTCATCATATTGTGACAAATCAAAGCCAATAGCACAGGTGTTAATAGGGGTTGAAGCTTGTTCACTCATTAATGCTACAATAGCTGTTGAATCTACCCCTCCTGAAAGGAAAGCACCTAAAGGAACATCTGCTAACATACGTTTTTTAACAGATTCATTTAATAATGTTAATAAATGATCATGATCTACTTGTTTAAGGTCATCTGATATAAATTCTTTTATATTCCAATAACATATTGGTTTAACCGTAGTGTCATCACCGTTAAGTAAAATAAAGTGCCCTGGCTGCAGTTTATGTATGTTTTTATATATCGTTTTAGGTTCAATGACATAACCTAATGTTAAAAAGTCTTCTATGGATTGTGCATTTATGTCTAACTTAATTTGACAATGTTTCTTAAGTGCTTTTAACTCAGACGAAATCACTAAATGATTATTTTCACTAATAGCCCAATGCAAGGGCTTAATACCTAATCTATCTCTCGCAGCAAATAAACTCTTAGATGACTTATCCCACAATACAAAAGCGAACATACCATTGAACTTTTGAACGCAGTCAGTATTCCAAGCCAACCAAGCGTTAACAATAACTTCGGTGTCACTTTCTGTCTGAAAATTAAACCCTAAAATTTCAAGCTCTTGCTTTAGCTCTTTATAATTGTATATTTCACCATTAAAGGTCACTGCTACGGTGTCGGTTGAATCAACCAGTGGTTGTTGCCCTAATTCGATATCAATAATAGATAAACGTGTATGTCCTAAGCCAACATTTGCATTTATGTAAGTACCACTTCCGTCAGGACCTCTATGATGTTGACTAACATTCATCTGCTCTAACATTTTCTCGCTAGAAAAAATGTTATTATCAAATTCATAAATAGCTGAAATACCACACATATGGCTTAATTAAACCTATGCAGTCGTTTATATAAATTATTTAATCCCCAAAAATACTTATGCTTTGACATTAAATAAATCAAACCTTTTAAGTGTGAAAAATGAAACATCGAAAGTTTAAAACCTCGAGATAACTCTTGAGCATCATGAATCACTTCTACCGTTGGTATATAAGTAATTTTGAAACCGCTCTCCCAAACTCTTAGGCAGTAGTCTACATCTTCTGGTGAATAAAATATTTTCTCATCAAAGAAGCCTGTTTTATCTACTGCGCGTCGTGAGAGCATCCAACAAGCAGAAATTGCATAATCAACTGTTACTGGGGTAGTTGCTGATTGTAGAGCATGTGGTTTTGATTCAATTTTTTTGAGGAATAAAAAACGTTTTAATTTGTGAATTAAGGTTGGAAAAACATCACATGACAATTGAAAGTTTCCACTACCGTATAATAATCGTGGAACTGCCATACCACTATCAGGATGAGAAGATAGGTAGTCTTTTAAACTAACCAATGCTTCATTTGTAACATAAGCGTCGGAATCAAGTATCAATACAAACTCACCTGTAGACAACCTCAAAGCAGAATTTCTGGAGTAAGTGGTACCAGTATTTTGATCGAAAAAAATAGGCTTGATTAATTGCGGAAACTTATCATGATATGATTTGATTAGCTGTACGCTGCCGTCTTTGGAGCCATTATCAACGACAAAAATTTCATTATCACAATCAAATGGCTCTAGAGCAGCCAGTAAATCATCTAGACATCGTTTAATAGGGTTCACTGAGTTATACGATAATATGACGACTGAAAACAACATATTCATTCCCTTAAAAAATTCTTTTCATATTTTTAGTATTTTCTCTTAAAACTTGATCAAACATAATTGAGTCCATATGTTCCGTACCGCTTTTTACATTATCAAAAGAAATAACAATTGCAGTTCCGCCAATATCTTGTATAAATAATTTGCTTAATAATTGCGCAAGTTTTACATAAATTTTATTAGCATAAAAGCTTCCGTTCACAATGTATGTTAACCTGATGATTCGTTCTTGCCCTTTAATATTAACAATTCTATATTCAACATAAGGAACTTCAACTCCTTCTTGATTTACTATAATGCCTTTACTAATACTATCAAGCGACCATATATTTTTATCAAAAAGTACATTTTCGCCACTAATTAATTCTTTATTATCATCTTCAAAGAAAAACTCAAATACAAATAGTTCCGCTCTTTTTGTTTTTATTATTTCTTTATAAAAAGCTCTATCAGCATTTTTAAAGTTTGGTGACCAATTAACATTATATTTCTCTACTTTTTCACTTTCGATTAGCTTTGAATACTGATTCCTAATATTTTCTAATTTTGAAGTGTGAAAGTAATTAACTATTGCTCCAACACTCATTGTTAGTAACAGGATAATAAAAAAAGGTAAATTAAGGTTTTTGAAATGATTGTCACTTTTTATTGTTGTTTTTTCCTCACTATTCCCCTTAGAAATAGGCTCAGCAATGTAGTTACCTATAAAAAATAATATCACCATCACAAAACTAAAAAATACCCAACCATACACTAAATGATCAAACCCTACTGCCGCCTGCATGTCTGAAAGATAACCTATCAAAATCATTAAGAATGCTCTTAAACCATTTGCTAATATAGGGATTAGTAAACACAGGATTATAAAAATTATTCGTCTATTGGTACTAGTGATATTTAAATAAGCAAACAACACACCGATAGTAATAGTTGAAATTAAGAAACGTATGCCACTACACGCTTCTGCCACTAAGAAGTTTCCATTAGGGATTTGAATGAACATACCATCTCGATAAACAGGTATATTTAATAATTCGAGAAAAAACACTGATATATCAGCAGTTATAAATTGTAAATAAGGAATTAGAAAATCGCCGACAGGGACAGAAAAAAGCAAGAAAAATAAAGGAAAAGCTAATAACCTTAAACCCGATAGACCCCATATACTCATAACAACAAACGAAGGAGTTATAAAAACTGCAAATTGTTCAGCAACATTAATACCTGATAACTTTGCTAAAAACCAAAATAAACTGACACCTAGAACACCTAACAAACCGATAAACGAGGTTTTAATAGGTAAAGCTTTTATTTGCTCTTTTTTCTTTGATAATAACCAAAGCACAATAGGTACAATAATAAATCCATGTCCATAAGTATTTGAACTGTACCAAACATTCACTAGTTTAGTGAATGTTTCAAAAGATAAAGTAAAAAAGAGTAATGAGGTAATAACTAAAACTAACTTTAAAGATATTTCCTTGACCATTTTTAAAGTCCTAACTCGTTATTATTACTTTGATTACTGAATATTTTAGAATTGATATCATTTCCATCTAAATATACATCTTTCATTGTTGACCAATTAAAGTCGATCAAAAGCTTTTCTATTTTATTTTCCATTCTAGATAAATTTATGTAATGTCTCACTTTAGATTTAAAAGAAGCTCCCTTGACTTTTGGCTGGTTAGGATCAATTTCCCATGGATGAAAATAAAAGCTATAAGGTTGCTTTTCTTCAGCATGAAACTTTTGTATACGTTTTTTTGATAAGAAATATGGATACAACCTAAAATATCCACCGCCACCGATTCCCGTATTTATATCTTTTGAACGAATAGTCGGAATAGGTATTTCTATAATGCCTTCTTTACGTTTATGTACAAACCTAGGCCACTCAGGTGTCCCATATAAGTCATGGACAACAGGGTATGTACTCGAGCTATACAACAAACCTAAATCTGCTAATAACTCATAAGCCCATTCGTTGCTTTTCCCAATAGAAAAACTAGGAGCTCTATAACCAAGAATTTTATTTCCTGTAGATTGCTCAAGAATATCGATACTTTTTGTTATATCAAGCTTCAATTCTTCTCTTGTTTGTGTTGATGCTCTTCGGTGATTTGTGCCGTGACTAGCTATTTCATGGCCTTTTTCAGCAATATCTCTGACTAACTCAGGGAAAGCTTCAGCGACCCAACCTAAAATAAAAAAAGTTCCTTTGATATTGTACTGGTCAAATAAATCTATTAATCGACGAGTATTATAATCTACGGTTGGTTTACAACTTGACCAATCACTAGGCTGAATAACATTTTCAAATGCAGAAACATGAAAGTAATCTTCTACATCCACTGTCATAGCATTAATTATTGGCGAGTGCATTTATAACTACCTTCCCTTACCAAATAAAACAATTTCAACGGTTCGAATTAAAATGAGCAAATCAAGCATAAAGCTTCGATGCTTAATATAATAAAGATCGTATTTTAATTTTTCTAACGAATCTTCTTCCGTTGAACCGTACGGATATTTAAGCTGTGCCCATCCCGTTAAACCCGGTTTAACGTTATGTCTTTCATTATAATAAGGGATGGTTTTTATTAATTGCTGAACAAATTCTGGACGTTCGGGACGTGGGCCAACAAACCCCATATCACCACGCATCACATTATAGATTTGTGGTAATTCATCAACACGATATTTACGAATGAACTTACCTATTTTTGTCGTTCGGTCATCATTTTCTGTCGCCATTTGCGCGCCATTTTTTTCAGCATCAATGCGCATACTTCTAAATTTATAAATATTGAACGCTTGACCATCAAGGCCAACTCTTTCTTGCAGATAAAAAATAGGCGCTTTTATGCCTTCATCTAACTTAATAAGTATTGCGGTAATCAACATCACCGGCCAAGTTAATAAGAATAAGAAAAAAGCAATGCTGGCATTAAACAACCAATCTAAGGTATTTCTTAAATGATTAGATGAAGCAAAGCCATTGGAATAGATCACCCAGCTTGGGTAAATCAAATTAACGGCGATTTGTCCCGTTTCACGTTCAATAAAATCTAAAATTTCTGTAATTTCAACGCCACGAATTTTACAAGCAAATAGCTCATCAACAGGTAAATTGTTTCGTCGTTCGTCACTAGCGACAACAATTTCATCTACATCATGCTCTAACGCATAATTCACTAAAGAGCCGTCTAACTCGATTTTATTTTCATTAACAATACCATTGTCGGCATCACCTTCCATAACAATAAAACCGTGCATGATAAAACCTTGTCTATCTACGCCTCGTCTCATGCGTTTTTCAATAATAGAGGCCCTATCACCAGCACCTAACACTAAAACTTTTCTTTTGTTAAAACCAAATATATCTAACTTTAAGGTGAAATATCTAAAGACACTTAATGAAAAAAAACTCGCTAAACTAGCAGCAGCTAATAATTCGATAGGTAATGCGTTTATGGTATAGAAAGGATTAATCAGCGTTGCGATAAAGAAGCCAATGGCAACCGCCATTAGAATGCGTCGGATAACACCTCGATAGCTTTCACGTAGTTTAGAATTATATAAACCAAGCGCTAATGAAGATAATTGAATTATTAACGCAAAAACAAGCGAGTATACAAAAAGTATATTCGAAGGTATTACTGAATGCGTAATTAAACCTATAAAATTATTACCATAAAAGACAATAAAAAAAGCACTGACTAAAAGCAATAACTCAATAATAACTAATGACTTACTCCCTGAGGACAAGTCACGAAATTTTGGGCTAGACATAAAAAGTGTAGGTTCCCTTACAAACGATCAAAAAAACAAAATTAATAATTATTTATTATTGTTAATTATTAAGGCTGAGCAGACCTAAAATATGCGCGGATAAATAGTATCAAACATAATATTTTTTTAACAGTAATTAAATAAAGTGCATCATTTAAAAAAATCTAATAGAATCTATTCGTTTATTAAATATTTAAGTCAATAACAACTGAAGGTTGAAGCCATGGAAAACCACTTAATTAATAAAGTCAGAATCACTATTTCACTAGTTTTAATGTACATTTTAGCTGGTTGTAGTAGCCCTACACTTCCTCCGGCAACAATACATCAATCAAATACTATCGATGTAAATAGCTATAAGTATTTAATTGGTGCCGGTGACGTATTAAATATTTTTGTTTGGCGTGAAGCAGAAGTTTCAGGCACTTTTGTGGTAAGACCTGACGGAATGATTACAACATCGCTTGTTGAAGATATTCCTGTCGCTGGAAAAACACCTACCGAATTAGCTCGTAAAATTGAAGAAATATTAAGCACCTATTTAAAAGACCCTGTCGTTACTGTAACTGTGAATAACTTCGTGGGACCATTCAGTGAACAAATCAGAGTCATAGGTGAAGCAGCACAACCTCAATCCATTAATTATAATCAACATATGACGCTCCTAGATGTCATGATTCGCGTTGGTGGTTTAACTGAATTTGCAGATGGTAATTCTGCCACATTAGTTAGAGTTGAAAATGGTGTTCAAAAGCAATATGACATTTATATCGAAGATCTAATTAAAAACGGTGAAATTAAGGCCAATGTTGATGTGCTTCCTGGTGATATTATTGTAATCCCTGAAACTTGGTTTTAAATCATGGCTATGAAACATTTATTTTTAAATCCACCCTGTTTTAGAGGTCAGGAATGCAAGAGTTAATCGATCAAGTTGTAGATTATTTAAAAGGAATTTGGCTTAAGCGTAGATATATTATTATGTCTACTTGGCTAATATGTCCTATCACTTGGCTTTACATCGCACAGATGGACAACGTATATGAATCAGAAGCTAGAGTTTATGCAGACACTCAATCACTTTTAAGACCATTGTTAAAAGGTTTAACGGTAGAAACCAATCCAAATGTACAAATAAGCTTAATGATCAAGACATTATTAAGTAGACCTAATGTTGAACGTATATCTCGTATGACCGATTTAGATATACAAGCAGTAAATGAACAAGAATACGAAAAATTAATAGAATCGTTAAAAACTGAAATAATTATTCAAAAATCAGGTAGGGAAAATATTTTTACCATCTCATATGAAAATAAAGATCCTGAAATGGCTAAAAATGTTGTTCAATCGGCACTAACAGTATTTATTGAAAACACACTCGGTGAAAATCGATCCGACACCGATAGCGCAGGAAAATTTTTAGATACTCAAATCAAAGAATATGAAAACAGGTTATTGTCAGACGAAGCTAAACTAACGGACTTTAAACAAAAATATAGTAATGTATTACCGAATCAATATGGTGGTTATTATAACAAATTAAGTATTTCCAAAGAACAACTTAAATCCATTGAATTAAGTTTATCCGAAGTTGAATCTCAATTAGCAAATTCAAAAAGTCAACTAGAGTCCATTGAAACACCTGATGACAAAATTCAGTCAAATATTCAAGATTCAAATACCATAGTAACAAGCTATGACAGTCGTATAACGGAACTACAATCTTTATTAGATTCATTGCAACTAAAATACACTGAACATCATCCTGATGTTAAAGAGGCTCGAAGTCGCTTAGAACACATACAGGCTCAAAGGGAAACAGAAATTCAAGAATATGTATCTGCACGCTCTAATGGTGACTCAAGTCAAAAAATATCCCAAAATCCCGTCATTCAAAATTTACAAATTCAAATAAATCACTTGGAAAATCAAGTTGCGTCTATTAAAGTTCGACGTGACAATTACGCAAAAGAAGTAAAAAACCTTGAAACTAAAATTCATATTTTGCCAGAGATAGAAGCAGAACTGACTGCACTCAATCGTGGTTATGATATTACCAAGAAAAAATACGAAGAATTGTTGAGTAGAAAAGAGACCGCACAGTTAGCTAAACAAGCAGATAAGACCTCTAGTAAAATTAATTTTCGCATCATAGATCCGCCAAGAGCCCCAACAAAACCCACAGGTCCCAAACGCATACTATTTTTGTTAATTAGTACTTTTCTTGGTTTTGGTGTAGGAGTAGGTTTGTCATTCCTTTTTAGTCAAATTAATCCTGTGGTTACATCCAGAAACCAAGTAACAAAAGAGACTGGTATCCCTGTATTTGGCGTAGTTTCTGCGGCTGAAACTTTAGGTTTACAGAGGTGGCACCGCCAAAAAACCTTGATATTTGTGATATCCAATACTTTATTATTATTACTGTTAACCTTTTTCATTTTATATTCAATATTTCCTGAACAAATCAAGTCTCCATTAAGAGGAATGCTTTAATCATGAGTACAATAGAAAAAGCGTTAGCTCGTAAGGCTGCAAAACAATCTTTAGAGAAGAACGCTGAAAGTTCAGAACAAGCAGCTACAACTACTAAAGATCCAATTGTCCATTCTAACGATAGATCACCTGAGATTGCTGAAGATAGAATAGTGCTAACGGTTGACACTACCAGCTTAAGTGAGCGTGGCTATTTAATAGACACAGGTGAACGAAAAAGCATTAAAGACGAATTTAGGCAAATAAAACGAAAACTATTAAATAATGCTTTTGGTAGTGGTGCAAAACTACTACATCACCCGAACCTGATTATGGTGAGTAGTGCTAAACCTAACGAAGGAAAAACATTCGTTTCTGTCAACCTAGCCTTAAGTATCGCGCTTGAACAAGATAAAAAAGTATTGCTTATCGATGCTGATGTATTAAGACCTAGCGTCAACCGTGAACTGGGTCTTGAAAATACAGAAGGCTTAATAGAGTATCTATTACAACCTGAAAAACAAGTAAGTGATGTTCTTTTTGATACCAACATTAACAATTTAAAAGTGATGCCTGCAGGCCAACCTCATCATTTATCGAATGAATTATTGGCAAGTGAGCGTATGGCTGCATTAGCAACCGAATTAGCAACTAGATACCCTGATAGAGTGGTGATATTTGATTGCCCACCGTTGATTGGCGTTACGGAAACGTTAGTTTTAGCTAACCTTGTCGGCCAAGCCATTATGGTTGTAGAGGAATCAAAAACTACAATCGCTAGCATTAAAGCGGCCACAGAATCGCTAAATGAAGATTTAGCTCTTGGTATAGTAATGAATAAAGCAATAAGATCTCATAAGGATTTGTATGGCTATTATGGCTATGGATACGGTGAAAAAGACTAAATTAACAACAATTTGTGCTGCTACACTTTTTTCACAGTGGGCATGTGCTGGGAATTGGCAATTTCAGCCAAGCTTGTTAATTGAAGAAACTTATACCGATAACGTTGAACTGACTCTTTCTAATGAAATTTCGAGTTTAGTCAGCCAAACGGGTATTGAAATTAATACTGCTTATGAATCTCAATATTTACAGTTTAATTTAATATCAAAAAGTGTTTATGCTTTATATAGTCATGATCATGAGTTAGATGATGACTATCATACACTTGCTAGCGATTTTAATTTAAAGCTTGGTAGACAAGGCCTTTCATTAATAGGTAGTGCTAATATCGACAATCGTGCTCGTAATGGTGCACGAAATTCACTTGCTGATATTGTTTCAGCAGATACTACTCGAGTAGAGAGTTACTCTGGCGGATTAGCCTATGATATGGCAAACAGTGATTTTCATGTTAACTCAAGTATTACTTATAACTTAACTGAATCTGAAGATAATATTGGAAATCAAAACGGTTACAGCGCATCTGTTTCAACTAAAAATGGCAATTCAGCAAGATTGCTATTTTGGGATGTTCACAGTACTTATCAAGAAAGAAAAAATAATAATCAAACCAGCAGAGCATATAGTGGTGAAGTAAAGTTAGGTTTGATTACTGACTGGAAAATAAACCCATTTTTAAGATATTATGATGAAGATAACAAAGGCTCCCTTAATCGAGGACAATCAACTGAATCTAACTCATATGGTGCGGGTATTAGGTGGCAAGTCTCTCCTCGTTTACAAATAGACTTTTCATACAATAAGCCTATTGGCAGTGCATTAGATACTGATGGCAATGAACAGAAAGAATATTTTGATACGAAAATAAACTGGCAACCATCTACAAGAACAACATTCTCGGCGAGTTTATCTCAGCGTTTTTATGGAGACAGTTACGGTTTAAGTATTTCCCATCAAAATAAGCGACTTTCTAACAGTATTAGTTATCAAGAAACCGTTCAAAGCTTTACTAGAAATAATTATAACCTAATCCCATTAGGTGCCTTTTATTGTCCTAGAGGTGATTCCTCAGATCTAAATAATTGTTTTGCAATAGATAATAGTAATATTAATATTGAAAACTTTGAATTGATGAATCTCATTGATTATGAACTTATTGAAGATAACTTTTATTCTTTAAATAAAGACTTATCTTGGAATTCGTCACTTTCTTTATCAAGAACAACTTTTTCTATTAGTCTATCATCTTTAAATCGAGAAAATTTAGAAACCAATATTGAAGACCAAAGAGCTTCAGCTGGCTTTACTGCGTCAAGAAAAGTTAGCGGTCGCTCAAGTCTAAACTTTAACGCGTCATATAATGATAATCGGTTTCAAATAAATACTGAGACTGAAAGACAAGATAGATATCGCAACATATCAATAGGTTATCAAAAATCATTAAATAGTAATCTCCATTTTAATTTTGGTTTAGCGCATATTAATCGAAGTTCAAACGCACAAGAGTTTAACTATGAAGAAGGTCGTTTAACTTTCAAAATTACAAAAGATTTTTAATTATGTATGAAAATTATTATGGTTTTACTGAAAAGCCATTCCAACTAAGCCCAGATCCTCGCTTTTTTTTCGCTTCTGATCATCATCAGCGTGCGCTTTCTTATTTGCAATATGGCTTAGATCAAGGCGAAGGCTTCATTGTTATTACAGGTCCAATTGGCACAGGTAAAACAACGATCGCCCGTAATTTACTCAGTCAATTAGGCGATGAGAGTATCGTTGCTGCTCAATTAGTGACCACAAAACTTGACCCACAAGAATTACTAGCACTTGTCGTTTCTGAGTTTAATATTCAGTCAAAAGGTGACAGTAAAGCGGATTTATTACAAGCAATAGAAAAGTTTCTGATTCAGCTTAATAAACAAGGTAAACGGGCTTTATTAATTGTTGATGAAGCACAAAACTTGCCATCTGAAACCGTTGAAGAATTACGGATGTTATCGAACTTTCAACTGGAAAATAAGCCATTAATTCAAAGTTTCTTACTCGGCCAAGAAGAATTAAAACCGATTATTCAAGCGCCGAACATGGAACAATTTAGACAACGTATTATTGCCTCTGCACATTTAAAACCATTGAGCGTTGCTGAGGTAAAAGAATATATCATTCATCGAATTCACCAAGCAGGTTGTGAAAAAGATGAATTATTTTCTGAAAATGCCTTTGAATTGATCCATGAAAAAACTTTAGGCGTACCGCGTAAAATTAATATTTTTGTCGATCGTTTATTATTATTTGGCTTTCTCGAAGAGTTAGACG
The DNA here is from genome assembly GCF_040362795.1 of Thalassotalea sp. SU-HH00458. Lineage (NCBI taxonomy): Bacteria > Pseudomonadati > Pseudomonadota > Gammaproteobacteria > Alteromonadales > Colwelliaceae > Thalassotalea > Thalassotalea sp. SU-HH00458. The sequence goes on from NZ_BAABWW010000004.1 coordinate 300,275, forward strand.
TTATCAATTCAGAAACTATCATGACCGTGGCTGAAGAAATGGAGATTGAATTAACAGGATCATTAAATTCTTCTGAATTAACCAGTCAAGAGCCAAATCAAAAAACCAGTCAACAAGTTGTAGTTAATTCTACTGAAAACGTTGAGCACATTAAAGAAGTGCTTAGAGATGTTGAGGAAATTCTTGAGTCATCAATTAAGCAAAAAGTAAAAATGGCGCGTTATGTTGATAAGTTATTAAAACATAAGAGCAAGTTATACGCGGAAGAGCAAATAGATAAATAATGTTATTTACACAATAAAAAAACCAGCATCATTGCTGGTTTTTTTATTAAATGTCGCTGTAAGTCAATACCATCAATTCATTATTCTGAATTAATTGCTAAGCCATACTTCTCAATTAACGTATATAGCGTCGGCCTAGTAATACCAAGCAATTCTGAACATTTAGACATATTCCCTTCGGACAACGCATATGCTTTTTGAATAGCAATTGATTCAGCTTGCTCACGAACTTGTCTCAAGTTTAAATTGAGTTCAAGGCTTTTATCTTCATGATCAAAGAACCCTAAGTCTATTGCAGTGACTTGGGTTCCCGTAGACATAATGACAGAGCTTTTCACCTTGTTTTGTAGCTCACGTATATTACCTGGCCACTTATGCGCTTTAATCGCACTTAACGCGTCTTCTGAAAACCCTTTGACATTACTTTTGTATTCCAGTGCATAACGTTGCAAAAAGAACTGCGCTAAAATCAGTACGTCTTCTTCTCGTTCTCTTAACGGTGGTATATTTAAGGTGATTTCACTAACCCGATAAAATAAATCTTCACGAAACTCTTTATTTGCGACCATTTCTTCAAGATTTTGATTCGTAGCACAAACGACTCGAACATCTACTTCTATTTCTTGTCGACCACCTAAGCGCTCAATTTTTTTCTCCTGTAAAAAACGCAATAACTTGGCTTGCAGATTAAACGGCATATCACCAATTTCATCAAGAAATAGCGTGCCGCCTTCAGCACATTCAATTTTTCCTTTCGTGGTCCGAACCGCACCGGTAAATGCGCCTTTTTCAAAACCAAATAACTCACTTTCTAATAATGTCTCTGGAATTGATGCACAATTAATGGCGATAAAGGGTTTTTTACTACGATCACTGGCAATATGTACTGCATTTGCCGTAACTTCTTTACCCGTACCACTTTCTCCTAATAATAAAGCGGTAATTTGAGTTGGGGCAATACGTTTAACCATCATTCGACAACGTTCAATGGCTTCGCTGTTGCCTATAATACCAATATCGTTACCACCAACTGTTCGCATTTGACGGTTTTCTTGTTCGATGGCCGCCACACTAAACGCTCGCGCAACAATAACGTTAATCACCTCTGAGTCAATCGGCTTTTGATAAAAATCGTAAGCGCCTAATGAAATAGCTTTTAACGCATTGGTTCTATCATCATTACCGGTAATGACAATCACTTTAGTATGAGGAGATATCTTTAGAATTTCTTCAAGTGCTGCTAAACCTTCAGAGGCATTGGCTGAATCTGGCGGTAAGCCTAAATCTAATGTTACCACTTTAGGCTCATAGCGACGCACCGCGGCTATTGCGCCTTCTCTATCTGCCGCTAATACAGCCTCATAATCAGACAAGCTCCATTTTAATTGTTTTTGGATACCTTTATCGTCATCTACAATGAGTAACTTTTCCATTAAGCTAAAATCCTTTCATTCATTTTTATTATTCGTATTCAGGTTTTATCGGTATACGGATATCAAAGATAGAGCCCTGATTTTCTCTACTTGTCACTTTAATTGTCCCCGCGATACTTTCAATAAATTGTTTGGCTTCATATACTCCTATTCCCATGCCCGCATTACCTTTAGTGGTATCGAATGGTTTAAATAGGCGAGTTTTAATAAACTCAGCAGACATGCCACTACCGTTATCTTCAATAGTTATTTGTATAAGATCGGTATTGGAGAGCACATTTACTTTAACCCATCCGTCATCATTTGTCGCTTCTTGCGCATTCTGAATAAGATGATTTAACACAGAATGTAATGTGTCTTTATCAACATCGATTAGACTAGGTTGCAACTGCTCTATTTTAACTTCTGGTTTAATAACATTACGCTGCTCAACCACCTTACGAACTAGATCAGCAATGTCAGTTTCTTTGGTCTTCGATTGGGCCACTTGCTTATTTCGCAATTGTGTTAACACTTTAGCTAAGCGGTCTGTAGCTGACTCCACGGTTTCAAATACATCATCTACAAAATCAGTATTATCACGGTGTTTTTCGGCATTGGTGGTAATTAAAGCAAGTTGAGCTTGTACATTTTTTAAATCATGTACCAAAAATGCTGACATCCGATTAAAGGCATCAAATTGTTTTGACTCTGCCAGTTCATCATTAGCTTCATGTAAAGAGATAAAGTTACCTAGCTGTTTTGAGACAGCGAAGAGCAAATCTCTGTCCTCCCAGTTAAGCTGTTTCTTCTCTGCAATGCTTCCCACCACAAACAAACCGTAAAATGCTTTGCCAATAAAAATAGGTACGATGGTTTCAATATTAAAACTGCGACATAAATCAACATCTAAGTTGAGTTCTGAATACATCGACGGTGTTAATTCATATTCATCAACATCGATAATCCACCCCTTCTGCTGACAATATTGACTGATTAACGTTAATTGCAAATCAAACGCTTCAGACAGCACTAATTTTTTGGAATATTTAACATCGAAGTGCATTTCACTTTGTTTTTTAATGATGGCTCCACTGGTTGCTCCTAATTTCGACATCATAATATTAGTGGCCATTTGATAATAACTTTCTGCACTAGTAGTTTCTATTTTTTCAATTAAATTTAACCATTCATCACGATATTCATACCGATTGGCAAAAAAGTTTTTCGCAATAAACACTTTAAGCTTTTTGCGTAAGCTATCAGTAATTAATAATGTCACTAACACAATGCCACTGAAAATTAAAAAACCTATACTGACAAAGCTGCCCCACTCACCACCAATATAATTAATAACATAGCCCGCAAGCGCCATTACTAATAAGTAGATGCCTGCCATCATTAAAATCGAGCTATAAAAAACCACTTGCCGAGAGACAAAAATACGCACTGAGCCATTTTTAACGCGACGCGTACTAATTAATAATAACGGAACAATCGCTAATGCGATGAACCCGCGGCTATACCAAAAATCGAAATCAATCCCACCGACCATAGTCGCTTGTGCATAGAGGACAAAATCAAAAATAGACACACTGGCAAGTGCGATAACTAATGGCCATATCGCCCAGCGTATTTGATCGTCAGCACTTCGATAAAGTTGTTCGATTAAAACCAAAATCCATAAATTTAAAACGATAAACAGTAAAAATAAATATTCGTAAGAGAAATTAAGAAAGTAGGTTGCTACCCAGCACGATAGCATTAATAAACTGCTAATCACGACATATTGGCGAATATGATAATTAGAAAACAGCTTACGTACTGAAGTGAGCTCAGTATTACAAATAAGTACCATCACAGACCAACAAGCTATTTTAAAGCCGTCAGCTATCATCACCCACTGTAAGCTAAAACCCATTTTAATTTGTAAGAAAGATAAACCACTCGCAAAGGTGGTACTTAAGGCAGAGACTATGGTCCATTTCGCTAAAACTGATTTATTGCGAGCGGCAACTATCAATAACGTGAAAACGAGGTAAGCGATGAAACTTAATGAATAACCAATTTGACCAACAAATTCCATAAACGCTTACTTCCAATTCACTTTTATTGAGCTTTTGAACGCGAAAATAGCTCAGTTAAAACTGGCACCAAGATAAAACTCGCAATGGCTGAGACACAAAGCCCTGAAATAATTACCACACCTAAAGGTTGCCACAGTCCGCCACCTAAGAGCGTTAATGGCATTAAGCCACCTATGGTAGTTAATGTGGTTAACAAAATAGGGGTAAAGCGCGTTTTACTTGCGTCTAATATTGCTAATCGCATATCTTTACATTCTAAGAAATTATGATTGGCGGTATCAATTAAAATAATGGCGTTATTGACAACAATGCCAAACAAACTAATCAGCCCAATAAACGCCATCATCGAAAAAGATAAATTAAAAAGATATAAACCAATAACCGAACCTGCAATCGCAAATGGAATAGAAGTGAAAATAACTAAAGGCTGCATAAATGACTTAAATTGCAATACTAATACCGCAAAAATACCTACTGCGGTAATGATCATAATTTGTGACAAGCCCGCGAAATTTTCTTGTCGAGACTCTTCTTCGCCACCAAGCGTATAATACATACCTTGCGGATATTGATAGTTATCTAAATACGTGACGATTTGCTCTGTTAATGCCGTAACTGAATAACCTTTATCGGCATCGGCGGAAATTTTAGCCATTCTTTGTTTTTGATAATGGAAAAATTCGGTATGACCTTTTGCCAATTTCAAAGAAGCCACTTGATTTAACGGCACTAGTTCACCGGCAATATTGGCTATATAAATATCATCAAAAATATCTAAATCAGCTTTCTTGCCTCGCACAACAATGGGGTAACTTTCACCATTTTTATCACTAAAATTGCCAACATAACTACCGGTTAATACTGTTTGTAATGTTAAATCTAATTGATTAATGTCTATGCCATTCATACCGGCTTTTTCATAATCAATATCGAGTACCACCTCACTGTTTGCTTGGCCAATGGGGTTTTCAATATTTATCACCCCCTTGATTTTCATCATCTGTTGTTCAAGCTCATCTGCAACACGTTCTAAATCACTGAGAGATTCACTCATTAAACGCACTGTAATAGGTTTGTCGGTGACAGGGCCTTGCGTAAATTCTTTAATAGTAATATTAGCTTGATGCCAGTTTGAAAGTTCTTTCCTAAGCGATATCACTAGATCATTGGATTTTTCTTCATTAAATTCATGCAAAACAATTAAAAGCTGTCCGTAATGTGCAACCCCACGCTTTGGAATTTCATTGTAGTAAATTCTAGGATTAGAGTTACCAACATTTAAAGCCACTTCTTTTATTAAATCATACTTTTTCAAGCTTTTAGCAATGTCCTGCATCACTTGGTTGGTATAATGCAAAGATGAATTATCAGGAGCTTCAACATCTATCAATATCATAGGTTTTTCGGCTTTTGGAAATAAACTTAACCCTACTTTACCGAAAAGTGAAAACATAAAAACAAGCGCTGCAATAAACACCATCACAACAATCATTTTTCGATTCATTAATACTGTTAAAAACCGAAAATAACTATTAGCGGCAAATTGATTGACGTAATGTTGTAACGTTTTAATTTTACTGGGTTTAACGGTAAACAATTTACTCGCTAATAATGGCGTAAAAGCCAATGCCAATAACAACGACGCTAATAAAACAAAGACAACCGTCACGGGCATTGAACGTATAAAATCACCGGTATCTGAGGCGATCATTAGCATTGGCAGAAAAGCGAATAAAGTTGTTACAGTACCACTAGTGATCGCCCAACCAACCTTACTGGTTCCTGAAGCAGCAGCTTCTTTTAAACTGGCAAACTTACCTTTCTCTCGATGAATACTCTCTGTCACCACAATAGCGTTATCTACCAATAAGCCAAGGGCAATAATTAAACCAACAATCGACATTTGCTGTAAGCCAAAACCAGCAAAATCTAACCAGCCAATCGCGATTAAAAAGGATAAAGGAATTACCGCTATCACCACTAAAGCTTCACGCAATCCTAAAAATAATAATGACATAACACCAACTAAAATAAGGCCCTGCCATAAATTATTAAAAAAGCCATTAACTCTTGATTCAACACTTTCTGCTTGCTCGAATAACACATCAAGTTTGATTTGCTCAGGCAATTGTTTTTTAAAAGAAGCAATCTCAGCATTTAATTGATCCGTTAAATCAAAAATATTCGTACCTTTACGTTGCTCAAGGGTAATAAAAATAACGGGATGTTCATTAAAATAAGCTAAATAGGAAGGTTTACCATCTGCAAAAGCAATACTGGCAATATCTTTTAATTTAATCACCAGCTGATCATTGGCATAAACAACGGTTTCTTTTAATTGCTCAATTTCTTGGAAATTACCACTTGCTTTAACATTAAAGCGCCGAGTACTAGCATCAACAAAACCTGGTGTAATATTTACTGCTCGTTTTTGTAATACTTGATTCACAGTGGTTACGGTAATGCCATAGTGTTGCAATAAGTCAAGATTAAGATCAATCGCTACCACTTGCTGTGGGTAGCCCCAAATATCGGCTTTTTTAACGCTAGCAATTGCTTCTAATCTTTTTTCCAACTTTTTGGCATAAAACTCCATGGTTTTATAGTCAGTGGGCTCAGTCCATAAGGCTAACTGAGCTACTGCAACACTTGTCGGTGTCGCCTTAAGGACTAATATATCTTGTACGCCATCAGGTAGATTTGGCTCGATAGAGGCAACTGCTTGTTTAATTTCATTGAAAGCGGTTTGAGGATCACTGCCATATAGAAATTTAATTTCTATTCTAGCCCCATCATTTTTAATTTGTGCTTCTATACGTTTTATACCCTCAATATTTGAAAATTCTTGCTCTAAAGGGGTCACTATAGAAGTTTCGATATCGTGAGAGGAAGCTCCAGGGTATATAACTTCAATTAAAGTAATAGGAATATCAAATTGAGGATCTTCTGACCTAGGCATAGTGAAGTAAGACACAATCCCTACGAGTACCATTAAAATAACAATCGTCAGCGTAAATTGGGCATTTTTAATCGCGGAGCGCGCTAACTTCATGCGTTATAACTCACTTATGTTCAGTTGCTGCCAACCATTAACCACAAACTCGATAGCATCATTATGACTTTGCGCCCGTAAATAAATAGATTGCGTATCAATATTTAATACATCAAAGGCTTGGCGCATTAGCTTGCCACTGCTTACCTTGGTAAACAATACCGCAGAGCCTTGATCATCAATTTCTATTAAGGCGCTAATAGGCACTTGATAGACTGAATTCTCAGTTGCAAAATGAATGGTCACTTGCGCTAATTGTCCAGCCACCACACCTTGACCAGCTTGAATATCTTCGAGTAACACTTCAATTAAATATAAAGCGCCTTCGGTATTACTAGTCACAGGAATCTTAGAAATAACGCCGTTTATTCGACCAATATTAGGTAAATCGACGGCGACATTTTGGCCTAATTTAACAAAACTAATTTCTTTATCGGTTAACTTTACTTTCACCACTAAATTTTTATTTATTGCCGCAACTTCTAATACTTCTTGACCTGGTGCCTGAAATTCCGCTAAATCAGTGTATCTTGCTAAAACAACGCCATCAAAAGGTGCGTATATCTCTGCTTTTTCAAGGTTATAATAAGATACTTGATAAGCTTCACGCGTAGTTTCAACATTGGTTTGCGCTAATTCTAATGCCTGCTCTGAACTTAATTCTTGTGCCAGTAATTTTTTCGTGCGATTAACTTCGCGTTTCGCTTGTAATAATTGCGCATAGCGGGAGTTTTTCTCCGCGATAAGTTCTTCAGTATTTAAAGAGGCGAGCAATTGTTTCGCAGAAAAAAAATCACCTTCATCGACCGAAAGTGTTTTTAAATAACCACTACTTTTAAAGGACAACTTTAATGTCCGTTTAAATGCAACCTTTCCTGCTCGCTTGACTGACTTTTCAAAAGGGGTAACCGCAACTTGCGCTAGCTCATAATTTTGAGCAGACACAGTTTGGCCAAGAAAAACACTTGCAACGAATATATACGTAAATATTGATTTCATATAATTACAATGAAACTACCTTGTTGATGTAACTAACATTATTATAGGCACTACTTTAATATTGTATGAATTAAAAGTACATTTTTTTCAACGTGTTTCAACGCTAGAGCAAAGCGTTGCATGAATATTGATAACTTAGAGACAAAAGAAAGGGTTAATGGCGCTCTCGGCAGGAATCGAACCTGCGACTTAGACTCCGGAGGTCCACGTGATATCCACTTCACCACGAGAGCTTCATTAAGAGGTTGCGATTCTAGTCAAATCACCGTCGCTTTACTAGTCGTACTCAATAAATTTAAGTAAAAAAGTTAAAATCACTACATTAGTACGTTGAATTAAAACTGTCAGCTTAATTTACAATAATAGTTTTACAAAATGCCAAGTATAAATAATTACATTAATAATCAAGGCATTAAATTTCAGGCACTTAAAATGCATAGATGTTTTATTATCATTAGCAACGAAGCTAAACACGGATATAAAAATGAACAATTTACAAAAACTTTTTAGTTTATCACTGATCTTAGTTTCTCAGTTTTCATTTGGGCAATTGATTGTAACGGGTGATTGCAATGTCAATAATGCCACATTGACAACGGTACAACTCTCAGATTTAGATATTAATAACAACACAGGTGGCCCTACCGGCGCCAATTTATTACAAAATGGTCCTTATAGTGCATCAGAATGCATTGGCATTTATGCGGGTAATGACAGTCAACTTGAAAGCCATTTAACACCTCACTTAAATATTGGTCAATCTGGGGACGGGTTACTTAATGGCGGCGGTCCATTAACTGGTAACGAATTTATTGACGGTTTAGTTGATGGCGTAGCTAATCCTTGGTTTGATGGTGACAAAATAGATATAGATGGCGATGGTAATGCAACTGATCCTGGTTGGATAAATTTAGCAAAATTTGATGTAGATAATAATTCAACAAGTTATAAATCTATTACCAATTACGATGAGACTATCTCACTCTTAATTTCAGATGTTTTAACGTTTACTTTTGAATGTGTAAATGTTGGCGGTGATTGCTCTTCAATTAATTGGACATTAACGACTGATATAGATATCGCTGAGACAGTAGGAACTGTTTTAAACCGATCAACATTTGATCATTTAGCCTTTGTTACTAAAGCAGGTAGTGGCAACCAAAACGGGCAAGGCAACCAAGATGATAAAGGCTGGGCTGTATATGACTTTAACTTTTATGAAATTTTTGGCAGTGAAGCACCAGGTGCCTTTAATTTTGAAACAGCATATTCACTAGCAGGTTCTATTGATGTTAAACCCGGTGATTTTAGTGCCGGCCTTTCACATTTGACCGTTTGGGCCAGAGACCCAATTAATGAGCCAACCACGACAGTTCCAGAGCCATCAACCATAGTACTTTTTGTGTTTTCATTAATGCTTGTTGCATTTAGAAAAAAACGATTTTAATACTTTTATAAAAGAATAAAAACCATCATTGATATGATGGTTTTTTTAGGTCGTAATACTAATAGCAATTAAGTTAATCTGCTTGAACAATTTTTAAGGCTGACGTAATCTCCTAATTAATTCAATCAATTAGAAAACATACATGCAATCAGAACTTCCTCAAAACCACTTATGTAATATTACTCTATTGGGTAATTTAGTGAATAAACCTGAGATTCGCTATCAGGTAAACCCTGTGATTGCTATTGCGGAATTTGTGGTTGCGACTCATTCAAAATGGTTCGATAAAAGAACCAATCAATTTAAAGAATGGACGCACTATCATACGATTAAGATGATAGGCGATGTGGTGGAACGTTCATTATTGCAAGCAGAAAAAGGCGATGTCATTTTAGTGCAAGGGCATATGGTAAACAGTAAAAAAACCAATCGTGAACTTATACACGCTACCTACGCTCATCGTTATCCAAAAGGTTATTCTCGCTCCATCAATCAATTACAGTGTAGCGGAAAAATATCCAGCGAGATTAAACTAGTAAATACAGAAAACAACAAACAATTAGCGGAATTACGCTTGGCGATAAATTTTTATAGCTTTTCACCAGTAACCCAAGAGTTACGCAGCATCAGTGTTGAGCGAACCGTACATGTTTGGGGCAAACAAGCAGCTTACTTAAAAGATAATGCCAATGTTGATGACGAGTTAATTATTAATGGTAGATTAAGTTACTTAAAAGACGCGACTAAATCTCAATTGATTGATGCACAAGACGTTATTTTACAAAAAATCAATTAATGGATATATAATCAAACTAATTAAGGGAATTCTCTACAAGCACAGAGGCTTTTTAACCACTTTCTATGTACTATTTAAGACATTATTTTAACAATAAAAACTTTCTTAAAGTTTGCTTCTCTCTGACAATTCTACTGACTATGTTAGGAAATGTTCACGCAGAAACGGCAGAGACAACGTTAAAGATTGCTCATACATTTAGCAATCAGTCGAATGTGCTGTGGCATGAAATTAGTAAAAATCCTTTGGATAACGAAAGCTATATTGTCCATGACAAATTAGGAAACATTCATTTAGTTAAAGATAATAACTTACATGCTGAACCAATCATTCATTTAAAAAAATATTTTTCACAACTACATTCATTAAATAAAATTGCGCTTCATCCAAGCTTTAAACTCCAACAAGCATACGGCTATTTAACCTTATATACGGCTCATATTGAACCAATCGATAGCAATAAACCGACAACACGTATTCAAGAAAACAACCCATTAAGTCATCACGAATATGAATGGGTTATTAGCGAATGGCAATTTGATAATGAAAAATTGACCTCCTTTGTTCATACTAAAAATCAGCCAAGAGAAGTACTTCGCTTACCCATTTTTTCAGCAAGTCAAACCATTCTTCAATTAAGGTTTAACCCTTTTATGAAATCTTGGAACGAAAACTATGGAAACCTCTACATTGCATTATCCGCCGATGCTAATTATCCAGATTCAGCGTTATATTCAGGTAGTATTTTAAGCATTAACCCTGAAAAATTCGGTTTCAAAAGCTACTCAATTCCGGTAAGAAATCCGTTCATTAATAGAGAAGATATTAATAATGAGATTATTGCCACAGGATTACATTCGCTTTTAGAGATTCACTGGCCAAAAGATGGCAAACAACAGCTTTTTGTAACTCAAAATACTCCAAAAAAGTTTAGTGTGAATACTATCAAATATGGTGAAGACCTCCGCCAAAACAAATCACAATCTAATACTATTCATGCGCCATTCCCTCAACAAAGTAATAGTATTATTTACCGTGGCATGAAGTTCGCTAAATACAGAAATCATATTTTTTATTTAACTTGGGATAATCACTGGAAGTTAATCGCGATAAATAAAGAACCTCCTTTTGAGGTTTCAACCGTACAAGTAATAGATGATAATAGGCTTACAAAAGATAGTGAACTGGCTTTACTCACGGATGAGCATGATGAATTGCTTATTGTCGACAAATCTTCTCATGTCATTTTTACTATTAACTCCTCCACGCCTGATCATCAAAACTCAGATAATACGGTAGATAAAACAACAGCTAGGCAAAAAAATATGAATTTTGCTTGGATATTACTACTCCCGTTATTTATTGTCAGCCTAGTCATAGTTCGTCGCAAGACAAAAACAAATTTACCCAAAGCGTTTTTGAGAAAACAATTTGCAAAATTTGATCTAGACGCTAAGAAAAAATCGGTATTGCTCTATAAGCGACATGAAAAAATAGTAAACACTGAATTAAAGATTGCTGATATTGCACGAAGTGAAATATTCCTCAATAAAAATTCACTTTATAATTTTACTTATGAAGAGCCAGAGAGTCGCTTTACCAATAAAAAAGAACAAATGCTCAACTTAGCTTTTGCAACCGAAAAAAGAGATAAAATGATCGATGATAAAGTCCGTATTATCGAGATGGTTATCACGGACAAATCTTCAAATATTTATCCTATTTGTCTCTATCTACGAAAAGGCAATCAAAGACTGACCCGTGGAAAATATGAAGAAACTTGTAAGCAATTATCTGATTGGTGTTGGTTGTTATCGCAAACAATATTCCCAGAATTAACTGAAGAGCGCATTATTGTAAAACCCGTAGTTCCAAATACGTCCAACCATAAAAAAACCAATAAAAATGAAGCTATTGCGATTCCTTCATCTAATGAAAGTAGTAAAAACAGAGCGACGCCAGATGTGCCAAAACCTTTACCTATAACGCCTACAGAACAAAATAAAGTAGAGGCAGATAACAACGTCGAATTGAGAGATATTTCCCTGATAAATTCTTTAGATAAATTAGGGAAACTGAAACAACAAGGCTTGCTTACTGAAGCGGAATTTAATCAAGCAAAGGCAAAAGTGTTTAATAATCTTAACAAAAACGATTAATCTAACGGTAGATTAATCGTTTGTATACTTCATTACTTCAAGGTCAATAAATACTTCACTAAGTTATTGAAATCTTCTTCTATGTTCGATTTATCAAGATCGTGCGTATGAATCATGTACTTACCATTAACCACAATACTTGGCACACTTTTTAAATCACCACTGTTTGCCAGTATATCTTGATTACTTTTCATTGCTTCAGCCGCTTTAACCACTTCGTCACTATTAATAAGTTGATCAAATTTCTCACCATCTGCGCCGTTAAAGATAAAAACATTTCGAACATCTTTTACCGAAGTAAAGACAGCTCTATGCACATGAATATATTTGAAAATTGCCGCTATTAGGCTTTTTTCGATACCCATTTTTTGAGCTGTAATTAATGCACGTGTCAGGGTTTGTTGCATTTTCTTTGAAGCGCCACCTAAAAAATCGACATGATTTTTGACGAACTTAACGTTTTCAGGCAAGTTTTTCTCGATAGATTTCGCCATAAATTCAAAGTTATAACAATGGCCACAATAAAAAGAAAAATACTCTCTAACTTCCGGAGAATCTACAGGTAACTCTTGTATTTTAACGTAATGTTTGCCTTCTTGATAATCACTCGCATGTGTAAAAAAAGAAAGCGTTGCCACAACGAGTAGACTCAATAACTTGTTCATTCAATTAACCCTTATAAATTTTAAAATGATAAATTCTATATGATTTGTGCGATTTATGGCATTAAGGTGAGCGGTGGTTGTTGTAATGCCGACATTTGCTCTTTCAGCATCAACACTTGCTCTTCCCAATATCTTTGGGTATTAAACCATGGAAAACTATGCGGAAACGCAGGATCTTGCCATCGCTTACAAAGCCAAGCCATATAATTCACTACCCGCATAGTACGCAAAGATTCGATCAAGGCAAACTGTTTTGTATCAAACTCATAAAACTCTTCATAACCCATTAAAAGAGTATCCAATTGCAAAGTTTGCTGTTGCCGGTCGCCTGAGAGCATCATCCATAAATCTTGAATTGCTGGTCCCATACGACAATCATCTAAATCAACAAAATGAGGGCCGTCATCAGTCCATAAAATATTACCCGCATGGCAATCGCCGTGTAGTCTTATTTCATCGGTTGGTTGATATTGCTGACACGCCAGCTCAATCACTTGGTCTAAAATGGTATAAAACGCATTTTCAATATATTGCGGGACAAATGCTGAATTTTTTATGATTTCCCGAGCTTGAATCAACGACTCTTCTTTACTGTAGGTTGGTCGCGTGTGAAAAGGAGCTTGGCCTGCAACGGCATGTATTCTGCCGATAAATCTTCCCATCCATTCTAAGTGGTCTAAATTATCCACTTCAAATATACGTCCACCTCGACAAGGGTATATAGAAAAGTAATAACCTTGATGTTCAAATAAAGATCGACCTGAAAATTTTAATGGCGCAACTATCGGTAACTCTTCGTCAGCAAGTTCAAATGCAAAGTCGTGCTCTTCTTGAATTTGTGCTTTTGACCAACGCTGAGGTCGATAAAATTTCGTAACATATTTGATTTTATCTTCGTCATGAAATTGATAAACGCGATTTTCATAACTATTTAATGCCAGTAAACCGCTATCTACCTGCAAGCCGATACTTTCTATGCCATCAAGGATTAAATCAGGCGATAACGAAGTAAAATCAAATACGGACATAGGCTCTCAATGAATAAAGTCGTTATGACAAATCAATAACATAAACCTCAAGGATACAGGAGTTAATAAAAGTCGAAAAGCTTAAAGCGATGCAAATGCGAATAAAACGATGTTTTAACCATCAGAATAAAAGACGCGTGATGTTTGTATTAATCACGCGTCCAAATAGATAGCCAGGAAACTAAGAGTTTAACGCTTATTAAAAAAGCGACTTTCTTTATCAAGCTTTACGTCATCGTCATCAGAAATGAGCTCAATAACAAAAGAAATATCTGTCATATATGCACCATTTAGCTCATACGGGTCGACTGAAATACTCATAGGTAAGGTATAAACAGAAGCCGCCTTGACCAATACTTCTTGTTCACCATGCCATGTGGTATTTTCAATCCCATTTACTGATAACCGGTATCGATTATCAGTTTGCGATTTATTAAGAATTTTTAAGGTATATACATTTTCAATTTCACCGTTAAAATTTTCTTTTGCAAGTTCAGTTCTATCCCGAATAATATCTAATGAAACCGGTGCCCTATTGACTATTTCGATGATCAATAAACTGCTCATAATCAATAAAACCACAGCATAACCTAATAGTTTCGATCGAATTAAATGAACTTTTTTACCTTCTAGTTCATGCTCAGTAGTGTAGCGAATCAAGCCTTTTTCGTACTTCATCCGCTCCATAACACCATCACAAGCATCAACACAAGCGCCACAGTTTATACATTCATATTGCAAACCATTACGAATATCTATACCGGTTGGGCAAACTTGCACACATAAATTACAGTCAATACAGTCACCTAAACCTAGTTCTTTGGGATCTTGTTTTCTTGAACGTGCTCCTCGATTTTCACCGCGTTTTGCATCATAAGATACCGTAAAGGTATCTTTATCAAACATCGCCGATTGAAAACGGGCATAAGGACACATATGCAAACACATCACTTCACGCATCCAACCAGCATTGCCATAGGTACACAAGGCAAAAAACCAAATGGTACCAGCAATAGCGAAAGAGCTATTGAAAGTAAAAAAGTCGATAAAAACAGTCTGAACAGGAACAAAATATCCCACAAAAGTTAATGCTGTTAATAACGAAAAAAAGAGCCAACAACTATGTTTAAGGGCTTTTCGCCAGAATTTATTGACATTAAGTTTTTGCGAGTCGAGTTTTTTACGTTGGTTTGCCGTCCCTTCAATTTTTTCTTCAAACCAAATAAAAATAAATGTCCACACCGTTTGTGGGCATAAATAGCCACACCACACCCGGCCTAAAAAAGTAGTAACAAAAAACAATAAAAAGGCACTAAGAATAAATAGCCACGCAAGTAAGGTTAAATCTTGCGGCCAAAGGGTTAATCCCCAAAGGGTAAATCGTTGTTCAACAATATCAAAAAGAATGGCTTGATGACCGTTGTATTGTAACCAAGGTAGTACCGCAAATAAGGTCAAAAAGAAAAAGTTCATTTTACGGCGTAATGTTTGAAATACACCGGTCACTTTTCTGACATAAATTTGATCGCGAGGCTTATAATGTTCAACCTGGGCAGGTTGATGAATTTTGATATTTTTAATCGGTATTTTAACGTTGTGTTCTTTTTCTGATTTCACCGTGAATCCTATGCAATAAAACCCGTGAAAAATCGAACCGCGCCATTAAATTAACGACAAATTACTCGTTAATAATTAAAGATGATGTATTGTTGGCGCAAAATTGATTATTCTAATAACAAGTTAACATTATACGACATACTATGAAGAATTTATTGATCTTAATCGTAGCAATTGCAATTTTTTTGCATTTTTATCCGCAACCTGAACTAGAAAGTTGGTTTGAAGAGCAAAAAACTATGGTGCTATCGGAATTTTCAAACGCAACAGATACTAAAGTTCGATTAAATCCTGAAAAAATTTATAAAGATTTACAGCCAAGTTTTGGACAATTTAATGAAGAAGAGCAGGCATTTGTACGAACCATTACCAGTACAAGAGAATCAGTAAAAGAATTTTACAATAAGTATTGTGAAAATAAACGGCCAACTCCAAAACTTCATCAGAAAAATCAACAGTTAATATGTACTAAAATTAGTGCTTATCAATCATTATTTTAAGCAAAGTTTTAGCTGTACTAATCTTGATATCATTTAATACGAGATGAACATTGGAAGGGACTATCTCTCCTTCCAATGCTTGGTTTTGATGTGCTATAGATACAGTTTTACCGCGCTACATTTGGCTTTCAGTCTAGGCGGAAAGTTTTGCTAACATTTCCACAAACGCTAATTGAGCTTTTTGCTCTTGTTTGTGAGAGCCCGCTTTAACAACCCAGCAACCATTTACCATTACATCTTTAACAACATTGGTTTGAGTGGCAAAAATAACACTATCTAATAAATGTTGTTCATCGTGGGCAAATAACGCTAATTTATTATCATCGAGTACTAATAAATCTGCTTGTTTGCCAACCGCTATTTCACCGGCATTACTGTGAGTGCTTTGCGCACCACCTAATGCTGCGCTTTGCCAAAGGTTTTGCCCTACCGATATTTGTTTTTCGTGCGCTAATATTGCTCGTTGTTGTTTAATTAAACGTTGCGCATATTCCAGCCAGCGTAACTCCTCGATTGGGTTAACCGAAATATGACTGTCTGAGCCAATGGCGAAGGTTCCTTGTTCCGCTAAAAACTCAGTCGTTGGGAAAATGCCATCACCTAAATTGGCTTCTGTCGTTGGACAAATACCCGCAATACTTCGAGCCGCGATTATGCCTTGACGCTCTTGTTCATTGATATGTGTTGCATGAATTAAACACCATTGTTGATCCAATGACATATTGTCTAATAACCATTGCACGGGTCTTTTGCCATAGTGGGCTACACAGTCATTCACTTCTTGTTGTTGTTCAGCAATATGAATGTGAATTGGCGCATTGGCATCTAATGCTCGAACATGTTCCACGGCAACAGCAAGTGAAGTTAAATCAACGGCACGTAACGAGTGAGGTGCTATTCCAACATTGGTATTTTCATAGCTTTCGCTTAGCCTAAAACAATCACTGACTAATTGATTAAACTGCTCAGTATTATTAATAAAACGTTTTTGGCCTTCTGTTGCTGCTTGCTGGCCAAAACCACTGTATCGATATAACACAGGTAACAAAGTCAATCCTATGCCAGAGTCTTTTGCGGCATCAAAAATAGCACTCGCCATTGTCGACAGCTCAGCGTAAGGTTCACCGTTAATATCATGATGTAAATAATGAAACTCGGCGACACGGGTATAACCCATTTTAAGCATTTCGATATAGAGTTGCGTAGCGATCACTTGTGCATTTTCAGGAGTTAATTGCGCTAAAAATTTGTACATGACTTTGCGCCAAGTCCAAAAACTGTCTTGCCCTTCACTACCTTGTTCACTAAAGCCTGCAAAAGCACGTTGAAAAGCATGTGAATGACAATTCACCATTCCAGGAATTACAGTCCCAACTTTTTCAGCGCCCGTTTGTTGACCAGTTTCAATTGCTTTAATTATGCCTTGTTCAATGGTCAGTGTTTGCTGCTTTGCCCAACCATCGGATAATAAAATACGCTCTGCAAAAATTTTCATGACTAATCTCTCGTATCTTGTGCAAATTCAATTAAGCATTCAACTAACGCTTTTAATTTTGGTTTTACTTGTGCGGCAAGCGTTTCGTTATATTCTAAACTCGCTTCATTCATATACGTTATTTGCGAAAGTTCAAGCTGTAATGCATGAACTTTATTAGCAGGTTGTCCATACTCGCGGGTTATAAAGCCCCCTTTAAATCGCCCATTACTAATCATGCTATATGGCGAGAAGTCTAATGATTGCACTTTCTCTAGCATCATTTCACTGCAGCTTTTTCCATCTGCATTACCGAAATTAAAATCCGGTAATCGTCCCTCAAAAAAACGTGGCACGTGAGATAAAATAGAATGCGCTTCTAATAACACCGCTTGACCAAAATGCTGCTTAATTTCATCTAAAGTAATGCTAATAGCTTGATGATATGGCTGCCAATACAGGGCTATTCGACGATTAATTTCTTGATCATCCGGCATATACCCGTCTCGATATAAAGGCGACAAGTCAAATGCAGTTGTAGGACATAGCTCTGTAGAATTAGCACCAGGATATAAATCAACGCCATTTGGATCACGGTTTAAATCAATGACGTAACGATTATATTTAGGGATTAATATGTAAGCTCCCAGCTCAACAGCAAAATCATACAACTTATCTTTATACCAATCAGTATCAGGAACTTGCTTTGCCTGCTCTGTCATTTTATTTGCAATATCTTCGGGAATTTCTTGGCCGTTATGCGGCATGCTAATTAATAATGGAACTCGGCCTTTGATCAGTTGATAACTTGTAGACATAAACCCTCGATTAATTGTATATACAACTTTGTTTCGCTAATTTACCATGCCAGAGACGATCCAAGCAATACTAATTCTAGCTTGAAAATATATTTGCTGGATTAACGGTTATCTAATAAGGTTAGTTCAAGAGATTAACTAATTAAAAATACTTAACTTTATGGACAATACCTGTGGTGAGCGATCAATAAAAGACGTTAAAAGTTTTCCGTTGAACACCACGCTAGTTATTGTGTTAGCTTTGCTTACTTTTCTCTCTCAAGCTTTGGTTAATCTTGCTTTTGCTAATACGACTACAGCCTCAATTGAAACAAATAACGTACTTGAAAAAAATCGTGTGATCCGTATTTCTCTTCCTGATCAAGCCAGTATTGATGCAGCGTCACCCGAACCTGTCCAACAAGTGGTAA
This sequence comes from Thalassotalea sp. SU-HH00458, assembly GCF_040362795.1. Classification (NCBI taxonomy): domain Bacteria; kingdom Pseudomonadati; phylum Pseudomonadota; class Gammaproteobacteria; order Alteromonadales; family Colwelliaceae; genus Thalassotalea; species Thalassotalea sp. SU-HH00458. The sequence goes on from NZ_BAABWW010000004.1 coordinate 319,023, forward strand.
ACTTTCTCAAGGAGTTTTGGCAAATTTGGGCAATTGATAACGAAATCGATGTAAAATTTTATTTTTTACCAACCGTAGAAGCGCTGAAACAACTTAAAGAAGAAAAAATTGATGTTGTGGCATTTAACATTTATCAACCCGAATATAAAAACGTCTTGTACAGCATTCCCTACGCTAAATTTAAACAAACCCTTTTTCAACGCATAAATCACAATAATTCTGACGGATTTCAATTAGCGATACATTCTGAAGATAAAAATACCCTAAGATTTTTATCCGATACAGTTTCTCGCCAGTTTTTTATCGATTTAAATACACTGCTTGATAAGCAAACGAAATTTGATGCGATTTATTCAACAAAACCTTGGTTATTGAAACAAGCACTAGAATCTCGTTCACTGCAAAATCAATTTTATATCAATCAACAAGACATCCCAGATATCACGTTACATTTTACAACTCGTACCAATGACCGAGCATTACTTTCTCTGATTAACAACAACTTACGACAAGTAAAAGCGGCACAAGCTAAATTATGGCAAGATAAATATTTATCCAATGTAGAGAATAATTTTGAGCTTTCACTGGGTCAATATTCGCAAGGACTGACTGAGCAAGAAAAACAATATGTGATAGATCACAACATTATTCAATATCCCATTACTCATGCTGGATTTCCGCCATATATTATCAGCCAAAGTCACAGCAATATTATTGAACGAGGATTTGCAATCGACTTATTGCACCATGCCTCTGCAAAGCTGGGTATTATTTTCAAACCTGTTTATGTCGATAATTTTCAGGATCTTATAGATAAAGTGACAAAAGGTAACGCTGAATTATTAGTCAACATTGAATATGATAAATCACTCGAACCACAATTTAGCTTTAGTATTCCTTACTTAAAAGCGCATTACAGCATAGTTTACAACCCTACTATTCCCCAAGAACAACAATTTTCAAATTTAAACAATCGCACAATTGCAGCGATCAAAAACTTTCAAGCAACTCAATTACTAAAAAAAGCCTATCCTCAAGCAACATTTATGTTATTTGATACCCTTGAATTGGCACTTACCGCTGTATCTCAGGGCAATGCAGACGTTTTTATAGGTCGTTCTTTGGCGACATCTTATTTAATTAAGAAAAATCATCTGTCTAATTTAACTTCTCAACCGTTACCGGACTTTCACAGAGACGCCCAGTTTACTTTCGCCACCACCAAAGCAGAACAAACCTTAGTTGCTTTACTCAATAGAACAATCAACGCACTACCCGCCACTGAGTTTGAAAATTTATACGCTAAATGGAGCCAAGCTTCTTTTCCCGAAGCCAATGTTCAAGCACAAGTAGATGTCATTTATCGAAAAGCTAGCTATCTATTTATTGTCATTGTCATCATTGCTCTGATTGTTTTTTGGGTATATTACCGTCGACTTCAATTAAGAAAAGCCGCTCAAAAGAAAGTAGAAAATGCTCTTGTCATCGCTGAATCAGCACGAAATGAAGCCGAACAATCTGCGCAAGCTAAAATCACCTTTTTGGCAAAAATGAGTCATGAAATAAGAACGCCAATGAACGGTATATTAGGGATGGCTGAAGCGCTCAATTTTACCCCTTTAAATAAAGACCAAACTGAACTGCTTGATACTCTTGAAGGATCAGCTCGTCATTTACTTGCATTGTTAAATGATGTTTTAGATTTTTCTAAAATGGATGCAGGAAAACTTACGCTAGAATCGGTCCCCGTTAATTTTCATTTACTGGCTAAAAATGCCTTGAAAAGTTTTAGAATGGTGAATGATCAGCAAAATATTCAACTGTTATGTCACGTTGATGATGATATTACCCACAGTTATTTTACCGATCCAACTCGCCTCAATCAGGTGCTTAATAATTTGATCAGTAATGCCATCAAGTTTACCGAGCATGGTTCAATTACTTTATCAATAAAACGTATTGAACAAGCGATTAAAAAAGATGGAATTTACGACACCATCAGAATGTCTGTCACTGATACGGGGATCGGTATTTCTCCTAAACAACAATCACAACTTTTCACACCTTTTATTCAAGCCGATGACGACATTACGCGTAAATTTGGTGGTACAGGTTTAGGCTTAAGTATTTGTCAGGAAATAGTGATGGGAATGGGAGGGAAAATCAATATCCACTCCGTTGAAGGTAGTGGCAGTGAGTTTTATTTTGATCTCACATATCAACAAGCCGAATTTGAAAAGGAAATAACAGAAAGACGAAAAAACACCCGCAATGCCATTAAGCCAGAAGATGAGCGCTTTAAAGGTATTAACGTGCTTATTGCTGAAGATAATTTAGTGAATGTCAAAGTATTAACCTCGCAACTATCACGTTTAGGTATAGAAGCCGATGTCGCTTATGATGGCTTAGAAGCGTTAACAATGTATGAACGTAATTCGTATCAATTAGTCATATCAGATTGTCATATGCCAAATATGGACGGTTTTGAATTAGCGGCCAAAATAAAAGCGCTCGCAAAAGAACCCCTGTGGTTGATCGCCGTAACGGCGGATGCATTAAGTGGTGCCGCAGAAAAATGTATATCGGCAGGTTTTGATGATTATATGACAAAGCCATGTACGCAAGAAGAGATCACCGATAAAGTGAATCATGCTTATCGTGCGATTCAGAAAAAACGATTACTTCATTCGCCCCAAGCAGATGAACAGGCTACCTATTTATTATTTAATGCGGCGATACTGTTATCGCATTTTAACCATGATCGAGAACGTAGCGAGTTAGCCATTCAACCCTTTATCACGTCATGGGAACAAGAAAAACAACAGATACTCTCTGCCCTGACACGTTTAAATTTTTCAGCATTGAATAGCCACTTACAAAATTTAAAGGCTCAAATTGAGGCGTTACATCATCAAGAAATGGAAGCGGTTATCAATAACGTTTTACGTGTCTTACATGATCCCGAGACCTCTTTAACAAAAGCCGCGGTTTTGAACGTGTGTAATAAACTCGATTTATTTTATATAGAAATATTGACTTGGCGAAATCAAAGTGACAATGGTTAATCATCACTTTATATCTCGCCTAATTAATCTTGTGTTTTAAAAAGAATTTACACTTTAAACTTAGCAATTAAGCGATTTAAACCACTAAATTCAGCTTGTAAACTATCACAAGCTTGATCCGTTTGTTGAAGGTTTTCAACGCCTTTTTGGTTTAAATCCATCAGCTGAATAATATCTTCATCAATTGATTTAATCACTTCACTTTGCTGTAGCGTAGCTTCGGCAACGGCATGGTTTTCTTGATCAACTTCTTGTAATGCTTGAATGATGGCTTGCATTTTATCATCTGCAATAGTGGCTTTTTCAACACTTTCTGCGCTATTGCGTTGACTTTCTTCCATGGTACTCACGACAGAAATGGTCCCTTGTTGAAGGTTTTCTATCATTCTTTCAATTTCAACCGCAGCCTCTTGCGTGCGTTGAGCCAAATGTCTGACTTCATCAGCTACCACTGCAAAACCACGACCCGCTTCACCCGCTCGCGCGGCTTCAATTGCGGCATTTAATGCTAATAAATTGGTTTGTGAACTTACCCCTTTGATCACATCTAAAATGCTAGCTATATTCTGAGTTTCAGCATTTAACTTTTCAATATCATCACTCGAATTAGCCATAGTGCCAGACAAATGATGAATGGATTCAATATTATCATTTAATGCCAGCATTCCTGCTTGCGATTGATCTTGCATACTACTGGTTAGCTCTGACGCTTTAGTCGCATTGCAAGATATTATTCCGGAAGCATTATTCAGTTGCGTGATGGCATTAGAGACATTTGAACCCCGACTTAACTGTTGTTCCGTCATTTCAATTCCGTGATGCGCACTTTGGCGTACTTGCTCAATTTGCTCGCTCAAGGTATCAGTAGAGGCTTTAACTTGTTGCATTGAACGATGTACCGTCTCAATAAAGCCATTGAAATTTAATGATAATTGACCAATTTCATCTTTCGTATCAACCGACAGTCGTTGTGTTAAATCGCCATCTCCTTCTGAAATATCTTTAATTGCATCGTTTAAATGATAAATAGGTTTCATTAAGTGGCCGAATAAAAAGTGCAACAAAATTATGGTAATTAACAGGCTCACTAAACCGACTAACACTGCGGTATTTCTTGTTGAAACGAGTGATTGATACGCTTTTTCTTTATCAAGCACTACACCAACGTACCAATTCACTGATGCGATACCATTTATCGGCACAAAAGAAACGATATTTGTATCATCAAGTTCATTTAACGTGGAAGTAAAAGCGGGTTGGCTGCCTAACAAATCGCTGACATTTTTATTGACCATCTTGTTATTGGGGTGACTTAAAATTTTGCCTTCTGATGTCACTAAATAGGCATAGCCTAAATCGAGAAAATCTATTTGGTTTAATATTTCAGTGATGTCATCGAGGACGATATCACCGCCGGCTACACCAACAAACTCACCATTTGGCATCACAGGTGCTACAGGCGAAATCACTAATTTATTAATGGTGACATCTAAATATGGTTCGGTAAATGAAGACTTTTTCGATTGTTTAACTTGGGTATACCACGGACGTTGTCTAGCGTCGAAGTCTGCAGGTAACACAAGTGTTTCATCATCTAAAATAAATTTACCGCTGCGTTCAACACCTACATAGGCATTTTTAAATGCGCCCGCTTTCGCTGCTTGTTGTACAACTTTAAGTACTTTTGCTGTTTCCAAGTTTTCTGAGGTACTTTGGGCAATAGAGTCAACGATACGGAGTTTTCCATTTAACCAGTTTGCGATATTTCCTGTCACTGAGTAGCCAATTTCGTCGATGGCTCTATTGAGGTTTGCTTGCGTGTCATTTTTTATCGATATGTAATTAATTGTTGTCGACACTGACAAAGCGATGATTAGTAGCAAGACACTTACTGCTATGATTTTATGGGCAAATTTAAATTGAAACACTCACAACTCACTTATTATTATTAATCCACTTCTACCATATCATCGCCACTGTGAAGTTCCAATATACGGTGAAAATTACATAGATGAATTTTTGTAAAGTATTAGCAACTCTTAACTGGTAAAATAAATTGTCCAACAGAAAATGAGCAAAAACATTGAATAATCAGCCTTATAATCCATTACACGGCATCACCTTAAAAGTATTAGTTACTGAATTAGTTGAATATTTTGGTTTTAAAGCCTTAGGGAAAGAAATTAAAATTAAGTGTTTCACTCATGATCCAAGCATTAAGTCTTCATTAACTTTTTTACGAAAAACACCTTGGGCAAGAGAAAAAGTCGAAGCTTTTTATATCAAAAACAAGCAAAAGCTCCACAACCTGTAATCTTCACTTGTTAAAAAAATGAATATGCTTATTCATTAGTTTTCTAATTAATTTGATAAATTTGATTGTTTATCCCTTTAAAACTGGCAAACTCTTTTCATCATCCCTAAAAATTAACTTCACATGAGTGAAATCAATCATTACATATTAACTTGGCAGTGCCCCGACACCTCTGGTGTGTTAGCAAAAGTAGCACAAAACTTATTTGAGCATGGTGCGTTTATTACTGAAACTGCGCAATATAGTGATCCTGATACCGATACTTTTTTTTCGCGTATTGCCTTTGATGATCGCAACATGACCGTGCCAATGGAAGAATTCAGCCGAGGTATTGAAGAGCTGGCAACGCCACTACATATGCAGCATCAATTACGTAATGTTGAAGATGTTCCAAATATTGTCATTGCCGTTTCAAAAGACGATCATTGTTTAGTTTCACTTCTGACAAAATGGAAAGCCAATGTTTTGCCCGTTAACATTGTTGCGGTTGTTTCAAATCATCTAGATTGTCAGCCTCTGGTTGATTGGCATGATATTCCTTTTCATTATTTGCCGATGGAAGCTGGAAAAAAAGCCCAACAAGAAGCACAAATGCTAAACATCATTGAGGAAACTCAAGCAGATCTTCTGGTATTAGCCCGTTATATGCAAATACTCTCGGATGATATGTGTGATAAATTACGCGGCCACGCCATTAATATCCATCATTCCTTTTTACCTAGTTTTAAAGGAGCTCGTCCTTATCATCAAGCTCATAAGCGTGGGGTAAAAGTAATTGGCGCGACTGCACATTATGTGACAGCTGACCTTGATGAAGGTCCTATTATTGTGCAAGAAGTAAAGCCTATTAACCACGCTTTCACCATCGAACAGATGGTGCATTTAGGTCATGATTTAGAAGCGGTAGCTTTGTGTCATGCCGTAAAAATGCACGCCGAACAACGTATTTGTTTAAATGGTGATAAAACAATTATTTTAACTTAATATCATTTAGTGAAAATTTTTTTGCTATTTCTCATTATGGCGTTATGAATTTCTTTGGCATTAGGGTATAAAAGCCCTAATGCACAATTAGAGTTTAGTCACAATGACAGTTCAATATAAAATATCTCCTTCAAACCTCAACAGTCATTTATTTGATGTAAGTATTCACTTTCAAAGTGAAGCCGATAAAACCTACACGCTTTCGCTTCCTGCTTGGTTACCCGGTAGTTATATGATCCGTGATTTTGCGAAAAATCTGATTGCGATCAATGCAACGGATGAACAAAATAACCGACTTGAGTTACACGCCATCGACAAACAAACGTGGCAAGTTACAGCAAAAAATAAGCAAACTACACTCAACTATCAGGTATTTGCTTTCGACTTATCCGTAAGAACCGCCTATTTAGATAATCAACGCGGATTTTTTAATGGCAGTTCAACATTCTTGGCCATTGAGGAGCTTAAAGAACAAGCCTGCTCTTTACACATATCTTCTCCAAGTGATCATTCACATTGGCGTGTAGCAACGGGATTACCTCGAAGTAAAAATACCGCTAAGTATGCCTTTGGCGAATATTATGCCGATGATTATGCTCATCTTATCGACTGCCCTGTTGCCATTGGCGATTTCGACAGTTTTGAATTTGAAGTGGAAGGCGTGATTCACCATATGGTTTTCACCAGTAAACATTATGGTGACCGTGCCAGAATTTCATCTGATGTGAGTAAGCTTTGCCAACACCATATTAATTTATTTGGTGAAGTTCCTTTTAAAGAATATTGGTTTATCACCCATTTATTAGCCGATGGATTTGGTGGCCTTGAACATAAAAACTCCACCATTTTACAAGCCAGTCGTTTCGACTTGCCTAATCCCAATACTCCACATGAGTTATCAGATGATTATCAAGCATTTTTATCGTTATGTTCCCACGAATACTTTCATGCTTGGAACATATGCCGGATAAAGCCTAAAGCCTTTATTCCTTATCAGCTAGATAAAGAGTCTTACACGGAACAATTATGGGCGTATGAAGGGATCACGTCGTATTATGATGACTTTTCCCTATTTCGTGCAGGGATCATTACTTTTGAAGCCTATTTAGCCATTTTAAGTAAAGCTGCAACACGTGTGTATCGTGGTAAAGGCGAACTTAAACAAAGTGTCACTCAATCAAGTTTTTATACTTGGACTAAATTTTATCAACAAGGTCCTGACGCCGTAAATAATATTGTTAGCTATTACGTAAAAGGCTCTTTAATTGCATTATGGTTAGATTTAACCATTCGCGAAAAATCATCAGGTCAATACAGTTTAGACCATTTAATGAAAGAATTATGGATACATTTTGGTCGTCCAAATATCGGTACTCAGCAAGAAGATTTTATTAATATCGTGAATATATTGTGTAATGAAGATATCAGTGACGATTTTAAAAATTTACTAAATACTGCCAAACGAGTTGAATTGTCTGAATTATTAAGCAAGGTTGGCGTTTCATTCAATACCAGTAAATTCAAAGAACTGAATAAAATGGAGACCACAATTACCACAAACTATGTACCGTACATAGGCGCCCACTATAAGCCACAGTCAATCGGCTTAAAAGTTAGTCAAGTGATTGAAGATTCTCCTGCCGCCAAAGCCAGTTTAGCCGTAAACGATGTCATTATAGCTGTCGATAATATGCATGCTACGGAGAAGTCGATACAACAACTAGCCAATTATTTACCTGAAAATAGTGAGGTGATTTGTCATTATTTACGTGATGATCAGTTATTAACGAGTACATTGCAGTTTACAGACTCACCGTTAACTGGCGTCACTTTATCTGAAACAGACAAGGCACTTAGTCAAAAATGGCAGGTCATTATTTAACGCTGTCGTTATGACTTTGACACTGAGTGTAAATATTAACGAACAATATCGTCAAGACTATGTGTAGGCGAAAGCCGCACAAATTAGTAACAAAAGTTACTTTATATTACACTTAGCCAAAGTAAGACAATAACAGCAGAGATACTAAAATGATCAAAATTGAAAAAGTGCATCACGTTGCTTATCGTTGTAAAGATGCTAAAGAAACCGTTGAGTGGTATAAAGATAAGCTAAACATGGATTTAGTTCTCGCTATCGCTGAAGATGAAGTCCCTTCAACCAAAGCACCTGATCCTTACATGCATATTTTCTTAGATGCAGGCATGGGCAATGTATTAGCTTTTTTTGAACTACCAAACTCTGATGATATGGACCGTGACCATAATACGCCAGCTTGGGTGCAACATTTGGCGTTAAAAGTTGCTGATGTTGATGCTTTAGTTGCCGCAAAAGAGTCATTGGTTGAAAAAGGTGTCGAAGTATTAGGCCCCGTTCATCATGGGGTGTTTAAATCAATTTATTTTTTCGACCCTAGTGGCCATCGTTTGGAATTAGCCGCGGATATTGGTACGCCTGAGCAATATAAACAATTAAATGACGTTGCACATGCCATGATAGATGAATGGGCAGTGACAAAACGTGCCCCTAAACATGCAGCATGGTTACACGAGCACGATTAACGTTACTCTGTAGCAGTTAATTATTTTTATGATGCATCATTGAAAGCCCATATCCTAGCTATGGGCTTTTTTATTACTTGATCAATCTCGGCTTAAAATTCATTAACTTAGCGATGAAAAGATAGCTTTACTATGGTAGACAATCACTAATCCACGAAAATATTCGTATAAAATTCAAACAAGCCTAGCGTAAGATAATGGCTATTAATCTTGTAAGACATTGACCATTAAATAACAAATACGATAACTATTAATAAATTTGTAACATGAATTTAACAAATAAAAACAGTAAGTTAATAAATAAACATCAATTAAATTGTCAATTAATTTTTATTTATTACTTGCTCCATTCGTTCACTTCGGTAAAGTATTTCCAGCTACAAAGTAGCAATAATAAAAAGGATGATGTTGCACGGACAGCAATATGTATTCAAAGAATATGATAAATTCGAATAGGGATGGTTAACTAAAGTTAAGGAAGATCGTTTATTTCTTGTCCAGGGGGACAGTAGGGATAGCCTAAAAAAGTGTCAAGATGACCAAAAAAAATAAAAGACTAGGGAAGCTTAATAACAATACTGGAACATTGTATAAATTACTCAAAATTACAGGGACTGTGCTAATAGGTTAGGATTACCACTTAAGAATTGGACTATAATATTTGCAGTTTAAGTCAAATTTATAATCTCATGAACGACGGCAATGCCGTCGTTTTTTCTTCTTTAAATCGAAAAAAGCGATATATTTTCATTGAATTTCCCTTTTCCTCGCAAACTAACGTAAAATAGCGTTATTGCTCGTTAACCAACTTCGAAAATTATGTCACGTAAGAAAAAATCAAGAAAACCGGGTATTGCTCCTATTAGCGCCAACAAAGAAGATAGAAAAAAAACCGTAGAAGTGAGCAATAAAAGAGTCAAGAAAAAGCACGGTAAGGCGCCAGGCAACCGTCAACAAGAAGCACAAGTTAAGCAAAATAAAAATGCTGCTTCAAAGACGAATAAAGATCCAAGAATTGGCAGTAAAACGCCCATCGTCTTAACCAAAGCCCCGATGGCGGAAAAACAATCCACACCGAAACAAACTAAAGCCTCGCCAATAGCGGCCATCCGAGTTGTTGATAACCAACAAGCGTTAGAAGAAGAGTTATATGAAATCGAAGCGGATGCTCGTATTCAAGAGATTTTACAAAAACAAGACGATGAAATAGCGCTAAGCGAAGAAGAAATTGACTACTTTAATTTAAAAATGGATCGTCATAGCAACCTAAGAGAGCAACTAGGCTTAGATGATGACGATGAATTAGTGTCAACAGAGCAAGCTAATACTGAAGTTGATGAAGACGCATTGTGGGATAAGTTAGACAATAATAAATTTTCAGATTTCGAGTAAGGTATTTAAATGTTTGCAAATCCATGGAGTTACTTAATCGTAATCGCTGTTCTTATTGTTGCATCCTTAGCGTTTTATGCGATTAAACTCTTACGACAATTAAAAAAACAAACCGCACAGCAAGCGCAAGCAGAGCAAGAACGTCAGCGTTCTCTCAATCAGCATGACAAGAAAATACTCGACAGTATTGTGATTATCGTCAGAGCAATGAAAGAAGAACAATGTGATATTTCTGAAGGTTGCTGGCGACTGTCGGTATTGCTCGACTCCCTCAAAACCAGCGAAAATCATCATCAACAATTTCCTGCTATCTTTGAGCTCTATGAAGCGATAAAACATATGCCGATTTTAGAAGCACGTAAAAAACTTGAAAAACGAGAGCGAATGAAACTCGACTTTGAGCGGGTAAAAATTGAAGCGCGATTAGCCGATGCAGTAAAAGAAAATGTAAACACTTTACATCAATATGCTGCTGAAAGGGTCGCCGCTCTTACTTAGTATGTGAGTTACATTAGCTGATATTTTATTTAAGACAATAGTTCACCTAAAGCTTGAGCGTGATCAATAACACAAGCTGTCACTTCATTATAATAAGCTCATAGTTTTTTAGTTTAGTGAACGCTCATGCAAGCCAATCAATTTTTCGACAGTACACTATTAAATAAGTACAACACCAGTGGTCCTCGCTATACTTCGTATCCAACGGCTTTAGAATTTCATGATGATTTTTCAGATCAAGACTTTATCAAAGCAATAAAAAACTCTCCTAATCGTGAATTATCTTTATATGTTCACATTCCGTTCTGCCATAGTCTTTGTTATTACTGTGGCTGCAACAAAGTAATTACCCGCCATCGCAGCAAAGCTGACACTTATTTAGAGTACCTTGCAGAAGAAATTAGTGCGCGCGCCGAATTATTCACTGAATACACAGTAAAACAATTACATTGGGGTGGTGGTACACCAAGCTTTTTAACGCATCAACAAATCACAAAACTAGTGACGTTATTAAAATCGAAATTTCATTTTGCAGAACACGTGGAAATGAGCATTGAAATAGATCCTCGTGAAATTGAAATGAATTTAGCTGAACACCTCTATGACTTAGGGTTTAATCGCATTAGTATTGGTGTTCAAGACATCGACCAAAAAGTACAAGAAACCATCAATCGGGTGCAATCTACCGAATTTATTAGTGATTTTATCGCTCATGCTAAAAAAGTAGGCTTCAAATCCATAAATATAGATTTAATTTATGGGCTACCTCATCAAACCATAGAGACCTTTACCAGAACTTTACATAAAGCTCATGAAATGGATGTTGACCGTATTTCATTATTTAGCTACGCCCATCTTCCGAGTCGGTTTGCAGCACAACGTAAATTACGCGATGAATGGCTGCCGAATGTACAGCAAAAATTTGCTTTAATGAAACTCGCCATCGAAAAACTGTGCGGCTTTGGTTACGACTTTATTGGTATGGATCATTTTGCCAAACCGAATGATGAACTTTCTATCGCGCAAAGAAATGGCACTCTTCATCGTAACTTTCAAGGGTATACCACTCAAGGCAATTGTGACCTTTTAGGGCTAGGAGTATCATCAATCAGTAATATCGGACACTCTTTTTGCCAAAATATTAAAGAGCTTCAAGAGTATTATAAAGCGATTGAATCAAGAAAAAACGCGCAGATTAAAGGAGTAGAATTAAACCAAGATGATGTGATCCGCGGCGAAGTGATCCGTGAATTAATGTGTAATCTTCACCTCAATAAACATACTATTAGTCAAAAGTACGATATCCAATTTGATGATTACTTTTCAGAAGATTTATTGCTGTTAACACCTTTTATTAATGATGGTCTTATTGAGTTAACGGAAGATGCCATTCATGTCGATCAAAAGGCACGTTTACTGATACGTATAATTTGTATGAGTTTCGACGCCTACATGAAACAACACATCAATCAACAACGTTTTTCACGCGTGATTTAATTAAAAAAATCACTCGTGAAACAGTCGAGGTATTTTTAGATAGCATAAATCAGCCTTTACTCTAAATACCCTAAAATAAACTGCTCACTATCACTGGTGATGGCTAAGGCTACCTCGTTTTCTTGATCAACTTCTTGGGCAAAATTAACCCACTGGTAATAAACATTTCGATGGACTTTTGCCATCAAATTTCGGCGAACGGTGACGTAAAGACCGCCATCGTCAGAGATAGTCAACGGATGCTCTTTAGACAAGATAAACGTATCATCTAAATTGGTAGTTAGTTGCATGACGGTTTGTTCATCATCTAACCAAATCCATTGTGTGATCAACAATGGGGCATCTTCTACGGTAATTTTGACTTTTTCTACCGGGGTAACGAGAAAATATTCATCGGCTTCTTTTTTCAATACCGAAGCAAATAGTTTAACTAGAGACATGCGCTTAAAGGCCGTGCCATTATGAAACCACTGGCCATCCGCTTTTATCTGGAGATCTATTTCGCCACAATATGGTGGGTCCCACAACTCAACAGGCGGCATTTTTTGTGTGGCATTTGATTTAAGTTGTTCTGATAACTTATCTAAAGACATGATTTCACCTAACGGTAATAAGCGGTCATTTATAGTAACAAACGATGAGATTTATTGAAAAATAAAGTCAAAGGTACATCTTTTGGACACTTTGGCGATAAAGCAAAGATTTTTCTTGTCAATCGAGATATAAATGCAATATACTCTCCGCGCTTTTCCTGTCACCTATAGGACAAGGCGCCTCAAGTAATATCAGTGGTGGCTATAGCTCAGTTGGTAGAGCCCCGGATTGTGATTCCGGTTGTCGTGGGTTCAAGTCCCATTAGCCACCCCATTCTCATAGCAAAATAGTTACCTTGCAAATTTACCGAAAATCAAATTTTATATTTATTTGGTAATAAATGCTGACGACTCTTTTTCTAATTCAGTGGCTAACCTAGCAAGCTCAACACTTGATTCTGCAATATTATCTGTGGCATGACTGGTTTCGGTAACACCAACATTTAAGGTTTCTACATTTTGTAGAATTTCTTCAACCACAACGGCTTGTTCTTCTGCTGCCGTCGCAATATGTGCACTTAAGTCAGTGATCTGATGCATTTCACTTTCAACCACTTTATTTAATTCCATCACTTCTTTTGCATGCTCTTGCACATCTGTTGCATGTGTCACACTACTTGACATAATTTCAACGGACGAATTTGCACCATTGACTATGGTGTTGATCATATTATCTATTTCTTTGGTTGAATCTTGAGTTCGCTGTGCTAGTTGTCTTACCTCATCGGCTACCACAGCAAAACCTCGCCCTTGCTCTCCCGCTCTTGCTGCTTCTATGGCTGCATTTAATGCCAGCAAGTTGGTTTGATCAGCAATGCCTTTTATTACATCGAGTATATGAACAACTTGGTCAAAATCACTTCTGACGCGTTTAACACTTTGTTCTGATTCTTGAATTTGAGTCGCCATGCTCATAATTGATTGATAAGTTTCATTGAGTTTATTTGAACCATCGAGTACTTTCCCTTGAATGTTATCTACCGCTGTTGATGTGGTTGCTGTACTTTGGGCAATTTCGTTCACCGTAGACCCCATTTCTTGCATCGCAGTAGCGAGTTGTTCAGAAATAGATTGTTGTTCCGCAACGGTTTTATTCGTTTGTGTGGTGATTGCAGCTAATTCCTCAGAGGTGGAAGCTTGTTGTAAGGAAATTCCTGAAATAGTGCTCACCATACTCGATAGGTTTGCCACCATGTGTTTAATGGCCTTTTGTAATTGACCAACTTCATCAGTTGAGGTTTGCTCAATGGTCATCGTCAGGTCACCACTGGCCACTTTTTCTGCAACAGCGGCCACTTCAATGATTGGTGTTGAAATTCGTTTTGCAAACCACAACCCCGTTACCGCAATAATAAGAGTAAAGATGAGCATTAATCCCATCATAAAATAAGTGTTACTTCTAATTGAAGCGAACGCTTCAGGCTCATCTATCTCAGAAATTATCGCCCAATTAAACGAACCAAATTCAATACGGTCAAATGATGACAACACTGGGTTGCCATTATAGTCTTGTATAATATTCGTATTCTTCTCACCTTGTAATGCTCGTTTAACCGCTTCAGTGTTAACACCATTATTGGCAACAGTGCCTGCAAAACTCGCCTTTACTGAATGACCTTTGGGATCAATAAATGAGTTACTTCGCATCCTCAAATCACTACCAACTAAATAGCTTTCACCGGTTTCTCCCATACCTTCTCTGATACCCATAATGGTTTGAATGCCTTCAAGTGGAAGTTGCAACGCAACAAATAACGAAGTTTCCCCATTCGCGCCAAGTAATGGTTGCGCAATAAAAGCGGCGGGCTCATCATTACTTGGCGCATATGGGGCAAAGTCTATGATGTCATATTGTTTCGTTTGGCTCACTTTCTTGATTAATGTTCCCAAATTTGTGTTAGCGTATGTCCCCTTTAAAATATTGGTATTAAAATCAGCTTCTTTAGAAACAGTATAAAAAATATGGCCATCAGGATTAATCAAAAATAAGTCGTAATAACCGTATTTTTCAATATATGTTTTATAAAATTCTTCATTGTTAGACGTCATCGGATTAAACGCTTCGGCAACATCAATTTCAGAAATAATGGCCCACCGAACACCACTGTTAAGCTGAATATAATCCCAGCTACTCACCACCGGATTATCGTTATAATCCATTATAACTTGCGTGCCTTTTTCACCATTGAGTGCGCTATTTGCAGCTTTAGTTTCAACGGTATTTTTATTAGCAAAAGATGCCATAACAGAATATTGACTAGGATTTAAATAAGAATCAGAGCGCATTAATTTATCTTGCCCTACTAAATAAGACTCTCCTGTTTCCCCCATCCCTTCTCTATGCCCTAAAATAGCATTCAATTTATCAATGGGTTGTTGATAGGCAATATAACCAATGCGTTTTCCATTTACTGTAACCGGTTTGACCGCAAATGCAGCTGGGTCGTTATTACTTGGAGGATAAGGAAGGAAGTCACCAAAATGACTGTCACTACCATCATTGTTACTCGCTAAATTAAACGCTTTCTCAAACGAAGTACCGGATAAATCAACGGTGATCTTTTGACCTAAATCACTTTCTCTTGTAACAGAGTAAATAATAGTGCCGCGTTGACTAATGATAAAAAAATCATACCAACCAAAGTTAGTCAGTAATGATTTATACGCTTTGTCGTATTGATCCAATCGAGATCGCCACTTAGGTTTATTTGAAAAATCTTCGGTTAACACCTTAATTGCATCTTGAAGTTCACGGTTGTTGGCGAGCATTTCTAATTGAACGGTATTGTTTGCAAAGTAATCTTCTACTTGTGTTTTCTTAAGGGTGGTGATTGCCGTTAATTGGTTAAATGCCTGATTTTGCATAGTATCAGCGAAATTAACGAGTACGCCCATATCTCCTTTACGTTCGTCAAAATAGTTTATGATAGTTTGTTTTTTAATTTGATTAATGGCTGTTAGCTGATTATAAACTTTCGAAGAAATATCTTCTGAGCTATTCATGGTAGAAATAACACTAATAACAATAGCGGGAATTAGACCCAATAAGATAAACGCCGAAGTAAATTTATTTTTCAACGTATTAAAGTTAAACATATTTTGGTTGCCTATTGGTTATAAATCCATTTTTGTTTGTTTATTGGTAGAAATTTTTGTTAAAAATCTGCGGTTATTGAAAGCGCTTACTTCATTAATAAAAATATAGTAAGCCAAATTAATTAGATCAATTTTCTCCAATAAAGTTTTAATAACAATAAGTGATTAAAACTTTTCCTTATGTCATAAACTGGCTGCTAGCCATCGAAAATAACAGGAATAATACAAAACAGATAAGGTATTGCCTGTTGTATCTTTCAATTCTCCTCTTGCCTTTCACTTAAATAGCACATGATTGTCACATGCTTGTCATATGGTCTCTTTACTGTGAGCTTATGAACATCATAAATAATGTTTACCGACATGATTGTCGGGTTTTACTCTGGTGTGTAAAGTCACATAGTTATCGCCGTTTCATCATGGCGATCAAATGGCTCTCACGATCAGGTGATGGTTATATGCAGCTTTTGATCCCATTGATTTTACTATGCAAAGATGGCCAAGCTGGGTATGACTTTTTCATGATTGCACTTGCCGCATTTGCTGTTGAGCGAAGTGTATATTTCTCAATGAAAAACACTTTAAAACGTCCTCGCCCTCCTGCGGTTATTCCTTATTTTTTTTCGATGGTTACTCCTGCAGACCAATTTAGTTTTCCTTCAGGTCATACCATGGCGTCATTTCTTTTGGCGACATTAGTTATTGCTTACATGGGCAGCGAAGCTTTTTTAATCGTTATTTGGGCAGCAGGGGTTGGGCTTTCACGCATCATTTTAGGCGTTCATTTTCCTACGGATATTCTAGCAGGAGCCAGTTTAGGCACATTCATTGGTTATTTCGCAAGTTGGTGGTTATGAAAATATTATATGGTATTCAAGGTACAGGAAATGGACACATTTCGCGTTCTCGTGTTTTAGCAAAAGAATTAGAAAGTTGCGGCCTTTCAGTTGACTACCTATTGTCTGGTAGAGCCAAAGAAAAATTTTTTGATATGGACATTTTTGGACAATATCAACATAGGCAAGGCTTTACTTTTATTAGTGAGAATGGTCGTATTAATCATTTTAAAACCGCGTTAAATAATAATATATTCCGTTTTATTAGCGATATTATCCATTTAGACTTGGCGGTATACGATCTTGTCATCACTGATTTCGAACCAGTCACAGCATGGGCAGCAAAAATAAAAGGTGTCCCAGTGATTGGCATCGGTCATCAATATGCCTTTGGCGATAATACACCAAAATCTCAAGATACTTGGTTAACTCGCAGTATCATGAAATACTTTGCGCCTGCAAAATACAATATTGGTCTACACTGGCACCCGTATGACAACTCGGTTTTACCTCCAATTGTAGATGTGGACCTAAAACGCAGTACCAACAAACAACATATTTTAGTGTATTTGCCTTTTGAGAATCAAAAAGAGATCACACGCTTATTGAAACGTTTCCCAGCGACCCAATTTATTCAATACTCTCCTGATTTATTTAATGCACAAGCAGGTAATGTTGCATTAAGGCAAACCAGTCACTTAAGTTTTAAGCAAGATTTAACACATGCCGATGGCGTAATATGTAATTCAGGGTTCGAGCTTATTAGCGAATGCTTGCATATTGGAATTCCTATCTTAACCAAAGCTTTACATGGTCAAATGGAGCAACACTCTAATGCCTTAGCGCTTAAGCAATTAAAATACGCTGATGTTATAGATGAACTTTCTGTCGATAACATAGAACATTGGTTAACCCATAAAGCTTCGGCTAATTTACCACCATTGCCAAATGTCGCAAAAGCGATCGCAACCTTGATTGCAAATAATAACTGGCAGGCATTTAACAATAAAACATTAAATTTATGGCCTGAAGGTTTGCAATGTTCTCGCTCAACTTAAAGGTTAGCACAGAGCTTTTTTTCCTTAAAAAGCAGGTTTTATCTTCGTAAGATCTGCGTTAATTTTGTAGAAATTAATTTAAGTTGGGCCGAGGCATAACTCAATTAACAGGCCTCTGTAGCTTGGCTTGTTTCAGGAAGGTATCTTTGACGCTTTTTATCTTTTAAGTAATGTAAATCTAATAAAACCAAGCCATCGATACAATAATTAAAATCAGGATCAACATTAAAATCTAAAAATTTAACTCCACCCGGTTTGCAAAGATCAGCATATTGCTTATATAAGGTCGGGACTGTTGTTCCCATAGTCGCTAGCTTATGTTTTAGTTCTACAAATTCATCTTGATAATTCAGTACTTGGTTTTTATTGGCAATATCTTGTTCAAACTTAAAAGGGTACATAGCTTTAGCCAAGTTTTCATCACATGAGAAATGCCGCTGATAAAACTGAACAATTAACTCTTTTGCCGCTTGAGGATAACTATTACTTAAACTAACAGGCCCTATCATGTAGCGATATTGAGGATTTTTTTGTAAATATGCGCCAATGCCATACCATAAATAATCTAGGCTTCTTTTCCCCCAATATTTAGGTTGAACAAAACTACGACCTAATTCTAACCCTTGCGAGAAATATTGTTGCATTTGAGGATTATATTCAAACAATGTCGCAGAATAGAGCATATTTTCAGCGTAAACTTTAGATGCATTAGCAAGTCGATAAGCGCCGGCTATTTCTAAATCATCTTTATCCCATAAAATTAAATGAAAATAATGACTGTCATAGGCGTCTATATCTCGGCGTTTATTACAACCCTCACCAACGGCTCGAAAAGAAACTTCTCTCAACCGTCCTATTTCACGCATGATCGAAGAACTTTTATTGTGTTGATATAGGTAGATTATTTTGCCGTCTTGCGTTTCGCCTATTACCTGACAATATTTTTTAATCGCTTTGCGAAGTTTCTGACGACCTTCAGGTAAAGCGATAGCTTTCTGACTTTCAAATATTAACGGCTTATTTGTGCCAATTCGATATAAATGCTTTTTAAATAATTTAACTTGCTGATTAATGTGAATACCGTTGTTGGCATACGTTTGATACGCAATTAATTCACCAATCCTCATAGGAAAATGATTACAGCGTTGTTTAAACATTTCTTTCACTAAGAACATCGTTGATAACGGCTTGTAAATCATTGACATTCCGTAAAATGACGCTGAATTTTTCGCGCTGACTTTAATAGGTAATATAGGCGCCTGCGCTTTAGTTGCCATACGTAAAAAACCTTTATGCCAAACAGTATCTCTTATGCCCTGAGGACGTAATCTAGAGACTTCACCAGCAGGAAATACTATTAATGCACCTTCATTTTGTAGATGCTGATCAATATTTACCAAGCAAGCTTTTGCCGTACCACCTTGCATATTATTAACCGGTAATAAAAGGTCATGCAGCGGTTCAAAGGCCATTAACATTTCATTAGCGACAACTTTAACATCGTCACGTACTTCACTGATCAACTTCAACAAAGCGAGACCATCTAAAGAGCCCACCGGATGATTAGCAATAATCACTACTCGACCATGGCTTGGGATACGTTCTTTTTCAGTGTCTCTGCATGAATAACTTACTTCAAAGTATTCAAGTACTTGCTCAACAAACTCCAAACCAAAACAATGCGGATAATCTTGCTCAAATTGTTGGATGTCTTTTTCATGAAGCAGCTTTTTCAAACAAAACTTCAATGGTGCAGACAGCCAAGGTTTGTTTGACACTTGCGGATAATGGCGATCTATAATTTCATTTACTGTATACATATTTAATACTACTCAACTAAAAATAAAGTTTAAGCCGCGTGATGTGATTGGCATTCTGACGCTTCTTTCGTCGTTGCTAGCTGAATATAAGGCCAATAAACTAATTCAATATCGCCTTTTTGGTTTTCAACCAAAGCCGAACAACTTTCAAGCCAGTCACCATCGTTTAAATATCTAATACCATCTACCATGGTTATTTCTGGATGATGAATATGACCACAGACAACACCGTCATAGCCTTTATCTTTTGCTGCTTGACAGGTTGCTTGTCGATATCGCGATATCGCTTTTTGAGCACTTTTTACATGACGTTTTATATAACGTGCCAATGACCAGTATTTACGCTCGTTTCGAAGAAATGTTTTGTGAAACCACCGATCTAAAAACAACAGAAAGTCATAGCCCTTATCACCCATCCAACTATGAAATTTACCTAAACACACTTCTTGATCAAATTGGTCACCATGCAGAACTAATAACTTTTCATTTTTAGCTGTGATATGGACATATTGACGATGAATTTCTACATCGCCAAAATGCATTTGATCAAATTTTTGAATGGGCTCATCATGATTTCCCGGCAGGTAAATCACTTGGGTGTTTTGTTTAGATAACGCTAATAGTTTATGTAAAACATCATTATGAGATTGTGGCCAGCGAAATTGTTTCGACATCGCCCACATATCAATAATATCGCCAACCAAATAAAGCGTCTCTATCTCAACATTATTAAGAAAATTTAGCAGATACTCAGCTTTGCAATCTTTACAACCTAAGTGAATATCAGATAACCATACTGTTTTATATCGGTGTTTAATTGTCATGTTAAAACCCCATGAATAGTCAACACAATTAAACTTAAGCAATTTAAATGGCAGTAATATGACAAAAATAGAATTTATTAATTATTTAGAGCAGTCAAAGCACTGGCACTTGCTATTCCGTAGATAAAATTCTCACGTGAGTTGAATTATTGAGCACCTCAACTCATACTTAACTTCATAATAGAAAGAAGTGGATTAATTTGATTCTCTCAGAATCGTGTGCGCAAAAAATAATAAACTTTTATCTTCTAATGACTTCAAAGGCCGGATGCTTTGCTGAAAGAAATAAAACATAATCTTTACCAAGAAATTCCATATAAGCCGTCGATTATTTTACTGTTCTCTAAAATAGGAATGCTCATATGCACAAGCATGGCTCTTTTAGCGCTTTTCACCAAAAGCTTTTTCCTGTCAGCTATGCTTTTTGTTGCAACTTTTATTTATTATTTAGGATTTTATGTTTGTAAAAAACATCAAAATATTCAGCTTAGTTCAGCCATTGTTCTTTATTCGCTTTATTTATTGATGTTTTTTCTCGTTTTTACTGGGGGCGTTGCCAATACGGGGCCTTTATGGATTTATATTGTAGCGCCTGTTTCATTATCTATTCATGGGTTTAGACGAGGATTAATCGATATAGCTGTGTTTACTACCTTGATCATTTTGATAATGTTTATACCGTCCAACATTGCATATCATGCTATTTATCCAATTGAATTTAAATTGAGATTAATTTACTCATTTTTGACGGTGTCTTTTTTAACGACTTTGTATGAATACACCAGAGATCATGCATTAAAGAAAACTCTCGAGTTAAAACATAAATATCAGAAGCTTGCAAACTTCGATCCTCTAACAAATCTATCAAATCGACGTGTCGCTTATGATATTTTAAAGCAAGAACAATCTCACTTAAGTAGAAACAAAGAAAAGTTATCGATCTTAATATGTGATGTCGATGAATTTAAGCGAGTGAATGACCAATATGGCCATAATGCAGGAGATGCGGTATTAATAGAGTTAGCCAAACTATTTAATGAACAAATTCGAGAACAAGATTGTGTAGCTCGATGGGGCGGAGAAGAATTTTTATTTATACTCCCGCAAACCTCTGCAAAAAATGCCGCGATCATCGCAGAAAAAATACGGAGCAAAGTCGAAAATCATGTCATCAATTACCAAGAACATAACATTCAAATTACCATCAGCATGGGTATTGCTCAGTTTGAAATGGACGCTGGTATCGATGAGGTGATCAATCATGCCGATAAATGTTTATATAAAGCAAAAGATTTAGGTCGAAATCGTATTCAAGCATCGAACGAAAACTAATTTTGTTTTTCTTCCTATCAAAAACGTGCGATTAAAACATAGTTTGATTTGCTTTCCCTTGTAATTTAAGTGTTTTCACATATTCTTATTCACATAATAAACATTGCATTAGCAATAACTAATAATAAGGATTGGCATGTCTATACTGTCCAAAAAATTGTTTTATCTCACGTTCATCCTGTGTTGTTTTATACCTGCATCATATGCGGCGAAATCCATAAAACCATCTTACAACGATCAATTTAACGGCTTAGAATTTAGATCTATCGGCCCTTATCGGGGTGGGCGTTCCGCATCAGTAGAAGGGATCATTGGTGATGAAACAACGTTTATTATGGGCACAACCGGCGGTGGTGTTTGGCGCACAAAAGATGGTGGACAAAGCTGGAAAAATATTTCGGATGGTTTTTTTGGCGGTTCGATCGGTGATATAGCTATTGCCCCTTCAGACAACAACGTTATTTATGTCGGCGGTGGAGAAAAAACCCTACGCGGTAATGTCTCTCATGGTGAAGGTCTTTGGAAAAGTACCGATAATGGCAAGACATGGAGTAATATCGGGTTAACAGACACACGTCATATCCCGCAAATTCAAGTGCATCCTACTAATCCAGATATTGTATATGTAGCCGCGTTAGGTCACTTATATGGGGCAAATGAGCAACGCGGTGTTTTTCGCTCTGTTGATGGTGGCAAACAATGGAAAAAAGTCCTCTATGTCAATGATGAAGTTGGTGCCGTTGATGTAAAAATGGACCCTACTAACCCAAGAGTTTTATATGCATCGACTTGGCGAGTTAAACGAACCCCTTATAGTTTGTCTTCAGGCGGAGAAGGCTCAGGACTTTGGAAGTCAGTTGATAGTGGAGAGACTTGGGTAAACATCTCAAACAATAAAGGCTTACCCCGTGAAGTGTTGGGTATCAGCGGTTTTTCTGTTTCTCCGGTAAATTCAGATACCGTTTGGGCAATGATTGAAGCAAAAGATGGCGGATTATTTCGCTCTAATGATGCCGGCAAAACCTGGAAGCGAGTCAATAAGGAGAATAAATTACGTCAACGCGCTTGGTATTACACGCGTGTTTATGCAGACCCGCAAGCGATAGATACCGTTTATGTATTAAATGTAAATTTTCATAAATCAACTGACGGTGGAAAATCATTTACCGCGATTAAAACCCCTCATAGCGACCATCATGATTTATGGTTAGATCCCCATAACCCCAATAGAATGGCAATTTCAGATGATGGGGGTACGCAGATTTCATATAATGGTGGTAAAAGTTGGTCCACTTATTTCAATCAACCTACCGCACAATTTTATCGCGTCACCACAGATAACCATTTTCCTTACCGTATTTATGTTGCTCAACAAGATAATTCCACTTTACGGATAAACCATCGTTCAGATGGTGGTGGTATCGATTTATATGATTGGGAACCAACGGCGGGCGGAGAAAGTGGCCATATTGCGCCAAAACCCAGCAACCCAGATATTGTTTATGGTGGCTCGTACATGGGCTACATGACTCGTTATGATCATAAAAGTAAAGCGAGTCGAGCTATAAACGTTTGGCCAGAATCTTATATGGGCTCTGGCGCCCAAGCCGTTAAATATCGTTTCCAATGGAATTATCCTATCTTCTTTTCCCCTCACGATGACAACATTTTATATACGGCCGGAAATCATTTATTTAGATCAGATAATGAGGGGCAAAGTTGGCAAGTGATCAGTCCTGATTTAACCCGTAATGATCCGAACACGCTCAAATCTTCAGGAGGACCAATTACACAGGACAACACCAGTGTTGAATATTACGGGACAATTTTTGCCGCAAAAGAGTCACCCCATGAACAAGGGGTTATTTGGACAGGATCCGATGATGGCTTGCTGCACATTAGTAAAGATGATGGTAAAACGTGGAAAAATGTCACACCTCGTAAACTCCCAAAATGGGCACAAATTAACAGCATTGAAATTGATCCGTTTAATAAAGGGGGGTTATTTGTCGCGGCAACGCAATACAAACTAGATGATCTCACGCCTTATTTATTTCATACCAAAAACTATGGAAAATCATGGCAACGTATTGATAAAGGTATAGACCGAAATCACTTCACCCGTGTGATTCGCGTCGATACTAAAAAGCAGGGTTTGCTATATGCAGGAACTGAAAATGGATTATATATTTCCTTAAACCATGGCAAAAATTGGCAGCCTTTTAAACTGAATTTACCCCAAGTACCCATCACAGATTTAGCGGTTAAAAATGATGACTTAATCGTAGCGACACAAGGTCGTTCTTTATGGTTATTTGATGATTTAACAGCAATTCGGACATTTAACAGTGCTGATTTTGATAAGAATATTCGCCTAATTAAACCGCGTGATAGTTATCGCTTAGATGTTTCCGCCTCATCAGCACCGGGACCAAAAGGCAAAAACCTAAGCAAAGGCGTTCAAGTCAGTTTCTATTTACCCCACGAGCCTTTAACCAAGTCGACGCATGAAAAAGATAAAGCCGGCAAGCAAGCACTAACGCTCAGCTTCATAGATATGAACGGTAGGTTATTAAGAAAGTTTTCAACAACGGCAAAAGAAAAACACAATAATATCAACGTGACAAAAGGCTTTAATCGCTTTACTTGGGATATGCGTACCACTCCTCCTCGTCGATTTGATGGCATGATGCTATGGGCAAATCGCATGATTGGCTATAAAGTGATCCCAGGAGAATACCTTGTTGAATTAAGTTACGGTGAAGAGAATGCCGATAGTTTTATCAAACAAAGCCAACGTTTTAACGTATTAACTGATCCAAGAACTCAAGCAACTTCAGCAGACTTTGAACAACAATTTAGTTATGCGCAAGCGGTATGGCAGACCTTAGAAGACACCCACAAAGCAATAGGTAATATTCGCGCCTTACGAGAATCTATCAAAACAATTCAAGCCAAGCTCAAAGACGATAACAGTTATCAGGCATTAAATGAATTAGCTGCTAACATGCTTGAAAAAATGAACAAGATTGAAAACACTTTATACCAAACCAAAAGTAAGGCGCGACAGGATCCGCTTGGCTTTCCTGTAAAATTAAATGATAAGCTTAATTCCGTATATGGTTCAGTTGTTTATGGAAATATGCGACCAACGAATCAACAGTTAGAAGTTACTAAAATTGTCACGGATAAAATTTTAGCTCAGTTAGCGTTATTTGATGAATTACAACAAACACAATTACCTCGGTTTAATCAATTAATGATCGATCTTAAGGTCCCTACTTTATCCGTAAATATCTAATGGAATTTGGAATGAATCGCGGAAAGTGCTTCATTGCTTCAATGGACCTTTAACTTATTAAAAAGTGCTTGAGAGAATAGCAGCACTTTTTAATTTCAGTTATGCTAACGATTAAAAGAATAATTGACGTATTGATGACTACACTCGCATTAAAAATTCCACCGCTGTTGCTGGTATTAATTTTCGCTACTTTAATGTGGCTTTGTCAGTTAGCGCTGCCACTCACCTTATATGATAGAAATATCGCACAGCCGTTAATGGTATTGTTTGTGCTCATTGGTGGCACCATAATCTTAACTGGCGCATTCGCTTTTAAACAAGCACAAACGACCGTAAACCCAACAAAACCGGAAACTACAACGGCTTTAGTGAAAAACGGCATTTACCAATATACCAGAAACCCAATGTATCTTGGTATGCTTTGTTGTTTACTGGGTTGGGGATTTTATTTGGCCAACCCAATGACAATCTTCTTGATTCTTGGCTTTATTTTTTATATCAATCACTTTCAAATCAAACCTGAAGAACAAATGCTAACTCAACTTTTTCATCAAGAATTTATTGATTATTGTGCGTCTGTTCGTCGATGGTTATAGGTAAAGTTTATGCGAATCTACCTTGTATTATTCAGTTTATGCTTGATTGTTTCGTGTTCCGAACACAATATTCAAACGTCTTTAGCCAATAAACAACAGCACTACAGTGATAAAGTATTGAAAGCGGCTGATATTTCTGACGATGGTCACTATTCACTCACTAGCGATAATCAACAAATATGTTTATGGAACAATGAAACAAACACTAAAAAATACGATTGTTTACAAGGGTTAGAAGCTCAACTTATTGAGTTATTGGGCATATCAAAAAATAAGCGATATTTTTATACCTCAAATCGTGTCAATGTACATCTATACGATTTAGCCAGTGGCCGACTGATAACCGTTTGGACAGCCGGAGATAATATCATCAATGATATTGCTATGTCAGACGATGAGCGCACATTAGTTTTTGGTTTTCGAAGTGGTCAAGCAAGTATTGTTTCTATTGAAAACAATACTATTAAAACGTATACACCACATCGACTCGACATAAACAGTGTTAGTATTTCTGCTGATGGCACTAAAGTTCTCACCGGTTCTAGTGATAAAACCGCTGCTTTTTGGCAAGCAAGCACTGGCAAAATATTACAAACATTTAGCCATGCCTCTAGGGTAAATCATGTCGTGATGAGTGCAGATGCTAAAGTCGCTTTTACTTTAGACGCCATTAAAGATCGTTGGTTTTGGCTCTTAAGAATTGGTAAAAAATTCTCAGAATTAGCGAGCAACATTAAATTTATCGAATTTAATGATTCAATCATCACGCATAATAATCAATGGTTACTTACCGCTTCCCCTAAACAATTGTTACAATTATGGCAGGTGAAGGATGGTGCTTTACTTGGTGAATGGCACGCTTTTAAATACAAAGATAAATATCGTTCATCGGTTCTCAACATTAAATTAATCAAGCCAACTGAAATAGCCACAATCACGAGTGACGGAGTCTATGAAACTTGGCCAATCAAAGCGATAGAAAAACCTTAATGTCATTTATTCGTACTAATCGTAAAATTCATAAATGGGGCAGCATCATTGCAGCACTTCCTCTACTTGTTGTGATTATTTCAGGTATTTTATTATTAGTGAGAAAAGAATTTGCTTATTTGCAACCTGAAACTAAAGTGGGGCTTGAAAAGATACCCTCTATTAGTTTTGAACAGATTATCACGCAAGTAAAAACTGTAACGCAAGCCAATGTTAATAGCTGGCAAGATATCGACCGCTTAGACGTAAGACCCAATAAAGGGGTTATAAAAGTCCGTACGAATAGCCAATGGGAAATTCAACTCGACAGTAACACCGCGGATATCTTACAAGTGGCATATCGACGTTCTGATTTTATTGAGAGTTTGCATGATGGAACTTATTTTCAAGATAACGCCAACCTTTGGCTAATGCTTCCCAGTGCTCTGATTTTATTGACGTTACTAATTACGGGCCTTTTCCTCTTTTTCTATCCTTATTATAAAAGGCGTTAAACAATGAGTACAGCAACTACTTTCACCGTAGATCAACAAATTGATACGTTATTAGCGCCGGTTGCTGAACTCTTTACTCAAATCATTTTCTACTCGATATCAATTAACTCAATCGATATTCCATTGATTGTTCTCTGGTTAATCATCGCCGCGATTAGTTTTACCTGTTATTTCGGATTCCTTAATTTTACTGGGTTAAAGCATAGCGTTAAAATAATTAAAGGTGATTACTCTTCACCAAGCGATAAAGGTGAAGTTAGTCATTTTCAAGCTCTCACCACGGCACTTTCAGGTACCGTTGGTTTAGGTAATATAGCTGGCGTTGCCATCGCAATCTCTATTGGTGGACCCGGTGCGACTTTTTGGATGATGTTAGCTGGTTTAATGGGCATGTCAGCTAAATTTTTAGAATGTGCTTTAGGGGTAAAGTATCGTCAAATCGATGCGAATGGTATCGTTCGCGGTGGCCCAATGTATTATTTAAGTGAAGGATTATCGGATTTAGGACATAAAAAACTTGGCAAAGGTTTGGCGATCTTTTTTGCTATTTGCTGCATGACTGCATCATTGTGCGGCAGTAATATGCTCCAGGCTAATCAAGCTTATAGCCAATTTATGATTGCCTTTGCCCAAGACAGCAGTTTTTGGCAAAACAAAGGCTGGTTATTTGGTTTAATACTTGCCTCGATTATCGCCGTTGTTATTATTGGCGGGATCAAAAACATTGCTAAAGTTACCTCGAAAATTGTCCCGTTAATGGCGACAATTTATTTAGTCTCTGCCCTCTTTATCATTTGTTATCACATAGAAAAAGTCCCCTCCGCTTTTTATTTAATTTTCACAGAAGCCTTTCATCCACAAGGTGTGGTTGGGGGGATAATAGGCGTCATGATACAAGGCTTTAAGCGGGCCACGTTTTCTAGCGAAGCTGGTGTTGGAGCTGCCGCTATTGCTCATGCCGCCGCCAGAACCAATGAACCGATTAGAGAAGGTTATGTCGCGCTGCTCGAACCGTTTATTGATACCGTCGTTATTTGCACTATTACTGCTTTAGTGATTGTTATTACTGGCGCATACACTTCGGTTGAAGGGGTTGATGGCGTAGCGTTAACATCTAGAGCGTTCGCCAGTGTAATTTGGTGGTTTCCTTATCTATTAAGTATAGCCGTGTTACTTTTTGCCATTTCAACAATGATTTCATGGGCATATTACGGGTCAATTGCTTGGCAATATATTATGGGGACCAATAAATATTTAGACCTATTATATAAATGTATTTTTTGTACCTGTACCATCATTGGCGCATCGATTAGTTTGAATTCTGTCATTGCCATTTCTGATTCAATGTTTTTCTCCATGGCGATCGCCAATATTATTGGTTTATATATGATGGCGCCTATGATGAAAAAAGAACTTTTCAGCTATAACCTAAAATATCGCCCATAATCCCATCTACAAAAGCGCGTAATCACCTAATAATTTAACCTTACTTTCAACGTCATTACCAGTTATGGCATTGATGTTACTTGTTGTTACAAAGATCCTCAGATAAATATTTGCCAAACACTCAAAGTGATATCATAATGATATCATCTTGTTTAAACATTCATGGAGAATAACATGATCACAGAAAAAGAAATAAAAGCACCGAATGGAATTATGTTCATCTTTGTTTTACTGGCATTACAAATAGGCACCATTGCCATTGCGATTAATGGTTTAATGAATCAATCAGCAGGCCAAGCTATTGTAGGGTTTATCGCGGCAATATTAGTGTTTATTTGTTGGTTTGGCTTTTTTATGGTGAATCCAAAAGAAGCGAGAGTACTTCAGTTATTTGGAAAATATTCAGGCACAGTACACAGCTCTGGCCTTCGATGGGCTAACCCTTTTTATACAAAAGCCCGCGTTTCAATGAGAGTAAGAAACTTTGAAAGTGGTAAGCTTAAAGTCAATGATAAAAATGGTAACCCTATTGAAATTGCCGCAGTTATTGTTTGGGAAGTCATTGATACTGCCGAAGCAGTTTTTCAAGTTGATGACTATGAAGATTTTGTATCCATTCAAAGTGAGTCTGCTCTAAGAAACCTTGCGACAAGTTATGCATACGATCATCATGAAGATGAAGACATTTCATTGCGCAGTAATCCGAATGAAATATCCAATGCATTAAAAACCGAAGTACAAGAACGACTAGAAAAAGCAGGTGTGCGCGTCATTGAATCAAGGATCAGTCATTTAGCTTACGCCCCCGAAATCGCTAATGCCATGTTACGTCGCCAGCAAGCAATGGCAATAATATCAGCAAGAAGAACCATAGTAGAAGGTGCTGTAGGTATGGTTGAAATGGCGCTTCATAAATTAGAAGAGCGTGAGATTGTTGAGCTTGATGCTGAACGCAAAGCTGCCATGGTCAGTAATTTATTGGTGGTCTTGTGTAGTGATGAAGCTGCACAACCTATCGTTAATACGGGTACTTTGTATTAATGACATTCATCCTTAATTTTAATTTAGAACAGAGGTAATCGTGGCTAAAAAAGCTTATCCGCTGAGAATTAATGAAGAAATTCTTAATGCCATGCAACAATGGTCTGATGATGAGTTACGTAGTTTAAATGCTCAAATTGAATATGTATTACGCGATGCACTAAGAAAAGCGGGGCGAAGTAAACCTCGCCCGATTGAACCAATTATTGATCCTGTTGATGAATAAAACAGCACATATAGATATTCAATTTCATAAATGAAATTATGTTACATATTTGGCGCTTAACTCATATTGTTATATACATATTTTTGGCATAAAAAAAGCCGATAACACTGTTATCGGCTTGTTAGCTATGAGGAAGCTAGAATATACAAATTATTACAACAAGCGTCCGTTAAGGAACGAAACAAAGTATAGATTAACTCTATATTCTTTGTAAAGCACTTTTTGTAATAAAATTACACAATATGTAATAAAACATTCAAAATATTAAATGGCTTAATGTGCTTGCTCCCAGTTATCTCCTTCACCAGCTTCGGCGATTAATGGTACTTTTAGTTCAACAGCAGCATTCATAATTTCGACTAATTTAGCGGTGGTTTCTGCAACAATATCCTGATGAATTTCAAAAATTAACTCATCATGCACTTGCATGGTCATTTTAATACGGTCATCATTTTGCGCTTCAATCCATTCATCAACCGCTAACATCGCTTTCTTTATGATATCAGCAGCTGTACCTTGCATAGGAGCATTGATAGCAGCTCGTTCAGCACCTTTTCTACGCATAGCATTTTTCGATTTTATTTCCGGTAAATACAGTCGGCGTCCGAATAAAGTTTCAACATAACCCTGCTCTGTTGCTTGTTGACGAGTGTCTTCCATATAAGCGAGCACATTGGGGTAACGCTCGAAGTATTTATCCATATATTCTTGGGCACGATGGCGAGGAATATCTAATTGCTTCGCTAAACCAAAAGCTGACATGCCATAAATTAAACCAAAGTTAACCGCTTTCGCACTGCGGCGTTGATCGGCAGTAACATCAGCTAAATCTACACCAAAAATTTCTGCCGCCGTCGCTTTATGTACATCTCGACCGTCTGAAAATGCCGACACTAATCCTGGGTCATCTGATAAATGCGCCATGATTCGCAGCTCTATTTGAGAATAATCTATCGCGACAATTTTATGATCTTTTGGTGCAATAAAAGCAAGACGAATTTTACGCCCTTCTTCGCTACGAATTGGGATATTTTGTAAGTTTGGATCGGTTGAAGATAAACGCCCTGTTGCAGCAACTGCTTGTTGATACGATGTATGCACACGTCCTGTATTACTAACCAGTAACGGCAATTTGTCCGTATAAGTCGATTTTAATTTACTTAAACCACGATTTTCTAAAATGACTTTGGGTAAAGGATAATCTAGTGCTAACTCTTGTAACACTTCTTCTGCTGTAGAAGGGGCTCCTTTAGGCGTTTTTTTAATGACCGGAATTTTTAACTCTTCAAACAATATTTTCTGCAATTGTTTTGGTGACGATAAGTTAAATGTTTGACCCGCAATATTATGTGCTTCAACTTCTAATTCTTGTAACCTCATGCCGATCGAGTGGCTCTGTTCGTTCAATAAATCACTATCAATCAACACGCCATGTTGCTCCATCCGTGCAAGCACTGGCACTAACGGCATTTCTATTTCATTAAAAACGCTAAGTTGTGTGTTGCTTTTCTCAAGTTTAGGATAAATAGCTTGATGTAAACGCAAAGTTATATCGGCATCTTCGGCGGCATAATGGCCCGCTTTTTCAATGTCAATTTGATTGAAAGTTAACTGTTTAGCGCCTTTTCCGGCAATGTCTTCAAAATGAACGGTTTTATAACCCAAATATTTTTCAGCTAAGGCATCCATATTATGGCGCGTGGCAACGCTATTTAAACAGTATGATTCGATCATAGTATCAAATTTAATACCTTGCATTTGTACACCGTAATGAGAAAGCACATTCGCGTCATACTTTAAATTTTGACCTACTTTTTGACGATCACTATCTTCAAGTAATGGTTTAAGTTGGGCAATAACCCAGTCTCTATCTAACTGATCTGGCGCGTCGATATAGTCATGTGCAACGGGGACATACGCTGCTTTACCAACTTCCACAGAAAATGATAAGCCAACTAACTCGGCCTTCATATAATCAACGCTGGTGGTTTCGGTATCAAAAGCAAAAAGATCCGCTGCGGTTAATTTAGCTAACCAGCTAGCAAAGTCTTCTTTATTGAGAATAATGTCATACTTAGTTTCAATAACCTCTGCAGGCACTGACTCTTCTTCATTCTCCTCTTCGCTAATAATTGTCGTCGCTTCACTATTAGAACCTTTTGTTAAATCCGCCAATAAACGACGTAATTCAAATTTAGTGTAAAGCTCGGTTAATTTCGCGACATTTGGCTCTGTCGGTTGCAGTTGCTCAACAGATTTATCAAGTTCTACGTCTAATTTAATAGTTGCTAATTCATAAGATAGAGGTAAAAACTCTAATGCTTCTCGAAGGTTTTCACCAATTTTTCCTTTTACGCTATCGGCATTTGCGATGACATTGGCCAGAGTTTCATGTTCAGTTAACCATTTAACAGCCGTTTTAGGGCCACACTTATTTACACCGGGTATGTTATCGACTTTGTCGCCCATCAAAGCAAGATAGTCAATAATTTGATCAGCACGTACCCCAAATTTTTCTAAGACGCCAGCTTGGTCCATTTTTACATTCGTCATCGTGTTATAAAGCGTGACATGCTCATTTACTAACTGAGCCATATCTTTATCGCCGGTTGAAATAACTGTTTCAATACCTGCTTTAGTGGCTTGCGCTGCTAATGTACCGATAACATCATCCGCTTCCACTCCCTCAATAACGAGTAAAGGTAACCCCATTGCTTCAACTATTTCATGAATCGGTGCTATTTGTGTGCGTAAATCATCAGGCATTGGAGGACGATTGGCTTTATATTCAGGATACATATCATTTCTAAACGTTTTACCTTTCGCATCGAATATCACGACAACGTTACCATTGGGGTAATCTTTTTTCAGGCTATTGAGCATATTTAATACGCCAGTAATTGCTCCTGTAGATTGACCATCTTTGGTTGATAACGCTTGCAAATAAGGCACATGATAGGCACGAAATAAATAAGAAGAACCATCAACTAAAATGAGCGGAGATAATGAAGATTTGGACATGATGATTTGTATCGCTAGTAAGAAATTTGGCTAAGCATGCCATAAAGCCTGAATACTCTCTAGCAATTAACCATTAATGTATGAAAAAAATGAGTGAAAATGTGGATAACTTTGTTGAAAAGCAGCATAAGATTCCATAGAGATGAAGTATCAAAATGGGTCAAATATGGTTAAGCTTTTGTTTTATATGGAAAAAGGTAAGAAAAAATCCTTTTATCTATATTATTATTATTATTTTATAAATGTGGATAAGTATTTTTTATCTCTTATTGATTGCTCAAAAAGAGACCAACCATCCTCACTAAGGGAATAAGAGATTACCAGAATTTTCTGTCATTACCAGTCTATTATTAAATTATTTTTAAAGAAATATGACACATGCAAATAACAAAAAAATATAAGTGAGAAAGGGTGCCTGACAGCGCTTACTTTAGTTGGATAATTATTTTAAAAAAAGACTATTATTAATAATTAATTTATGGCGAATATATTACTGACGATATTGAAACCGTTTCATCAATCGAGAATTTGTATGGACTTATCGACTTACCTAAAAAATATACCAGAACAAAGAATGGCGCGCTTTAATGCCATCTATTCTTTAATCATGAAATTATTTCCTGATGCAGAGCCATCAATGAAATACAAAATGCCAACTTTTACATTGGGTGATCATTGGATCGCTTTAGCTAACCAAAAAAATTACTTATCAATTTATACGTGCAATGCACAGCATTTAGCTGAATTTCAACATCAGTATCCAAAGATAAAAACAGGCAAAGGTTGTATTAATATTAAAGATAACGACACGTTTGAACTGAATGATTTAGACTCGGTCATTACTAGTGCGTTAACAAAAAGTCTAAAATAAACAGTTGGAATTTAATCCCGTGACAAACGGTTTAAGTTTCAGCTAGGTTTATGAAAATATTCTCTTTTAGGCAAGTTTAAAGGTAATTTCAAAGCAAGCGCCAGCACAATAATTTGGGTTATATTGGATCTGCCCTTTTAATGATTGAGTGACTAAATTATAAACTATATGCATGCCTAATCCTGTGCCCCCTTTACCACGTTTAGTGGTTAAAAATGGTTCAAAAATATGCTCAACATTATCTGCTTTAATCCCTTTACCATTATCCGAATAAATAATAGAAACCTGTTCACCCGCTTGTGCTATTTCAATATCGATATGACCTTCTTCCATACCCGCAAAGCCATGAATACATGAGTTGCTATATAAGTTAGTAAAAATACGGGTTATCGCATCAGGGTCATGAGTGATAAAAATAGCTTTATCACCAAAAATATCCGCAGTGACTTTTTTATGCAGCGTTTTATTGTGCGCTACAATAGTTTGCAATATTTCAAATAAATTAAATGTTTTGACTCGTTCATCACTTTGTATCACTGCCGCCTGTTTAAAATCAGCAATTAAAGTTGCCGCTCTTTTTAAATTGCCCTGCACCATATCAATACTTTGTTCGATTTCCTGTACATAAGTTGATAAGCCAGATTTAGTGACAGTATTTTTATCTAAGGTTGATTTTAATTCTATTGTACTGTCCTGAATTAATGAAGATGCCGTTATGGCAATACCTAAAGGCGTATTAATTTCATGTGCCACACCAGCAACTAACCTACCAAGCGAGACCATTTTTTCAGCTTCTACTAATTCGGTTTTTGCCTCTGTTAGGCTATTAATTGATTCTTGCAGTTGTTGCGTTCTATTAACGACTCTTTGTTCTAATTCATTCTGATATTCTAATAATTTTTTATTTGCCGAAGTGAGATCTGAGCCTAACAATTTTATACTGTAAGTAACTACCGATAAGATAATAACGATCATAATCGCTGATTCTATACCTGTCCCAATGACGATATGTTTATAAAGCTCAAGCTCATTTACTAAACCCATTAACATTACACTACATGCGATTAACGCATAAATAGTCCATAAAAATTTATCGGTCCCGGTTAGTACCGCAAAACTAATTAATGCCGGAAAAACTAATAATGCCTCGTCTCTAATGCCCTGATTAAAAACACAAAGTGTTAAAATTAAGATGGTTATCGATAAATTGACTAAATTGGAGCCATATTGAACTAGATCTTTTTTTACCAGATATCGACCAATAGAAAGGCAGATCAGAAATATAAACAGTAGGGTTAAATTAAACCAATCTTTGTACATCAGTGGAAAAAGAGCAGCTAAAATTGTTGCAGATTGGGTTAACCAAGTGACTTGTATAATACGTTTCTTTCTGAACAATTCAGGATTTAATTTATTCGCTTCTGTCGTCAAGAAAATCTCCTTTAAGCTAATAAAAAGCCTAAATATCCCATTGAATAGGCACGATATTAACTATAGTGCTTATTTATAATTTAGCTAAAAGTCATTTAATTGGCTAGGTAAAAAGCCTAATTTCACATGGAAGAAAGGCATTTTCCGTGATTTTGTATGCAGTTTATCTATAGATGCAAGATAGGTAGATTCATAAAGAGAATCAATAGGTTTAAATTTCCTAATAACATCCTGAACGAAGAGTTAAGAATAATGGTAGGGTTGATTATGAATAATAAGCGTTATGCCAACTGTTTGACAAAACGCCTATTTATTTTATCAAATGAGCTTTAATGACTAAAACTCATCGTGAAATCCTTACTTTTTTTAAGAAGTAAGAACAATACTAGTGCAGTACAATCACTTCATTTTGATCTAAGCTCAATGACGCTTGACCTCCAGTAACCGATACTACATCACCGCCGGTTAGACTCGTATAAGTACCGTCGGCAAGACCTAGTGATGAAACCGAAATAGTTGCTGCAGCACCTTTGTTCATTGCAACAACTACGGTGTCTGTCCCTTCTTTTCGTTCAAACACTAAAATATCAGCATTCAACCATTTTTGTTGGTAGCTACCTGTGGCAATGGCGGCACTTGAAATTCGTAAATCAGCCAATGATTTTATCATAGTAAAAGCAGCAGATGTTTCAGAAAAAGACGGCATTTGCTCTCGGTTATAAGGGTCATGACCGACTTCACCATCACCATTTGCAGTGAACCATGTCGAGTTTTGCTCGGTACCATAATAAATTGTTGGAATACCTGGTAACGTCATCACTAAGGCCATACCTAGATTTTGTCTTGCTTCCGCAAATGCTTTTGCAAAACCTTTACCTTGTCGCCCTTTATTGACAACACCGTTTGTTTGTAAGTAAACACTGGTACGTGTGGCGTCATGGTTATCAAGGAAAATTGGCTGCCAATCTTCACGATTACCCATAGCACCTGCACGGCTTTCAATATGAGCATTAAGATCAATCATTGAAATATTATCAGCAATAACATTTTCAATATTATCCCGTAGGTTGAAATCTAATAATTCAGACCCTCTACCTTCACTTAAAAAAGCCATTGAATTAGCATCTGACGCGCCGGCATCCATCCATTCACCAAAAATATAAACATCGGGGTTTACGGCTCTCATTTCAGCAGTAAAGCGATTAATAAAATTAGGTTCAATATGTTTTATTGCATCAATTCTAAACGCATCAACACCGTGTGCTAACCATTTTTTCGCCGCTTCAATCAGGTAAGTATCAGAAACCGAATTACTATTAACGCCGTGATTAAAGTCGGTTAAATTAAACAAGGTTTTATTACGATACGCCCATGGGTCTGACCATTCATTACCACAGGTTGTACTAGGGTCTGAATCGTAACAGTCAGCAATTGCGCCATTTTGATGAAACCAAGTTGAATTTGCTTCATCCGCTTGAAAGACACCTTCTTTATACACAGCACCATATTCATATTTATCATTTTGACTACTATGGTTCGGAGCAAAATCAAGCACAAGCTTCATACCACGCGCTTCCATCTCTGCATCTAATTGATCAACTAACGCCCAACTCCCTAAGTGCTCATCCACTTCATAAAAGTCGCGCCCCCAATAACCATGATAAGCACCAGCAGTGCCAGAGTTATCAACATTATCATTTAAAGGGGTCACCCAAATAGCCGTAATCCCTAAGTTTTGAAGGTAATCAAGTTTATCGATAAGCCCTTGAATATCTCCACCCCAGTATTTTTTCCATTCATCTAAATTACCGCTACCACCAACGCTCGATGTCGCGCTGGCATTATTACCATTATCATTGCTCGTATCACCATTAGCGAATCGATCTAGGAAAACAAAGTACATGGTACGATTACGAAAATCATTTGTTGCGGTGACAGGAGAACAATTTGCCCCTAAACCGTCAGATACTGACTTTATCGAGTCATTGCTACTATCAACGACAATATGGGCAAAGCCTTGGGCGACAGAAACATCTGCTGAAGGAAAAGCATCGCTTCCCCAGCCACCATTTTTATCTATCTTAAATCTTGGCCCACCAGAAGCATCACCACCGTTAAATTCAATACAGATTTCATAATCTGAAGTTGTTCCCACTTGTGTTAACAATGTGCCTTCGGCCCAACCATTCGGGGTGCCACGCAAATGATAACCTGTTCCACCACCTGTCGACCCGCCATGTGTTGATGAAGGTAAAATAGCCCAACCTTTCGTATCTGTATAAAATTCAATATCCCAAGTTCCCGCTGAGACTGAAATATTACCGCCACCTTGACCACCCGTACCGTAGTTTTCACTCCAGTCACCAAAACGATCAAATTTTATCTCCCCAGCTGAAGTAAACTCTACGTCATCAGCTAACATTGTGTTATTACTGATATCAGCCATTTGATCAGCTGCCCAGCTATTATGCGTGCCGCGGATAAACCAATCGGCATTCGCTTGAAATGCAAGTGTCGAACTTGCTGCAAGCAACATCAATACTCGTTTCATATTATTTTCACCTTTCTATTAAGTTTTATTTTTTATCAATTATTAATCTTTAATAGAGGTAACTACCAAAAAAGATAACCTCATGTTTTCACTAAAAAATTCATTCTAACTTTGCAATTAAACTATTTTAGCTAGTCTTCACTATTTCACTGGCAGTTAAACTTCACAAAGTGAATACGTATGCAAAAAGACTGCATACGTATTCATCAACTGATCGTTATCGGTCTAGTCAAACAGGTTGAACCAGTACGAAATTGACACGACAACTGTTCGAAAAGAAAACAACCTTTTATGTCATCATTAGCAGTATCGGTTAATTCTGGCGCAAAATGGTCATAAAAGCATCATCGGCAATTTTTGGAGAATTCTGCGCACTATCGCTAAAGTGCCATTTCGACGGTGTCTCATTGATCAAACGATAATCTCCCCCTTCGTCTTTATCCCAAGTGGTTAAATACAAATCAACCGCTAACCAGTCATCTATACCTAGTTTATCAGCGTGATAAATCATCTTAATTTCTTTGGATTGATGGTTTACTGTTATGATGGGTGTGTAATTTAAAATAGTACCTTCTTGAGTTGAAGAAGCACCATCTGTTGCAAAAACATAGTTTCCCCAACCAAAGGCTGAATGAGCAACATTCCATGTGCCTTGTTGAGGCATTGCGCTATTTAACAAAGGCAGAGCTTTGAGCCCTGAGGCCTTTTTATCATTAAAATAAATGGTTAGCGCTAAGTGATCGAAACCATTGGGTGGTGCCCAAGCATTTGAGATATCGCACATTTTAATCGTTAATTCTAGAATATTACCGCCGGTTCTCGCTTGAA
Source organism: Thalassotalea sp. SU-HH00458 (assembly GCF_040362795.1). Taxonomy (NCBI): domain Bacteria; kingdom Pseudomonadati; phylum Pseudomonadota; class Gammaproteobacteria; order Alteromonadales; family Colwelliaceae; genus Thalassotalea; species Thalassotalea sp. SU-HH00458. Next base: position 357,690 of record NZ_BAABWW010000004.1, read on the forward strand.
CTGAATCTATGTCTAAATAGCAGTTATCGGCTTGATAACCAGGTTTTATATATTGATCTGCTGGCCCTTTATCATCGCCAATAAGGTCATCGACAGCAGCCATGCCAGAAACAATGGTCGAATTCATCGAGTAAGTAAATTTGTTCGTTACATAATTTTTTTCCGGCCAAAAAATTTCTACGGCATGTTGATGATTGCCTAAGCCATCTAAAGGTAAATTGGTACGCCATTTTCCTTGAGCATCGGACGAAAATTTTTCTGCCTGTTCAATATTACCATCGATAATTTTGATTAATTCGGCATGCGGCGCCGTCGTCATACCTTGGATTATCGCAGACGTTACATTGTTAAACTCCGCAGGTATTGGGGCAACGCTAATCTCTTGTGTCATTGACTTAGATGGTTGACTAGCTCGACTATTGCCAATAAGCACTAAAATAGAACGCGCTGGCATTTCCATAGTCAATGTACCGTCTTCGGCAAAAGGCAAAGTTTTATCAATATTCTCAGCCAGTAAAATAGTCGGTTGATTATCCTCATCAAAACTGGTTGGCAAGCGGCTTAACAACGCGGTTTGCTCGGCACTATTTAAAATAACATAGGCTGTTTTACCGTTATATTCGCGCTTGTAGGCTAGTATTCCTGGCCCTGATGCATTTTCTTGAATAAATTCAATACTACCGCGACTAAACACTTTATGTTGAGTTCTAATTTTTGTCAGCGTTTGAATAAAACGAAACATATCAGACGCTTGATTAAATTGATCTTGCTCAGAGCCATACCCACCAGCAAACATCGCTTGGCGGCTTAAAAGATGCGCTTGCTCATCCCCTTGATAAATAACTGGAATGCCCGGAATCGACATCATAAAGGCATACGCTTGCTTGAAACCACTTAACGTACCATTCGCTAAAAAACGTTCAACATCGTGGTTATCAATAAAATTTACCGCTCTAAAGGGGTCTTTATACCATTTCATCGCCGCATCAACGCGATATGACAAATATGAAGTTGGACGCCCGCCGGCAAACACTTGCTTAATTTCATTATAAAGTGGAAAACTTAACGGCGCGTCAATACGAGGGTTCTCATCTGTGCCTAAATAATCGGTGATTTTCTTTTCCGCACGATCTGTAAAGGGTTGTGACATTTCAAAAATTTCACCGAAGGTAAAAAAATCGTTTCTACCCGTTGATTTAGCCGTTGTCACAATGCCATCATCGCCATGAAGAAAATCTTCATAAAATTCTTTTTCGACGTATTTTGCCGTATCAATACGAAATGCATCGACGCCAGCTTCTTTAATCCAATAGCCAAAAGAGTCTTTTAAGGCATTTCTCACCACGGGATTTTTGGTATTCATATCATCAAGACCCGAGGTTTGATAGGTTGTCTCTTGTTTATGTACCGTGATATCGAGTATTGAAGGAGTCCAGTTAAAAATATTCGCTTGTTGATGCTCCACTTTGTTAACGTCATGTTGAGTAAAAGGAAATTGACTGGCTGAAACGCTTGGAATTGAACCGGTATTTATTTTGAAATTCTGTTTAACATTCTGCTCATCATAATCACCATCATAATAAAAGAAGTTGCCGGTATGATTGACAACAATATCTTGAATTAAATACATGTTTTTAGCATGAAGTGATTTGGCTAATTGTTGGTAATCTTCAAGTTTACCGTAATGCTCATCAACGGACTTAAAATCTCTTGCCCAATAGCCGTGATATCCCCAAAATTCGGCAACAGGGTCCCACCATTGATTGGCAACTTGAGGCGTTGTCCAAACAGCTGTAGCTCCAAGCTGTTTGATATAATCTAGTTTATCGATAACCCCTTGTAAATCTCCGCCATTATACTTGTCTTTTGCTCCGCGTTCATAAACGCCAACGCCCTGATCACTATTATGTAAATTGCCATCATTAAAGCGATCAATCATTAAAAAATAGATGATTTGATCTTGCCATTTTGGCGATGCCACATGGAGCGGTCCTAGTTCAGCGGATGTTGACTTATCACTAGTAACCTTTTGATTCACTGTCGTTTTCGACAGTATATTTTTATCACTTTGTTTGGCTTCATTACATGCAAACAGTAAAGTAGTCGCCGCTACGGTTGCGATAATCTTTTTATTCAATAGCATCGTTTAGGGTCCATTAAAGATTGTTGACTCAAAAAAATCGACACTTTTTTGAACCATTGATTGTTAAATTTTTCTTTACCGATTAATGCAATATTGCCTGTGCCTTTCGCAATCTACTTTCACATGACAAATGCACTGTCCCGACTGAAAAATCACACTTATGGCACAAACGGCTTTCACGGTTTAAAAGTTAGTCCAATATCAGTTCCGGTAAAGGTGACATCGAGTGTTAATGTATTTAACTTGCTGTCATAAACACTAGTTAACTGTTTTTTCCCTTGATAAGCGTTTTCTAAATGTGAGGCATTATGAACAACTATTTTTAATTGTTTGTTTTCTTTAAGTTTTACTTCACCATTCTCGATATTGATATCAAAATTCACTTGCTCTTGATTTAACGCAGCTGTGAAATTAATTTGCTTAAAATCACCTTGTAAATATTGAGTACTGAGGCCGTCATCCTGATAAAGTTGAAAACTAGATTGTGGCGCACTGGCGTCAAACCAATAATGAATGACCAATTCATTGCCTGTATATGCTTGGGTATTTAACATATTAGGAGCATGAGGAATAATAGCCCCCGCTTTCACAAATACCGGAATTGTTTCTTTATTTACCGGTAACACCTGTTTACCCGCCGAGTATTTTCGATCCTGCCAATAATCAAACCACACGCCTTTCGGGAAAGTATATTCTAGTTGCTTAATACCAGGCTCTGTTACCGGAACAACCAAAAGATTGGGTCCCCAAAGATAAGCATCCGTATCTAAAAAGTTATCATCATTCGCATCATCGATAAAAAAACGTGGTCGCATCAAAGGTGTGCCTTGAGTGTGATTTTGATACGCAATGCTGTAGTTGTATGGCAATAACTGATAACGCCAGCTTAGCGCCGTTTTGATCAATTGACTTACTTCTTCACCATGAAAAACGGGCTCAGGTAGGGTTGCATCTTGTGAATGTGGTCGAAACACCGGTTGAAATGCGCCAAATTGTAACCAACGCACGTACAACTCTTCATCAAATTTTTCTGATTCGACAAAGCCCCCTAAGTCGGAATGAGTATAACCTAATCCTAACAGCCCCATTTGCAATGATAATTCGACCTGAGCACTCAGGGCTTGCCATGTTTTACTGACATCACCCGTCCATGGGATCATGCCGTAACGCTGACTGCCTGCAAAGCCCGAACGCATCATAATAAACGGTCGTTGTTGGGGACTCGCTTCACGAAAACCAGTGAAAAGCGTTTTCGCCCATTGATGGCCATAGACATTATGCACTTCATCTGCATAAGCATGTTGTCCTGTTTCGCTTAATTGATGAATAGCGTGTTGTGGGTGTACTTCAGGCTCACCAAGATCGCCCCAAAAACCTGCCACGCCCCAATCTAATTGCTTTTGATAGAATGACCAAAACCAACTTTGTCCATTCTTTGAAAAAACATCAACTAACGAGGTATTACCGAAATAAAAATCAAAGGTCACCGGTTTACCTGCTTTGTCGATAGCAAACGCTTGGTTTTCAGCACCAGATTGCCAATTCTTAGAAGTAGTAAGAATAAAAGGTTCACTTATCAGTATGGTATTGATCCCAATCGCTTTAAAATCTTCAATCATTTTTTCGCCGGTTGGAAACGTTGTCCTGTCCCAATCAAGGTTTCCCATGTGCCCTTTAACATCGGCACCAAACCAAAATAAATCAAAAATTATCGCATCCAAGGGCATCTGTTGCCTTTGATATTCAGCAACCACTTCTCTTGCTTGTGCTTCACTGCGGTAACCAAAACGTGAAGCCATGCTACCCAGTGCCCAAATAGGCGGCATCGGCTGCTTTCCGGTTGCATGGGTATAATGATTAATCAGCGATTGATAACTATCTGACATGGCAACTAAGTATGCCGACCGTCCTGCTTGTGAATCAAATTGTAAAATGTCTGATTGACTCGCGCCTAAATCAAGATACGCTTTGGCACTATTATCAAACATTAAAATATATTTATCGCTAGACATGACGCCAGGTAAACCAAAATACATTTGTTCAGAATGGTCTTGGTAGCCATAATGCGCTTGATTATATAGGGGTAATCTATGCCCTCTACGATCCATACCTAACACACGTTGACCACCACCAAAGAGCTTTTCTTCTGGTCTTAATTTAAAACGAAACCCTTGCGTTGTGTCTTGTTCAAAATAGCCAAGCTCTTCTGCTAACATTAATTTATTCTGATGAAAAAATGACAGCCTGACAGGAGATTTATCAATGACAACCGTTGCACTGCCACTGGTTAATGTTAAAGACTTTTCTTTATTCTCTAGGGTTGTGACAATTTTTTTGTTGTGCTTTTCGTCGAGAAGATAACTCGGTAATGGCTGAGCATCATTCAACACATAGTTAACATAAACGCTATTTTCGGTGACAAATTCAAGCGAAATCGTTCCTTGCTCAGTCGTTAACATGAGTTTATTGTCATGATGTTGGTAGTCAACTAATTGAGTAAATCCACTACGCACAGCAGGCGATTTTAACGGCGCCTTTATTAGTTGTTGTTCTTTATCAACCACCGCTTTATCAGAAGCAGTCATCATGTTTTCAACAGGATTATTTAAGTTACTAGGTAACGTTTGTCCTTTTGAAAATCCACTTACAAGGTAAATGGCTAACAGTAAGCCTGTCATGTTAATTTTTCGAATCATCGACTTTTTCCAACGGTTATTATGGTATTCATGCTGTTATCATAACGGCGTATTCTCACTGACATTTTATCGAATGCATAGAGCTTGGAGCCCGCCATCACTTATGTATTATTCGTTCAATATGCCCAGATAACACGCATAAATAAAGGTTGCCACTTCATGAATACGTATGCAGATACTTGTAATAAACATTCCCAAATCAATAAGATATCTGCTAATTAATTGACTTTATAAAATTTCTGTTGGCTTTTATTCCTAAGTGTTTCACATTAATTGTGAGACCAATACGGATGTTATCCAACCGCTATAAATTGGATAACCTAACGATGAAATTAACGCGCGTATTTACTTACACAGCAATCACTACCGTTTTATCTTTGACTTTTTTAGGCTGCGCATCGTCTTTCGATCAACCAGCACAACTCACCACCTTGGAAAATCATTCCAACACAACGTTTTATGGGACATTAGAGCCATACGCTGCTGAATCGGTATATTTTTTATTAACGGATCGTTTTGTTGATGGCGATAAAAGCAACAATCACGAAAACCAAGGTGGGAAATACCCCAGTTTTAACATTCCACTTATTGGCCCTGATGGACAAGAAGCAAATGTCGGCTACCTAGGAGGCGATTTTCAAGGAGTACTTAATAATGCCAAGTATATTCAAGATATGGGATTTACTTCGGTGTGGCTGACGCCTATTTTTGATAATCCCGATCAAGCATTTAGTGGCGGTGAGCAAGTGACATTTGGTGCTTATTACAAAGACGGCGGTAAAACGGGTTATCATGGTTATTGGGGCAGTAACTTTTATGAAGTGGATGAGCATTTACCCTCTGTAAATTTATCGTTTGCTGAGCTTACCTCGCAACTTAAAGAAGATTATAACCTTAATTTCGTGTTAGATATTGTTGGAAATCACGGTTCTCCCTCTTATAGCATGGTGGAAGATCAACCAAAATTTGCCGAAATTTATGATCAAAACGGCACGTTAATCGCCGATCATCAAAATATTCATCCCGAGAAACTCGATCCTACTAATCCGCTGCATAGCTTTTTTAATACCCATACAGGCTTAGCGCAACTTTCAGACATTAATGAAAATAATGAAGCCGTACTCGATTATTTTGAAGGTGCCTACCTTAAATGGTTAGCACAAGGCGCGCATGCCTTACGTGTTGATACGATAAAAGAAATGCCACATCATTTTTGGAAAAAATTGTTTGATCGTATTCGTCAACACCACCCCGATATTTTTATTTTTGGTGAAAGTTATTCCTACGATGCCGAGTTTATCGCCGAGCATACTCGACCGGAAAACGGTGGCGTTAGCGTGTTAGATTTTCCTGGTAGAGCAGCGATTACCAGCGTCTTTGAAAACCAAGACAGCAATTTCAAAGATATTTTGTCTTATTTACATTTAGATGATGGTGTTTATCAAAACCCGTATGAACTAATGACCTTTTACGATAACCACGATATGGCAAGAATGAATGCCAGTGATGAAGGTTTTATCGATGCCAATAATTGGTTATTTACCGCTCGCGGGATACCGGTAATTTATTATGGCTCTGAAATCAACTTTATGACCGGTTTACCAGAACACAAAGGCAATCGAAATTATTTAGGTCAACAAAGAATTGAACAAGCCAAAAAACACATCATTCACAATGAATTAACCCGTATTGCTCATATCAGAAAGCAGTCAGTTGCCTTGCAACGTGGTTTACAAATTAATCTCGAATTTTCCGGTGATCAAGCTAGCTTTTATCGTGTCTATCAGAACGAAGAAGAGAGCCAAACCGCGTTAGTGTTGTTAAACAAAGGGGATGACGACGCGGTATTTAATATTCAATCAATGTTGAGTAATGGTTTATGGGTTGATGCAATAAGCAACGAACAATTTGACGTAAATAGTAACCAGCCTGTTATCAAAACCCGAGTAAAAGGACATGGGGTAAAAGTACTCTTATTGAATAGTCTTATCGATCACCCGGAGCTGAAAGCACAATTAACTGCACAACAAAATAAGCTTCATCAAGTGCCGTTGTTGAAGTAACTTCGCTTATAAAATAAAAGGGTGACACTAAGCCAAGTGTTACCCTAAAAGGATAAAGTAATATCAAGTCAATTCTCACGACTTAACTAACAATGAAAGCCTTGTTGTTATCCCTTTCAAAACTCTGACCTACATGGTAACAAACTCTTCGGCAGAAGTTGGGTGGATAGCGACGGTATTATCAAAGTCAGCTTTCGTCGCCCCCATTTTCATCGCAACCGCAAATCCTTGTAACAATTCATCACTGCCAAAACCGATTGAATGAATACCAACAATTTTTTCTTCTTTACCAATACAGATTAATTTCATTCGCGTAGGGTCGCGATAATCTTCAGTGATCGCTTGATATAAAGCGGTAAATTGTGAGTTATAGACTTTAACTTGCTCTTCACCATATTCAGCAATAGCTTCTTTTTCCGTTAAACCAACCGTGCCAATAACCGGATGACTAAAGACTACGGTTGCAATATTTGAATAATCAAGACACTCATAAGGTTTATCATTGAATAATCGTTCACATAATCTGCGCCCAGCCGCCACCGCAACGGGGGTTAATTGTGCGCGTCCTGTGTTGTCACCCACCGCATAAATACCTTTTACATTGGTATTTTGATATTTGTCGGTTGGAATAAAACCTCGTTCATCTAATTCGATGCCGGTTGATTGCACATTAATATTATCCGTCGCTGGCTCACGACCAATCGCCCAAATTAATGTCTCTACCGGCCCCACAGATTTACCGTTTTCAAGGTGCACAGTAAGTTCGCCGTTTTCATGTTTTTCAATGTGGCTAGGCGTACTATGGTTATGAAGCGTCGGGCCATGTTTTGCCATCTGCTCAACCAAAGTATCACTGAGCATGTCGTCAAAACCACGCAAGGGTTTTTCTTTACGTACTAATAAATGTGCTTCTGAACCAAGGGCATGAAGCACGCCGGCAAGTTCAACGGCAATATAACCCGCACCAACTACTGCAACACTTTTTGGTTGTTCGGTTAAGGCAAAAAAACCATCTGAATCAATACCAAATTCAGCTCCTTTAATGTTTGGAATACTTGGGCGACCGCCTGTGGCAATAACAATATGATCAGCAGTGATTTGCTCGCCATTTACCTCTACGGTGTTTTTATTGATAAATTTGGCAAAACCATTAATCACAGTAACATCGTTACTGGCAAAGCCACGTGCATAAGCCGCATGAATTCTTTCGATGTATGCTTCTCTATTTTTAACAAGTTTTGCCCAATCAAAATTTTGTAACGGTGCTTGAAAACCATAATCAGCAGCATAATGTAAAGCATCGGCAATTTGCCCTGCATACCACATTGCCTTTTTCGGTACACACCCTACATTTACACATGTACCACCAATGTGTTTAGCTTCAATAACGGCTGCTTTTTTACCAAGCTTTGCAGCACGGTTTGCCGAGGCAATTCCACCACTACCTGCCCCAATGGCGAGAAAATCAAAATGTTGTGTCATGTGTAAGTTCCTAAATAAGTGTCATTTAATATATAAGACTCGATCAAATAAGATTCAAGTTCATCAATATGACGAAAAAGGGAAAATCATCTATCTTGGCAAGACTTCATCCGATGATATTAACAATAAGGCATGCCTTAACGCATTATTCTTTTACTAAATTTTCACGCCTTTTGCTGGCCTATCGGAAAAAATTATTAAACGAGCTGATTACTTTTGTTTCTTCTCTTGAATATCTAAACAAATGCACTTACATCTATAATTAAGATATTCAAAAATGTAGATAACCATGAGCAACCCACTTTTAGCGCAAGATAAACTACCCGCATTTTCTTTAATTAAACCTGAGCACGTCAAACCAGCCGTCGAAAAAGCGATTTCTGATTGCAAAAAAACCATTGAAGATGTTTTAACTCAAGCATCATTCACCTGGGATAATTTAGTCACACCTATTGATGAAGTGGATGATGTGTTAGGCAAACTATGGTCGCCGGTTTCTCATATGAATTCTGTGGTAAATAGTGATGAATTACGTGAAGCATATGAGTCTTGTTTACCTTTGTTATCTGAATACGGCACCTTTGTTGGTCAACATCAGGGCCTGTTCGAAGCTTATCAAAGCCTTGCAAATAGCCAAGAATATAAAACATTAGAGACTGCCCAGAAAAAAGTTATTGATAATGCCTTACGTGATTTTAAATTATCAGGCATTGCCCTTAACGATGAAGACAAAAAACGATACGGCGAAATTGTGACTCGCTTATCAGAGCTCAGCTCAACTTTTGGCAATAACCTTTTAGATGCAACACACGCTTATAGTGTAAATATTACCGATGAAGCAGAACTTGCTGGTTTACCAGATAGCGCCAAAGAAGCGGCGGCGGCCTTAGCAGCAGAACAAGAAAAACAAGGCTGGTTATTTACCTTAGACATTCCAAGCTATCTTCCCGTCATGATGTATTGTGATAATGCCGAACTGCGAGAAAAACTCTATCGTGGCTATGTAACACGCGCTTCTGATCAAGGGCCAAATGCCGGTGAATTTGATAACAGTGAAATTATGAATGAATTATTGGCGCTACGTCATGAATTATCTCAATTGCTTGGCTTTAATAATTTTGCAGAAAAGTCGATTGCCACCAAAATGGCAACCTCAACCGATGAAGTGTTGGGATTTTTAGAAAACTTAGCTGAAAAATCAAAAAAACAAGGACAACAAGACCTTGATGAAGTGAAAGCATTTGCACAAGCTCAATTTGGCCAAACAGAGCTGCAAGCTTGGGATCTGCCTTATTACAGTGAAAAATTGAAACAAAACCGTTATGCGATTTCAGATGAAGAATTACGCCCTTACTTTCCAGAAAACAAAGTCGTCTCAGGGTTATTTGAAGTGGTACATCGCTTGTTTGGCTTAACCATTCAAGAAAAATCAGGTATTGATACTTGGCATAAAGATGTCAAATTTTATGAAGTCTTTGATGAAAGTCAGCAACTGCGCGGCAGTTTTTATCTAGATTTATACGCACGTGCTAAAAAACGTGGCGGTGCTTGGATGGATGATTGTGTAGGACGTCGAGCATTAGCCAATGGCGATATTCAATATCCTGTTGCTTACCTCACCTGTAATTTTAATAAACCCGTAGGTGATAAACCGGCATTATTTACTCATGATGAGGTGGTTACATTATTTCATGAATTTGGCCATGGTATTCATCATATGCTTACACAAATAAACGCCAGCGGTGTTTCGGGCATCGATGGTGTGCCTTGGGACGCGGTTGAATTACCCAGCCAATTTTTGGAAAACTGGTGTTGGCAGCCTGAAGCACTCGCCTTTATTTCAGGACATTTTGAAACCAATGAGCCATTACCTCAAGCAATGCTTGATAAAATGCTAGCGGCTAAAAATTATCAATCAGCAATGCAAATGCTTCGACAGCTTGAGTTCAGTATTTTTGATTTTACCATGCATGCCGAATATAACCCCAATAATAACAACAGCGAGTACATCCAAGAAATATTAAACAAAGTACGTGATAAATATGCCGTGATCACCGCCACTGACTTTAATCGCTTTCAACATAGTTTTAGTCATATCTTTGGTGGCGGTTATGCCGCTGGCTATTATAGCTACAAATGGGCAGAAGTGTTATCTGCTGATGCCTTTAGCCGCTTTGAAGAAGAAGGAATTTTTAGTCGCGCCGTAGGACAAGACTTTTTAGAAAACATTCTTGAAAAAGGCGGTTCGCAAGAACCCAGTGAGTTATTTAAAGCGTTTAGAGGGCGTGCGCCTCAAATAGACGCACTATTACGTCATTGCGGAATAAATGGTTAAGCTTTACCACCATGAGATTTAGATAAAACCCATCTCATTTAGACGGGTTTTATCTAACGGCCATTCTCAAAAAAATTCTATATAGGATATAATAAGGTTAATTAATTAAATTAAACCAATCAGCACCCTGGAAGTGAGCATTGCAAGAATATCTAATCAGCATGTCATATTTTTCTGCACTTTCAATTGTGTGTATTGTGCTATATGCCTTTACCTATTTTCTTCCTACGCCTGAAAATCAGAACAAAGCCCGCTCAACTTTTTATTTTAGGTTGTTGTTGTTATTTACCATTGCCGCCTTCGAAGCCATTTTATTGCGCTTTGAATATTTGCCTATCGCCTCTGCAATAGTAACTAATTTATTTATTTTATTGATTTCATATTTATTAATGTTCGCTATATATACTCGTTACGATTGTGAAATAACGTTGCGACATTATCTAGCGTGTACCATTCATAGCGTATTTTTTATTGGCTTAATATACTTAGCACAAATATATCTCAATGCTGGCTATTTAAGGTCAGCTTTGGTTTTAATGAATATCTTCATTCCGTATGCATTAACCCTTAGAAAATGTAATCAACAATTTAAAATGCATCGGGTGGGTGACCGTATTTTATATGGTTCGTTATTACTCACTTTACTTATTTTTGTCGTTTATGTTGTTTTTTATGCTTTATTTTTCTCTGATGAAAAACATGTGCCGCTTTCCTTATATTTTACGGCACTGTTGAGTTTTATTTGTATTCTATTTTTTGGATTTGCCTTAAGTATTATCTACTCGCTAGTTGGCAAATTAAGAAAAGAAATTATCACGGATAAATTAACGGGGGCAAAAAATAGAAATTACCTCACCGATGTTGCAGAAAAAATGTATTCATTGGCAAAACGTCGTCAAGAACCTCTTTCGGTCATTTTATGCGACATCGATAGTTTTAAAAAGATCAATGACAGTTATGGTCACTCTGCTGGCGATAAAGTGTTAGTCAGTTTTTCTCATGTTATTGAATCATCTTTGCGCACTGAAGATATCTTGATCCGGATTGGTGGTGAAGAATTTATTATTTTATTACCCTACAACGATATTGACAAAGCGTTGCTTACCGCAGAAAGATTGAGGAAGGCAATCAATGAAGAAAACATCGATATTGGTGGCAAGAATATTCAAATATCCGCCAGCTTTGGTGTCGTGCAAGTAGATACTACGAAAAGTATTGACGATAATATTAATCATGCTGATATCGCTTTATATGAAGCAAAAAGAAGTGGCCGTAATAAAGTGATCGCGTATAGTCGCTAAAATTCATCGTTAAACTACACAATAAAACAATCAATAAGACATTCAATAAAAAACAATAATAAGAGTATTTCATGGAATCATGGCAAAAAATTTATCAGCGCGCTTGTCAGCGTAAAGGCGGCGAACAAGCATTAACGTTATTACTCGGTGAAGGTAATCATGACCAGCGGTTAAAACAGTTAACGGATGATCGCCTTTTATCCGCGTTCACCAAAAAAATATTCCAAAGTGGTTTTGTCTGGCGAGTTGTTGAAAATAAATGGCCCAATTTTGAAGAAAGTTTTTTTAATTTCGATATTGAAAAAATATTGATGATGCCGGAAGAAATGCTCGAAAGAAAAGCGGCCGACCCTAAAATCATTCGAAATTTTAATAAAGTAAAAACAATAAAAGCCAACGCGCAAATGATATTTGAGCAACAAAATAGTGATGAAAATTCGCAACCAAGCTTCTCTGCCTTTATTGCCGATTGGCCAACAGAAGATATCATTGGCTTATGGGCATACCTTAAAAAACATGGTCAACGTTTAGGTGGAAATACCGGTCCGTATGCACTGCGCGCATTAGGAAAAGATACTTTTATACTTTCTCGAGATGTGGAAGCCTATTTCCGCGCACATGATTTAATCAGTGGCGGTATCCAAACAAAGTCAAGCCTCGCCACTATTCAACAATGTTTTAATCAATGGCAGCAAGAATCTGATTTATCCCTGAGTCAGTTGAGCCGATTAATCGCCTTTGCAACGGGCGACAATAATGTTCAGGTAGAGTAGTCACTAAAAAACATGAGCAAAGCGCATTATCTAAAACTTGGCTTTACTCATGTTCCCTTACTGTATAAAAATAATTCTATCACTAAACGCGAATCATTGGGTTATGGACAAGTTCCTTCTTCAAAGTAATTCGCACTTGTTTCCGCTAAAGTAGACGTATAATAAACGTTATATAAGCCTAAATTCGTGCCTGAGCCAATGGCAAAAACATAAGAGCCATTAGTCGTTGCTCTATTAGCTTGAACATGAGCATAGTTACTTGATGTCGTTTCATTGCAGCTAAAATTACCATTTGGCGTGCTATCACACACATTGCCTATGCCATCATTGTCATTATCCGCTTGATCCGCATTAGCAACTGCGGGGCAATTATCGACATTATCAGCAACGCCATCATTGTCACTATCGGTTGGCTCTCCATTTGGCGTGCTATCGCACACATTGCCTATACCATCATTGTCATTATCCGCTTGATCCGCATTAGCAACTGCGGGGCAATTATCAACATTATCAGCAACGCCATCATTGTCACTATCGGTTGGCTCTCCATTTGGCGTGCTATCGCACACATTGCCTATACCGTCATTGTCATTATCCGCTTGATCCGCATTAGCAACTGCGGGGCAATTATCAATATTATCAGCAACGCCATCATTGTCACTATCGGTTGGCTCAACAATAGAACATGCCTGTTGAGGTCCAGCACAACTTGGTTCTCCATCGGCAATCCACTGACATTGATTGGTACCTGCAGCATATTCACGCATCACAAAATCTGAGCTACCAAATGCCGTATAACACGCAGAATATCCTACTCCCCAAGTAATATGGCCTTGGTTAATATGTAAGTTATAATCCCCCTCAACTCCTGCATCGATAGTAAATTGCGCATTGTCGGTACTAGATAATGATGTGGTATCAGTTGCTGTTACAGTCGCCGTTTGATTCCCCCCAGATAAACCACAACTTTCGGCTAAATATTCATTTCCATTAAGTTGTGCTGTTACCGTACCATTACTGAAACTGACCCCAACACTCGCTAAGTTTTGATTTTCATCAAAGACATTGCCAGACACCGTTGCACACTGACCCGCAGTAATCACATTAATATTCGATAATGTTGGCGCTGTTGCTGGTGGCTCAGGGCCAATACGTGTTGTAACCTTAGCAATATCACTGGGTTTACCTTCATTATCTGTTGCCGTTGCCGCTACTTGGTATAAACCATCAGCGAAAACACCTGATAAAAAGTTATATTCATCATTCGTATTAACTGAACCATTGATGCTTGAAAGCCAAGTCATGTTGCCTGATTCGATAACGCTAATGTCTACTTTGATATTGCTGACACTCCCGTCTTCATCGGTTGCTACTCCAGAAATATCAAGCTGACTGTTATTGTCTACCGCAGTATGGCCTGCGATTACAGGAGCCTTATTTCTATTGACTCGTTGATTGTTTTGCGCAAAAAAATTTCCTAAATACGTAGCAAAATTAATACTCGTTGATGCAATATAATCTCCTGAAGCTCCTACCCCGCCAGACCATGAATGATCTAAGTTATCAAACCATAACATTGATATTCGATTATTCGTCCACAAGCTTTCAGAAGCCGTATGACCGGCACCTTCACTGATATTTGTTGTCCCAGCCAGTTGTGTTTCGCCATAAACAGCGGCAAAGCCATTAGCATTTTGCTGGTTATAACAAGTATTTACCGTTGTATCAGCGGTACCATGTCCAATTACCGCAATTTGTGTATTTAAATGACTTGCCGCCGATCCCGCATAGCCTTCACAACGTGATTTAAAAGTATTAGGCGATACTGTCTCACAGGTTGATATTGCTCCATTAGAACTTGTACCTATTGTTGGGCCTGCACTCGGAGCTACACCGGCAAAAACATCGGGTGCTAAACAAGCCGTTTGAGCAGACATGGCGGCGCCAGATGAAAGGCCAGCGATATACACTTGTTGTGCATCAATATTACGAGTTGCATCACCACTCATGGTATTGGCGAGATTTATCAAGTTTTTATAATCCCCAGATGTTCTTGATACGGCGCCTTGCCAATAAGACCAACAACTATAACCCGCTTTATTCATGGCATCTGGAATAGCGACAACCATGCCATAAGATTCAGCCGCACTTTCCAATTGTGCTGTTAAGTAATTATTAATGGGTTGTACACAGCCATGTAGAACAATTAACAATGACTTACCATCCCCAACAGGTGACAGAGAGTCGGGTGTGTAAATGTGTACTGTGTTGAATCCCCCAATATTTACGTTTTGTTGCCAAGATCCCGCGACGGACGCTTGTACAAAACAAAAAAAACTTAATAAAATAGCGAATACGCTTTGTATTTGTTTGATGTAATAATGTTTTCTAACGTTCATTTTTCTTTACCTTATTTTATAAACTTTCCCTAAAAATTCATCCCTATTGTTTATTTTTTGAACTGAGGTAACACTAGACAACTTAGTAATAAAATGAAGTAGTACTTTAGTACTGCGGCTTATTTAATACGCAATAACGGCAGGGTATAACAGAGATATCGCAGGTTTGTTTAACATAGTTAAATGACTTACTTGCCAATTTTGTCACCCGCTAAAGTAGTAGAGATATTTTATTCGCTTTAATTGTTTTACAATTACTCTCATATTCATCACATTTAGCCATGATGATGAGCTGACGAGGAATCTAATATTTCTATGAGTAAGTACGACATGACACAAATAGCGGTGGGTTATATAGACAAAACCGATATCGATTTAGCAAAAAAAGTCGCTCAACAATGGCAACTCCAATACATAGGTGATGTTGCTTCTGTCAATAAAGAGTCAAATTTACTATTTTTACTGCAGGTCCATTTTCAACAAGTAGAACTCATTAAGCTAGATGAGCCTAAGCTAGGTGCAATAAAAGTAGATTTTGTCGAAGGTCCTGTTGCACATCGACGGAAATTTGGTGGTGGCAGAGGCCAAGATATTGCAAAAGCTATCGGCTTGAAACACGGTTTTACGCCCCATGTTTTAGATGCAACGGCAGGCTTAGGAAGAGATTCTTTTGTACTCGCCTCACTTGGCTGCCAAGTCACTATGATGGAACGCATGCCAATTGTGGCGGCATTACTTGAAAATGGTCTAGCACGAGCAAAAATACATCAAGAAGTAGCCGATATTGTAGATCGTATGAGCTTGATTTATGCCTCTTCTATCGATGATATGACACTAGCAAACGCTCCAGATGTTATTTATTTAGATCCTATGTACCCGCACCGCGAAAAATCCGCTGCCGTAAAAAAAGAAATGCGCGTGTTTCAGGCATTAGTTGGCGAAGATTTAGACGCTGATAACTTATTAATACCAGCCCTTAAACTCGCTAAATATCGAGTGGTGGTGAAACGCCCTTCATATGCGGAGCCACTAAACAATAAAGCGCCATCAACCAGTATTAAAATGAAAAAAAATCGCTTTGATGTTTATGTAAATCAGGCAATACCAAAAGCGATGACTTAAACATGACAACGAACATCGTTGTCATAAAAGTGTCATAAAGCTGTCGTAAAACCTTCACAAAACCCACATAAACTTTAGCCTCAATCGTCTGTCGAGTAAATTATTTTGCGGGTTTCAAGTTTTTCTAAGTTATCAGTTATAGCTATCAGTATTTTTGCCATCATATTTTTAGCCACTATGTATCAAGTTGGTGAATCATTAACCAAGAGTCAAATTCAATATAGCGGTTATCAAACACTGAAATCTCATACGACTATTAAGTTTAATCGTACTATCAATAAATACCTACAAAACGGCGATGCAAGCCTACTCAATGATACCGAAGCACAACTTGACGAAATGATCGCTATCACCAAGAATTTGGGCATTAAAACCCTCACTGAAGAGATTAGCGCTCAAGCAACGCTACTTAAAACAGATATTTCAACGAAATATCGTGCATTAGGAAAATTAAGTGGAGACCCTTTAGCGCTTATTCGCAATGGTGAACAAGCCATGGCAGCAATCACTGCTAGCCTGGCAAAATATGCTGTTCAATCTAATGCGCTGGATCCTCAACAAAAACCAGCTTACTTAAAACTTACCAATGAAATATCTAAAACGCTTTATGACTTAGTGAATAGTCGAGAAAAAATGTTTAATGATAGTCAGCTGAATAACCAATCGGTCGCAATTGCCTTAAATGATCTGCGAACATTAGTAGATACAATTTCCGCATTTCCCGAACTTGAAGTATTCCCTGAAACAGATGAAGACGAAGATGACTTTTTTGCAGATGAAGACGATCTGGAAGATTTAAGTGTTGAAGCGTTAGACGAACTAAAGTCATTGGTTAGTCGCTATCAAAGTGAGTTAGACAATACATTATCTTTGCAAGAACAGCGTAAAAAAGGCTTACAACGATTAGCGGCTCAAGTTGATGAATTAGAAAATATCATTGTTTCAGGTGAAATTACCGTTACACAAGAACAAGCTAAAATAAACAAATCACTTACCAATGTAGTGGTCGGTTTATTAACGTTTTTAATTTTATTTTTAGCCGCTAATTATTGGTTGATGCGCAGTGTTATTTTGAACCCACTTCGAAAATTACGCGATAGTTTTGTGACGCTAGTCAGTGAAGGTCGAGTCGATAACATCACAGGTATTTCACCTAAAACAGAACTTGGCGAAATATCACATAGCTTTAATCAAATGGTGTCAAAACTTGCCGAAGAAGATAAGCAAAAAGCGAATCAACTAAACCTAGTGTCGAATGCCATGAAAACAATGGAAAGCCAAGCACGCAACATTCTTGATTCATCGTCAACAACGAGTGAGCACTTGCTAGAAGTTGGCGATATTATGCAAGCACTTTCGAATGTTACCGAAAACGTTAATACGCTTTCTCAACAAGTAGTTGATAGTGCAAAAGCGACACAAATGGCGATGAATGATAGTCAAAATCAAGTCAATGAAGTACTAAATGCCAGTGAAGAAACCAACTCAGCTGCAACAGCAGGGAAAACATCAATTGAGTCTTTAAGCTCTTCCGTTGAAAGTGTTGGTACTATTGTCGATGTGATCAGCTCAATAGCTGATCAAACAAATTTACTTGCTTTGAACGCCGCCATTGAAGCAGCTAGAGCAGGTGAACACGGACGTGGATTTTCCGTGGTGGCTGATGAAGTAAGACAACTCGCTGGCAAAACTCAAGACTCGTTAAAGCAAGTTAGCCAACGACTAGAACAGCTTAATCAAGCAAGTTCAGCGCTCGCCGATAATATTTACGGCATTGAAAGCGCCTCAAATAAACAAAAAGAAATTGCCGAATTATTAAAAGGCAACGCGGTAAACGTAGTTGAGCAAGCGATAACCTCGGCTAATGTCGCTGAAAGTACGTTAGAACAAATTAATCAGCAACGCTTACATTTTTCTGACTTTGAACAGGCCATGAACAGTGTGACGACTGAAGTAGATCAGTCACGCGAATTAGCCACTCATATTTCAAAAGATGTCGGCGAACAGGTTAGAGACATCAATCAAACCTTACATTTAGTCACTAAATAGCGTCAATTTAGCAACAAGCAATCTGTAATTATTCGCTTGTTGCTAAGCTATTCTCTTATTTTAAAACCAAGATCGAGAAAAATTCACCTCAGTTTTTACATCTTTTCTCAACAAAATCGTGCGCGAACTCTCCCAATATCCTAAAATTAACCTTAGGTTTTATTGGAGATTAGTTTATGGCTAAATCTTTGTGCAAATGGAAGAAAAAAGACATCGAGAAAGGTTTGCACGAGCTCGCACATATTGTCGACAAGCCGCGATATATTTGTAAAGATTGTGCGCGCAGTGCACATGATAAAGGCTTTTTATGTAAAGCCGTCAAGTTACCCCTATCACATCCATCTTAAGGTAAAATAATGATTCAAGAAAATATGAAAATGCCAACCGGTGAATTACAACAATTATCAGGCGGCAATATGGTTTGTCACAATACTGATGAGTTATTCGCTAACAAAAAAGTCGTCCTTTTTGCCGTCCCAGGTGCGTTTACCCCCACTTGTTCTGCTGCTCACCTACCAGGTTATGTTGTGTCAGCTGATGAGCTTTCAGCAAAAGGTGTGGATGCGATAATTTGTTTATCGGTAAACGATGCGTTTGTAATGAATGCGTGGGGAGAGGCACAAAATGCAGAAAATATTATGATGCTTGCTGACGGCGATGGCAGTTATACCAAAGCATTAGGTTTAGGCATGGAAACAGCAGGTTTCGGTGGTTTTCGTTCTCAACGTTACGCCATGATTATTAATAATGGCACTGTCACAAGCTTACATGTTGAAAAACCGAAAGAATTTGAAGTGAGCAAAGCTGAAGTGATTTTAAATTCACTTTAATGGAATCGAAACGAAAACAATTAGCATTAGTAATACATTGTTTTTATTAGGATTTTTTCAAATCCTCTTGAAATCAAAGGCTAGCTAAGGCAAAATTCTCAGATATTCACTGCGTTATCGCACGAAAAATTTAATAGGAAAAACCATGCTAAAACCTGAAATGGTCAAACAATTAAACCAGCAAATAAATTTAGAGTTTTATTCGTCGAATTTATACTTACAAATGAGCGCTTGGTGTGAAGAACAAGGTTTTGAGGGTGCTGCTGAATTTATGCGTAAACATGCGCTAGAAGAAATGGATCATATGACACGTTTATTTACCTACGTCAGTGAAACTGGGGCATTACCTATTTTAGGCGCAATTGATGCTCCCCCACATGAATATGAATCATTAGCGGATGTTTTTGAAAAAACCTATCAACATGAATGTGAAATAACTGAACAAATCAATACCTTGGCTCATCAGGCATTTACTAACCAAGATTATTCTACTTTCAACTTCTTGCAATGGTATGTAGCTGAGCAGCATGAAGAAGAAACGTTATTTAAAAGCGTCTTGGATAAAATTAATTTGGTTGGCCATGATGGTCATGCATTATTTTTTGTCGATAAAGACTTAGCTGAAATGGCGAAAACATCACCAACCAGTATTATGTCAAATCCACCAGAATAAAGCTTATTTTCTGCTCATAAAAAACAAGGCTTCTCATTTGAAGCCTTGTTGCTTTTACAAGGGTGATTTTTCTACGACCAGATAATATCCTTGCCCACGCATAGCTTGAATACTCAGGCCGCTCGAATAATGTTGCAACTTTTTTCGCAGATTAGAAATATGTATATTTATAACCTGTTGTTTATGTTCAGCCCCATGAAATAGCTGCTTAATAATGCTTGCCCTTGGCAGCAGTTCTGGGGAGTGCTTCATTAATAAATACAATAAGTTAAACTCTAAACTCGTTAAATTAACTTCTTGCTTGTCGACCTTTACTTGTCGAGAGCCTTTACATATTGAAAGGCTCCCCATCACCGTAACTTGTTGCTTTCCTTTATGACGTTGTAAGCTCATATGACTCTCTAGCGCTACAGTTAACAGTTAGTCTGAACTGCGACTAAACATATTTGCTTTATAACCAGTGCCGGAAGTTAAATCGTTTTCTATGACGATAAACTGATCCGTTGACTCTTCATCGAGTACTAATTCAAAGGAATCTAAAATGATGTTGCTGCTATTTTCTTTCGCCACAACATACACTTGATATGTATTGTTCGTTAAATACAAGGTTTCATGCTCTGCATAACCAAAAGAACGATTATAGTAAGCACTATCAATGGTTTCATCACTTCTGACAAAGTAGATATTTACTAAATTAAAGTCTTCGTTATCGGCTAAGTTCACCGCAGTGATTTCATGACCATAAATACTGGTATTGTCACTACTATCAATCACTAATGAATGAATAGTCACTTCTTTTTCATCAACAACACCGTCACCGTCTTCATCAACATTGCCATCTCCGTCTTCGTCGACGTTTTCTTCGTCGGCATAAAAGAACACTGTTTTATTGGCATTTTCTGATAATGAAAGTAAATGATGACTCACTAATGTGATGTCGTTATCACTGGCTAATAAAGACAAGCTATAATCACCACTTTCAACGTTTAACGGTTCACTCAATTGTCCAAAAGTTAACTGCTCTATTTCTGGCGAATCATCAATATCATTGACATAAACCGTAACCTCGCCTTGGTAATCGGGTAATAAATCGTTCATTTGAATCGCGTTATAAATACGAAAACGCGCTTCAGCGTTATAATCGATGTATTCAACTTGAGTAGAATTAGACACTTTATCCAAAATAAAAGGAGAAGAGCCTACACCAGTATTCTCTCGTATCACCATTATATATTGGGCAGAGTAGTAATAATCGACAGCATCTGATTGATAGATCACTTCATCACTACCAGAATAAGTGATGTAAAAAATATAGCTGCCTTGGTCAAATTTATGGTTGTCTGAAATCTCTTTATTTTGATAGCTTCCTAATAATTGCGCTTCATTAAATGTTTCATCCGACTCAGAAACATAAACATCTATGGCATTGTTATTAGTACTTACATTGAGCACATTAAAATTAAATAACGAATACGTATCATCATCTTCTTCATCAATAACAGGAATGTCATAAACAACAACATCAGGAGCGGTAACATCATCATTAAGCACCACTAACTTTAAAGAATCTTTCTCAATGGAGAGTTCACTTTGATAGATCATTTCCAGTTCACTACGCACGGAACTATCGCCATCTTGCCAAGCTAACTCAAAGAAGTAATCATTGATGTCAATTTCATAAGTTCCTAATGCAGCAGCATAACCCACACTTGAGAAAGTTATTTCCGTTTCATCATCTTCACTAGTATCAAGGTCTTCATCAATAGTGAGATAAATATCAGGCGCATTTTTAGAAGCATTGTAGAATTTAATATAGCCTTGATTACTATCATCATCACTATCGCTCGAGTTACACGCCGATACCCCCAAAACAACCAGCGCCGCTAGCCAACCTTTTAAAAACTTTTGCTGGCCTGATCCAAATCTTACTTTCATATACTACCTATCTATTATTAATAAATTTACGATGGAGCAATAGAGGCATATCAAAGTAATAAGTTCTTATCTTTACATAACCTTTGCACTTCTTTAGTTTTCTTTGCGTAGATTGGCAGAACTTTACTTAACCTTACATAAATTGGCGAAATGCAACGGTTCAGCCTAGTTATTTCTCCTCTGGTTCATCGTCCGTAAAACTTCTATAATGCCGAGAAATAAACAGTTAAGGTTAGATGTGCAACAAATAGATACGTTAATTATTGGTGCGGGCGCGGCGGGATTAATGTGCGCTGCCACAGCCGGATATAGAGGTAAGTCTGTCGTCGTCGTAGATATGGGGAAAAAACCTGGCCGAAAAATATTGATTAGCGGCGGTGGACGTTGCAATTTTACCAATGAAAATGCACAACCCGAAAACTACCTATGTAAAAATCCACATTTTATTAAATCGGCCTTAAGTCGTTATTCTTCACAAGACTTTATTGAGTTAGTAGAACGACACGGCGTTGAATATCACCATAAAACTTTAGGGCAATTATTTTGTGATGATAGCGCGCAAAACATTGTCGATGTATTAATGACGGAATGTGAATGGGCTGGCGTTGATGTAATAATGCGTAACGAAGTGCTTTCAGTTAGCAAGCAAGATGAATCCTTTCACGTGCAAACCACCGAAAATACTTATCAATGTAAATCGTTAGTTATCGCCTCAGGTGGTTTAACAATGCCGAAATTGGGTGCAACACCTATTGGTTTCAATATTGCTAAACAATTTGGTTTAAATGTGCTACCAACAACCGCAGCCTTAGTGCCATTTACCTTACATGATCACGATAAACAACGCTTTGACGGCTTATCTGGTATCAGCATCCCAACAAAAATTACCAGCAAATGCGGCACTGAATTTAAAGAAAATATATTATTTACCCATCGCGGATTATCTGGCCCAGCCATTTTACAAATTTCTTCATTTTGGCAAGCAGGACAAGCGGTGACCATTAATTTATTACCCGATTCACCTATTCAAGACCTTATAACAGAATGGCGGGAGCAAAACTCACAAAAATCCCTCAAAAATATGTTAAGTACAATTTTGCCGAAACGCTTTATTGAAGCTATGGTCAGTCATGCAGAAATTATTGATAAGGCTGTCAATCAATTAAGCAAAGATGATGTTTATCAATTGGCAGAATATCTACACCAGTGGCAAATCAAACCTAATGGTACAGAAGGTTATCGCACGGCAGAGGTCACCCTAGGTGGTGTTGATACTGACGAGCTATCTTCTAAAACCTTTGAATGTAAAAAAGTCGCTAACCTATATTTTATTGGTGAAGTGATCGACGTAACCGGCTGGTTAGGTGGCTATAATTTCCAAGCCTGTTGGGCACAAGGAGTAGCGTGTGGACAAGCGGTTTAGTGAAAGGTTTTTTGCTTGTTAATAACGGGGTTATTGATGTTTCACTACGGATCACCTAGTGTACAAGTTGTGATTTTTTAGTTAATCGTGTTGTAAAATCCGAAGGTATTTTAGCTTTATGACCCATATTTTAGTTGTCGATGATCGTGCAGATATTCGGATGAGCTTATCCATTTTACTTGAAGCACATCAGTATCAAGTTATAGAAGCCGAAAATCCTCAAGTTGCGCAACAGAAACTACAAAAAACAACTATTGCTTTAATTATCTTAGATATGAATTTCCGTTTGGATTCTACTTCGGGAGAAGAAGGCTTACGATTTTTAGCTTGGCTAAAAAATAACCAGTTCTCTGTTCCTGTTATTGCCATGACCCCATGGAATAATCTCAAACTAGTTACAGAGGCAATGAAGCTAGGTGCAACCGACTTTATTGACAAACCCTGGCGCAATAAACATCTAATACATAAGGTAGAACAGCAGCTTACTTTAGCTAGTTTACAAACAGAAAATAACAAAATTAAACAACAATCAAACGCACACATCACCGAGCATTATTCATGGCGTTCAGCTTGTATGTTGCAATTATTTGACAAGATAAAAACCATTGCAGCTACTGACACTAATATTTTATTAGCTGGTGCCCATGGCACAGGTAAAAATACATTAGCCCGATTCATCCAGCAACAAACTTCACAAACATATCAGCCTTTTGTATCAGTAAATATGCAGTCTATTACTGATCCTCGTTTTGATGTTGAAATGTTTGGACAGTTTAACGCTAGCTGTAATGATACAAACACAGACCAATTTGGCTATTTAGCTTTAGCTGATAAAGGAACCTTATTATTCCAAAACATCGACAGAGCCTCTAATAATCAACAAACTAAATTGTTGCAGGTATTAACAAACGGTACCTTTAAAAAGCTAAGTTCTAGCAATACCGAACGTTTAAATTGCCGAATAATAAGTACCACTAGCGTTGATTTAAAACAACTCATTAAAAATAACCAATTTAATCAAGAGCTTTATAAGCAATTAAATACAACCCATCTCACCGTACCTGCCCTTCATGAAAGAATTCAGGATATTATTCCTTTGACGCAATATTTTATTGCAATGTACAGTCAAAAGTATCAACGAGATTATTGTCAATTAACCCAAGGCGCTCAACAGGCGTTACAAGAATATCATTGGCCTGGTAATATTCGAGAATTGAGCCAACTTATAGAAAGAGCGGTATTATTAAATAACAACCAAGCGCTTGATTGCGAAGATCTAAGATTAAGCGCAAGTAATCCTAAAATTGAGCTGCCAATAATGACGTTACGAGGTGCAGAAATCACGTTAATTCAAAAAGCACTTTTACAAACTGACAACAATATCCCGCAAGCAGCAAAATTGTTAGGGTTAACTAAATCTTCAATGTACCGCAGAGTTGAGAAATACGATCTTGCTAAAAATTAATTCGTTAGAAAAATTCTTATCGATAAAGCTCCTTATCCTGGCATCTCCCAGTTTAATTTTACTCGCTTTATATCAATGGCAAGCAGGTATTCACTGGCAATGGATAATTGTGTCACTTTTTGCCCTTTCACTCTTTATATTTTGGTCCATTGCAGTTATTAAATTTCGCGTGATGCGCACTTTTACCAGAGCAGAATTGCATATAGATGCGATAAAGCAAGAAGATTATAATCAATTCGCCAAACCTTCTTTTTCACAAGGCAAAGTCAAAGCTTTCCACCAACAATTGAATCAATTAAGCGATCATTTACTCAAAAACAAATTAAACTATGACCAACAAGTTTTACGTGTTTATCAACTAATTAATCAGCTTGATGTTCCCATTTTACTTTTTAATCAAATGCAAAAACTCAGCTTTGCCAACGACGCCTGTACTTCTTTATTTGAAAAACCATGGCACAGTTACTTACATGCTTCTGCAGAGCAATTAGGGCTGAGCTTTGATGGTACGAATTGGCATTACCGTCTTGGTATTCATCGTTGGCAGATAAAACACAGCCAAATTCAAGAACAAGGCCAAGTACATCAATTATTACTGTTTTTAGATAACACGACCCCGCAACGAGAAGGACAATTAATTGCTTGGCAAAAAATTATTCCTGTATTAAGTCAAGAAATCAAAAATTCATTATCGCCGATATCATCTATGTCAGAAACTTTAGCGGATCAATCTTTACTTAACAGTGATAGACAAATGTTGCAAACCATCACAGAAAGGTGCCAACATTTGCATAATTTCATAGACAGATACTCTTTACTTAATAAAGATATAGAGATTAACAGACAAAATATTTCTGTTGCTGAGCTTGCTGATTCGCTTAAAAACACCTTTCACGCATTATCTTTGACGTTCGATATTGCGGTTAAAACTATCTGGGTTGATCTCGCTTTATTCGAGCAAGTGTTTATCGATTTACTCGAAAATGCTCAAGAAGCTGAAGCTAAAAATGTCCAAATTATTATGTCGAATCACGAACAACATTTACTTATTGAAGTGATTGATGATGGACACGGATTTGACCATTTAGATAATTTATTTATCCCTTATTACTCTACAAAATTTGACGGTCAAGGCATAGGTTTAAACTTTTGTAAAAATGTAATTGAGCATCATCAAGGTGTCATTGAACTTCATAATAATGAAGTAAAAGGGGTAACGATTATGATCATTATACCGCTGACTTCTGCCGACAATTAACTAAAAAATCACCAGTTCGAAAATGGGATATTTTGGTTCGATATTGAAACCAATAAACAATCAAAACTCATAAGCTGTTGTTTTAAAGTAACTTACCGCAAAAAAAGCAAAGCTATTATTTTTATTGTTTTAATCGAATTTATCGATAAAAGCGTAAGTATTGTTGCCTTTTATAAAGAGAAAATGCGATGATTAAGCCATTAAATAATGCCAATTACATTTAATTTTCAATTTACTTTAATTATTGTAAAGCTATTACTAACTAGGATTATACTTAAGGAAAAACCATGAATTTGATAAAGAAAACATCGCTCGCTTGTGCTTTAATTTTATCGACGACAATTGCAACCGCAGAACCTGCAAAATCAGAAAAACATGCTAAGAAAGCCACCGAATTACGCCAGTCAATCTTCGCATTGATGGGGAGTAATATGGGACCACTAGGTGGCATGGCAAAAGGTAAAATGCCGTTTGATGTCAAAGCGATTGAAAAACACGCCTTAAGAATTAATCAACTTTCTTTCATGATTGCTGATTACACTAGTACCAACACTTCAAAGTTTGAAGTAAAAACAGAGGCATTAAATAAAGTGTGGCAAGAAAGAGATTTATTTGTTGAAAAGATTGCAGACTTGAATAAATCGTCGGCACATTTAATGGCGGTAGTAAAAACAGGCGACGAAGGCGCAATTAAAAAAGCCATTGGTGGCGTAGGTAAAACATGTGGCGGATGTCACGATGTATTTAAAAAAGATTAGTTAACCGTAAATCGCTGAGGCATTTTTCGCCTCGGCGATATCAATTAACAATAAGTACACTAAGCTTAATCAAACTGACGAATCAATAATAATACTCTTCAATGACTGGTGCATTAATAACAACTAACCAGTAAACAAACAAAACAACCCCTAGCGCTACGATGATAGCTTTAATTAATTTTGAATGCTTAATGCCATATTTGCTATCGCCATTATCAAGTAATTTTTTTCCGGTAAACATAGGTTTTATCAAATTTTGTTTTTTGATGATTAAATAGTAAAAAACCGCAAAAATATGAATCACAGACAATGTCGCTATTATATTAAATCCATTGGTGTGAACCATTTTAAGTAACTTTTCAAATTCTGCACTTAACACACCATTGTATGGGCCCGCAGAAAATATATCATCGCTTATAAATAATCCGCTTGTAGCTTGTAGTAGCACTGCTATTAAGATAAAAATTACCATAAGGCTACCCAAAGGGTTGTGACCAATATAGCTTTTAACTTTGCCAGCTCTTAGTTGTTGAAAATAAATTTTTAGCTGATGAGGCCGTGGAATAAAATTAACAAATTTAGCGTGAGTAGTGCCAACAAAGCCCCACAATATTCTAAAAAGGGTTAACCCTAACGCGGTGTAGCCAAGTTTAATATGAAGCTCAATCAAACCACTATCTTGATCTGATGTGTACCAAAGTGCAAGAAGCACGCCTACAAAACACCAGTGAAAAATTCTGACGGGTAAATCCCATACAAGTTGTTGTTTAGCCATTATCACCATCCAAAAAGTTACCCACAAACTTTATGCTTTAATAAAGGGATTTTATAGCGGTTTTCGATAAGTGGTTAATTTTTCACGCTATAACTATTAATATTAATTGAAAATGCTATTAACTAAATAAATTCTTGCACCATGACAATAAACCTGTCGCGGGTTTGATACTATTATCATAACTCTGTTCTAACACTTTTAACCGCAATGAAAAAGTGCCACCATGATCCCAAGGCCACCATAATGCAACGATGGCAGGGCAAGATTCTTGTGCGGGTAAAGCAAGAATTTTTTGATTTTTACTCAGTTTAGCTAAGTTACCTAATTGCGTTTTTAATTCTTTAGGCATTTTTTTAACGGTTTTGCTGTGCCATTCATCCGTTAATGTATTTCTTAATTTAGCTAAAACAACATCGGATTTATTTTGCGCGAATTCACTGAGCATCATCGCTAACTTTTCTTCGTATTGCCAAGGGATATTATCCCCGAGTGAATGTCTGAGTTCAGCGGTTAAGTGTGCTATTTGTTCAGGTGTGTACAAGGTTAATACCTTAATTATTATTATTTTCGATGATATGAGTTAGTTTAGTTGGCTTGAGCTACACAGTTACCCTCTTTTTATGTAACACAGTCAGTTCAATACTATGATCTATCGTGCTTTGATTTGCAAAACTATACTAGGGCGTGTTGATCTTTGCTGTTTGAATTTTGTTGAAAGATCAACACGCCCTTGTTTCTCTCGACTAGTTTTTTACCCGTTCTAAAGGTTGCACCGAAGCTTGTTCTTCTTCTTGAACTTCTTCAACAGTATCTTCACCTAACCAATCAACTAAGAAGCTTTGGTGAGTATCAAGTAGTAATTCATCATCTAATTTAGTGACTTTTAAACTTGGATCGCTGATAAACGCGATTTGTTTTTTAACGGTTTCGCCCCGTTGAATGTATTCTATAGTCGTTACATCGCCTGGTGAAAACTGTGCTAACGCTTTATCCCATAACTCACTATTACGAATAGTTCTTCGGCCTAATTTAACAATTTGATCGCCACGTTCAACCCCTGCTCGGTATAGCGGGCTACCAACGAGTATTGTATTATTAACTATTGCATCTTCACCACGGAAATTGAAATTCACTTTACCGAGAAATGCACTTTCATCGTCTTTTTGCTCCAGCTTTAAACCAACAGGCGCTAACAAAGCGGTAAAATCAGGTTTGGTTTGACCATAAATATGCTCGGCAAAGAACTTATCCGCAAATAGTGGGTCACCGGTAATTTTGACTAGTGTAGCAAGTGCATCCTCACGAGAATAAGGAGTTTCTGTTTTGCCAAAATCAAGCCACAGTTGACGCATGTAGTCATCTAGTGATTTGCCCGGAAACTGTGCACGTAAAGCTAAATCTAACGCTAAACCCATTGCTCGACCATAGGAATAATAGCTAAAAAAGATATTATGATAATTGGTTCTATCTTTTGACACGCCAGCATCGGTAAATGTTGCTAACTGACTTGCGCCTTCAGGGGTAAAATATAATCGACCACGCATGTTGTATGCTTGGTTAATAATGCTTGCGACTTTATCTAGGTACTTATCTTCGTCCCATTCCTGCGTTCTTTTTAAAATAAGATCGCCATAATAAGTAGTAAACCCTTCCGCCAACCATAAGCTTGGCGTCATATTCGCATCAATGTATTTAAATGGCTCTAACTCTTTAGGACGAATACGTTCGACATTCCACGCGTGAAAAAATTCATGAGATAAAGTGCCTAGCTGACTATATTCAGCTTCATCTAACGAGGTTGAATTAGTTAAAATGGTGGAGTTACGATGTTCCATACCATCGCCACTAACATGTGGAAGATAACATGCAATAAAGATATATTCGCCATAATCAAATGTCGGTAATTCACCAAACACTTTAATTTGCTCTTCAACTACCGCTTTGGCTTTTTCAGTGTATTTATCTAGATCTTCATCAATACCGTCGTGATGAACAGCCAACTTAATGGTTTGCGTTTTGCCGCCAGAATTGACTTGCCAACTGCGTACTTGATGATCGCTTAATTCTGTTGGGCTATCTAAAAAATATTGTAAATTTGGCGCTGTAAATGAATATTTTCCTTGGTCTTTTACTAATTGTGTCGCTACTTTCCAACGTGGATCGAAAGGTCGAAACTCTACGTTTATTTCTCGATCTTCGTGGTTTGTCGCCCACACAAAAGTCGCTGGCATATTTAGATGGGCATGCGTGCGATCAATTTGATTATAAGTACCATCAGCCCTATCACCAAATAAGGTATAACTAAACGTGACTTCACCATCATGGCCCGCAATGTGCCATTGATATGGATTAGGTCGAGTAATCTCTAATGGCTGCCCTATACTATTCACCGCCCTAACTTTGTAGACATTTTTAATAAATTCATGCATCGCATATCGACCAGGGGACGAACGGCTCATTTGCACTTCTAGCACTTGGTTTTCAATACCGGTAAATGTTGCAGAAATCTCTGCTTCATGATGCACAGCATTATCAAACGACACTTGATATATCGTTTCCCCATCGGCGAATACCCAATGGCTTGCCAATGCTAATGACCAAGTTAAACAACGGGCGATTTGCTTCCTCATTTTTTATCCTATGAGTTATCTTTTTTTAGAATTTGTTAAAGTGTAATTACTATTGTCTATTGAATACAATCACTTTTTAAACTTTATTATGTGAACAAATAGTAGTTTTTATCCCCAAAACTTGAATTTTTGCCTATTATGACAAAAACTTAACGTCAGTATTAAGAGAGTTTTATAAAGACTGTAGATGAAATGACAATTGACTCAAACCTAGAAACTTTACCTCCTATTTCGGTACTCCATCGTGAAATACCAGCACTTGCAGGTATCAATAAATATCAACATCATCAAACGCAATGTATCTATGTGCATTCAGGTGTACTTGCCATTATTACTGAGCATGGTCGATATTTTATTCCGCCTCAGCAAGCGATTATTATTCCTGACGAACTGATACATGAATTGCTTGCTAAAACCGAAGTAAAACTGAGTATTTTTTATTTTATCGCTGAAGAATCAACGCACTTACCAACTCATCCACAAGTTATAACTGTTGATCCTTTATTAACAGCGTTAATGAATGAAAGCTTGCAAATTTCAAACGATTATTTGTGGGAATCTAGTGATGGCCGTTTATTACGCCTTATACGTGATAAGTTATCTCAAGCAAAGGTATTAGATACGTTTTTGCCTTATCCAAAAGATTCTCGATTAACGAATATCACTGAGCGTTTATTAAAACATCCATCCCTTAAAAGTGATTTAAATTTTTGGGGCAAATTCGTCAATGCTTCACCACGAACCTTAAGTCGTGTTTTTAAAAAAGAGACCAATATTACTTATAGTGAATGGCGACAAAGATTAAACATTCAAATTGCAATCAAACATTTGTCCCTTGGTGATAGTATTAATAGCATTGCTGAGCTTTTAGGATACGAATCAAGTTCCGCATTTATTTATATGTTTAGAAAGCAGATGGGCGTTTCTCCCAGCCAATTTTTAAAAAATTAACGCTGCTCTGTTATCTCCAACCACTTTACGAAAGGCATGAAAAATGAAAACCATCAACTTAGCATTAATATCACTCTGTTTATTTTTAAGTTTTAGCAGTATTGCTCAGACCCAATATACTGGGGATAAAGCCCAAGCTGCAGCGGTGGAGAAAGCGGTAAATTATTACCTTGAAGGGAGCTTGTTGGGTGATCCTAACGTAGTTGCTAAAGCATTTCATCCAGATGCTAGGGTTCAAGGGATTAGAAACGGAAAGCATGCGGTTTATGACATGAAAACTTTTCTTGGCTTTTTTAGTACCGAAAAACCAGGAACACACACTACACATATTATTTCAGTAGATATTGAGGAAAATGCTGCATCAGTTCGCGCTGAATGGGATATGGGCACTTGGAAATATGTCGATTATCTTTCTTTATTAAAAAATAATGGTGAATGGAAAATCGTAAATAAAATATACACAGTCGTAAAAAAAGCAGCAAAACCTTAATTATTACAACAAAGCGTTATTTAACTTCTTTTATATTAGCGGTTGCCAGATTAAATTTTTCGATACAAGCTTTGCATATACATGATTTATTAACATATTCATCACTGACTTGTTCAATCAGTTCCGCTGGCACTTTTTCTTTTGTACACCAACAAGGCTCAGCTGCATTCACGCCACATTGGTTGTTTGCCTGGCATAACGGGCAAACTGTACTATCAACCTGTTCAGCCATATTAAGAGAATTCAGCCACAGAATCACGCATGATCAAACTTGGTTCAAACAGCTGTTGTATATCATGCTGTTCTTGTTGATAAACATCCTTAAGTACTAATTTAGCCGCCATCGAACCCATTTTATTCACAGGGTTATCCACAGTTGTTAGTTTAGGATATAAATGTGGTGCAAAGACGACATTATCAAAACCGATCACGGATAAATCTTTCGGCATGTGTAAATTATGCTCTCGTGCATAAGTCATGGCACCTGAGGCCATTTCATCATTAGCACAGACAAGTGCTGAAAACGCAGCTTTTCCTTGTAAAAAATACCGTAAACCTTCAATACCGCCTTGCTCTTTAAATTCAGCTTCAAAGATTAACTGCTCGTTAATGGCAATATTGTTTTCAGACAAAGCACGCTTATGCCCCTGTAAACGTGCAATTGCATCGGCTTTATATTGAGGACCTGCTAGATAAGCGATATTACGATGTCCTTTCTCTATCAATGATTGTGTAGCAATAAAGCCACCGAGTTCATTATCTAAGCTAATACAATTGTCTGGAAGTTCGCCTACATGACGACTAATGAGATAAATAGGTGTTTTGCCTTTGCTCAATTCCACTAAATATTCATCTGAAACCGCCTCAACATGTAAAATAATCGCATCGCAATTTCGGCTGATCAAAAATTCAATACCGTCTTTTTCTTTATCTTCTTCACTATGGCCTGTCGTTATAATCACGTGCTTTCCTGCGGCGCGTAATTCAGTTTCTACACCACTCATCATTTGCCCAAAAAAGGGACCATGAATTTCAGACACTAACAAGCCAATACAATTACTACGATTAGACGCTAAGGACTGAGCAATTGAGTTTGGACGATAATCTAGCTCTTTCATTGCACAAAGCACACGATCACGCGTTTTCTCGCTGACCCGTGTATTACCATTCATCACTCGAGAAACTGTCGCCAGTGATACTTTGGCTAATTCAGAAACTTCATAAATAGTTGCCATATTTTCCCTATCGAAAAATTTGCCTTAACGGTACTTAAATAAAAGACTCACAATATATAGTGTTAATTGCGAACAGTAAAAATTAAATACCGTATTTTACATGATTTATCATGCAGTAGCTGCTCTTCTTTCAACCAGCTCATCACTGACTTGTTGATTTAATTGCGTGGTTAACGGATAAAATAACATTAACGCAGCGCCAGCAAAGGCAAAAGCAGCAGGTATCCAACTCATTAATAATTGCATGCCAGGTAATGACGCTTCTACGGTGGTTGGGTCCATGCCGTTATATCCGTATCCTGCTAGCACGACAAGTACCAAAGCACCGGCAAAACCACCTCCGGTTTTTTGCACGAATGTACCTGCTGAATAAACTAAACCTGTTGCACGTCGGCCATTTTTCCATTCAGAATAGTCTGCTGAATCACCTAGCATGGTAAAAAATAAAGTAGGCATCATAGCCGCAAAAAACTCTGCCGCGCAACCAAGGGTAAAAATGAACACCACATCGCCTTTTGGTGCCCAATAAAGTGCTCCGGTGAGTAATCCGCTTAACATTAATGCCACAATAAATAACTTAATTTTACCTAACTTTTTGGCTAAATAGCTTGTACACAAAGCGCCTGCGATTGAAACAATTAATAACGCGACAAAATATTTTCCAGCCATTAATTCATCGGCAACATGGTATTTAAAGTAGTACGCGACCACGCCATATTTAATACCGTTAAACATCATGGTTAAAAATCCCATTCCTAATAAGATCAACCAAGGTTTATTCGTCAGTAAATCCACCATATCACGCTGAGTACCTGTCATATTTTCTGTCGATTGACTGGTTAAACGTTTGATCACAATATACATACCTGTCATTACAACAAAGAAAAATATCCCGCTATAAAGTTCACGATAATAAAAGAACAGTGTCATCGCTAATAATGGTAAGACGATAAAGGGTAAGTTTTTAGATAAATCGAGTAGCTCTGTTTTTAGGCAAGAGGTCGTATCGATAGTCGGTGTGATGCGCTCTTTCGTTGAAGCAAAAGTGATCACCATTAAACCAATCAATAACCCGGCAAATAAATACATGGTGTATTGATAGCCAACTGCGTCATCTCCCGCACCAAAGTAGGCAACTAATTCAGGTAAAAAGCCCATCACTAATAAACCACCAGCAAAAGCGCCAGCAAACCTAAACCCTGACAAACTAGTACGTTCTGTATCACTAGGTGTCATCACGCCCATCAAAGCTGAATAGGGAACATTATTGATGGTATAAGCGAGCGTTAAACCGATATAAGTGACATAGGCATAGATTAATTTACCGTTTTCAGAAAGGTCGGGCGTGGTAAAACATAACACCATAAACAAACCGAGGAATGGCGCTGACCAAATAATCCACGGACGAAACTTCCCCCATTTAGTATCCGTTCTATCAGCTATCATGCCCATAATTATGTCGGTAACACCATCAGAAAGTCTTACAACTAAAAACAGCATAGCAGCGGCGGCAGCCGTTAAGCCGAAGGTGTCGGTATAAAACACAGCTAAATAAGCTAATGCACCTCGCCATACTAAGTTTGCTGCCGCGTCCCCCGTTGCGTAACCAACTTTTTCAACCACCGAAAGCTTATGCATTGTTTTTCCTTTTTTATAATTATTTAATTTAGAATTTCATTCTATTTTACAATCAACTACGCTCACTCAGTAACTTTTTATACGCTAAGCCGCTGGCTTTAACTGTACGTACTTGTGTTTGATAATCAACATAAACGATACCAAAACGTTTTAAGTAACCTTCGGCCCATTCAAAGTTATCCATTAAGCTCCACGCAAAATACCCTTGGACATTAACACCTAGACTGATCGCATCATTCACTGCATTTAAATGTTTATTATAATAGTCAATTCTACGCACATCATTGACTACTCCTGACTCAATTTCATCATCAATGGATGCACCATTTTCAGTGATATAGACAGGCGGTAAATTATATCGAGTATTAAGATCAACTAATAACTCAGTAAAAGCCTTTGGATAAACTTCCCAACCAATATCAGTTCGTTCAACCCCTTCAACAATAATCTCTTCAAACATTTCTGTTGGGTGAGCTTGATATCGTGCACGGGTATAAAAGTTGATACCTAAAAAATCCATCGGCTGGGAAATAATTGCCATATCATTGTCATGAATTTCTGGACGATTTTCAGCAGGTAATTCGTTGATTAATTCTGGGTATTCACCATCAAAAATGGGCTTTGAATACCAGTAATTAAAATATTCGTTGGCTTTTCTAGTCGCTTCTTGATCGGCAGGAGAGTCTGACATAGCGTAACCAGGCGTAAAATTGAGAACAATACCGTTTAACGTATTGGGGCTAAATTCGTTGAGTACTTGCATAGCTAAACCATGTGCTAGCAATAAATGATGAGCCGCTTTTTTGCCATATTCTTTCCCCACTAACCCAGGGGCATGAATGCCCGCTTCATAACCTAAATAAGCACTACAGAAAGGTTCATTGAGGGTGGCATACGCATGTACTCTTTCGCCAAGCGCTTGTACTACATGTTTGGTATATTCTTGGAATTTATATGCTGTTTCTCGATTTAACCAGCCGCCATTGTCTTCAAGGTATTGCGGAAGGTCCCAATGATATAAGGTGACAAAAGGTTTTATTCCTTGAGCATTTAATTCATCAAGCAAATCGATGTAAAACTTCATACCTTCTTGATTAACGGTACCGTCTTGTTTAATAACACGTGGCCATGAAATGGATAAACGATAAGCATCTACACCAAATGAGCTGATTAACGCTACGTCATCTTGCCAACGATTGAAATGATCGCAGGCAACGTCACCATTTGAACCATCTTCAATTTTTCCATCTGTCGCACAAAAGGTGTCCCAAATACAAGGTAACCGGTGTTCAACTCCGCCTTCAATTTGAAATGACGCTGTTGCCACTCCGTATAAAAATGACGATGAGCGCATCGGTGAGTTTTTTGGTAGAGAAAAAGCCATATTATCTCAAGTTTCCTTTTCAACAGTTAAACAAGGTTCTTTACGTGTTTTGTATAAACATACGTATGTATTTTGTTGCACTTTTATTTTAACGTGGTATAAATGAAAGCGCTTACATTTTACAATATTAGATTGAATTAAATAAAAGATCAACAGCTAATTAATAATGAGATAGTCTATGTTCTAATCTCATCAGATATTGGGCTTTTGATTATTCGAGATTATTTTTACAGCAGTTTTTTGAGTATTTTACAAGGCCATGTCTTTATTACGTGGTTAGATCACATAAAAAGGCAATAACGCCAAAAAACAATAATTAAACCAACAAAAAAAAGTAGATAAATTAGGAGAAATTATGGCGGCTGGTATCGCTGGGGTAGCGCAAGAAAACAACAATCAAAGTGAAGGTGGTAACTATACGTTTGCTTTAACTTCACTGACTTCTTTATTTTTCATGTGGGGATTTATCACCTGCTTGAATGATATTTTAATTCCTCATTTAAAAGGTATATTTGACCTATCATACAGCCAAGCAATGTTAGTACAGTTCTGCTTTTTTGGCGCGTATTTTATTGTTTCTTTACCGGCCGGTAGTTTAATCAAAAAAATCGGCTATCAAAAAGGCATTGTGCTCGGTTTAATTATCGCTGCTGTTGGGTGTATGACCTTCTACCCTGCGGCGTCAATGCAAAGTTATCCAGTTTTCTTATTTGCTTTATTTATTCTTGCCAGTGGTATCACCATTTTACAAGTTTCTGCAAATCCATATGTCAGTATTCTTGGTAAACCTGAAACTGCTTCATCTCGATTATCACTTACTCAAGCATTTAATTCATTAGGTACCACAATCGCACCATTTTTTGGTGCTTTGTTAATTCTAAATGAAGCAACGGAAGTAATGACAGCAGCACAAGAAGCTGAATCAGTACAAATGCCTTATTTATTTTTAGCCGGAATGTTACTCGTTTTGGCGGCAATCTTTGCTTATTTAAAATTACCAACAGTTAAAGAACATACCCCAGAGGTAACAGACATAACTGGCAGCGCATGGCAATACAACCATTTAGTGCTAGGTGCTGTTGGTATCTTTGTTTATGTGGGCGCAGAAGTCGCTATTGGTAGTTTATTGGTGAATTTCTTTGCTGAGCCAAATATTGCCGCGATGGAAGAATCAGTCGCAGCAAAATACATCGCTTATTACTGGGGTGGTGCTATGGTTGGTCGTTTTATTGGTGCTGCTGTCATGCAAAAAATACCCGCAGGAAAAGTACTTGCCTTTAATGCCGCCACCGCAATTGTGTTACTACTCATAACAATATTCGCTTCAGGTGCTCTTGCAATGTGGGCTGTATTAGCGATTGGCTTGTTTAACTCAATTATGTTCCCAACAATATTCACCCTAGCGATTAATGGTTTAAAACAACATACCAGTCAGGGTTCAGGTATTTTATGTTTGGCTATTGTTGGTGGTGCTATTGTTCCTTACATCCAAGGTCTTTTAGCAGATACAATTGGTTTACAATTATCATTTCTTTTACCAATCATCTGTTATGTATTTATCGTTCATTACGGCTTGAAAGGCTCCAAACCTAAAAACGTTTAAGATAATTTTTCTTATTTGAATTAAGCCCCTATCAAGGGGCTTTTTTATTTGTACTCCAAATATGATCACGAAGTACTTCAAGCTCTTCCTGAGTAAAGCTAACCATAAATACAGGGCTGACATGCATAGCAATAAGATATGTTTGAGCTTGCAAATTATCTGTCGCCAATACTTTATTGAATGCTTGTTCTTTCTTACCTGCTAATAATAAAAGTTCTACTTCTTGGTCGATCACGATTTCAGATAGCATGTCGAGTAATTGATTTGAAACATCAGCATAGCCAATTTCTTCAAGTCGACTTTCTAACATCAGCGCTTCATTTTCGCTAATCTTCCCAATAAATTGATAATAACTAAGCCAGTTGATGATCGCTTTCTTCGGTTGATTTTGTGCTTGAGCAAGCATGGCACGAAATAAGAAACTTGTTCTCCCTAAAAACTGTTCAGCTTCTTCAATTCTAGTGAGTGTTCGCTCAAAATTTCCGGCCATGAACTGGCTCCATGCTCTTTCCCATAAATAGGTCGCATGGTTCGGTTGTGCTTGATAAGCCTGCTCCGCGTATTGAATGGCTAACTTTGACTGGTTAAATATTGGCAATCAATAGGCGTGAAAAAAATTACATTTATGATCACAGGTTAATCCTTCAATAACCTGTTGGTGGTATTGCTTTACCCCCTCGTCATTTCGTAAATAGAAATAATCAAGCATCGCTTTAGATAATAATGTATCAGGGTGTTCAGGTGCTAATTCAATCGTTTTTTGGATGTACTCAGTCGCTTTAGCGATTATTTGCTGATCGCTAAGCCCTAAATGCCGACTCATTTTATATGCATATAATTGCGATAATGTATGATATGCCGCAACAAATTTCGGCGCTTCTTGTATTGAGTTTTCTAATAATTGAATCGCTTGAGGTAAAGATTCTTCATTTTTCTGAGCTAATAAGTGTATCGCTTGTCGGTAACTAATCGGGGGTTCTATTGATGGTTCAACGCTTAACTTCCAGTACAAAATGCTCGTAAGAAAAATCAACAATATACCAATAATTTTTAAACGGTAATATTCAGAATAACCCGAGGATACTATTGGTTTTACATCATTTTCATTCTTAACAATAACATTCAGCTGATAACCCACTTTCGATATTGTTTTTATATATTCTTGCGTGTCATCTAATTCAGTAATCGCTTTTCGAACTCGGCGTATAGCACTTGTTATTGCTGCATCTGACACATATCGATTTTGCCAAATATGAGAGATTAACGTTGCTTTACTTACAGGACTTTTTGTTTCAATAAGCAGTAGCAAAATATCACTCGTTTGTTTATCGAGTGATATTTTTTTGTCTTCAAGCTGTAGATAGTTTTCATTGGTATGAAAAGCAATCTGATCAATGAAATACATGTTTGAAAATAAGACTTGAGCTAAAGTTATTAGCCTTTAATCTTATAACTACGCTCTATAAAAGTGAACGTAAATTCTTACGCTTGATAATGTGTAAGCAATTGCTGTTCTCTTTGACGACTCAATCCTGACTTTGACTCCCCAACACCGAATTCATAACGATTAGATTCATGCTGATAAAAGCCTGCAAGCACGTCTGAAAAAGTATGTGATAATGGCCGAAATGTTAACCCTGCTTGAATTGCCTTTTCACTTGAAATGGTAAATGTACCTTTCACAACTTGTCTTGCTGCCCACATCGGCATATCCACATAATGGCGAATATTGTTTTTATATAAATATTCATGAGAAAGCCATGACAACTCACTACGATTAGAGCTTAACGATTTTAAGCCATATAAATATGCGTCAAAACGTTCGGTAGTGAATGTATTGTACGTGCCGGTATACCGCTTTTCGATGCAAGTTAAGATAAAAGCAGCGAGATCTTTTACATCAATATATTGGGTTGTATCGCCGCCGTCACCAGAAGCTGCTATTTCTCCGCCTCTTTGTAGGCGAACTGGCCAATATCTTTGGTTATCTGAAATATTATCTAAGGCAATTCCACAAATGGAATGTGGTCGAAGTACACACCCTTTAGATGAGTGGTTTACCAACTTATCAGCAATACGTTTGTTTAACCCATAATTTAAAGAATCATTATAATTTGTTGGGATATTATCTGTAGGCAGTTTTGCTTTTTCAGTAATACCTGATTGTGTACTTAACAACTGATCTGGGTAAACAGCCATACTCGACGTATATATATACTGCTTACATCTATTTTGTAGTAATGAAAGGGTATCTTTAACGCACAATGGGTTTTCTGCCCATGTATCAATAATTACATCCCATTTTCTCGAAGTCTTTAACGCCGTTAATCCTTTACCATTTGCTGGATATCTATCCCCTCTTAGCTTTTCTATATTTGGAAATAAATGTGGATTCGTTAAACCGCGATTAAATAAGGTGACTTCATAACCGGCTTCAATCAATTGTTCCACAATAACAGGGCCAATAAATTTTGTTCCGCCAAGAATTAGAATCTTACCTTTTTTGCTTAAATTTACCGTTTTTGTAAATACTGTTGGTGAAAGGCTTAATGTTGAAATTGCCCCTACCGATTTTATAAAATTACGTCGTTCCATTGCTGTTTCCTCAATTGTGACTTAGCAATAGAATGAATATAAATAGTAATAAAGACTTGTTATAAACCTGACAATTCGCTGACATTTTTCTGACAAAATGATAAATGCTATGTATTTACAGGCATTACAGCGAAGCAAAGCTCCTTATGTATTTTTTCATTCACAATAAATTCATCTAGTCACTAATGAGTTCAATCAAGTTTAAGACATAAAAAAACGCCGCAATCAATGCGGCGTTTTCGTTTCGCGATAACTTTCTAGGGGGAGTTAGAAAGTTACACGAGCACCCACGGTCCAACGAGCTTCATATATATTTTGGAAAGCTTTTTGCTTTTCAAATTCAATGTAAGTCTGTTGAATTTCTTCCGTAATGTTTGAACCGTTCACGTAAAAACTCACTGTTTCGTTGAAGTCATACGTGGCATTGAAATCAAGTTGTGAATAATCATCTTGATAAAGTGCTTGATTACCCGTATTAGCATTTCCGCCAGACATTAAGCGTGGACTACGAGAGTTCCATGCTAAACGTGCTGAGAAAGTATCATTTTCATACCATACCACTGCGTTGTAAGTATCTTCAGACATACCGCCAAATGGTAAGTCTTTACCATTAATATCTTTACTTTCTTGAGAACTGTCAGCATACGTATAGTTAACATCCATACCAACATTAGCTAAGACACTGTCTTCACCTAAGAAGTCACTAAAGGCAACTTTACCGCCGACTTCGTAACCTGATACATCACCACCAACGCCTTGAACGTTTGCAGAGAAAGGATGAGGACCACGACGAACACCATCAGAATCCGGCTCATCAACCAAGATAGTTGCACCTTCAGTAAAGCTTTCAATATCAATGCCGTAGGTTGAGATAAAGAACATTGATGCATCGCCAGCATACCACTCAGCAGATAATGAGTAGTTTTCTGAACGCCAAGGGTCAAGCTCAGGGTTACCATTGAGTGAACCGTTTTGAACACGCATACAATTACAATCATTGTTAAATACTGAGCCGACAGTTTTTCCTGCGCCCCATTGACTTAAATTCAATGCCTGCATATTTTCAGAGTAAGCAGCACGTAATACCACGTCATCAGTTGCTTGATACGCTAAGTTCATTGATAACAATTCATCTGTATAACTACGTTCAGTCACGACATCACCAATATCTGGACCTAAACCTGAATGAGGTAAATTAGGACCAACAAGGTTTTGTTTTACAAATAAATCAGTTTGAATCACTTTAAGGCCAACGTTACCGCTTAATGCTTCGTATTCAAAGTTAACTTGAGTGAAATAAGAAATTTCATCTAAGCCAACATCATAAGTAGCACCGCCATTTTCAGTACGTTGAACATTACCGAAAGTATCTTTATGCCATTGTTTTGGATCGCGGAAGTTTTCTGGATCAATGACCCAAATACCAGGAATACCTGTTACACCACCAAAATCTGTCTGCCAAGAAACCGTAGTGTATTGATCAAGCGCAGTAGGCGCTAATAAAGTATAAGGCGTCCATACTTCGTTACCTTCTTCATCAGTTACGTATTCACCTGTACCTGCTTGCCCTTCACAATCTGCACCATATTGCTGATCAACGGCTTTCCATTGAGCGATATCGCAACCGTTTCCAAAAGTAGAAGTATAAGTGAATTGGTCATGATCAACTTTACGTTGGCTATAACGAACACCAAAATCAACGCTTGTGATGAAGTCATTATCATCTAACGCATAATTCCACTTAGTACTAAATGTTGATAACTCACCGGTATCATCAGTATTACCTTCAGATGAGAATGCGCCAATATGGTATGAATCAAGATCAGCCATGTAATCAGCAACAGACATCATGCCTTTACCGCCCATGACTTGTTGGTCGAAACCACCAAATGCTGGATGATCACCACTTGCATCATAGGTTAATTGGAAATTAGGATCTTCAATACCCGTTGAATATTGAGCGTTACAACCACCTTCAGAACCGATGATTTCTTCACCGTTTGTACAATATTGAGCTGGGTTAAAACCACCTGGGCCTAACACTCTTGAGCCTTCATCAATACTAAGTAAATCACCTTCGCCGTATGCATGACGCATTTTAGCAGTTGCACGAGCATGAGTTGCCCGTACTGTACCTGTTAAATTACCGCCATTATCGAAGTCTAATTGTAAGTTAAAGTTTTGTGATTTCTCTTCATTCACGTTTACCTGTGTGAATGTTTGCATACGGTATGGATTCATTTTGTATGCATCAACACCTTTCCATACTTCGCCGTTAGCATCTGTGTATGAATCGCCTGTATAATTTGTTGCATACGCGTATTCGTTGTAGTTCTGCCATCGGTTATTATGGTTGAAACCTGAACGATTGTTAAAGCGATCTTGATGCGTGTAGAAATAATCAGCCGTTAAAATAAAACCTTCACCTAAATCGGCTTGAACAGAAAGTTGTAACGCGTCACGTTCACGCTCTTCTGTTTTGTTAAAGGCTGTAAAACCATGAGGAACGATTGTGTAAACATCACCACCTTCACTTGGCTCACCCCAAGCATGGTTGTTTTGAGTCCAACCGATACCGCCATTTTCAGACGTATCGTTATGTCCGTTATAATCGGTTGCTAACGTGGCTTCTTGAGTAACCGCAGAAATTAATACACCAATTTTGCCGTTATTGTATGACGCTAACCCATGTAAAGTAGGATCTGTTTCCTCAGTAATTGAGCCACGAGTCGCTTCAATACCACCAGCGAATGTCCAACCTTCATCCATATCAAACGGGCGACGTGTTTTAAGATCAATTGAACCGGCGATACCTTGAGCAACATTTCCTGCTGTCGCTGATTTATAGACATCAACACCACCAAATAATTGTGCTGGTAAATCACCTAAATCAGCAGCTGCAGTATCTATGGTAGTGGCTGATAAGAAAGTTTCACCATTCATGGTTGTGTCTACTTGAGGTAGACCACGAATTTGTACCGGTCCACCTTCCCCAGCAACACGTTCAACTTGAACACCTGAAATACGTTGCAATGAATCAGTAATTGTTACATCTGGTAATTTACCAATATCTTCTGCCGCGATACCATCTACTTGCGAATCAGCAAAACGTTTACCGTTAATACTCGCTTTAGTAGAGCCGCGAATACCTGTTACTTCAATAACTTCAATTTCTTGCTCTGCATTTTCTGCTGCATAAGCAACCGGAGCTTGAGCTAAACTCAATGCCCCCATACCTAACACTACCGATAAACTGGTAGCGATCTGAGATTTTTTAAATGTTTTCATTATGTTCTCCCTCGATACTTTTTTTTGCGTAAACTTACCGCTATTTTTATAATTTTTTCTTGTAAGCGCTTACAAAGCAATTGAAAATTTTTACCGTGTGTAAGGGAAAAAAGATCCGACACACCCTGTAAGCGCTTACATTAAGTTAGATTATGTTCATATTATCGTCAATCATTATTTTACTGATTATTGACAAATCAATCGTAAC
The DNA here is from genome assembly GCF_040362795.1 of Thalassotalea sp. SU-HH00458. NCBI lineage: Bacteria > Pseudomonadati > Pseudomonadota > Gammaproteobacteria > Alteromonadales > Colwelliaceae > Thalassotalea > Thalassotalea sp. SU-HH00458. Next base: position 401,192 of record NZ_BAABWW010000004.1, read on the forward strand.
TAAATGTAATTTATAAATAAAATAAATAAACATAAAATATGTGATTTATGAATTTACTGTGCCTTTTAAGAAAATGGTCTCATTTTTTAATTATCATTTGTAAGCGCTTTCATTTTAAGATAGTTTAATAATAAGGCTAAAAACTAACAAAAACGAAAAGGTCTATTGCCATGGAAAAATTAACATTAAAGGAAAAAGTCGGTTATGCATGCGGGGATGTTGCCTCTAATTTTTACTGGCGTGTATTCGATGTTTTTCTCTTTATTTTTTATACCGACGTCTTTGGTTTACATCCTGCTGCCGTTGGTTCCATGATGTTAGTAACGCGACTCATTGATGCTTTTTCTGATCCGTTAATGGGGGCATTAGCCGATCGTACTCAAACTAAGTTTGGTAAATTTCGCCCATATCTGCTGTGGGGTATCATTCCCATTGCCGCAGCAGGCGTTTTAACCTTTACCGTCCCAGATCTCGATGACAGTGGTAAATTGATGTGGGCGTATGCAACCTATATTTTTATGATGTTAGCCTATACCTTTATAAATGTCCCTTATGGCGCATTATTAGGCGTTGTAACGGGCAACAGCCAAGACAGAACCACGTTAACAAGCTTTCGTTTTATTGGTGCTTTTTCTGGCGGAAGTTTAGTTGCTTACCTGACACCAAAATTAGTGGAATATTTTGGTCAAGGTAATGAAGCATTTGGCTGGCAATTAACCATGGGACTTTATGGTGGTGTAGCAGCGATTTTATTTTTTATCACTTTTCTAAGCACTAAAGAGCGTATCGCGCCAATAAAAGAACAGAAAACGCCTATTTTACAAGACATAAAAGATTTAACTCAAAATAAGCCTTGGTTAATTTTATTCAGTCTTGCTCTTATCATCATGATGACAATTACGCTTCGAGGAAGTACCGGCACTTTTTATTTTAAATATTTCGTTGAACGAGAAGATCTCATCGGCAGTTTTTCTTTTGCTTACATGATTGCCTTAGCCGTCGGCGCTGCTTCAACACCGCTTATGACTAAGTTTATCGATAAACGCCGACTGTTAATGATCTTAATGAGTGTTGTCACTGTACTGTCAATTGCGTTTTATTTTGTCCCGAAAGAACAAATTATGTTGATGTACATATTACAAATCGCCATAGGTTTTACCTTAGGACCAAAGTCGCCACTAGTATTTTCTATGTATGCAGACACGGCAGATTTTTCTGAGTGGAAGCATGGTAGACGTGCCACCGCGATGGTTTTTTCTGCCGCAGCATTCGCACAAAAATTAGGAGGAGCAATCGCAGGAGCCATGATTGGTTGGTTACTAGCATCAATGGGCTATATTGCTAATCAAGTACAGAGTCATGACTCTCAAACCGGCATTATTTTATTAATGACGTTAATTCCTGCGGGATTTGCCGCCCTTTCTGTGTTTGTCGTCAAGTTTTATGCCTTGTCTGATAGCGCAGTCATCGATATTCAACACGGTTTAGCACAACGTAAATCAATGACCAAAGTAAGTGAGTAAGAGTAACAATGTTCCAACATGATTTTGTCAACCAACGTGTTGATATTCGCGACCCTATCGGCATGTCAAAAGCCAGTGGCTTTTTGTGGAATAAAAATATGATGATTCACATGAATTGTCGCGGTTATGCTGTTGCCCAGTTTATGCAACCAGAGCCGAGTAAGTACTCTCACGCACTGAATATGGAAGCAAAAACATTTATGCAACCTGAGCAAAGTTATTTTGCTCATCATAGCGGTCGATTTTTTTACATTAAATGTTTAGATTCTGGCGAGCTTTTCTCCATTCCCTACGAACCTGTTCGCGCTAAACTTGATTCTTTTAATTTTTCTGTGGGTAAAGACAACCTAGTTTGGCGGATTAATCATTTAGAGCTAGAAATTCAGCTAACGCTTTCTTTGCCAAAAAATGATGTTACAGAGATGTGGGAACTTAGCGTTATTAGCCATAGCAATAAAACTAGAAACATTGCTATTTATCCATATTTTTCTGTTGGTTATATGTCGTGGATGAACCAATCAGCTGCATTTGATACTAACCTAAATGGCATTATTGCCAGTAGTATAACGCCGTATCAAAAAGTTGAAGATTACTTCAAAAACCAACATTTGAAAGACAAAACCTTTTTATTATCTAAACATCAACCAACTAGTTGGTGTGCCAATCAACCAACTTTTGAAGGCGAAGGCGGTTTACATAATCCAGATGCCTTACAATTAAAGCAACTGCCGCAACGAGACGCACTTTACCAAACCCCTGTAGCTTCGTTGCAATTTAATCATCAAATAAATTGCCAGGAGCAAGTCCAACATCAATTTCTATTTGGTCCAGCAAAAGATGATACTGAAATCGCTCAAATTAAAGAAAAGTACTTTGGACAACAAGATAGTTTCAACAAAGCACACCTTGATTACCAAAATTACTTAGCGCAAAGTCATGGCAGTATTCAAATAAACTCGCCGGATAAAGCATTCAACGAATTTATAAATCATTGGCTACCAAGACAAGTATTTTATCATGGTGATGTAAATAGGCTATCTACAGATCCGCAAACGAGGAATTATTTGCAAGACGCCATGGGCATGGCGTTTATTTCGCCAGAAAAAACAAAACAGGCATTAATTACAGCCCTGTCTCAACAAACAATTTCAGGCGCAATGCCCGACGGCATATTACTTCATGAACAGGCGGAACTAAAATACATTAACTTAGTACCACATAGCGACCATGGTATCTGGCTAACCCTTTGTTTAAACTGTTATTTAAATGAAACGAACGACGCTGATATTTTAACAACGGTTATTCCTTTTGCCGATTCAGCACAATGTTTACCGCTGATTGACCATATCAACCTAACACTGGATCATTTACTCAATGCCCGAAATGAATTGGGGTTAAGTTATATCGAACAGGGTGATTGGTGCGACCCTATGAATATGGTAGGTTACAAAGGCAAAGGGGTTTCTGCTTGGCTAACCGTAGCTACCGCATATTCTTTAAAAGTTTGGTGTGATATTTGTCAACATCACCAAATCAATCAAACAAAAATACCAGAGTATTTAGCGGCGATAACTAAGTTAAATACCGCCATGAACACCCATTTTTGGGATGGTAAATGGTATGCCAGAGGCATTAATGACGAAGGCATTGCTTTTGGTGTGTCAAACGATGAAGAAGGCAAGATATATTTAAATCCTCAAACGTGGGCCATGTTAAGTGGTGCCGCTGATCAAAAACAACAGCAAGCCATGATAACGGCAATCGACGACAACTTAGCAACCCCCTTTGGTATCATGATGCTAGCGCCAAGTTATACCAAAATGAACGAAAACATCGGTCGCCTCACTCAAAAGTTTCCTGGAGTCTCTGAAAATGGCTCGGTTTATAATCATGCTGCCGCATTTTACGCTTATAGTCTTTATCAAAATAATCAATCCGATAAAGCCTTCGATGTTTTAAAAAAAATGCTTCCTTCTCAAGATGATGCTACTGAGCGCCAGCAGTTACCTACTTTTGTTCCTAACTACTATCGCGGTGCTTACTATCAATTGCCTGAGGTTGCGGGTAGATCGAGTCAATTATTTAATACCGGTACAGTGGCTTGGTATTATCGCTGTATTATTGAAGAACTCTGTGGCTTAAAAGGTCAAGCGGGTACGCTTATTATCACACCTAAACTGCCTGCTCATTGGGCAACATTAACAGTAAGACGTGAATATTTAGGCGCCACTTTTGTTGTCGATTACACCAAAAGTGATCAAGCGAATAGCACGAAAATAGTCATTGATGGCCAACCATCGCCAAGCAATATTGTGTCTAATATTGCGAAAGGTCAAACGTATCACATCAAGGTAATTATAGGGAATAGCGAGAATTAATATGCCAGCACAATTAATATTAGTGATGGGTGTCAGCGGTACTGGAAAATCAACCATTGCTAAAGCATTGGCTGAACAATTCGATTTTACTTATCTTGATGCCGATGATTTTCATAATGAGCAAGCTAAAAAAATGATGGCTGATGGACAACCAATTAATGATGACATTCGACAAGCATGGATCACTCGTATATTGTTATTTCTAGCCGATGAGCATCATAGCAAAACTCGTTTTGTGCTTGCTTATTCAGGCTTGAAAAAATCGCAACGACAACGTTTTCAGCATTTAGAAAGCCAATTAAATGGCATTTTTTTATATGGCGATTATTCCGTGATAGCTCAACGATTATCGAATCGTTCTGGGCATTTTTTTTCAACCACGTTATTAGACAGTCAATTTGAAGCACTTGAGTTACCTGTTGAAAATAGCGACGAAAATATCGCACTCATCGATATTAACCAACCAGTCGATAATATTATCAACCAAGCAAAACGCGTTATTGCTTTACAACAAGTGACACCACAGAGAAATTCCGCATGAAATCAATACTTGCCTTGATCACACTCATTTATTTATTTACTTCACCACAGGCTTTAGCGATGAAAGTGCCAAAAGCTAAAACCTCTGTGGTGATAGACGGACAATCATCAGATCTTGCCTGGCAACAAGGTCAATGGCATGCATTGTCTGAACTAATTGTTGGCAGCCAACCAAGTAAAACAGACTTTTCAGGGCGCTTTAAAATGGTGTGGGATAAGAAGAAGCTCTATCTTTTAGTTGAGATCACAGATGATGTTCTTTTTGATCAACACGCGAATCCATTGCATTTTTATTGGGACGATGACTGCATAGAAATATTTATTGATGAAGATGCCTCCGGTGGTGATCATCAATTTAATTTCAATGCATTTGCATATCACGTGGCATTAGATAACCAAGTCGTTGATATTGGTTATAAAAAAGCAGATGGTTCACCAGACTTTTTAACACTAAATAACCATATATCAAATAAATGGCAAAGAAATGCACACGCGCCATATGTAATGACTTGGGAACTTGCCATAAATGTTTATGATGATAGTTTTACTTACCAAACCATTGGTCATAAGAAAGAACTTATTGGAAAGCCAGTTAAATTATTTAACGGTAAGAAGCTCGGTTTTATGCTCGCATACTGTGATAACGATGGCAGTAAAGTACGGGAACACTTTATCGGCTCGACCCCGATAACCCCCGTAAACGGTGATAAAAATTTAGGTTATATTACGGCTGATGTTTTCGAGACAATTGAATTAGTTGAAGAATAAAGATTACGAACTAAAACTATATGGCTCAAAATCATTATTTTGAGCCATTATATATATTTTCAGATAATTTTATTCGCCCTGATTACTACCGCCAATTTGCGGAGCATGTTGAATAATACGATCGGCTAAACGAGAAAACGGTAAACTTTGGATCCAAACACTGCCATGACCACTTAACGTCGCCATAAAAAATCCTTCACCACCAAAAAACATACTTTTTAAGCCTTTGGTCATTTCTATGCTGTATTCAATTCCGTCACTAAAAGCAACTAAGCAGCCCGTATCTAAACGTAGTGTTTCACCATTGAGTTTTTTTTCAACCACTGTTCCTCCAGCATGAACAAAAGCCATACCATCGCCAGATAAATGCTGCAAAATAAATCCTTCGCCACCAAAAAAGCCACTACCTAAACGTCGATTAAAAGCGATATCCACTTGAGTACCTAAAGCTGCACATAAAAATGAATCTTTTTGGCAAGTGATACTACCACCCATTTCAGCTAAATTAATCGCAATAATTGACCCTGGAAATGGCGCAGCAAAAGCCACTTTTCTTTTACCGGGCACTTGACTCGTGAAGTGTGTCATAAATACAGACTCACCCGTGAGCATGCGTTTTCCAACTGAAAATAGTTTGCCGACAAAACCTTGATCTACTTTAGAGCCATCTCCCATTTTTGCTTCAAAATCAATGCCGTCTTCCATGTAGTTCATCGCACCCGCTTCTGCTATCACGGTTTCGCCTTGATCAAGTTCTACCTCAACCATTTGCATTGATTGACCAATTATTTCGTAATCTATTTCATGGCTTTTCATGTTATTTCCTTATTATTGAATCAACATTAATGTAGCAGAATAAAGTCATTTGAACACAAGCAATATCACCAGATAATAATTTTTTACAATTTCAATCGAACTGTTCAGCGAGTATTAAGGTCTATTGTGACAATAATAAACGCGCTTGATAATGTTACTTATTTATTTAAGGTGATATCATCAAGCCAACATTTAAGCTCGCATGCATATCGAGTGAAAACAGAACGAATACCAAATTAATACCAAACTACAACAAAGAGTAATTATTTTATGAAAAAACTTTTCATTGCCTTTTTTGCCATCGCCTTTATGCCTTTATTAGCTAATGCTGCTAAATATGAGGAAGGTAAACATTATCAAGTGATCCCTGGACAAGCGACAAACAAGCCAGAAGTTCGCGAATACTTTTCATATTACTGCCCTGCTTGTCGTGGTTTTGAAGCTTATTTAGGCGACATTGAAAAAAGCTTACCGACTGGTACTAAATTAAATAAAACCCACGTTGATTTTATGGGCGCGTCTTCTCCAGACATTCAATTTATGTTGAGTAAAGGATTAGTTGTGGCAGAAAAAATGGGCATTGCTAAACAATTTAATGCGGAAGTCTTTAACTATATTCAAACCAAACGTGAAGTAGTAACTAGCGAAGCCGATGTACGCAAAATATTTATTGCTGCAGGTGGCGACGGCGCTAAGTTTGATAAAGGCATGAAAAGCTTCTCTCTTGTCAGTAAAGCAAAGCGCAATAAGAAAATACAAGACAAATTATCTCAAGGCCGTTATGTAAAAAGTGTTCCTACTTTTGTTGTAAACGGTAAATATGTGATCAATTCAAAAGAACTGGATCCTAAAAACTTCCTTGAAGAATATAAAAACATTATCGCGTACTTATTAACATTGAAATAAGGCCACGAAAATTCCTGATAAAAACGCCAGAGCTTATCTCTGGCGTTTTTGTTTGACTAACTACTTTTATCAATTTTTATTGAATTAAAAAGCAGCAAAACATTCTATTTCAACTTTGGCATTTAACGCTAAGCCGCTAGCAGCAAAAGCACTTCGAGTAGGTAAAGATGTTGTGAAATATGACTTATAAATATCACTGGCTTTCGACCAATCATTAATATCCGCTAACATTAACGTACATTTTGTTAAATCGGCCATGGTTAAATTGTATTCTTGTAGAACATAACCTATGTTTTTCATGGTTTGATGCATTTGCGCATCAATCGTTTCACCTGCCAATGCCATTGTGCCGGGTAAATTACCAATTTGCCCCGACATCCATAACGTGCCCGCAGCTTTTTTTGCCGGAATAAAAGGCAGTCTAGGATCTGCTCCTCGATAAATAAATTGACCGTTTTTTATCACATGGGCAATTGAATTCAATGCCGATAAATCTTCGCTTGGATTTTCGTGATAAATAACTAAGTTCGCTATTTTATTTTTTTCAATAGAACCGTATTCATTTTCAATACCAATTACTTCAGCACCGTGAATCGTTGCCGCTTGTAAAGACTCAAACGGCGTTAAGCCTGCATCTTTAACTAATAATGTTAGTTCGTGATAAAGCTGTACTTCATCATCGCTAAACGCGTCAGTTCCTGCCGCAATTTTAATGCCTTTTTCATGTGATAAACGGGTCAGCATTTTTGCATGTTGATAACGTTTTTCATTATTTTTAGATGCATTTTTTCGTTTTTCAAAGACCGTAAGAGTTGCATCCAAAATAGTTTCTTTAAGCTTCATGTGTGTTAAAAGCGCAGTATATGCATCAGCATTATTTGAGCGTTTTTCTTGTTCTTTATTAGGGTCAATATTCTTTCGGCGCCAATTTTCGTAATTATCGATAATTTCTGCGGCTAAATCGGGCGCATGCGAAATAGTTTCAACTCCGCCAGCAATGGCTTCACTTGGTTTAGCAGGACCAACATAAGCGTGAGACCACACTTTTAACTGATATTTTTTTGCTGCTTTTGACAGTTTATTCATAAGGTGACCGGGCACTTTTGCATATATTTTTATACCCGTAGCCCCCGTACCTTTCGCCATCAACATTACTTGGTCAAGATCAGTGTCATCATCAACCGCTTTCATCCAAGGTGTATTTCCAGATTCCATACCTTTTGCAGAAGAAACCGTACGCGGATCAGCAAAAAATTCAGCGCCACCAATAATGACAGAGTAGTAAATATCAGGGGATTGTATTTGATCGAGCATTGCTCTACGCGCAAGTGAATTTAAAGCTCGGGTATCACCTCCCATATCACGTACTGAAGTCACACCACCACGAAGAAGTGTTCTTAATCTTTTTCTCGAGTCTCTATCATTATCAAAACCATCAGGATCAGTTGCATGATGAACATGGCTATCAATCAACCCCGGTGAAATATATTTATCTGTCATATCAAAAACAATCGCATGCTCAGGAAGAATTAACGAGCCTTGCTCACCGACATTGACTATGTGCTTATCTATGATAACTATGGTTTGTTGGTGTTTGACAGCAAGTTTTTTTGACATCGAGGACATTAATATTTTTTAATACTATTGTTTGAGAGATAGCTTGATGTGTAATGAAAAGTAACACAGCACTAATAAATCGATTCATATGTATTCCTATCTTAATTATTTTTATACGTTTTAATGTCTCGGGAATTTTTTATCGACGCTGAAAGTTACGCTTTTTATGGGCTTTTTTATCTGAAGATTTATCGCCAAAAGCTTTCTTTCTCGCGCGTTGCTTTTCTTTGCCTTTACTGAGCTTTTTCATCACCGCTTCGGTTTTCGTTAAATCGGGTTCATAACCTGGAAACCATTGTTGTAATAGGCGTCCATCTAACACCTCTTCAACGGCTTTTAACAGCCATTCTTCACTTGGCGCCATTAACGAAATAGCAAGTCCTTCTTTACCTGCTCTACCCGTACGGCCTATGCGATGAATATAGTCTTCTGCAACGTAAGGCAATTCAAAATTGATCACGACATTTAAGTCATGAATATCAATACCTCGAGCGGCAACATCGGTAGCCACTAATGCTCTAGTTTTTCCGGCTTTAAATTCAGCTAAAGCACGCTCTCTTGCCCCTTGCGATTTATCACCATGAATCGATTGCGTTTTAATACCGTCTTTGCACATTTCTTTGGCAAGCTCGTCAGCACCTTGTTTGGTGCGCGTAAATATAAGCACTTGTTGCCAATTTTTTGAACCAATTAAAAAAGAGGTTAATTCACGTTTTCGATCTAAATCTACGGTATAAACTATTTGTTCAACTTTAGCAGCTGCTTGATTTCGTTCACCTATTTCTATGCGTAAAGGATCGGTCAATAAATGTTTACTAAGTGTATAAATGGCATCATCAAATGTGGCTGAAAACAATAAAGTTTGTCGTGTAATTGGCAGACGATTTAGAATCCGATCTATTTCATCTTTAAAGCCTAAATCAAGCATGCGGTCGGCTTCATCAAAGACGATGCACTCAAGCTCAGTGAGCGCTAATGACCCTTTTATGAGATGATCAAGCAAGCGTCCGGGTGTCGCCACTAATACGTCTGCACCTTTATTAAGCGCATCAACTTGCGGATTAATACTGACACCACCATAGGCAACGGCAATATTTAATGAAGTGTTTTCAGCATAGCCAACAAAACTTTTATACACTTGTTGTGCAAGCTCACGCGTAGGCGTTAACACTAAAGCGCGAACAGGACGATGTTCGGGCACATTTTCACTGAGTATTTGCAAAATTGGCAAAGCAAACGCGGCTGTTTTACCTGTGCCGGTTTGCGCTCCAGCCATAATATCTTTTTTCGCTAAGATTGCTGGAATAGCTTGTTGTTGAATTGGAGTAGGCGAACTATACCCTAATGATTTAACGGCATCAGTGAGGGTTTTATCTAAGGCAAAATCAGAGAAATTCATTTGCTTACTTTGACCTTTGCTGAGCTTGTTTTTGCTGTTGTGTTTTTAAAGCATCTTCAAGTTCATCTGGGTAAAACACTAAACCTTGTTCATCTTGGTTTGGAAACACCACAATAGCTAATTCGTCATCGGCCAAGCCATGCGACCATCGACTAAACCATTTATTTAACGAAATAGCTTCAGTTTGACAATCTTGCCATTCTTGAGATATCCAAGAGGCGGCAAAGGCTTCATTCGGCCAAACAGGAATACAGTCTTCATCATCAGTGGTGAGCATCACACAACCATGCTCATCTTTTAAAATCCAAATTTGCTGATTAGCAACCGCTTCCTTTATAAAATATTTTGCGCGTTGTTCGTCGTCATATTTTAAAATACTTTCAATTTGATTTTTATCTATCGCCTGTGCCATCGGCTTTCCTAAAGTGGCTGAATTACTCAACGGCTATTCTACAAAAATTTGCATCTCTTCGCCGATTTGTTTGCGCATTTCCATCAATTTTTTTGCTGACTCGTGTTGTTTAATGTCAGCGGCAGTCTCTGGGATCCACTCTGGAATAGCTATTTTTTGTCCGTGTTCATCAACAGCAACCATAATGACTATACAATGAGTTGTTTTTCTTCGATTTAATGATTTTGGATCACAAGCGTTTACTTCTAGGGCGATATGCATTGAAGAATTACCCGTTAAAATAACTTTTGCTTCTACTTCTACTAAACTGCCAACATGAATAGGTGAAACAAAACGAATGCCACCTGCATACGCGGTAACGCAATAACGACCACTCCAGCCTGCCGCACAAGCGTAAGCGGCTAAATCAATCCATTTCATTACCGCGCCACCATGGACTTTGCCGCCAAAATTTACATCTTGTGGTTCGGCTAAAAATCGTAAAGTGACATCACGTTGTGGTTTATTCATCTTGTTTTCTCTTTTTAGTTAATCTAATCAAATAATACTAGTAGCTCTGTACAGCACAAACTATTCCAACAGTCTTATTAAATTGGTATCGTGATATCCGCTAGATAAATCAATAACATTTAGAGTAAACTATCAAATATCAACAGATAATCACAATTCTTTAAGCACCAAGACTGTGCACTTGCAACAATTCGGACTTATCAATGAAACGATTCACCTACATTACGCTAAAAGTGTTAGCGGCTTTTCTCTTTATTCTTTACCTTTCCGTGTGGCTTGTTTCACCAATAGTTAGTAGCCATTTTATCCAAAAAAACATCAACCAATTCGATTTAATATTAAATGAAAACAGTAGTGTTCGTTATAACCCTTTTATTTCGCAAATCAAAATTGAAGATTTTACGTTAGAGAAAGCTAATAAAACGGTGTTAGCAATCGACAAATTAACGATTGAAATGAACCTATTGCAATTAATTTTCGATAAAGTGCATATCAAATCCGTGATCGCCGATGGTATAAATGGTGGCATATCCGTCGATGGCGAGAACGTAACAATCGCAGGAGTGTCATTATCACAAGCAGCTGATAAACCTTCTGCTGAGCAACCTTCTGAGCCTCAGAGTCCAAAGTCATCAAGCTCTAATACAGCAAAAGCCTATCAGTTAGTGATGCCGCTTTTATCAATCAAAAACAGTAACATTGATGTTTTGTATAATAATCAAGCATTAGAGTTTGAAATCAATGACCTTAAAATTGAGGATTTAGTAGCAGATCAACAAGCACAATCGGCTAGTTTAGTTGCTGACATTAGCTTTGCTGATTCAAAAGTAAACATTAACGCAGATGCTCAGTTAATTAATGGCCAAGGTGAAATCAACAGTGATCTTGATATTTCAAAATTCGACTTATCGTCCGTTCAACCTTGGCTGCCTGAAAACATTGAAAATTTAACAGGGTTAATCTCGTTTAAAAGTCAACAAAAGTTGTTAATTAATGATAATAATCAACAACTTGAACTTGCAGATATTACCCTCACGCTGACTGAACTTGCTACGGTAAATAACAAAGTACAACTTTATGTAGAGCATTCATTAGCTCAATTTTCAAATATTGATGTGAAGTTATCCAATGACCAGCCACCAACAGTTACTGCGAAGGGCCAGTTTGAAGCAGCGAATATCGAGATTATCAATGCTGAGCACCCTCAGTTATTAGTTGCTTCAGTGACAAATATTGCTATTAACACCATTGATCTCGCTACACTTGAAGCCATTCCAACTGTCACACTAAATGCGATAACGGTGAAAGACGCTGTTATTTCTCAAGATAATCAAATTGACTTACCGCCATTAACGCAATTTAGTCAACTATTTGTCGATAACTTGATAGTGTCTCAGCAGGCTGCTGATATAAATACGATCACCTTGTCAGATTTAAAAGTCGACGCCCAGATAAACGCTGACAAAGTATTAACAAGCTTATTACCAATTCAGAGTGTCCAAGCAGTTGAAAAATCGGCAACGGATAGCGATACACCACCAGAAGTAGAATCAACAGAGCAAAGTCAAAAAACAGTCTTTGATTTTAGTTTAAATGATTTTCATTTGATGAATAACGCAAAAATCAATTTTAAAGATCACAGCGTCAAGCCTGCTTTTCAACAAGAATTTACAATAGAAGAATTACAGTTTAATCAGTTAAATTCTCGTCACCCTGAACTTGAAAGTACGTTAAAACTACGTGGCAAAAATAATCGATATGCACACTTTGATTTTAACAGCGTAATGCAACCATTTGTTGAACAGCCCTACTATGCTTTAAAAGGTGGGATCAACGAAGTCAGTTTACCTGCGGTCTCGTCATATATTAAAAATGCGTTGAGTTTTGAAATAAAAACTGGCCAGCTAGATTTCAACATAGATACTAAATTAACCGGCGACAAAATTTCCGGTAACTCGAATATCTTATTACGTGGTTTTGATTTTACCGCCGCTGATGATCATGAAGCAGACTCACTTAAAGATCAAACGGCAATCCCTTTTTCAGTCGCATTAGGCATGTTGAAAGACAGTAAGGGGAATGTCGATTTATCATTGCCGATTTCTGGTAATACTAATGACCCTTCGTTCGGGCTCTCTGGATTCATGTCGTTATTAGTGAAGAAAGCAACTATGATGGCTGCTAAAGATTATCTGATGACCACCTTTGTACCTTATGCCAATGTGGTTAGTGTTGCGATGACTGCCGGTAAAATGTTACTGAAAGTGCGTTTCAATGATTTACCTTTTACGGCCACTCAATCTGAGATATCAAACGAACAGCAAACTTTCATCAAACAATTCGCGGCATTATTAAAAGATAAATCAGACACACAAGTGACTTTATGCCCTGTTGCAACTCCTGTCGATGTAGGTTTGAATGTTGGAGATAAAATAACTGATAGCAAACTCATAGATAAGCTACATCAACTGTCATTATTACGTGTTGAAAATTTTAAGCAGACAATCGTCGACGAATACAATATTGCCAGTTCAAGGTTGTTATTATGTACTCCGCAAATTGATAGTGCTAAAAATGCCCAACCACGCATTACGTTTAACGTAAATTAACAAGGATTATTATGAAAATTTGGGTAGACGCAGATGCTTGTCCGGTGGTGATTAAAGAAATCCTGTTTCGCGCCGCTGAACGAACGAACACGCCGACGACTTTACTAGCGAATCACTACTTAAAAACTCCGCCTTCTAAAGTTATAAGCTTTATTCAAGTCAGTGCTGGTTTTGATGTTGCCGATGATGAAATTGTTAAGCGTGCAAATAAAGATGATTTAGTTATTACTGCAGACATTCCGTTAGCGGCAGAAGTTATCGAAAAAGGCTGTACGGCTTTAAACCCAAGAGGTGAGCTTTATTCTACCAGTAACATTAAGCAAAGACTAAATATGCGTGACTTTATGGATACACTACGGTCAAGTGGTATTGAAACAGGAGGCGTTCCACCTATTAGCCAAAGCGATCGCCAAGCATTTGCTAATAATCTAGACAAGTGGTTGGCAAAACGAAAATAGCATCCTACGTGTTTTTAACGACTAGCCTTATATGGGTCAACCTTCTTTTTAACCGAGTTAGTTGCCGGTTTAGACGTCGATTTAGTTGATGTTTGCTTGGCAGACTGTGGTTTTCTTCGACCTGGTTTTGTATTGCTATTTTCTCGCTTACTTGTATCAGTATGCTTTTTATTCTTACTTGGCGGCTTATTTCCCTTAGCGTTTGCCGCCGAACGTTGACCATCTTTATGTTCTGATTTATTCGCTTTTATTTTCTTAGGCTTTTTAGCTTTTAACGGTCGAATAGCTCGCGATGGTGGTAATTCATTTATTGCTTCAAATCCAGGTTCAACTTTACGGGTTATATGCTGTTGAATAACATATTCAATGTCTTGTAATTCTTTATGTTCATCCGCACACACTAATGAAATGGCATGACCTTCTGCTCCTGCACGACCTGTTCGGCCAATTCTATGAACATAATCTTCAGGTACGTTGGGTAATTCAAAATTAACGACCTGTGGAAGTTGGTCTATATCTAAGCCACGAGCAGCAATATCTGTAGCAACTAACACCCTTACTTCACCCGATTTAAAATTCGCTAAAGCCTTGGTGCGCGCGCCTTGGCTTTTATTGCCATGAATTGCCGCAGCATTAATGCCTTGCGATTCTAGATCACGGGTTAATTTATTCGCGCCATGCTTGGTTCGTGTGAAAATCAGTACTTGTTGCCAATTATTTTCTTTAATTAAATAACTGACTAACTTAGCTTTCTTCTTTTTATCCGTTGGAATAACGATTTGCTGTACTGTTTTTGCTGTAGTATTTTCAGGGCTCACAGAAATTTCAACTGGGTTATTGACTAACCCTTTGGCTAACGCTCTAATGTCGGGAGAAAATGTCGCAGAGAATAATAGATTTTGACGTTGTTGAGGCAGTAGTGCGATTATTTTTTTAATATCACGAATGAAGCCCATATCAAGCATTCTGTCAGCTTCATCAAGGACAAACATTTCAATTTGAGAAAACTTAATGGCATTTTGATTATATAGATCTAACAAACGACCGGGGGTAGCTACTAAAATATCCGTGCCTTGCCTCAAGCGCATCATTTGAGGGTTAATTTTTACTCCACCAAACACTACCGCAGAAGTTAATGGTAACTCAGCACCATAAGTAGCGACACTTTCTGCGACTTGTGCCGCTAACTCTCTTGTGGGTGTCAATACTAATACTCGTGTGTGATTAGCTTTGGCTTTTTGCCCTTTTATCAATAACTGTAAAATAGGTAAGGTAAAACCCGCTGTTTTTCCTGTACCTGTTTGTGCTGCAGCCATGACATCTTTACCCGATAGAACCGCAGGAATAGCTTGCGCTTGAATAGGTGATGGCTCTGTATAACCTTTCTTTTCAATGGCAGATAAAATTTTACTTGATAAGGCTAATGAGGAAAAACTCATATTGGTTCTCTTAGATGTTTAAATCGGTTGATTTTTTGCGGCGGTGAAGAATACAGTATAGTGTATTTAACTGCAATTTAATGTACTGGGTAGTTAAATTGATAGCCCTTAGATCTAACAGATTTAATTATTTGTTCAGATAACCCAACTCGCTTTAATTTCCGGCGAATTCTCGCTATTTTAATATCTATCGAGCGATCAATTCCATTATAATCAGCCCCTTTTAATACTTTTAAAATCAATTGTCGTGAAACTATCTCACCTCGCTTTGTCGCAATAAAATAGAATAGTTCATATTCTTCTTGGGTCAGACGTAATGCTTGCCCTTCATAATAACAATCCGCATTATTTGGTTGAAATTCTATATCATCAAAAAGTATTACTTGATTCACATCAATCGCTTTAGGTCGCACACCTAACCGTTTAATTCGTTGATAGAGTATTTCAAAAGGAGCTTTTTTATTGACATAATCATCAGCCCCTAAACCAAATGATGTAACTTCAGCTTCAATAGAATCAGACGCGGTTAAAAAAACAATGCCTCCTTGGTAGAACTCTCTAAGTTCTTGGCAAATTTCAAAACCATTTTTATCCGGTAAATTGATATCTAATAGAATAATATCGGGATTAATACTGATAACTTTTCTTATCGCAGCAGAGCCATTAAAAACCTGTGCAACTTCAAAACCTTTATTTTCTAATTGAACTTTTAAAGAAAAGGAAACCAAATTATCATCTTCAATGATGAGTACTTTTTTCATAAGGCATTATAGTAGTTATTTTATTTAGCCATTTATTCTTTAATCTTATACAGCTTTATTAATTGATCAATCTTTTCTAGTTAAATCCCAATATGTACTCGTTGAATTATCAGGTTTTTATTAAGTTAACTTACTGATAAGTTTATATTCTTAATAAATACATACTTTAAATTAAATGTATAAATTAAAGATAATATTCTATATATGAAAAAGCCCGCAGCTGTTGCTACGGGCTTTAGAATGATGGTGGAGGGAGGTGGATTCGAACCACCGAAGGCGGAGCCGTCAGATTTACAGTCTGATCCCTTTGGCCACTCGGGAACCCCTCCACAGGGACGAAAAGCCCGACATAATAGTCGAGCTTTTCTA
>NZ_BAABWW010000005.1:0-313575 GCF_040362795.1 Thalassotalea sp. SU-HH00458
CAGAGCTAGATTACTCATTCTATTTAGAATGCTTGGCACAAGCCTGCGAAAAATATGATGTGGATCTACATGCTTACGTGTTAATGACAAATCATATTCATTTGCTGATGACCCCAAATGATGAAACAGGTATCTCATTAGTAATGCAGTCAATTGGTAGACGTTATGTGCAATACATCAATAAAGAACTTAGTCGAACAGGCACGTTATTTGAAGGACGTTTTAAAGCGAGCTTAGTTGATGAAGATGCTTACCTACTTGCTTGTATGCGTTATATAGAATTGAACCCAGTAAGGGCGAATATGGTCAATCATCCCGCAGAATATAAATGGTCAAGCTACCATGTCAATACCGGCCTAAGACAGCGAAAAAAGTTAGTTGCTCATCCAAGTTACATAGCGCTTGGGGAAAATGAATTAAAGGTTTGTCAAAAATATAAAGCATTATTTAATAGCGAGTTGGCGCCTAATGTGTGCCAGGAAATAACGAATGCGGCATTGTTTTCAATGCCTCTAGGGGATAAAAAATTTAAACTCGCGATTGAGAAAGCGCTGGGTAGGGTTATAGGTTATCCTCAAAGAGGTCGGCCCGTTAGCAATGAGTAGTTTTGCAAATGATAATAAGTCTTATCTGTCACCGACCCCTTTAAAAGACTCTATAGATTTAAAGAAAGTGTCGCTGTCGCTATTTTCTTATAGTCTTCTTTCTCTGCTATCGTTAAAATGCCTGAATGAGAAAATCCAATTACATCACCCGTGAGGGCTGGGACCGTTTAGACAAAGAACTAAAATATCTTTGGAAGGAAGAGCGTCCACGTATTACTCGTTCTGTTTCAGAAGCAGCAGCTCAAGGTGACAGAAGTGAAAACGCTGAATATATTTACGGCAAAAAACGATTAAGAGAAATTGATCGCCGCGTTCGTTTTTTAGTGAAACGCACCGAAGAACTAACCATTGTTTACTACGATGCGAAACAAGAAGGTAAAGTCTTTTTCGGCGCTTGGGTTACCTTGTTAAACGAGGATGATCAAGAAGTCACTTATCGCGTTGTTGGTCCGGATGAGTGGAATGCTAAAACTGGAGAAATCAGTATTGATTCTCCAATGGCGCGCGCCTTAATTGGGAAAGCAGTCGATGATGAAGTTGTTGTGAAAACTCCAGAAGGTGAACGTGTTTTTGATGTGGTAAAAATATGGTATAAATAATAGTTTATAATCAATCATTTAAGGAATAAATATGTCATTGAAATCGCTGATATTAATGTTACTACTGACGTTTTGTCTTTTTCCTGCATATGCAGAAAATACTAACCCTAATTATGATGCCAAGATAGCGGCTAAATATGATGGTGATGAGTATGGTATGAAAAGTTTTGTTTTGGTTATGTTGAAAACAGGTAGTAATAAAACGGAAGACCAAGCAAAAATTAGCGAATTATTTAATGGTCATATGGCAAACATTAATCGATTGGTTGAAGAAAAAAAGCTTATTGTTGCAGGACCTATCGGTAAAAATGATAAATCATATCGTGGTATCTTTATCTTAGACGTGGCGAGCATAGAAGAAGCGGAAGCGTTAATGCAAACAGATCCCGCGATTAACGCTAATTTGTTAGCCGCAGAATTATACCCTTGGTATGGCTCTGCAGCGTTAGCTGCATACCTTGAAGACTCAGATAAAATTTGGCAAAAAAGCCCATAATTATTTGGAATTAAGTAATAATTTTTAACTGATAATAATATGCATCAACTTCATCAATAAGGATATTTATGAAAGCTATCACAATATTTATTATATTTATTTTTCTTTCTTTTCAGAGCGTTGCAAATCAAGAATTGTTACCGAGAGAGTTTTTATTAAAGGGTATAGAAGAACACTATGTCAACGAGCTTATCTATCTTAATGAAACGGTTATTTTAGATGACATTGTCTTTTGCTCTTTTATTTTCAAGCCATTTAAATCATGTCGCTCTGTTAATGCTAAGTTTTTTTTACTCATTCCTATCGATGGAACCAAACCAAAAAATCAAACATATGGTGTTGAATATATAGACGGAGAAATGGTGGAAAGGAAAATGTCGATTTATGAGCAATTATTTATCGATAAAGTGCTAAATTATTTTAATAAAATAGGTGATGAATACAAAAAGAACTCACCGTTGTTTAAGAAAATTCAACAAGAAATAGACAGAGAGAAAGCGAGTAAAGCCGCTTTAAAAGAAAAGACAACACATCACTAGTTCAGAGATTTCCGGCTTAATATCGATTAAAGCCGGAAACCTCAGATAATTATTTAATCATTCTCACACCAACAGGTGTTTGGCAAATATCTAATACGGGTGGCGGCTTTTTATAGAAAAACGCGCTTTCACGTTTTCTTCTATCAGATAATTTTTTCGCGTAGCTTGGGTGTTCGGTATTTTTAATTTCTAAACGAATTTGTTGCTCTTTTGGTAAGTCACTCATTAATTGCACTTTTACCATCGGAGTGAAGTCTTTTGGATCGACAGGCGTGTCTCCTTCAATAACCGAAGTACGTGTAATTGCTTGAACATGATCCATGCCATAAACCACTCGACCAAATACAGTCATTATACGGTCTAAGTATCTTGGTGCTTGTCCATTGGTGATATAAAAGTGGCTCGTTGCGGTGTCAGGAGCATTTGTGCGAGCCATCGCAATTACGCCTGGACAATGTAACATCCATGCTTTATTTTCTTTATCACTTTTTCCCAACGCAAAACCCTCTTTAAAGCCGGTTTGTTCGGCAAATAAATCGTTTTGCTGAACAAGAGTAAATGTCCAGTTTTTATCGATAGAAAAATCAGCTTCTATCTTTAACTCTGATATGGTTTTGTCTTTTATACTGCCGTCTTCAGGCCCTCCTTGAGCGACAAAACCGTCGATAACTCGATAAAATTTATTACCATCATAATGGCCTTTTTGCGCAAGGGTTTTAAAGCGCTTTACATGATTTGGCGAAAACTGTGGCGCTAGTTCAATAACGACCTTGCCATGAGGAAGTGTTAATAAAATAGCATTTTCTGGGTCTAATGTACGCCATTCCTTGTCAGAGGCAACTGCATTGAAAACCGTTAATAAGCTAATAATTACTACGGTGAATTTTTTCATCATATCCATGTACTCTTTTTGTTGTTATTGGTTTTACTATACAGGATTCTCTTGGTGTTAAACCATGATATTGTTAATATATTACGATAAAAACTGTGTGAAATTGGAGTGTTTTGTGAACAAAAGCGTTGTTACTAATTTACTTGCTTTAGCCTGTATTATTGTTGGGCATGTCTTTAGTCATCATTTGATCTTTACCATAGGTGTTTTCGCATTATCAGGCGCGATCACTAACTGGATAGCAATTCACATGCTTTTTGAAAAGGTGCCATTTTTATATGGCTCTGGAGTTATTCCCGCTCGCTTTGAAGAATTTAAACAAGGTATCCGTCATTTAATGATGGAGCAGTTTTTTACTGAGGAAAACATTGATCGTTTTCTTTCAGGTGAAAGCGGTGGCACTGGCAATGCCGCAGGTATAGATTTAGCGCCCATTATTGAACAAGTTGACTTAAGTCCCGCGTTTGATGATTTAGTGCAAGTTATTGAAAATTCATCGTTTGGCGGTATGCTGGCAATGGTTGGTGGCAGCGAAGCGCTCCAGCCATTACGGGAACCTTTTATCGAAAAAATGAAAGGGAGTGTGATCACTATCTCTCAAAGTGATGAGTTTAACTTAATCATGCGCAAAGAGCTTGAACAGCCGAATGTGATGGCGGAAATGCGTGAAAAAGTGAGTGATATTATTGAAAAACGATTAAATGAATTAACGCCGCAATTAGTCAAAGAAATTATCCAAGAGATGATCCGTAAACATTTGGGCTGGTTAGTGGTGTGGGGGGGAGTATTTGGTGGATTAATTGGCTTTATTGCCGCAATCACTAATAATTTCTAAGAATAATCACAGTGCAAAAAAGTCATGGCATTGGCTATTGTGCAGGCTTTATTAACATGCCAATATGACGGTTCATCATGATGATTATTCATAAATAAAAAGTTTAAAATGATAAAATTTTCTTTCATTATTACCATGTTTTTTGTTGTGTTAAAAAGTCATGCGGTGACTTTTACAATTTACGATGAAAAACAACAACCTTTGCCCAACACTGTGGTTTGGCTTACTTCGAAAGACAATATCCAACCAGTGAAACCCATAGAAACGCCTTTCATTATGATGCAGAAAGAAAGGCAATTCATTCCTCATATATTAGTGGTTCCTCAGCACGCTAAAGTTGAATTTCCAAATGCTGATTCGATTATGCATCACGTATATTCGTTTTCTAAAAGTAAAACTTTTGAATTAAAGCTTTATCATGGGCAGCCTCAATCACCAGTCGTTTTTGAGCAAACAGGCGTAGTTGAGCTTGGCTGTAATATACATGACTGGATGTTAAGTTTTATCGTGGTTGTTGATAGTCCGTTTTATGCCATTACCGATGAGCAAGGGCAAGTGTCTTTAAATGTTGAACATGGCGAATATACATTAAACTTGTGGCATGAAGGTTTTACCGACTTTAGCCAAGTTGAAAAAGAGACTATTCAGCTTTCTGCGGATCGGTTTAGCTATCAGCTCAAACAAGCAGTAAAAGCTATTATTCCCATTGAAATAGATGAGTTTGATGATTATGAGTAATTGTTTACGTTTTTTAATCATTTGTATTTTTGTTGGCAGTTTTACCGTACATGCCCAAGTAAATGGCTTAATACAAGCAAGCGCTATTCATGGTGATAACCAGTTAAGCTGGCAGCAAGGTGGTGTTGGTCTTTATCGTTTTGATAGTGAACACGACGGCATTGTTTTATCACAAGGATTAATCGAATTCAGACAAGATTTGAGTACGGCTTGGTCTGCTCATGGCGTGCTAAATGCTTATCAAGATCCTGAGTCAACGCTCGGCTTTAGCCAAGCTTACGTTAAATATCAGCCTTTAAGCCAAAGTAAATATAAGTGGCATGTTCGCGTGGGCGGGTTTTATCCTTTGCTCTCTTTAGAGAACCCTGACATTGGTTGGATTTCGCCTTATAACTATACCAATTCAGCCATTAATAGTTGGGTAGGGGAAGAGTTAAGAACCTTTGGTCTTGAAGCAACGTTTAAACTGCCAGGGCGGAGTTATAGAAGCGCGCATAGTTTTACTTTTGTTGGTGCAACCTTCAAAGGCAATGATCCAGCAGGCACTTTGCTTTCTTGGCGAGGTTGGGCAATGCACGATCGCCAAACCCTGTTTAATGAATCGATAAAATTTGCCCCGATAGCCTCTTTAAGTACACCACAATTACGATTTCAAGCGAATCAAGTACTACCATTTACTGAGATAGATGGTCGGTTTGGTTATTATGCTGGAATACACTGGGATTATTTAAAAAAATCACAGTTTCGTTTTTATTATTATGACAACAATGGCGATCCGGCTGTTGTTAATCGAAGTACCGGGCAATACGCATGGGATACCAGTTTTTCAAGTGCTGCATGGCTTTATAAGTTTAACGGGCAAACTCGAATTATCGCTCAGCTAATGTCGGGTAAGACTGCAATGGGCAGGAGCCGAGGCATTGATAATCGTTTCCATAGCCACTTTATTATGCTCAGTCATAAAATGGACAAACATCGTTTCTCACTTAGGTATGATTATTTTGAGGTCACTGATGTTGATGATTGGCTACTTGACCCCAATGCCAGCCAAGGAGAAGGGATAACTGCAACGTGGCGTTATCAATTAACATCAAATTGGCAATTAGGTATCGAAGGTGCGGCGATGAATAGTCAAGCTGATAATCGTGCGGGAATGGGCATAAAGACAAATTTATCTCAGCAACAAATGATGTTAAATGCGCAGTTTCGCTTCTAGTGGGTGACAGCCATATAACTGTACATACTATGTAACCTATCCACTACACTTCCATCATAGATAACCACAGAGTTCCATTAAAATGACCTTTAATTTTGTCCCTATTAGGGCTATGCTTGCGCTTTAATCTCAGGGGTTTGTAAAAGCAAATATTGCGAAGGCGTAACGTTTGTTAAATCCCGATCATTGTATAAGGTAAACGGAGTCATGTTTGGTCGCTTAAAGGCATTGCCAGCCGATCCTATTTTAGGATTATTAGCAAAATATCGTGAAGATGCTAACCCTCAGAAAATTGATTTAGGTGTGGGGGTTTATAAAGATGAAGCAGGTCATACCGCAATTTTAGATTGTGTAAAGAAAGCTGAAAAATATCGTAACGATAATGAAGATACCAAAGTGTATATTGGCCCTACCGGATCACCTGTATTTAATGATGAAATGAGCAAATTGATTTTTGGTCATCACAAAGTATTACTCGAAAACCGCGCTCGCACGGTTTCTACTCCAGGTGGCACTGGCGCATTACGTGTTGCCGCTGAATTTATTAAATCGTGTAAAGCAGGCGCGACTATTTGGGTGAGTAATCCAACCTGGGCAAACCATACCGGTTTGTTTGAAGCGGCAGGTTTAACCGTCAAAACTTATCCTTATTATGATTACGAAAATAAGACGCTTGATTTTGATGGCATGTTAGCAACACTTAAAGAAGTAAGTGCTGACGATGCTGTGTTATTACATGCTTGTTGTCATAACCCCAGTGGTATGGACTTAAATAACGAACAATGGCAACAAGTGGCTGAGGTGGCGAAATCAGTTGGCTTTTTACCTGTGGTCGACATGGCTTATCAAGGATTTGGCGAAGGCTTAGACGAAGACGCTTACGGCTTACGTTTAATGGCCGACAGCGTTGAAGAAATGATTGTGTGTAGTTCTTGTTCAAAGAACTTTGGTTTATATCGAGAGCGTATTGGCGCAATCACCATTATTGGTCAATCATCGGCAGCAGTTGATGTGGCCAACTCAGTATTACTGTATGTTATTCGTGTTATTTATTCGATGCCGCCAGCGCATGGTGCTGCGCTAGTTGAAACCATTTTGCATTCTGATGAATTGCGACATCAGTGGTTCGCAGAGTTAAAAGAAATGCGTGATCGCATTAATGGTAATCGTCAATTATTGGTTGATAAACTGATTGAAAAAGGTGTTACACGAGATTTCAGTTTTATTACTCGTCAAATGGGGATGTTCTCATTCTTAGGGATAACCCCAGAGCAAGTGCAACAACTTCAAGATGAGTACAGTATTTACATGGTAGGCTCTAGTCGTATGAGTATCGCTGGTATTGCTAACTCAAACGTTGACTATTTAGCTGAATCGATTGCTAAAGTGTTGTAATTTATTTGTCGTTATAAAGACACAAAACGGATAACGAGTGATCGTTATCCGTTTTTTATTTGCTGATATTCGATGTTTCAAGAAGATTAATTGGGTTTAATTTTCGAGCGCATCAAAACCACAAATAATCCAGCCATTAACATTAAAATGGTTGAAGGCTCTGGAACTTCGACTGAAGGCTCTTTAGTACGAACCACTTGTACATTAGCTTGTAAATGTTTATTAGTATAAAAGCGAACATCATCAAGCGTTGCGCCATCACCCATAATGTAAGAGGTATTATTGCCTAAAAACGTTCCACTAATATTTGCGCCACCAAAATTAAACTCATTTTGAGCAAAATTATTGCTGAAATTAAAAAGCACGTTTGCGCTAGATATTCCGCCGGTTAATAAAATACCTGCCAAAGATCCTACTTTAATATTACCGGCAACATTGATGATAACTTGATCATCAGCATTCCCTGAGATGGTGAGAAATTCCCCTGTCGCTAAATGAATTTCATTAACAGAGTAAACATTTTGAGCACTCGCATCTAAGGTAAAAGTACCAGTGATATCGCTGATGCTCTCGCCTGTTAAGGCGGTTGCAAAAGCATTGGCTTGCGCAATGACCGACTCCAGTTGATTGATTTCATCGCAGGTGCCAGAAAAACCATCCAGGGTTGTATTGGGTCCCATGCCACTTGCTTGGTAACAAGCATCGCCATGAATTTTTACGCTGGGCGCTGTCGACAAATAATATTGTGAGGCAACACTGCCAAAAATTTCAGCTTCGCTACCTAAAATTAAGCTCGAGCTAGCACCGCCAACGGCAAAGGTATATTTATCTACGGTACTTAGATCTACACCTAAATCAATTAATCCTGCTTTTGCTGTAGTGGCAAATACACTACTGATACATACCAAAACGACTAAGACATTATTTTTTAAACTAAGCACGTAATGACCCTTTCTATACAACTAAAATAAAAATGACAGCGCTATCATAGCAAAACTTTGTATATAAAAGATACTATAAAGAGTTTTTACTCTATATTAATTTTGGTTACTTGTAGTGAATTGTTGACGAAAAATACAGCAATTCTTTCATACTTAAGGCTGTAGTTGGCATCTTGATAAAGATTCAGCCTCGCTTAAACGTAGGAAAAAAGCGTGATTTTCGGTATAGTGCCGAAAATATTGTCAAAATTTGGAGGGTAGCGTGGCTACTTCAGGTAATTTATTTATCCTTTCAGCGCCCAGTGGCGCAGGAAAGTCGAGCTTGATCTCTGCGTTGTTAAAACAAGCAAGTTCACGTGAAATGCAAGTGTCAGTATCTCACACCACGCGCCAACCAAGGCCGGGAGAAGTTGATGGTCAGCATTATCACTTTGTAAGTGTTGAAAAATTTAAGCAACAAATCGACAACCATGATTTTTATGAGTATGCCGAAGTTTTTGGTAATTACTATGGTACTTCTGAAGTGGCCATTGATAACCAATTAGCAAAAGGGATTGACGTTTTTCTTGATATTGATTGGCAAGGCGCTCAACAAGTGCGAATGAAAAAACCAGATGTCACCACTATTTTTATAAGTCCACCTTCTAGGCAAGCACTTGAAGAACGACTTCGCTCTCGCGGACAAGACAGTGAAGAAGTGATCGCAAGCAGAATGGCACAAGCTAAAGCCGAGTGTTCACATTATCAAGAGTTTGATTACATCATTGTTAACGACGATTTTGAGCAAGCGCTGGCTGATTTAACGACTATTGTGAACAATCAACGCTTAAAACGTAGCCAACAAATAGAAAATCATCAACTTTTATTCAAAGATCTATTGGCTAACGATTAAGCACATAGTAAACTACGCAACTATTTTATAAATTTTAAACGTTGGAGTGACCAAATGGCTCGCGTAACTGTTGAAGATGCCGTAGATAAAATCGGTAATCGTTTTGACTTGGTGTTAATTGCATCTCGTCGTGCTCGTCAAATTGCTACGGGTGGAAAAGATCCTTTGGTTGAAGAAGAAAATGACAAACCTACTGTTATTGCTTTGCGTGAAATCGAAGAAGGTTTAATCACAACTGAAGTGATGAATGAAACTGATCGTCATGAGCAAGTACAACAAGAATCTGCAGAGCTCGCAGCTGTTGCGGCTATTGTTGGTGGTCAAGAGCAACAACAATAACGTTAATGGCGGATTCGCCTTTAGCTTTATCGAACAATAGCGCGTAATTATGACTTCATGATTGCGCGTTTTTTATTGCAAAAATAATGTTTCACAGAGATGCCTTTGGTGCTTGGTATTCCTGTTAATTCATCGTATTCTTAATATCAATACGTTTCACTTCGCTCAGCTATCTTACAGGAAAATGTGTGTACCTTTTTGAACCACTAAAAGAACTCGTTTCTAGCTATTTATCAAAAGTACAAATAGATCTACTTAAGCAAGCCTATATTGTCGCTCGAGATGCACATGAAGGGCAGATGCGTTCTAGTGGTGAGCCATATATTACGCATCCTGTTGCTGTTGCTTATAATTTAGCGAAAATGCACCTTGACCATGAAACGTTAATGGCGGCGCTATTACACGATGTCATTGAAGATACTGAAACCACCAAAGATGAATTAGCAGAATTATTTGGTCACACAGTTGCAGAGCTTGTTGAAGGTGTAAGTAAGCTAGATAAATTAAAGTTTGATAACAAAGAAGAAATGCAGGCGGAAAACTTCCGTAAAATGGTACTTGCTATGGTGCAAGATATCCGCGTTATTCTGATCAAGCTTGCTGATCGTACCCATAATATGCGTACGCTTGAATCGTTAAGACCCGATAAACGACGTCGAATCGCTCGTGAAACACTTGATATTTATGCCCCTATCGCTAATCGTTTGGGTATTCATGATATTAAAAATGAGTTAGAAGTTTTAGGCTTTGAAGCCTTGTACCCCATGCGTTCTCGCGCGTTAAAATCAGCAGTCAAACAAGCGCGCGGTAATCGAAAAGAAATTGTTCAAAACATTCAAGAAGAAATAGCCGCTCGGCTTGAAGAAAGTGGTATTAGTGCCAAAGTGGTGGGACGTGAAAAGCACCTTTTTTCTATCTACCGAAAAATGCTCAATAAAGAATTAATGTTTAATGAAGTGATGGACATTTATGCCTTTAGGGTTGTGGTTGATAATAAAATAGATGATTGTTATCGCGCATTAGGGGCTGTTCATAATTTATTTAAGCCCATTGAAGGGCGTTTTAAAGACTATATTGCCATACCAAAAACCAATGGTTATCAATCGCTTCATACCTCATTAATTGGGCCTCATGGTATTCCTGTTGAAATACAAATTCGTACCAATGATATGGACCAAATGGCCGACAAAGGTGTTGCCGCTCATTGGTTATATAAACAAGATGGTGATGAAAGTGGCACTACGGCTCAAATGAAAGCAAGCCGTTGGATGCAAAGCTTATTGGAATTACAACAAAGTGCTGGTAGTTCATTTGAATTTATCGAAAATGTAAAATCGGATTTATTCCCTGAAGAAATTTATGTTTTTACACCTGACGGCAGAATCATTGAATTGCCGATGGGAGCAACTGCGGTTGATTTCGCTTATGCGGTGCATACCGATGTTGGTAATTCATGTGTGGGCGTTAAAGTTGACCGTAAACCACATCCTCTCAGTCAACCGTTAGACTCAGGCCAAACGATTGAGGTTATCACCTCTTCTGCAGCAAGACCTAATGCAACTTGGTTAAACTTTGTTGTAACGGCGAAAGCTCGATTACAAATTCGTACTTATTTACGTTCCCAAGAGCAAACTGAATCGTATGCACTCGGTCGTCGATTGCTTAATCACGCATTAGGAAAAATTGAGATTGAAGATATTGATCAAGCGAAAATTGATCAAGTTGTGAAGGAAACTGACAATAAAAATTTAGATGAATTGCTGATCAATATTGGCTTAGGGAATGCGCTAAGTATTGGTATTGCTCGCCGTTTAACGGATGAGTTTACGGAAGACAGTGAAATAGCGCCTTCACCGACCAAAGCGAAAATGCCGATTAAAGGCACGGAAGGTATGTTGGTTAGCTATGGTAAATGTTGTCGTCCTATTCCTGGCGATGGCATTCTTGCCTATTTAAGTCCGGGTAAAGGCTTAATTGTGCATCAGCAAAGCTGTAAAAATATTAAAGGCACAAAGGAATCTCAATTATTCCCGGTAAGATGGGACACCGATATCGATAGAGATTTTATTGCTAAATTGCGGGTTGAAATTGTCAACCATCAAGGTGCGCTAGCGGCATTAACCAATGTTGTGGCACGTGGTGGCTCTAATGTTCACACCCTTAATTCGGGTGAAAAAGAATCAGGTTTATATGTCATTGATATGGAAATTACCTGCCGAAACCGAGTTCACTTAGCCGATATCATTCGAAAAATTAAAGTAATGGTTGATGTACAACGAGTTGTACGTAACAAGTAAAAAGAATTTAGGAAAATTATGAAAACGATTATTAATACCGAGAACGCGCCGAGCGCAATTGGCACATACAGCCAAGCGGTTAAAGTCAACAATACTGTATATCTTTCAGGTCAAATTCCATTGGTGCCAGAAACCATGGAAGTGGTTTCAGATGACTTTGCTGCCCAAGCACATCAAGTGTTTAAAAACTTATCTGCGGTATGTGACGCTGCTGGTGGCACACTAAATGACATGGTAAAAGTGAATATCTTTTTAATGGATTTAAGCCAGTTTGCCACAGTGAATGACGTAATGAGTCAATACTTTCAACAGCCGTATCCTGCAAGAGCGGCGGTACAAGTTTCAAGGTTGCCGAAAGATGTTGCGATTGAAATTGACGGTGTTATGGAATTACCTAACGTAGGTTAATAACACTTTTTTGGGGCTTGTATTCGGTTTTAAGCGATTCCCTTAATGTTTAAATGTGAAGTGTAATGACTCCAGAAAGATTAAAAAGAATTAATGCGATGTTAGATCATCGCCAACCTGACCTAACCGTTTGTATGGAAGGCGTTCATAAAACGCATAACCTTGCAGCGGTAGTGAGAACGGCTGATGCTATTGGTATCAGTGATGTTCATGCCGTGTGGAAAAATGAGCGTATGCGCGTGTCTGGCGGCAGTGCTGCCGGTAGTCAAAATTGGGTGGATGTCCATAATTACACGTCAACTGAAGATGCTATTGCAGAATTAAAGCGTCAAAAGATGCAAGTGTTAGTGACGAACCTTTCCGATACTTCTGTCGATTTTCGAGAAATAGATTACACCAAACCTACCGCAATAGTTTTGGGGCAAGAGAAGTTTGGTGCTTCCCCTGCTGCGCTGGAACTGGCTGATCAAGATATTATCATTCCTATGGTTGGCATGGTGCAATCATTAAACGTGTCTGTTGCCAACTCGGTTGTTTTGTATGAAGCTCAGCGGCAACGTAAAGCGGCTGGTATGTATGACAAGCCAAGTATTTCTTATGAGCGTCGTCAACGATTTTTATTTGAAGGTGGCCACCCTATTTTTGCCAGTGCTTGTAAACGTAAAGGGTTACCTTATCCTGAAATTGATGAAAACGGGCAAATTGTTGCTTCCGATGATTGGTGGCAACAAATGCAGATGACGCAAGAAGCGTGGCAAGAGCTTGATAGTGAATAACAGTTAGGTGTGAACGTGCCAGAAACTCAAAAAGGAATTGGAAATCTCGCGCGTATCGCCATCACAACACTGAAAGGTGTTGGCCCTAGCATGGCCGAAAAGCTCGAAAAAATAGGTTTGCACTCGTTACAAGACTTATTATTTCACCTGCCTAATCGTTATGAAGATCGCACTCGAGTCACTGCTATTCGAGATTGCATGCCGGGCATCTTTACCAATATTATCGGTGAAATCACTCAAAACCAAATTGTGCAAGGTCGCCGTCGTATGATGGTAGTGACTGTCAACGATGGCACAGGCTCGGTTAATTTACGTTTTTTTCATTTTTCCGCTGCCCAAAAAAATAATCTATCAGTAGGTTTAAACATTCGCTGTTATGGCGAAATTCAACGTGGCGGCAGAGGGTTTGAAATCATTCATCCTGAATATAAACCGCTCGATCAAGACAAACCATTAACGCCAGTCGAAGAAACCTTAACGCCTGTGTATCCAACCACTGATGGCTTAAGGCAAATATCGCTGCGTAATTTAACCGAACAAGCATTAATACGTCTTAAACGTGGACAAGTGGAAGAGCTTTTACCTGAAAATTTTAATCACGAAAGTTATTCACTCGCACAAGCCTTAGCTTTTATTCATCGACCAACCCCCGATACATCCGTTTTACAATTAGAAGCCGGAAAGCATCCCGCGCAACTGCGTTTAATTAAAGAAGAGTTACTTGCCCATAATTTAAGTATGCTAAAACTGCGTGAATCAAGTGATGTACATCAAGCGGTTAGCTTACAAGTAGATGAAAAGGTTGAGTCAGCATTTTTAACGTCTTTACCTTTTTCGCCTACCAATGCCCAAGCGCGAGTAGTAAAAGAAATTCGTCAAGACCTAGCCAAAGATCAGCCTATGATGCGCCTCGTACAAGGTGATGTTGGCTCAGGCAAAACATTGGTTGCAGCATTAGCCGCAATAACGGCAATTAGCGAAGGTTTTCAAGTTGCCTTAATGGCACCAACCGAAATTTTGGCAGAACAACATGCGATTAGTTTTCAAAAATGGTTTGAACCGCTCAATATTACCGTTGGTTGGTTAGCCGGAAAAACCAAAGCGAAAGCGCGAAATCACGCATTGGAACATATTGAAAATGGCAATATGCAAATGGTGGTTGGCACGCATGCTTTATTTCAAGAGCAAGTGGTTTTTCATAAATTAGCGCTCATTATCATCGATGAACAGCATAGATTTGGTGTTCATCAACGTTTATCACTAAGAGAAAAAGGCGCATTTCAAGGCAATTATCCGCATCAATTAATTATGACGGCAACGCCTATTCCTCGCACATTAGCGATGACAGCCTATGCTGATTTAGACACCTCTGTTATTGATGAACTACCACCGGGAAGAACGCCAATTACTACCGTGGCTTTACCGGATTCGAGACGTGACGATGTTGTTGAACGTATTCGTCAGTCGTGCATCAATGAAAATCGCCAAGCTTATTGGGTATGTACCTTGATTGAAGAATCAGAAGTGTTGCAATGCCAAGCAGCAGAAGATACCGCAGTTTATTTACAAGCACATTTACCCGAATTAAAAATTGGTTTAGTACATGGCCGAATGAAAGGCGCAGAAAAACAAGCGGTGATGGAATCCTTTAAAGCGGGCGAGTTGCATTTATTAGTGGCGACTACTGTCATTGAAGTGGGCGTTGATGTGCCTAATTCGAGTTTAATGGTCATTGAAAATCCTGAGCGATTGGGATTAGCGCAATTACATCAATTACGTGGTCGAGTTGGTCGAGGATCGGTCGCCTCTCATTGCGTATTGATGTATAAAAGCCCTTTATCGAAAACAGCAACGAAACGTTTAGCGGTGTTAAGAGAAAGCAATGATGGTTTTGTGATTGCGCAAAAAGATCTTGAAATTAGAGGCCCTGGTGAATTGCTCGGTACTAAACAAACCGGTTTAGCTGATTTGAAAATCGCCGACTTACTGCGAGATGCCGATTTAATCCCTGACATTCAGCAACAAGCTTATTTGTTATGGAAACAACATCCAGATAATGCGGTTGCCTTGATCGATCGCTGGCTAGGTAGTCGTGAGCATTTTAGTAACGCCTAACGGTGCTTTCTTTTTTATCGACACTATTTCAAGCCATGTTTTCTACAATCCATGTTTTTGCAATCAATGTTTACTTTGATAAAGCCTTAAAATTTTTCTAAAAGTAAATATCATCAAAAAGTACGCGAGATATTGACTCGTTATAAAAATGATAAATTTAGGCCAGAAAGCCGTTTCTTCACTAAAGAACTGCAAGCCAAACATTGCTGGCCAAGCTAATATCTCATAGCCCGGCAGCGAAATTGGCGCCATGGTGTAGTTATAAATAAATGCGATTAAACCTATAACTACACCAGAAAAAGCCCATTTTAAAGAAAATTTTAAATCTTTATTCATAAACCTTTCCAGTATCAAATGATTGCAAAAGTTAGTCCCTTACTTGACCATCACCAATCACGACAAATTTTTCAGTCGTTAAAGATGATAACCCCATCGGTCCATAAGCATGTAATTTACTGGTTGAAATACCAATTTCAGAACCTAATCCTAATTGCCCGCCATCTGAAAAGCGCGAAGAAGCATTTATCATCACCACAGAAGAGTTAATTGCACGAACAAATTGCTGTGTACGACTGGTATCTTGGCTAACAATTACTTCGGTATGATCAGAAGAATATTCGTTAATGTGTTCAATACTTTCGTTAAAACTGTCCACTATTTTGACGGCTATTTCTTGTGCTAAATATTCAGCATGATAATCGTCAGCTGACGCTAACGTTGCTCCGGTAAAATAAGGTAAGCTTTTTTCACAAGCATGTACTTTTACTTGGGCTGAATCAGCAAGTGCTTTTGCTGCTAAAGGTAAAAATTCTACAGCAATATCTTGATGTACCAATAACGTTTCTATTGAATTACAGGCACTTGGGCGCTGTGTTTTACCATTCACTAAAATGTTAACTGCTTTGGTTAAGTCGGCATATTTATCAATATACAAATGACACACGCCTTTAAAATGTTGAATGACAGGGATCTGGCTGTTTTCGGTGACATAGCGAATTAATCCTTCACCGCCGCGAGGGATCACTAAATCAATACTGTCACTTTGTTTTAATAACTCATTAATAATTTCACGACTCGTGTCAGGTATAACCGAGACAATATTTTTGTCGATGCCTTGGCTCTCTAAGACCTGATGCAAGCAGTTTGCCAGCGCAACGTTACTGTAAATAGCTTCAGAGCCGCCACGCAAAATCACAGCATTACCTGATTTAATGCACAAGGCGGCTGCTTCGGCTGTCACATTCGGGCGCGATTCATAAATCATCGCAATCACGCCTAACGGAATGCGCATTTTACCCACTTGCATACCATTTGGCCGCAACGCTAAATTTGCAATATTGCCTACCGGATCTGCCAGAGTAATGATTTCACGAATCGCGTCGGCAATGTCGGTAATGCGTTGTTCAGTTAATAATAACCGATCGAGCATGGCATCACTTAAGCCTTTCGTTTTACCTGCACGAATGTCTTTGGCGTTTTCTTGAATAATAGTATCGCTATTATCTTCTATCGCTTGTGCCATTTTTGACAATAATTGATTTTTTTCTGACGTGGTCAGTTGAGCAACCACTCGAGAGGCTTTTCTAACCAGCTTGGCATTTTCTGCCATATTAAATTGTGTCATGAATTTTCTCTTTACTTAGCCATTTTGATGTAAAAGTCTAAGGGTTAAATGTTAATTATATTGAGTAAAAAGTAGCTATCGCGTAATCAATTATAAAATCACCATATCATCTCGATGAATCACGACTTTGCTTGGACAACAGCCTAAAATGTTGGTGATTTGATTGCTTTTACAACCCTTTATACGCAATAAATCTCTTTGACTATATTGGCTAATCCCTTTCGCGATGATTGCAGCTGTTTTACTGTCGATGATATTAATTGATTCACCGGCGGCAAAATTACCACTGACTTCAACAATGCCTGAAGGTAGTAATGAAGCACCTTTATTGATCACTGCATTTGCCGCGCCATTATCTAAACTAACACTGCCATGACTTTTTAAAGTGTGCTTGAGCCAATGTTTTCGTGCTTTGGTTGCTGTTTGATTGGCTTTAAAGCGAGTGCCAGGGTTTTCGCCTTTTAATAAGGCGTCGAATATTTCGCTATTTCGACCATTTAAAATGTAGGTTTCGATACCGTTTTCTACTGCTTTTTCAGCCGCTTGAATTTTGGTTTTCATGCCACCCGTTGCGATAGGATTATTGGTGGTGCCTGCCATGGCATAAATTTCATCAGTGATTTCACTAATTTCTGGTATCAGTACCGCATCTGGATTATCGCGTGGGTCTTGATCGTAAACACCATCAATGTCACTGAGAATAAACAAGCAATCAGCTTCACTCACTAAAGCAACAAGAGCAGCAAGATTGTCATTATCACCCACTTTTAATTCATCTGTTGCCACCGTATCGTTTTCATTCACAATGGGAATAACATGATTGGCGAGTAAAATGCGGAGGGTGTTTTTAATATTAATATAGCGTTCACGATTTTTTAGATCAGCATGGGTAATTAATAATTGACTACAAGGCTGATCAAAAAAACGCTGCCAATTTGCCATCATCTGCATTTGACCAACAGATGCCATGGCTTGCTTGGTCGGAATTGAAGGAACATTAGCACCGTGCTGAATAAGTTGTCGGCCAGCAGCAACACTGCCAGATGACACTAAAATTATTTCTTTGCCTGCTTGTTGGCATTCGGTGATAAAGCGAGCGATGGCTAATAAATACATGCCACTACAGCCTTTTGCATCGGGTGATACTAAGGCACTGCCCACTTTGATGACAGCACGATTAAAATTCATTACGTTTCCCCATGATAATTAGTTATAGCATGCCCTGAAAGCGCGGTGAGATGCAATGATATTTTAGTCATTTATTAGAAGAGATTGCTCTTTTTAGTAGCTTTAGGCAATAACGGTTGATTAAGGGGTATTTTGTAGTATTTAACGTAAGAATATCGCCGGATTATCTCTAAGGTTAAATAATAATGGTAAAAAAATAACCATCCTTAGTACATCTATATGTAGATATGTGGAAAAAGGGTAAAATATTAGCTGAAAGCAAGATAAATTCGATTTATTATATCGGACAAGAATAAACGTGATTGTATTGGCTTAAGTGATGTTAAATTTTTTACCTGCTTACCTCATTGGTTTTATCTCAATGATTTTTTATACCGTTAACACTCTTTTTTGGTTGTTGCCGATTGTACTGTTTTCCTTGCTTAAAGCGCTTATTCCTTTAAATTTATGGCGCAAGTTTTTTAGCTATTTACTGGATAATATGGCGAGTAATTGGGTGGCGGTAAATACCCTCATTCAAAAATTATTTAATACCACTCAGTTAGTGGTAACAGGTTTAGAACAACTTGAAAAAAGACAATGGTATTTAGTGATATCAAATCATCAAAGTTGGGTTGATATTGTTGTCTTGCAACGCATTCTTCATGGCAAAATACCTTTTTTGAAATTCTTTTTAAAAAAAGAACTAATTTATGTACCTTTTCTTGGAGTTGCTTGGTGGGCACTCGATTTCCCGTTTATGAAACGATATAGCCAAAGTTTCGTCAAAAAAAATCCTCATTTAAAAGGGAAAGATATCGAAACGACACAAAAGGCTTGTGAAAAGTTCAGGCATAAGCCTGTCAGTATTATGAATTTTATTGAAGGGACTCGTTTTACAAAAGTAAAATATGAAAAGCAAAATTCACCGTTTCAATATTTATTAAAACCCAAAGCGGGTGGCATTGGCTTTGTGCTGTCTACAATGGGAGATCAGTTAAACAAAGTTTTAGACATTACCATATACTATCCTGATGGCACGCCAACCTTTATCGATTTTATTTGTGGCCGAGTGAAAGAAATCCGCGTGGATATAGGAATAAAAGATATTGATCAATCATTAAAGGGTGATTATGTTAATGATCGTGCTCATAAAATTCAGTTTCAAAAGTGGGTTAACCAGCTTTGGTTAGATAAAGACAAAAAATTGGCCGAGTTTCATCAACAGAACCAATAAGGACATTTTATGATAGCTTTACTTTCATCATGGTTAACGGAGCAAGGGGTTGCTCCTGAAAATTTAGCTATTGCTTCAATGCTCGTTGGTTGTGCAATCATCTTTGTGATCAGTGCGATTGCCTATTATTTAGTAAAACATAAGTTGTTAGTTGCCATTCAAAAACTCGTTTCACATTCTCGAAACACTTGGGACGATTTGATTTTTGAACATCATGTATTTACCCGAATTGCTTTATTGATCCCCATCATTATTTTTTGGTTTTTAATTCCACAATTTGTTATTGATGAGCCATTCATACTGAATTTTCTCTTGGTACTAGCTAAAGTTGCGATAACTTTTCAGGTTGCACGTACCATAGGAGCATTGCTCAATGTTATAAACAGCCTTTCAAAAGAAACAGCGAAAGATCGTTATTTACCCTTAAATGCAAGTATTCAGGTGATAAAGTTAGTTGTCTATTTAGTGGCGACTATTTTATCTATTTCGTTTGTGCTAGATAAATCACCGATATATTTATTGAGTGGTTTAGGAGCTTTAACGGCCGTATTACTGTTAGTTTTTCAAGATACCATTAAAGGACTGGTCGCGAGTATTCAAATATCAGCGAACCGAATGCTAGCTCCCGGTGATTGGATTGAAATTCCTCAATATGGCGCTGATGGCGATGTACTTGAAATTGGTTTAAACACCGTAAAAGTGCAAAACTTTGATCGAACAGTGACGACCGTGCCAACATATGCATTGATCAGTGGTTCCTTTAAAAATTGGCGTGACATGTTTGCATCAGGCGGACGTCGTATCAAACGTACGATAATTATCGATATTGGTAGTATTCATTTTTACCAAGCGGAGAAAATTGAACAACTTAAAGAAATTCATTTATTAAAGGATTACTTAGCAAGGAAGTTACAAGAAATTTCTGAGCACTCCAAACAATTAGCATTAAAAGACACTGATTATGTCAACCAACGCAAATTAACGAATGTCGGCACTTTTCGCGCTTATATTGAGGAATTTTTGCAACAGCATGAAAAAGTACACCATCAAATGACATGCATGGTAAGACAGCTTCCTGCGACAGCAACTGGCTTACCGTTAGAGTTATATTTTTTCAGTAATGACCAAAATTGGGTGAATTACGAGGCAATACAAGCGGATATTTTTGATCACCTCTTTGCGATGGCGCCCGTGTTTGATTTACGCATTTTTCAACACCCAAGTGGTGATGATTGGCGACACCGTTAAAAAGTCGCTTAACGTTGTCTTATCACGCCTTCTTGCATTGTTGTTGCAACTAAATCACCGGCTTGGTTATATATTTGTCCTCTAACTAAGCCTCTACCACCAACACTTGTTGGGCTTTCCATGACATATAATAACCAATCATCAAAGCGAAATGGTCGATGAAACCACATTGCATGGTCAATGGTCGCTATTTGAAAGTTAGGCTGCCAATGGCTGACACCATGGCTAAATAATGCGGTGGGTAAAAAGTGAAAATCTGATGTATAAGCAAGCATATATTTATGTATGCGTGGGTCATCTGGCAATTGACCATTCGCTTTTATCCACATATGACAGATAGGCTCTGATTTTTCAGGCTTTATCCAATTATATTGCTCTACGGGTTTTAACTCGATTGGTTTTTCGGAAAGAAATTTACCACGAACATTTTCCGGGATATATTGCTGATTATCAAAAATAAAGTCAGTGAATGAAGGTAACTCATCGGGACCTACAACATCCGGCATTTCATTTTGATGATCAAAGCCCTTTTCTTCTAATTGAAAAGAAGCCGTCATATAAAAGATTGCTTGGCCGTTTTGAATGGCTTTAACTCTTCGGGTATTAAAACTGCGTCCGTCACGAATATTTTCAACTTCATAAATAACCGGCTTTGCTGCGTCACCTGGGCGTAAAAAGTATGAATGTAGTGAATGGACATGCCTGTCGACCTCAACACTTTCTTGAGCCGCTGATAAAGCTTGCCCCATAACTTGTCCACCAAAAAGTGCTTTAAATCCTAAATCTTGGCTTTGGCCACGATATAAACCTTGCTCAATTTTTTCTAACGATAAAAGGGTGAGTAGATCTTTTAAAACTTGGCTCATAATCTATATTTCTCATAATAAACATATTTGTAATTATATAAGTAATATAGTCGTGATTGGAATAGACTGCTTGTACCAGTTGGAAAATTACAATTTAATTCGCTGCAATTGTTGAATTATAAAACCAACTAGGATAATGTCCGATTATATTTTAAACATAAGATCCTCGTTGATTGTAAAGGTAGACACGTGCAAGCTGTATTAGAGAGAGAAGTGTTATTAGAAAGAAGGCAATATACGCCTGAACATTCTTCATTATGGGACAAGCTATCGCTTGCGCAAAAATTTGCGGCTAGTAGCTTAACTCAATTTGGCTACGACCTTGCTTTTATCCGTAATAGCCAAGCAAGAGGTAGCTTAGCTATTTTATTATGTGATGGAAATGCAGCGACAATTAATGATGAAGGTGAAATTAATACCTCGCCCGATATTACAATTAGACCGTAATCAAAAAATGATTTAAGAAAGGCTGTTAACGCAAGTTAACAGCCTTTTTGCTTTTAGTGACAAAAGAAAGTGAAAATAAAAACGTATTCGTTTCTATTTTAGGGGTTTAATCATATTGAGCATTTCAGGTTCAAAACCTAAATTTTCGTAAAAGCGTTGTGCATTGCTGTTATTTGCGAATACCTCTAAGTGTAATAAACGATAGCTCTGATTTTTTGCCCATTGCTCTACTGAGTTTATTAATAATTTTCCAACCCCCATTTTTTGAGCGCTTGAAGATACCGCTAACAAATTAACGGTGCCGCACATTTCTTCTGAAATATCGTCTTTATGGCTGCTGGCGAGAATAAAGCCTAATGGCGTGCCATCCTGCTCAGCAATGAGTGTTATGTTTGGCTCAGGTGCATTGTTGAGCATTTCAAGTGCGTATTTATCTTGCATTTGCAGCACAGTGTTGTCGCTATGCCAAGATAACTTAGCGACATTGGCTAAATCAGGCGATAAAGAAAGAATAAAGTCGTGATCGGAGTTTAATGCTTTACGGATATTTATAGGCTTTGTCATCGAATGTCTTTCATGAATTAATGAAAACTTATGTTGAGTTAAAATAATACGAGTCATTTGTTAGGATAACAACACTATGTGGTGAATACGTAATTATTTTTAGCCATAAAAAAACCCAGCAATAAGCTGGGTTTTTAATTCTGAAAACAAAAATTACTTAATTTTCGCTTCTTTGTACATTACGTGCTTGCGAGCTTTTGGATCAAACTTTTTGATTTCCATTTTCTCAGGCATAGTCTTTTTATTTTTATCTGTAGTATAAAAATGACCAGTACCAGCACTTGAAACTAAACGAATTTTATCACGCATGATGATTCCTTAAACTTTTTCGCCACGGGCACGGATATCAGATAATACTGCATCAATACCTTTTTTATCGATAATACGCATTCCTTTCGGAGTTAAACGTAACTTAACGAATGTATTTTCACTTTCAACCCAAAAACGGTGAGTTTGAAGGTTTGGTAAAAAACGACGACGAGTCGCGTTTCTTGCGTGCGAACGGTTGTTTCCAACCATTGGCTTTTTGCCTGTTACTTGGCAAACTTTAGACATATGAGTACTCCAAAATTAATTTCAGCTCGAGCTATTTTTCCCCAAGACCGTCGCCCCGGGATCCTGAAAAAGGTGGCATATTATAGAGAAAGTGAAAAACGAAATCTAGTTTTTATCGCGATCCAAGCAAAGAACTTTGCTAATTCCTTATAAATTAATCAGTTAAATGATTAATTTTCACTTTTCGGTATAAAAAAACAGCGATTTCACGCTGTTTTCTACAAGCTTTGGTTGGGATAATAAACAATTTTAGCTTACATTCGAATCTAAAAGTTTATTGAGTTTCTTTTGTTGATCTTTATTGCATAGTTCATCTATTAGGATTCGGATGATATGCGACTTCGCTAATTGGCTGTCTTTTGCCAATTCTTGCAGTTGTTCGATAGCTTCTTCACTCAAAGTAAAAGTTGCATGCCTAAATGGCTTACCGGCTTTATTTTTCCGTCTTTCTGCTTGTTTTTTTACTTCAAATTGTTTGGCTGCTGCTAATGCTTGTTGCAAATTTACCGTTTGATTTTTATCTTCACTGACAAGTTCAGGTGTGCCTTTCGCATAATTCTCTGCGTCAGCAATGAACTCATCTACGGTAAATGCCTTTTTCCGCGGCTTGCCGTCCTTGGATTTTTTTAGATCAGATAAACTCATGTGAGTTGTCCGGTTTCATGGCGAGTAATTCCTCGGCTATTGCTTTCATTTCAGTGGCCGCTTTACCATCAGGGTCTATTTCAATCACTGAAGAACCTTGTTCTTCACTGTCATCATAAATATTTCGGTTATAGGTTACAGCGTCTAACACATTAATGCCGTATGAACGACAAACATCTTTAGCTTCTAAAATACGGTTTGCTTGTGTTGGCAATGCTGGACATTGGGTAATAACAAACGAGGCTAGCATTTTAGGATTAACCATTTTACAGGTGCTTAACATATCTTCCATATGTGGCACTGTTTTTAAATCACGACGTTTTGGGCGAAGAGGAATGATAACATGCTCAGCTACCGACATCGCAGCGCGTAATGCTAAATTATCTTGACCGCCACAATCAACAATTACATAGTCATAGTGCTGATTTAGACTTAATAAATCATTGCGAATTTTCCCGTATAATTGGATACAGTTAATTGCGGGTAAAGATGGATCGGTATTGCGTGCTTGTATCCAATCAGAAGTGGTTCGTTGTGGATCACAATCAACCATTAAAACGATGGCATTTTTATCACGTGCAAAATAAACCGCTAAATTTTGCGCAAGGCAACTTTTACCACTGCCACCTTTTTCACCACCAACTAATATCATCATTTCGCCAATTCCTTCTACTACAACTTTAATGCTTCATTTATGCACCGATCTTTTAGTATAGCTTAAA
Source organism: Thalassotalea sp. SU-HH00458 (assembly GCF_040362795.1). NCBI lineage: Bacteria > Pseudomonadati > Pseudomonadota > Gammaproteobacteria > Alteromonadales > Colwelliaceae > Thalassotalea > Thalassotalea sp. SU-HH00458. The sequence goes on from NZ_BAABWW010000005.1 coordinate 24,159, forward strand.
AAATCAATGTTGAATTTTATTCACTATTAGTTCAATTTTAATGCAACTTCAAACCAACCATTATCTTGTTCTAGGCAACGTATTACTTTACCTTTTAAAATTTGACAATTTTCTGCTGCCGCTTTAAACGTAATAGTTACTTCAGTATTGATCGCAATGCTTTGATCACAGTCGAGTTTTAGACCGCCTTTAGAAAAATCAACACAGACTATTTTCTTGTTTAATTCTTGTCCAGAATCATTGGTCCAAGTAATATCTACTAGTTCTTTTTCCATGTCTAATCGAAATGATTTACGACGTTCTTCACCCTCTTGATTGTTAGTCGTTTGGATATCATCTGACATATTTCAATCCTTATTCTTTCTCATGATATTTTAAACCTAACTGTCAATTCAACGACTTGCAAGATTTTTAAGTAAATATTTCATTGACTATAATAAACCATGTTCAGCAAAAGAATAACATTGGTGGCCTGCTACTATCATATGATCTAATACTCTGATATCAATCAAAGCGAGTGCTCGAGTTAATTGTTCCGTAATATTTTTATCTGCAAAGCTGGCTTCTGCAATACCTGAAGGATGATTATGGGCAAGAATTACGGCACTAGATTGATGTTGTAGTGCTTTTTCAACCACAACTCTAGGGTAAACTGCGGAAGCGTTGATTGTGCCATAAAATAAGCGCTTAAAGGTGATCACTTGATGTTGGTTGTTGAGAAATAAAACGGCAAAAATTTCATGGGTTTCATTACGAAGTTGACTGATTAAAAAGTCTTTACTTGCTTGTGAAGACGTTAACGCTTGTCCGTTACGCATTTCTTCCGCAAGAAAGCGTTTACTCATTTCTAAACAAGCTTGTAATTGGACAAATTTTGCTTTGCCTAGCCCACGCACTTGGCAAAATTCTTCGGCGGACGCTTGATAGATTGCAGCTATGCTGCCAAAACTGGCTATTAACTGCCTTGCTAAATCAACTACATGGCAGCCTTTTACGCCAGTACGCAGAAAAATAGCTAATAGTTCAGCGTCGGATAAACTTGTTGCGCCTTGATTTAATAATTTTTCTCTTGGTTTTTCTGAACTTGGCCAATCTTTTAACATAAGTGCATCCTTGCAATGTCAATTTTCATCGATGACGATTAATGGTATCGTATATAAAATAAAGATTTAGATTATTAAGACTAGCAGGTTATGCAAATTCTTCAGGGTAAAAAAATTGTCTTAGGTATTACCGGCGGTATTGCAGCTTATAAAATGCCAGAGCTTGTTCGACGATTGATTGAGCAAGGGGCGGACGTTCGTGTTGTGATGACTGAAAGCGCGAAAGCATTTATTACACCTTTAACTCTTCAGGCGGTTTCTGGAAATCCTGTTTCTGATAGTTTATTAGATATGGAAGCTGAACGCGCAATGGGGCATATTGCATTAGCAAAGTGGGCAGATTTGTTATTAATTGCTCCCGCTAGCGCTAATACTATTGCACATATTGCCCACGGTTTAGCCAATGATTTATTAGGCACCATAGTTTTAGCTACAAAAGCAACCATTGCGGTAGCACCGGCAATGAATCAACAAATGTGGCATGCAGAAATCACCCAAGAAAACATGCAAAAATTAAAAAATCGTCACATCAATATTTGGGGACCTGGGCAAGGCGAACAAGCCTGTGGCGACATAGGCTTTGGCCGATTGCTAGATGTACCAGAGTTAGTAGATCTGGTTTGTGGGTTGTATCAAGAAAAGGCTTTAATGAATCAACATTGGGTGATCACCGCCGGTCCTACTCGCGAAGCGATCGATCCCGTGCGTTATATATCTAATCACAGTTCGGGAAAAATGGGTTACGCCATTGCTCAGGCGGCGGTCAATGCTGGCGCTAAAGTTACGTTGATTTCTGGTCCTGTCAATATACCTGAACCTAGCTCAGTGGAATTAATTAACGTGATGAGTGCTGAGCAAATGCATCAACAAGCACTGTTAAAAGCGAAAGGTGCAGATGTTTTTATTGCCTGTGCAGCAGTAGCCGATTATCGGGTGGCTGAAATTGCCGAGCAAAAAATCAAAAAAACGGCAGATAATCATCACATGCAAATCAATTTGGTAAAAAATCCAGATATTGTCGCCGACGTTGCCGCATTATCAGAAAAGCCATTTACTGTTGGCTTTGCTGCTGAAACACAAGATGTTGAACAATATGCATTAGATAAATTAACACGTAAAAACTTAGATTTAATAGCCGCGAATAATGTCGCTCTTTCTGGACAAGGCTTTAACAGCGATAACAATGCATTAACGGTTTTTAGTGCGACTTCTCAACAAGATATTTCGCTCATGCGTAAAAGTGATGTAGCGGAAAAATTAGTCGACATTATTGCAGAACAATTGGGTGAAAAGCGTTAAAGAACCCTATACAATCTTATTGTCCTTCATGCTTGTTAAGTCATGATTATTCTTAATAAAAAATATAGAGAACAGGAAATATGCCGGTTAATAAAAAACCAAACCGTAAACAGCAAATATTAGAATGTTTAGCGTTAATGTTACAGTCTAGTCCTGGTCAACGGATCACCACGGCTAAATTAGCTGCAGAAGTGGGGGTTTCAGAAGCGGCGCTGTACCGTCATTTTCCGTCGAAAGCGAGAATGTTTGAAGGCTTGATTGAATTTATTGAAGAATCAACCTTTTCTCGGATTAATTTAATATTATCTGATCATAAAGAGGCGCTAATACGTTGCCATCATATATTACATGTCTTATTGGTTTTTGCTGAGCGTAATCCTGGCATGTGCCGTATTTTATCGGGTGATGCGTTAATGGGTGAAAACGAACGTTTAAGAACTCGGGTAAACCAATTTTTTGAAAAATTAGAATCGCAATTTAAACAAATTTTACGAGAACGTAAGTTACGCGAAGGCAAAGGGTTTGAGATTAATGAGTTGGCGTTAGCAAATATTCTAGTGGCTTTCGCAGAAGGCAAAATTAGTCAGTATGTTCGTTCTGGCTTTGATAAAAAACCCAGTGATAACTTTAATGATCAATGGCAGTTTTTAATGGCAAGTAAATAACGTTATAAAAACGACCTCCTCTCTGAACGTTTTAATCAATCGTTCTAGGTTAAGAGTCTCAATAAACGCTGAATATTCAGCGTTTATATAACCATCAAATCAATGAATATAATCTATCAATTTCAAGGAAAAATTGTGAGTACTTTATCGCAGCTTCAACCGCAAAAACTTTGGCAAATGTTTTCTGGCATTTGCGCTATTCCTCACCCTTCAAAACATGAAGATAAAATCTCTGCTTGGATCAAATCATGGGCAACAGAACAAGGTTTAACCGTCAAAGAAGATGAGGTAGGTAATTTAGCGATTTCAAAACCTGCAACACTAGGAATGGAAGATAGAAAAGGCGTGATATTACAAGCGCATATGGATATGGTGCCACAAAAAAATGCCGACAAAGATCATAACTTTTTAACCGATCCTATTGAGCCTATCTTGTTTGATGATGCAGGAGAATCCTGGGTTAAAGCGAATGGTACAACATTAGGGGCTGATAACGGGATTGGTTTAGCGTCAGCTTTAGCGATATTAGCCAGTGATGATGTTGCACATGGGCCATTAGAAGTATTAGTGACGATAGATGAAGAAGCAGGTATGACAGGCGCTTTTGGCTTAAAAGCTGGTTGGCTTGAAGGTGAAATTTTAATTAACACGGACTCAGAGCAAGAAGGTGAAGTGTATATGGGGTGTGCAGGTGGCATTGATGGCACTGCAACATTTAATATTGACTACCATGATGTCCCCGCTGATTATCAATCATTTAATTTATCCATTTCAGGGTTAAAAGGTGGGCATTCTGGCGTTGATATTCATACGGGTAGAGCCAATGCTTGTAAATTATTGATACGCTTTTTACTGAATGCAAATGAAAAATTTGATCTTCGACTGACTGAACTTAATGGTGGTAGTTTACGCAATGCTATTCCTCGTGAAGCTGATGCGAGTTTTGTTATACCTACTCACCAAGTGGCTGCGCTAAAAAGCGAACTAGCTGATTATTTAACGGTTATTCAAGAAAACCTCCAAGCGGTTGAAAACAGTATTGAATTGTTATTGATATCGCCAGAAACCTTTGATCAATGTTGGGATAACACCACTCAAAAACAAATTTTACGTGCGTTAAACGCGTGCCCAAATGGTGTTTTACGTATGAGTGATGATATTGAAGGAATTGTTGAAACGTCGTTAAACTTAGGAGTAATGAGAAGTAAAGGGGCAAAATTTATTGCCATGACGTTGATCCGTAGTTTACATGATGATGGTCGTTTAGAAGCGCAAACTATGGTTGAGTCTATCTTCAACTTAGCTAACGCAGATATTCAGTTTTCAGGGGCTTATCCTGGATGGAAACCTGATACGAGTTCAGCGATCATGAAAACAGTACGAGATACATATCAATCATTATTTGGTAAATTGCCTGAGATTATGGTGATTCATGCTGGTTTAGAATGTGGTTTATTTAAAACCGCTTACCCAGCATGGGATATGGTGTCGTTTGGGCCAACCATTAAGTTTCCTCACTCGCCAGATGAAAAGGTCAATGTGAAAACGGTTGAGCAATATTGGCAGCTACTTGTGGCCGTACTAAAAAACATTCCAGCAAAATAATCGCTTGGTTTGCAAATGTCGAATAGATCAATAAAAGCAATATTAGACTTTAGTCGTAGAAGCTTTTATTGATGATCAATGTATACTGAAATTGCCCCAGTTTTAGGAAACTTACTATGATCCAGCCAGAAAAAATTATAATAGCTGATGATCACCCATTATTCAGGCAAGCGTTGTTGAATACGCTAAAAGCAAAACTGACGCAAACACAATGGGTTGAAGCACAAACAATTGCTGAATTAGAACAACAGCTTTCAGAGAATAGTGAAAGTGATTTGTTGTTATTAGATCTAAATATCCCCGGAGCTCATGGTTTTAACACGTTAATCCATGTTCGAAATCATTTTCCACAAATACCTGTGGTGATTGTTTCGGCTCATGAAGATCAGGATACAATTGCGAAAGCGATTGAGTTTGGCGCAGCGGGTTTTATCCCTAAGTCAACGTCAGTGGAGATAATTTACCAAGCCATAGTGCAAGTATTGATGGGGGATATTTGGTTGCCCGAATCATTTCAAATGAATGCTAGTAATGAAGAGCATGCCGAGATTGCCGAGCGAGTTGCCAGCTTGACTCAGCAACAATATCGAATATTAATGATGTTTGCTCAAGGCATGCTTAATAAACAAATTGCTTATGATTTAAATGTTTCTGAAGCGACGATCAAAGCACACGCAACGGCTATTTTCAGAAAGCTTAATGTTCGTAATCGTACGCAAGCGGTAATTGCTATCAGCCAACTCGATATTCACGATTCAACCATAACGGAATGATCATTAGCGATGAGCAAGTGATTACCTAACTTAATGTTTGCCCGTCAACCAAGGTTTGGCGGACATTTTATGAATATTTATCCTGAAGACTTTTCGTTAGTAGAGCACTCATCATCGCTCTCAGTGAAGCGGGTTTTACTAATTTACGCATGAAACCAACATTGGCTGCTTTGGTTTTTTCTTCAATATCGCTGTCTGTGGTTGCGGTAATTAAAATGGCCGGGATCTGATACGAGCATTGTTTTCTCAATGTTGAAATTAAGTTTAAGCCGTTATGTTCATTATCAAGTTGGTAGTCAACCAATAAAATTTGTATATCGTTACTGTGTTGTGCAAACAAGGATTGTGCTTGCTCAAATGAATCCGCGGCTAAGACATTACATTGCCATGTAGTCAAGAGTTCAACCATGCCGCTAAGTACGTCTGGATCATTATCAATACACATAACGGTAATATCACTAAAACCAATCTTGATGCTAGGTTTTTCAATCATAGGCTGTAACACCGGCGATACCTTTTTAAGGGATATCGTAAACTTACATCCTTGTGATGCTTTTGATTTTAATCCTAAAGCGTGACCTAATAGTTGAGTTAAACTTTGCGTGATATTTAACCCTAAACCTAACCCTCTGCCAGATTGAGATTGAGGGGTGTCCAGTTGAGTAAATTGTTCAAAGACTAACGACTGTTTTTCAACGGGAATACCGGGTCCATTATCGAGCACTTGTATTATTACTTGCTGATTGATCACCCTTGCGCCGAGTAATACTTTACCTGGACTTGCATAACGAAAAGCATTCCCAATTAAGTTTTGTAAAATGCGGCGTAAGAGGTTGCGATCGGAATATACCCACGCCGAGGTTTCTACCAGACGAAACTGTATGTCATGCTCAATTGCCGATGCAGAAAATTCTTCTGCAAGTTCTTTAAATAAATTATTTAAAGCAAAAGCAGTAAAGTGTGGCTTAATATTACCACTTTCAATGCGAGCGATTTCACCTAAGTCGGCTAACAGATCATTCGCCACTTTTAACGAATGATCGATATTTTTCACCTGTCTTTTTTGCACTTCATTTAAATTATCTTGACTGGTTAAGGCTGAAGTAAATAAACGAGCGGCTTCTAATGGTTGCATTAAGTCATGACTACAAGCTTTTAAATATAAACTCTTTTTAATATGTGCTTGTTCGGCTTTTTCTTTTGCTAACTCAAGGGCATCATTTGCTTGTGCTAATTTTTGGGTACGTTCTTGTATGATCGCTTCTAAATCGACATTCGTTTCTTTCAATACTTGTTCTGCTTGACGATACGCAGTGATGTCGGAAAACATCATGACAAAGCCACCATCGGGTAATGGATTACCCTCTATTCTGATCACTTTACCATTGTCTTGTTGGCGTTCAGAGCTATGGGAACTACCTTGTCTTAAATAGTGTAAGCGCCTACTTACTTGGTTTTCTATATCACCTAAACCACATAATCCTCGTGTAGCGTTGTAACGAATTAAGGTTTCAATCGGGGCGCCCTTATAAATATATTCCGGTGGATATTGAAATATATCGAGATATTTTTTATTCCAAGCCACCAAGTTTAAATCTTTATCGACAATGGAAATGCCTTCACTTGCATTCTCTATTGCACTTTGTAGTAGGTTTTCGCTGTATTGCTGGCGTTGATTTGAGGCATCTTCAACAAGCAGTGCTAAATCGTCTAACGCGATATCTCTGCCATCAAGGGCAGAAGATAACACTAATCGTGCCGAAGACGCGCCCATTACACTGGCTAGGGTATTTTCTGTATGTTGTAATAATGCTTGATTATAAGCCGTCGTGCCTAATTCTTTTTTGATTTTATTCCGTTGGAACTTCGCGAAACTATTGGCGGCTTTGGTTATACCAACAAAGCGAGAAACTAATAACTCTAACTCTTGATCATCAATGCGCCTATTTTTGCCACTACTGAGTAAGTTTGGTGCTTGCCATTCTAAAAATAATGATGCCTGAACGCGTTCTTGCACCGTTTGTCGGCTTATTTGCGAAAGCGACCACATGACAAAAATATTTGCGGCTAAACTTATTAGACTCGATAAACTGTTGGCGGGAATAAGGCCATCATCAAAAGGCTGCTGATAAAACCCAAATTGTGGCAGAAAATTCAGTATTAGCCACATGGTAAAGCCAACTAATATGCCTCCGTATACCCCAGTTAAACTCGCTCGACGCCAATAAAAGGCTGCAATTAATGCAGGGGTAAGTTGTGCGAATGCGCCGAAAGCAACTTCACCTAGCGAACTCAAAGTATCAGGCGAAGCCATTAAAAACACGCCATAACCTAATAAAATAACAAAAAGCACTAAAAGTTTTCTAATTTTAAGTAAGCGATATCTGAAGTTACTGTACTCAATGTGATTCGTTTTGTTGGAACGAAAAAATAGTGGAAATACAATTTCATTACTTAGCATAGTACTTAACGCGATTGAAGAAATGATCACCATAGAACTAGCCGCCGAAATCGCTCCTAAAAAGGCAATAAGCGTTAACCAAGTTTGTTGTTGAGACCAAGGTAAAAAAAGCACATAAGCATCTGCTGGAATTGTGTCGCCTAAGACAATATGACCAGCAAGCCCTAGTGGCGCTGCAAATAAAGCAAACACTAATAAATACAAAGGGAAAACACGTCGACTAAGCCAAGTGTCTTTTTCGTCTTTCAATTCAACGACCATCACTTGAAATTGGCGTGGTAAAGATAAAAAGGCTGCCATGACAATCACTAACATTGCTATCATTGACATTAAATTTGGCATGTTAAAATTTTGATATAGCTGAATATTTGCACCTGATTGGTACCAGATATCACTGGGGGATTCAAAAAGGAAAAACGTGACAAAGATACCGACAGCAAGAAAAGCGATAAGTTTTACTAAACTTTCAAACGCGATAGCCAATACAACCCCAGGGTGGCGTTCTGTCACATCAATATTTCTAATACCAAAGACGATGGTAAAACCTGCTAATATCATACTGACTATTAAGCCTAATCCCCAAGTACTGACGGTATTGCTGACCTGAAGTTGTTGAAATGAATAGACAATGGCTTTTAGTTGCAAGGCGATATAAGGCATAGTGCCAACTAAAGCTACTACGGTGATTAATATAGCCAAGTTGTGTGACTTACCAAAGCGTGCCGCAAGTAAATCTGCAATTGAGGTTAAATTTAACTTTAAACTTGTTCGAATAATGCGTTGTATAAATGGCCAAGCGAAAATAAAAAGCAGGATCGGCCCTAAATATATTGGAAGATGAGATAGAAAGTTACTCGCAGCTTGTCCGGTAGTGCCAAGAAAACTCCACGATGTGCAATATACCCCAAGCGACAATGCATAAATAATACTTTGGCTTTTTTTCACGAGCCGATGGCGATATTTATCCCCTAAATGAGCAATAAGAAATAATAAACCAATATAGCTGATACTAATTAAGGTGAGTTGCCAGTTAGGGAACATGAAATTATCAGAGTTATTTATTGTTGTTGTAAGATATCAAGCAAATATGCCGATGAAAACACTTGATGCGAAAAGTTGAGTCGGTACTAGGGATAAAATGATCAGGTAATACTTTCAGAAATAGTAGGCGCAACTTCGTTAAACGCTTCAAAAATCTTATCACTGATGCCAAGCTCTTGCTGTACCGCTTGATATTCATCTTCTTTCACTGCTTTTTTATGAAATAATAAATAGTGTTCACTTAAGCGGTTAGCTTTAAAAAGTATGTCGCTCAACGCATTACGATTGTTTTCACGTTGTTGTTTTAGCGCTTCGATATAGATGGGAGGGAGTTGCCATTGTTTGGCGATAAAATAAGTCATATCCATCGACATTTCTGACATCAAGGCTTTATATTCTCTTGTGCACGGTGTTAATGAAGCAAAAGTTTTTTCCATATTTTCAGAGATACAATTGAAAATAATGATGCGCCCAAGATCATGAATAAGACCAATAAAATATGCATCGGCCGTATTATGTTTTTCGGCTTTTGCTAGCATTTCACATAAGGTTGCACATTGAACTGAATGTACCCAAATTAGCCGCCCATAAAGCTGATAATATAAGGGATTACATGGAATAACTTCTGCCAGTAGTAGCGTACTGGCTATGTTCATTAAGCCAGATATGCCTAATAATGAAGTGGCTTTGCTTAAATAGATAATGGCTTTATCGGTTCGATTATACTTTGCAGTATTTGCGACTTTTAAAACCTCTGCAGCAAAAGAAGGGTCCACTTCAATAATATCAACAAAGGTATCAAAATCAGCATGGGGATCTTTTAACGCATCGAGCAATTTAATCAGCATGGCAGGTAAAGCAGGAATATGCTGTTTTAATTGCTGTGGATTATTTAATACATTAACGATTCGATTTAAGGTATTTTGTTCGAGCGCGCTCATGGTCCCTGTGGTATTAATACTGCCAAACATGACGTCATAGAAGTCAGTATTTAATGCCTCGGTAGCAAGTCCATTTACTGTATTGTCTTGATTGTTGAACATAAATCCTAAAAGTTACGAGTAAAATTTGTGTAAAACTTTTGACAGTATAGCGTAATAAAATAGATAAATGTTTGAAGATAAACAAAAATCAGTAATATTTGTAAATATATATTTATTTAACAAGGATATATTGTTTGAAACTCGACCAATAACTTTATAGTTGTTTATTCAAGATTCCGCTCTGCTGGCAGATCACTGAGATACTGAACAAATTCGATTTCAAAACCATCGGGATCAACAAAATAAACGTTCTTTCGATAAGGCTCTTCAGCCCCAGGTTTATGAATAGCAAAACCAGCTTTGGCTAATCGGTTAATAACCTGCTCAATATTGTTGGTGACAAAAGCAAAATGCGCAAGCCCAACTTGATGACCAGTTAAATCGCGATTGTTATTCTCGCCATTATTATTGAAAGTAATATATTGATAATCATCGCCAAAATGTAACCAATCCCGAGGTTTACCATACCAGTCACTTTGCCCTTGGCTACGAATAAACCAATGTGGGAAAGCTGCTTGATAAAAAGTGAGTGCAGCAGGAATATCTTTTACCACTAAGTTTAAATGTTCTAGATAGATCATATGTGTTCCTTATTATCGTTTTGAGGGGATTATTTGTTTTGCATTGTTTGATTAAAATAGTGCAAAGAATTCGCTAAATAATTTCTTAGTGTAGTGTTTTTGCTAGTAGTAACCTTGTTTTTATTCATTTTAAATTGCCTTTTTTGGAGAAAGTGACGATACTTTAAAACCTCAAGTTAAGTTGAGGTAAAGCTTTTTTTGAAAATAATTTTTATGGACATTGATAGATGAAAAATAAATTAGAAGACGCAAAACTAACCGTAGGGAAAGTAGCAAAACGATGCGGAGTAAAGGTGTCTGCGTTGCATTTCTATGAGGAGAAAGGGTTAATTAAAAGTTGGCGAAATCAAGGTAATCAACGGCGCTATAAAACTGACGTATTAAGGCGTGTATCGGTGATCAAAGCGGCGCAAAAAATGGGAATAAGTTTACAAGAGATCAAAAAAGCATTGGCGACTTTACCGAATAACCGAACCCCTGATACACGTGATTGGGAAAAACTGGCGAGCAGCTGGCGAGATGATTTAACCGCTAGGATCACCTATTTAGAGAACTTAAGAGACTATCTTGGTGGCTGTATTGGTTGTGGCTGCTTATCTTTAAATCATTGTCCTTTATATAATAAAGACGATGAACTCGCTGAAAAAGGAACTGGTCCAGTTATTTTAGAGAGAAAAGTAAAAACAGCTTTATAGTATTTAAATAAGTAAATAGTTTGCCTTAATTTTTAGGTCAATTAATTGACATTTCTTTTTCTATCACCCTGTTTTAAGTGATTGATTTTGTTGGAATGAAAATTGCTGTATCTATCATCAAATGAAATTACGCCTTGTAACTTAGTATGTTGCTTTAGTGATAATTATTTACCACTGATGAAGTAGAGTTCTAATTAATTAATGTACATTAATACCAATACCACATCCCTGAATGCACAGAGGAATCTTGCCAATAGCACAAAAGCCATTAATAATGCGATGGAAAAACTATCGTCAGGTAAGCGAATAAATAGTGCTTCAGATGATGCTGCAGGGCTAGCCATTAGTAATCGACATACTTCAATAATAAAAACGCTAGATACAATCGATAAAAATATAAATGATGGAATTAGTTATGCGCAAGTTGCTGATGGAGCTTTAGAAGAAGTAGGTGCCATGGTTCAACGTATGTACCAGCTTTCTATTCAGGCTACCAGTGGTGCATTAAATAAGAGTGATAGAAGAAGTTTAGATATTGAATTTCAAGAGCTCAAAGAAGAAATCAATAGAGTTGCTTATTCCACACATATTTTTGATCATTACCCCTTATTGCCTTCTGCAATACCTACAACCGTTGTTAATAGTATTGATAATGTAGTGAGTAATGGTATACAACAATCTTTTGCCTCCGGCATTCAATCATTTGCTTCCATTCCTGCTGGTTCTACCAATGTTACGATTGAGATTGATGCATTAGGTGCGGATGATGATATTCAATTATTTACACAATCAGGGCAGCACATTGTTGGTACGGATTTAAATGATTATGTATGGAATAGTAAAGGAATAAGTACTCCGGCTGATGTGGAAAACTCAGTGTTAACAGTTGCCAATGGGTATTCCCCTACAGCAACTTACGATGATTCAAGCTTAAATAGTGGCGGAGCAGCTTATTCGGCAACAGCGAGTAATACGACCAATTATAATGGCATGAATATTAGTTTTGGTGGTGATGCAGATAGAACTAGTCCATCAGACGGTAACAATAATGGTTCTGTTACGCAAAGGATTGAAACTCTTCACATAGATCAAACAACTGAACCGTTGATGTTATCAGTAGTGGGAAATGGTAGCTTTTATATTACAGCTACTTGGACTGGGTTAGGCCCTGCGAACCCGGAACAAAAAAATGATGATGGTGAGTTTCAAGTCTTTGTTGCTACTCAAGCCGACGGCGTTGATGATGTTATTCAGATAGATAAAACTCCTTCAACGGCTGGCGATTTAAACATAGCTGGTTTGTCATTAGATCCTTTATCTGAAGCTCAAAAAGCGATAGTGTCAATGAAGAATGCTATAGATAAGGTAGGGGAGAATCGAGCTCATTATGGTGCCAAAATGGGTGGGCTTGACAGTGTTGCCCGTAGCAGTCGCAATTCGCATATGAATTTATCTGCAGCCCGTTCAAGAGTTATGGATGCTGACTTTGCAATACAGACCGCTTTAATGACTAAGCAATCTATTCTAAAGCAAGGTGCTGAAACTGTGCTTAGCAAAGCTAATATAAAACCTGAATTAGCCTTGAAGTTGCTTACATTCTAATGGTTATTTAGTCGTTTGAGTATAAAACTCGGCGAAGTATTTGCCGCCTTTTATTTCAATAATTACCCTTAACTTAACACTCTCACCTTTCTTTGAAAGTAGATTACCAAGTGGCGTTTCTCGTTTCCAATAATAAGGACTATCTTTCATACCTAATTGGTAAGGCGTGGCTTGATTATTTTTATCGACCGTAAATAAGGTAGCGGTATCAAGTGGGTACGTTGAATTAACTGTAGTTATCCCTTGATCGTCCATCACATTAATTTCAAATTCTCCAGACTTTAAAATGCACTTTTGATTTTTTATATCACAATGCCCAAAAGGCACTAATTCAACAATTTTCGTTTTACTCGCTTCATGCTCCATGTACATGTCAGATAAAACATAGCCGAGTAAAATTAATATTGGAGCGACAAATATAGCGATTTTAGTGTGACGATTCATGTAATTTCCTATCGTGCTTATTATGGATAAATGTAATATTGTTTTGCCTATTTTGCTCAATGAAAAACAAAGTAGTCAAAACAATATCTTTTAATTATTCTGACAATAAAGGCTCCAATTCATAAGAACAGGAGCCTAAATTTATTCGTTAGTTAACTGCATTGGCATTTTATTTAATGATCATGAGCCGCTGCAATTTGGCCGTGAGGAGTACGGAAGTTAGTCACTAAGTCTTGTATATGGCTAGGAGCGGGGCCGGTAAACTTAAGTACGATAAACGCAACAGCGAAGTTTACAAAAGCGCCTACTGAACCAAAGGCATTTGGAGAAATACCCATAAACCAGTTCGGTTCCATATCACCTAAAAATGCTGTACTTGGGATAAACATTATACCTTTATGTTGGAATACGTATAACATTGTTACCCCAAGCCCAGAACACATACCGGCAATAGCGGCTTTACTACTCATTTTCTTAGAGAAGATCCCCATCATTAACGCTGGGAAAATTGAAGATGCTGCTAAACCAAAGGCTAATGCTACCGTTCCTGCGGCAAAGCCAGGTGGATTTAAACCTAGATAGCCAGCGACACAAACTGATAATGTCATTACGATACGACTGGCGAGCAATTCATTTTTCTCACTCATGTCAGGAATTAAGACACCTTTCATTAAATCATGTGAAATCGCCGAAGATATTGCTAATAACAAACCAGCTGCGGTTGATAATGCGGCTGCCAAACCACCGGCGGCAACTAGGGCAATTACCCAGTTTGGTAAATTTGCAATAGCAGGGTTTGCAAGTACCATAATGTCACGATCAACTTTGACCATTTCATTGGTAGTTGGATCAGCATTATATTGCACTTTACCGTCACCGTTTTTATCTTCAAAGGCTAATAAACCCGTTTTTTCCCATTCTTTAAACCATTGTGGACGTTCTGCATATTCCATATTTTGGCCAGCAACAGGTTCGATGGTATTCATCAAATTGAATCGAGCCATTGCACCGACGGCAGGAGCCACTGTATAAAGCAATGCAATGAAAACTAAAGCATAGCCAGCAGATTGACGCGCGGCTTTAACCGAAGGTACCGTGAAAAAACGCATGATTACATGAGGTAAACCGGCCGTACCGATCATTAAAGATAAGGTATAAGCAAACATTTCAACATCCCCTAATGTTGACGTTGTATATTCCTTAAAGCCTAATTCAGAGACAACAGTATCAAGTTTATCCAGTAAGTAGACACCACTTCCATCGGCAAGTGTTGAACCTAAACCTAATTGCGGAATGGGGTTTCCTGTTAAATGTAATGAGATAAATACGGCGGGTATCGTATAAGCAGTAATAAGCACGCAGTATTGTGCAATTTGCGTATAAGTAATACCTTTCATGCCACCTAAAGTTGCATAAACAAACACAACCGCCATACCAATGTAGAGTCCCATGTCATATTCAACTTCTAAGAAGCGTGAAAATGCGACACCGACACCTTTCATTTGACCTATGATATAGGTGAGTGAAGCAATGATTAAACAAACCACTGCAACAATACGCGCGGTTTTAGAATAAAAGCGATCACCGATAAATTCTGGGACGGTAAACTTGCCATGTTTTCGCATATAAGGCGCTAAACATAGGGCGAGTAACACATAGCCGCCAGTCCAGCCCATTAAAAATACTGAGCCACCATACCCTAAAAAAGCAATTAAACCGGCCATTGAAATAAATGATGCGGCACTCATCCAGTCGGCACCAATTGCCATACCATTTTGTAATGGGGTAATACCACCACCGGCCGCGTAAAATTCACTGGTTGAACCTGCACGGGCCCACCAAGCTATAAAGAAATAAAGTGAGAAGGTACCGCCAACTGCGATCCACGTATAGAGTCTTAACTCATCCATTACGCATCCTCCACGTTATACTTTTTATCTAAGTCGTTCATTTTCTTACCGTACCAGAAAATTAAACCAACGAAGGTGTAAATAGAGCCTTGTTGTGCAAACCAGAAACCTAGTTTGTACCCACCTAATCGAATTTCATTTAATGGCTCTACTAACAGCAAACCGAAACCAAATGAAACCACGAACCAGATAGCAAGACAGATAAATATTAGGCGCAGATTCTCTGACCAATATGACTGTTTGTCTTCCATTTTATTCTCCTAGCATTGAGCTTGTTAGCTCACTAATACGCGTTTTATAATTTTTTTACGCACTTATTAACCTGTTATTTTATTTAGCAAAATTAATTATTGATTGCAGATTTACCATACCATGTCAGTGATGTAGCAAAGGCAAAAATCCATAATGAATCTTAGCTAATTTAAACACTAACAAGGTTTTTCAAGCCGAGGTATTACACTTTAGTCTAGATCGCGCAAATAAAGTTAGCCTTTCGCGAATAAATGCACTACAAACATAGAATAGCCATGACTGAAAAGATAATTATGGACACTGAGTTAGCTGAAATTTCTGCTTTTGTGCAAACGATTCCTCCGTTTGATCAACTGCCTCCCGCATTGTTGAGTAAAGTCGTCAATACGATAAGTATTTGTTATCTGCATCAAGGCGAACCTTTACCTCCTTCGCATTGTGCCGTTCATCCATTGTTTATCATACGAAAAGGTGCGCTAAATTATCGTGATCATTTGGATGAATTATTAGGGAAATACGGTGAGGGAGACTTATGCACTGTGTTTTGCCAACCCCCCGTTTCGTCAGAAATAACAGTGCATACAGAGGAAGACACACTTTTATATAGTATTGATTATCAAGAGCTTGAGCTTTTAGTTGCTGATTATCCAGCGGTACTTAACTTTTTTGTTCACAGTGCAGAGCAGCGATTAAATAAGAAAATGAGTCAAATCAATGAAGACGCAATTATCGCTTCGTCTTTATTAAATACGAGTATAAGTCAGTTTTATCACAGTCCGGTTGAGACCATAGATCAACATTGTTCTATTCAAGAAGCTGCGATTAAAATGACTGAACGTAAATTTTCTTGCCTAGTAATCGTCAAAGATATTCTTCAAGGTGACAAGCGAGAGCTGCAGCCGATTGGTATTGTCACAGACAAAGATTTACGACAACGTTGTATAGCCACAGGCCTCGATTTTACTCAAGCGGTCAGTAGCATTATGACGGAGAATATGTTGACGATAAATCATGACGCTAGTGCTTATGACGCTTTAATGTTGATGACGGCAAAGCGCATTCATCATTTGCCTGTGATGAAAAAGAATCAACTTCATGCCATGGTGACTATCACAGATTTAATGAATAACGAGAGTCAAAATGCGGTCAATTTAACCCATATCATTCGTAAAGCTAAAAATATTGATGAACTTGTGGAAACCAGCTTATTGTTGCCAAAGTTACAAATTCGTATGGCTAAATTAGGCACTACGGCAGATCATGTTGGAAAGAGTATCAGTGCAATTACCATGGCTTTTACAATTCGGTTAATTGAATTGGCTGAACAACAACTTGGCCAAGCACCCGTACCGTATGCATGGTTAGCAGCAGGATCACAAGCAAGACAAGAACAATTTGCCCACTCAGATCAAGATAACGCCTTAATAATTGCTGATAACATGATTCCAGAAGATGACCAATGGTTTGCAAAGTTAGCGACATTTGTTTGTGATGGGCTCGCGCAATGTGGTTTTATTTATTGTCCAGGTGACATTATGGCGACAAACCCAAAATGGCGACAACCGCAAAAAAAATGGCATAAATACTTTAATCAATGGGTTGAGACTCCTAGCCCAAAAGCCTTACTAAACAGTAGTGTTTTTTTTGATTTAACCACAGTTCATGGTGAAATTTCTTTGCTTGAACAAGTGCGTGAACGCTTACTAAAGAAGACCAAAGGAAATACGTTATTTTTAGCACACCTTGCTAAAAATGCTTTAATGAATCGACCCCCTCTGGGATTTTTTCGCGATTTTGTGTTGATCAACAATGGCGAAAATAAAAACGTACTCGATTTAAAACATAATGGGATTGCACCTATTGTGGATCTGGCCAGAATTTATGCCTTAAGTGAAGGGATCTCCGCAACCAATACCATAGAACGATTAAAGCAAGTAGCAGGTTCGCCATCGTTAACCAAAGCGTCAGCGGCGAATTTAATTGATGCTTATGAATTTTTAGGTTTGTTACGTATGGAGCATCAAGCAAAAAAACTGCAACTGAATGAGCAACCAGACAATTATCTCGTACCAAAACACATTTCAAAGCTTGAACGTGAGCATTTAAAAGACGCTTTTAAAGTGATTAAAACCTTGCAAGACAGTCGTCAGTCGGCTTATTAATACAGAGTTACTATGTTAAGACATCACTTGCTATTTAAATGGCTCATCGGTTATGAAATTGAACGTAAACGAAACCTTTTACTTGCTCCAGAGGGGCCGTTGAAAGATTTTCTTTCGGTACCTTTTCCTGATGTAAACAGTGCTTTTCAAGCGGTAAATATTTTAGCAGTAGACTTTGAAACAACTGGCTTAGATGCTGTACAAGATAAGTTACTGAGTGTTGGTTTTGTTGATATGTCGCAACAACAAATCAAACTCAATACTTGTTATCATCAAATCATAAATACTAAGCAAAAACTCAAAGCGGATAATGTTGTGATCCATCAAATTACGGATCAGCAACAGCAACAAGGACAACCTTTAGAAGTGGTTGTGGAAGCCTTGTTAAAGGCGTTAGCAGGGAAAGTGATGCTAGTTCACTATGCACGAATAGAACGCGAGTTTCTTCAGCAGGCGTGTCTTGAATTGTATGGTTTGGCGCCATCTTTTCCGATCATTGATACCTTGGCTATCGCCAAACGTAGGTTAGATAAAAAAGATGTTGCCTATGATCCATCTGAGCTGAGATTAGGCGCCTTAAGAAAGCGACATCACCTCCCACAATATTTTGCGCATAATGCCTTAAATGACGCAATAGCCACTGCGGAGTTATTGCTCGCACAAACCTGCCATTATTCAAATAAAACACGGTTAAAGGAGTTTTTATTGTAAGTATGTAATTACACAGTAAAGGTGTAAAATACAATAAGTTGGCTTAAATATACTTGTGCAATTTGACGGGTTTTACGTTATTATTTCTTATAATTTTGCAGTAGTAAATATGGAAGAATGATGGGTATTGGTATAAAAAGTTTAGCAAAACGAGAACAAGTTTTTATGCGTAAGGTCATTTGGGGCGGTACTATTGTGTTATCGCTCTTGTTTACTATAGGTGTGATATTGATGATCTTGATGGCGCCTAATGAAAACCTTTCTGAAGTTATCTTTGAAATATTCACCATGGTTGCTTTGCCTGTTTGTTTTTCGTGTTATTTAATAAAAGGCTATCTTAAAAAATTGACTTAACGTTAAGGGATAACAACTTTAAAAAAACCTAATACTTGGTTAACTAGGAGTGTTTATGGATGAATTTACTTTGAGCGGATTACTTGTTTTATTTTCTGCTGTTTTACCTTGTTTGGTATTGGGATACTTTATTGCCTTTCAGGGACGCCGAGGTTTAATTGCTGGTTGGCAGGAGGATAAAATTTCAGATCCAGAAAAAGCGGGTAGAATTATTGGCATCAGCTTAATGATAATGTCAGTGATATTAGCTATTATTACCTTGTTGTGGTTTTTACATTTCTTTACTGAAGATGAGCTTATTTATTATCTTCTACCAACTACTTTGCTCCCGTTAATAGCTTCACTTTACGTGCATATAAAGTTGAAAATTTGAAGACGTTTACATTGTTCATCCATGGCTATTTGTTGTAAGTTAGAATAAATAACACGAATGAATTTACTTTTAAGGAAATCATTATGAATAAATTACTCCATATTATTATTGCTTTATTGTTACCGCCTGTGGCTGTGTTTTTAAAAAGCGGTGTTGGAAAAGACTTATTAATCAATATTATTTTGTGTATTTTCTTTTATATTCCAGGGATTTTACACGCACTTTGGCTGATTACAAAAGAGTAAGGTAACAACACTTTTTCAATGAGAATGGTCGAAAAATTTCGTTGTTTTATCATTTGCCTAAAGAGATAAATTCTTGAGCTTAGTGAATAATTTTAAGATGATGTCGCTTTATAATCAGCGAATAAATCGGCAATTAATGCATTGCTGTTTGCCATTATCTGTTGAGATCCTTGAACAAGACAGCCATTCTTTTTTTACCAATATTATGAGTTATTGGAATCATTTACTGTTTGGTGATTTAGTTTTATTAACACGTTTAGCGCAACATAATATTGGTCAACTTACCTTGGCAGATTTTACCCGCTTTCCTGCCCCCATATCTCCCCAAGATATTTATTATCAAGAATTAACTCAGCTCAATACTTGTCGCCAAGCCCTTGATGAATTGATCATTTGTTTTTGTCAAAATTTGACCGAACAAGCGTGTGAACAAGTGATTTCATATACGACTACCGAAGGCGTTCTGTTAACCAAGAAGGTTGCGGATATTGTACAGCATTTGTTTAACCATCAAACGCATCATCGTGGTCAGCTAACCTGTCTGTTAAGTCAAAATGGGGTTGATTATGCTTGTATGGATTTACCCGTTATTGTGCCTGAAGGAAGTCATTGTTAGTGATTGACTAAAATGCAAAGTAATTAAAATGAGAAATGAACTAAGAACTAAAATTATCGACGTTTGCGAAGAAAAAATAGCGAAAAAAGGCCCGAATGTTGGGTTGTCATTTTATGCTTTCTTTGCCAATAAAAATGACCGACCGGATCTATTAATGGAAGTCGCTACTTGGTGGATCCAAACTCATCAATTAGATCATTTTGTGAAAGCTAAAACAATTAAAACTATGATAGAAAAGGGAATGTAACAAAACTTACAAGCATTTTCCTGCAATAAAAAATAAGTGTTTATTAAACGAGGACAAGTAATGTCAGAATATTTTGCCAACATTTCGTGGACAAAGCAGCCAGACGAACAATATATAGACAATCAATATAGTCGAGGTCACGAATGGGCATTTGATGGCGGTGCTAAGGTAAAAGCTTCTTCTTCGCCCCACATTGTGCCAATACCTTATTCGGTCGCAGAACATGTTGACCCGGAAGAAGCTTTTATTGCTTCGTTATCAAGCTGTCATATGCTCTTTTTTCTATCTATCGCTGCAAAAAATAAGTTTGTTGTCGAATCATATCTAGATAATGCTGTTGGGCAGATGGAGAAAGATTCAGCAGGGAAAATTTCGATGACCAAAGTCACGCTAAAACCGTTAGTGCAATTTTCGGGTGATAAACAGCCAACGAAAGCACAACTAACCAAAATGCATCATCAATCGCATGAGCAATGCTTTATTGCTAACTCAGTGAAAACACAGGTGGTCACTGAAATTATCATGAAGTAATTGCATATTATGAAACAAACTATTGTCGGATATCATTTAGATGAACAAGCTGATTGGGTGGCGGAATTAGCCTGTGATCACTTTCAACATGTCAGACATCAACCGCCTTTTATAAATCGCCCTTGGGTCGTTACAGAGCAGGGCCGAAATGGCATGTTAGGTCAGCAATTAGTGTGTAAAAAATGTGATGAAGGGGCGCCAAAAGACAAAGTTTAATCGAATTTTTTAATTTTACTGAACGACAAGAAAATGGTTCACTAGTTAACTAGTGAACCATAGGAAGTTATTCGAAGGTGTTATGGATTTGCCGATAACGACAAAGTGATGCCAGAAGCACTGCTATATCCATAAATATCTATGTACCAAGTGCCTGCCGATGGATTGTTAAACGAACAAGTTTCATTATTTCCGTTTTTCCATGGGCGACAATCCCAGTTATTTGTAGTCGACTGTGAGCCAAAGTTGATATATAAGTCTGCATCACCTGTGCCTCCAGATATCGAAATATCCATATCTGCATAGCCCGCAGGCAACGTGTATGTATATCGTTTCCACGCAGATTGCCCGACAGACACGCCACTCACGCTTTCATAAATTGGATCAAGTCCACCCGTACTCGCTTGGTAACTTCCGGTTAAGCTAACACCACTGATTTGATTCCATGCTTGAACCATCACGTAATAAGTACCAGCTTGAACATTGGAGATATTACAACTTTCATTACTGGTCGCTGTGGTACTACTGCAATCAGACGAAGACAATGTAGGAGCACTGCCAAATTTGACATAAAGATCTGCGTCTCCTGAGCCACCTGATGTGGTAAATGTTAAGTTAGTCGCGCCAGCAGGTACATCAAGGGTGTAAAACATTTCAGCTTTTGCAGCACCAGAAATCCCCGTTTTTGCTACACCATTTTGTAATACCTCGGTTGTATTACCAGTTGAAGGACATGCACCTACACCGACGGCGCACCAAGCCGTTTCGACCGCTGTTTTTTCTCCTGCACCATACAGGTCAGCCGCAGCTTGCGCCGTTGCACTCCTTGCGCCCGCAAAGTTAGTACTTTGATTCATATACGTGGTTAAAGCGCGATAAAATATTTGTTCAGCTTTTAATAAGCCAATTCCATTGACAGTTGCGTTTGATTTATTACGTGGGTGTTGCCCGCCATCTGTCAACAAAGCGAAAGCTAAATTAGCAATTCCCGAGTTACCGTGAACCCCCCCTTGATCGTTGCTGTTACTTGGATTACTGACATAAGGAATACGTTCTGGCCACCAATCTTTAGAGTAGTTATCTTGAGTAGGGTTTTTCATATAACGCATAGCATCGCCACTAACGCCAGGAGTATAGCTTTCTTCAGCTAATAACCAGTCAGCTTGTGTGGTGTTGTCACGATATGCTTTTGCTGCCACACCTAAAATATCTGACCACGCTTCATTTAATGCGCCTGAGGCATTGTTATAAATAAGATTCGCAGTATATTGTGTTACGCCATGCGTTAACTCATGACCAATGACGTCGAAACTTAACGTTAAATCATCGAGTACTTGTCCATCACCATCGCCGTACATCATTTGACTGCCAGTCCAATAAGCATTGGCAACGTTATTACCTAAATGCACACTAGAAATCATAGTCATGTCATTGTTATTGATACCATTTCGATTGAAACGGCTTTTATAATAATCATACACTTTAGAGGCACCGTCATGGGCACGTTGTGCCGACGCGTCACCACAGCTTTGGTTGTTGGTACATAAAAGTTGACCTGGTGCAGCAGATTGACTTTGATTTTGTAAGGTATACGAGCGCCAATTTTTTGCCGAATGCACTTGGGCATGGCGTGTTAATAACGTGAATGAATTTGCATCAAAATATAAAATATCACGGCCAAAATCTTCACCGCCATTATCCCACGTGACTTCTACTTGCCAAGCAAGTTTGGTTTCTTCGCTTAAGGGTAAATATACATAAGCTTGCACTGGCGTAGTTGTTACTTCTCCCATTTCTTGAGCAAGTTCAATGACACGTGCGGTCGCGCTTGTCGCACTAAGCACAGCATTCTTTTTAGTCTTTAATGGTTCAGCATGCGCGATAACGCCAGAAATTGCATAAATTTCGCTTTTACCGGTATTTTGCTGTAAGCCTTTAAGAGCTCTATTTGATTTAGCATGAATGGTGACATTGGTACCAAAGACTTCAATACCATTAATTTTTTGTGTTAATTGAGTATGGTTTTGACCTAATTCATCTTGCCATTTTCTTTTGATAATAAATGAATTATTACTCGCTAATGGTGTTTTAGCATAATTTGACAAGACATTATGCATTTCTTTCATGTTAAATGTTGCGTCAATTGTCCCTAGCTTTCCTGAGGAAAACATCGCTTGTCCGTTATTGGTTTTTGCTAGAATACCGTCTGAATTAGCCGCCATCATCGTCGGAGAAAGTGAAACCGACATCGCAACTAACAGATAATTGAAGTGTTTAATTTTCATAAATATCTCTTATTTTTAGTTAATTATTATTGTGTACTCATCTATTACGAGTCTTATAACCATAATTAAAATTATTGATTTAACAAATTTTAAACAAAAAATTAACAAAAAATAAACAGAGTAGTTTGCAACATATCTTTACACTTATTTTTAAGTATCTGTTTTATATGTAAGAAAAAACTTAACTAATGTACAAAATACGACCTGTTGCTAAATGAAGAGCTTTCTACTGATTATAAATACCTAAAAGTTTAATCAGGATTGGAATATTTATGTTTGTAACCATTATCCAACTGTCAGGATTTTTAAATCAAAAAGCACCGGTAAAATGGTTGATATTCACCGTTCATTAATTTTTTGAAAGCTGTGAATAAAAATAGAGGATATTGACTCTTATCTTCGAAGAGAAATATTAATTGTTGGTCGAGTTTATATTCAAATAAAGGTGAAAAATTGATAGTTAAATGGCTAACTGAGTACGTTAGCCAAATTGATAGGTAGAAAGGTTGTTAAGCGGCTGTTTGCGCTTTTTTTAATATAACAAAAAGCTGATCTTTTAATTTGAGCCTTTGCTTTTTTTGTGTCTCTAAATATTCATCTGAAGTGTTTTCAACACCTTGCTCGATACGATGCACTTCATGATCAAGTTCATGATATTCTTTAAATAGGCGAGAAAAGTGAGCGTCGGATATTTTTAATGCTCTAATTTCATCATTAAATTCTGGAAATTCGTGGTGTAAATCATGTTTTTCTACAGTCATGTTAATATCCTATTTAGCACATTTAATACAGGTAGTGGTGTAAGGTAATGCCTTCAAACGCTCAGGGTTTATGTCATCATCACATGATTCACAAATACCATAGTGTCCTTGTTGGAGCTTTGAAATGGCATTCTTTACCAATGATAACTCTGTTTTAGCTTCCTGAAGAATTTCGTCTAACACCTCATCATTTTCACTTTCAGTGGTTTGTTCGGAGAAATCGGCAGAGCGACCTTTTTTAAAGTCAGCTTCGATTGCCGCGACACGCTTTGTGAGTTCAACTTGTTTATCTTTTAAGGTATTTATCAGTTGCTCGGACATCTGTAATCTCCTGTTGATTTCTACCTTCATTATAAATGCTACTGAAGCTAGATTATTGATCTAAAGCAAAGTTAAGCAGCAAAGGCAATTTTTTACAAAATTAGTTTTACTAAGTGATGAGCTCAAAAGATAGGTTGAAGCGCTAAATTACTGACAAAAAAAGGGCACTAAGTACTATTAACTTTGCGCCCTTTAATTATTTTGCAGTGATTTTTATTAGATAATTATTTTCAACATTGATTGTAAACGTTATTTTTTAAGCGTCTTAAACGTGAATTCTTTTGGTGGCTGAGCTCCCATTAAGTGCTCAACAAAATAATCCCAACGTTTACGCATCATAAAGGGTTCACGAGCAAAACCATGGCCGCGATTAGGTAGCATAATCATGTCGAAATCTTTATTTGCTTCAATTAACGCATTGACAACTTCTAATGTATTATTGGGGTGGACATTGGTGTCGGTTGTGCCATGGGCAATAAGCAATTTACCTTTCAAATTCTTCGCGATTAATTGATTCGCTTGGCTGTCATAATTACTTTCACCCCTTTCGTTTTCAGTGACTAAACCATGAAATTTTTCACCCCATTCATCGGCATAATTTCGATTGTCGTGATTACCTGCTTGTGACACCGCTACACGATAAAAATCAGGGTAAAGTAATAAGGCTCGGGTAGAGGCAAAACCTCCGCCAGAATGCCCCCAAATACCGACATTTGAATCATCTATCCAGGTGTACTGTTGTGCTAATTGTTTTATCGCGGCAACTTGATCAGGAATGCCACTGTCGCCCATATTACCGTAATAAAATTCATGGAAACTTTTCGATCGTCCCGGTGTTCCTAAGGCATCAATTTCTATCACAATAAAACCTAATTCGGCAATGGCTTGATTGTCTCCTCTCGCTTCTCTGAAATGACGGCCGCGGATACTGCCTACCTGAGGCCCAGGATATAAATAATTGACGACAGGATAAGATTTATTTGCGTCGAAGTTTGATGGTTTATACATTAAACCGTGCAGATCATGCAGACCATTTCGGTCTTTAACTATAAAGGGGGTGGGCGCTTGCCAGCCGGTTTGTAATAATTTGGCAATATCCATAGTTTCAATCGCAAAACTTTGACCATTTTCAGTGCTGCGTATATAACTCTGCTCTGCTTGGTTGTACGTTGAAATACGATCGAGAAAATATTGTCCATTGTCGGCTAATGTAATTCTGTGATGTTGCTTTTCAGGCGTTAATAACTGCAAGTTAGAACCATCTTTGTTTACACTATAAAGGTAATGAAAATATGGGTCGCCACCTTCTTTACCAGCGCCGGTGAAAATTAACTTACCAGTATCTTGGTTAACATGTAACAGAGAAATTACCGTCCAGTCTCCGCGAGTGATTTGTTTTTTTATGTTGCCTGACTCAAGATCAATTAAATATAAATGTCCCCAATCAGAGCGTTGTGAAAACCAGATAACTTCATTACTTTTTTCGAGATACTTCCAGCTAATCCCTTGAACGCCAGACTCAAAGAAACTGTCTTCTGTTTCGGTAAAGATTGTTTTCACTTTGCCTGTATTCGCGTTGGCGATACGTAATGTCGCCTGTTTATGATCACGAGAAGAAGAAACAAAAGCAAAACTATTACTGTCTTCAGCCCAATCGATATCTAATAAACTGCCGTCTCGCCCAGCAACATGATCAGTAATGGTAGAGCGATGATCATCAGGTGCCATATCAAGCGGAGTTACTTTGGCATTTTCAACATCAATCACCACGCGATGAATCTTAAAAATGTGCTCATCACCAGGTAAAGGGTATTTCCAAACATCTATTTTTGGATGACCAACTGCGCTTGATA
Source organism: Thalassotalea sp. SU-HH00458 (assembly GCF_040362795.1). Taxonomy (NCBI): domain Bacteria; kingdom Pseudomonadati; phylum Pseudomonadota; class Gammaproteobacteria; order Alteromonadales; family Colwelliaceae; genus Thalassotalea; species Thalassotalea sp. SU-HH00458. The sequence goes on from NZ_BAABWW010000005.1 coordinate 50,308, forward strand.
CTATGGCCATTTCACCGACATTTCTACTGTCATGTTTAAAGGTAGTAAGTTTTTTAGAGTCGGGAGACCATTTCACTACAGGCGTTGAGCGCCTTACCCAGCCCGCGTTATTTGTAGAATAGCCAAAATTTTCAATACCATCAGTGGTCAGTTGAGTTGTTTTATTGGTGGCTATATCGCGCAACCATAAATTATGATCTTGAATATAAACTGCGTGTTTACCATTTGGCGCTAACAGTTCATTTGATGCTTTGGCCAATTTATCTATTTGACATAAATATTGTGTTATATCACAACGATAACTCTGCTTTTTTATTGATAACGTGATGACGTTTTGTTCAGAAGAATGAATGGTAGTAAAAGGTAAATTATGTTGATTGATGTCACTTTCTGTAATACGGGCAAGCGCTTCAGCTAATTTTTGGTGGTCAAAAGCGAATGATTTTTTTTTGCTCTTTGCATCAATGCGATAAAACCTATTGCCCTCAGAGGTATGGCTGCGGTAATAAAGCGCATTCTCACTCGACCAATGTGGGTATTCAACCGTCCCGGTTACTAATTTTTTTGTGGTCGCAGAAAGTTGTTTTTCAGCTTGCTGGTAATCCTCTTTCGTTAACTGTTTTGCTTGGACTAACCCTGTAGTGAACAATGTTAATACAGTGATAGAGAGTAGTTTTTTCATGAAAACAACCTTTTTATTATAGTTTAATCGCACATAAATTTGCTGGTAGAGCCTAGCATAATCCTGAGAGTTTGTTGGCTCATCATACGATAGTCCATCATGATTTTAAGACGAAATGCTAGATTATATAAGACTAAAGTCTACCTAAAATAACCGTAAATGTAGACTTAGGTCTAATTCCTAAATTTCATCTAACTCTCTACCGTATTAACCATAAAAATTATAAGCACTCAATAAATATGGCCAGAGGATTGTTTTGTTTTCTTTCTAAGGCTGACAAAAAACTATGGGGAAAGTGAAATGTTAAACGGAAAAAAAAGCCTATTGGCGACTAGTTTATTGTTTTTAGCAAGTTCTGCTAATGCCGGTTATTCCATTCAAGTCAATGATACAGATACCATTACTTTTGGCGGTTATATTCAAGGGGATATTCGCTATATCGATGGTAATGCCGCATCAACATTAACCAATGATGACTTTTGGATCGGTCATGTGGTTAAAGATGAAATTTCTAACACGCGATTTCATGCCGATTCTACCCGCTTTAATACTAAGTACGTCAGTGGAGATATTACCGGTTTTATTGAATTTGATTTATTTGGTGGTGGCGGTAATGAAAAGCTGACTAACTCACGCCACCCTCGTTTAAGACATGCGTTTATCAAGTATAAAAATTGGACGGTAGGTCAAACCTGGTCAACATTTGTCAATACAAGTGCTATTGCTGAAGCGGCAGATTTTGGCGGCCCATTAGTGGCATCGGCTTTTATTCGCCAAGACTTAGTGCGTTATACCAATGGTGGCTTCCAAGTGTCTATTGAAAATCCTGAATCATATGGTGGCTATGTGGGCTCTGGGGGATATGGCTCAAAAGATTCCATGCCAGATGTGATTGGTAAATATACCTTTAAAGGAGACTGGGGTAATGTTTCCGTAGCCGCAGTTGCTAAACAACTTGAAACTGCATTGGGAGAGTCTGAGTCAGCGTTAGGTTATGGTATCGCGGGCAGAATAAATACTTTTGGCAAAGATGATTTTCGTTTTCAACTTCATGGTGGCAATACTGGACGTTATGTAGGTGCAGCAGCTGCCACGGACTTAGTGGGTGAAGAAGTTGAAGAAACAACATCAATTTTAGTGTCTTATCGTCATTTTTGGACGGAAGATCTTCGTTCGAATTTCTTCTATGGTAATACACAAACCGAAGAGTCAGACAGAGATCGTACACATTGGGGCGTTAATGTTTTTAAAGCCATCACTCCAAAACTTTCTTATGGGGTTGAAGTGGGTAACTTTGACGCAGAGGATCTTGAAGCTGACTCAAATTATGCACAGTTATCCGTGAAATATGTTTTATAACTCAATGTTCATGATCAACCTTGCGTTAGTTAACCTCTAAATCTTGAGGTTACTTTGGGGAAGCATTTTTGCTTCCCCTTTTTTATAGCAAACAGAAGATAACTTATTAATTATCAATATCTCAGAGAAAAATATATACAATTTTTATTGGCTATATTTATTGAGTTGATCCAATATTAAAAGACCGAAAAATTTTTGTCGTAGTTAAAAAGGACAATCTAGTTTAGCTAGACTGGTAAGGATTAATACTTAAAGATGAACATGACTAATAATGAAGTGACGTTTCCATCAACCGAGCAGCTTGTTTCCATCACAGATCTTCAAGGGGTAATACAATATGCTAATGAGGACTTTTGTCGAGTAGCAGGTTACAGTGCCAAAGAGCTTATCGGGCAACATCATAATATTGTTCGCCACCCAAATATGCCTAAAGCGGCATTTGCTGATTTATGGCAGAAATTAAAACGGGGTGATTCATGGCGAGGCATGGTGAAAAACCGCTGTAAAAATGGTGATTATTATTGGGTTGATGCTTATGTAACCCCTTTGTATGAAAATGATAAAATTGTTGGTTACCAATCGGTTCGCACTTTACCCAGCAAAAAAGATAAAGTTGCCGCGCAAACATTATACGATGCGTTGAATCAAGATAAAAATACCGTTGAATTTTCAACCAATATTAACGTTAAAAGAGTTTTAGCCACCTTAATTTGTGTTATGTCATGTGGTTATTTGGCTTATGCTTTTTCTTTGGTGGCCGCCTGTATCTTATTCATGACTTTACTGGCAGTTGTCGTGATTTTTAATGATGAATTCATTTTATTGCCGGCGAAAATTTCTGAGACAAAAGCAAGCTATGATAGTCCATCCCGGCTAATTTTCTCTGGTAAAGGAATTTTTAGTCTATTGAATTATCCCAACCTTTTACAGCAAGCGAAAGTTCGCACCATTTTAGGTCGAGGCAACGACACAGGAAAAAGTTTACTTGATTTAGCTGAACAGTTGAAAGATACCTCAAGCAAAACCCTAGAAGGGTTATTTGAAGAGAATTCACAGCTAAATCAATTGGCAACTGCTATTAATGAAATGACAGCAACCATTGATGAAGTCAGTAAAAATACTGCTGGCGCCCATGATAAAGTCGTTATTATTCAAGATGAAAGTTCGAAAACCATTACAACCATTGAAACCAGTCAAAGTAAAATCATCCATTTAGCAGGTGAAGTTGAAAAAGCAGCAACGTCGGCAAATAGCCTAGTTGAAGATGCGGATAAAATTTCAACCATTATGTCGGAGATTGAAGGGATTGCCGATCAAACAAATTTACTTGCCCTTAATGCGGCAATTGAGGCGGCGAGAGCTGGAGAACAAGGAAGAGGGTTTGCGGTAGTTGCCGATGAAGTGAGAACATTAGCGAGTAGAACGCAATCGGCAACTGAGCAAATCAGGGGCTCTGTGGTTGAATTGCAAAACACCTTGCAGCAATGGAGTCAAGTTATGCTGGCAAGTCGTGATGATGCAGAACAATGTGTTGATGATTCTAAATTATCGAAAGAAAGCATGGTAAATATTAAAGCCATGTTAGACGATATTACCGATGTTACCGCTCAAATAGCGACTGCTTCTGAAGAACAAAGCGCTGTTGCTAACGAAATTAATCAAAGTGTCCATCATATTGATAGTATTTCAAAAGAAAATGTCAACAATGCCGAGCAAGTGAATGAAAATGGTCAAAATGTCACTGATAAAGCGCAAGAGATAGAAAAGTTGAGTTCGACATTTCGATAACATTGCCGGTTAAAACGTATAGGGTTTTTGTTTCATCATAAATGAAATCAGTAAAATTTTTCACTGTGACTAGAATGTCGCTATAGTGTCGGGTAACTGTCGTAACAGACACAGACAGTAAAACGTATCTTGATCATTTTAAGCGAAGAGATAATTTTATGATTCTAAAAGAGCTACGCATTAGTCGTCATCTTTCCCAAGAGCAATTAGCACAGATGTCGGGATTGAATGTTCGCACCATTCAACGAATTGAGAGTGGAAAAAATGCCAGTTTAGAATCGTTAAAGTGTCTTGCCGCTGCCTTAGATGTTGATATATCAACATTAAATCAGGAGAAATTTACGGTGAATAAACAATCAGATAATTGGAAAACCTTACCTATATTATTAAAATTTTGGTTTATTTTTAATTTTTTGGAAAGACGGCCAAGTAGAGCGACCGCAAAAAGAATTGAAGTAATAGGTCATTGTTTTGGCTTCTTATTTTGCTGCCTTGGCTTAATTAATGAAGCAGCGCTTACCGGGGGATTAATGCTGCTATTTATTGCCTACCTTTATCACTTTTTAAAACGTCAAGGAGATAAATACGGTATTTGGTATGATAATTAAGTGATTAACCGCGAGTATGATTTGAGCAAAGCATTTCATGGCGATGCTCAAGTATCGTACACGTTTATTAAGGAGATACTATGTCTAATCGTTGGAAATGCCCAAAATGTGATTGCCAAGAATATGAGACCGATACTATTGCAACCACGGGCAGCGGCTGGTCAAAAATTTTTGATATGCAAAATCGAAAGTTCACTGCCGTAATATGTGCAAACTGTACTTATACCGAGTTTTATCGAGGGAAAACAAGTACTTTAGGGAATGTGTTCGACTTATTTACTCATTAAAGATTTTTGGTGAATAGATCTTCTTGTTTGTGAAAAATGCCAGACAAAGTTTCAATCTTATTGCTCGTCAACTTCACCTTTGATGACTTGCTGGCGTTCTTGCTGATAAACTTCATAACTTTTATGATTAATGTCTTGCAAACACTGTGCTCTTTCATGGCCAACATATTGATTACAATGTGTTTCTTGTTGTTTTTTACCAGCGTTATATAATTCTTTTGCTGAACAACCGCTCAATAGATGTCCCCCAATAGCGGCAAGAAGTAGCGTTTTAATGGACATAAAATTTCCTGATAAGGTGATATTGATAGACATTAGAAGTGAGCAATATTGAAAAGTTCATTACCAATTTACTTGCCACGCAAGTTTACTTGATCTGAAGTGTTAAATATTACAGGAAAATACGGTAGACTATTGCTAATTTTTTAGCTTAGTGAAAACCTTATGTCATCTTCAGAACAACCCACAGTCAGCCAACAAGATCCCATTGATTCTGAAAACACAACACATTTTGGCTACCAAACCGTTGAGAAAAACGAAAAAGAGTCAAAAGTGGCCAGTGTTTTTCATTCTGTCGCGCAACAATATGATGTGATGAACGATTTAATGTCGTTTGGTATTCACCGCTTATGGAAACGATTTACCATTGACGCTAGTGGCGTAAGACCTGGTAATAAGGTCTTAGATTTGGCCGGTGGAACGGGTGATTTAACGGCTAAATTTTCAAAATTGGTTGGCCGTGAAGGTAAAGTTATTTTAGCTGATATTAATAGTTCAATGCTAAATGTTGGCCGCGATAAATTGCGTGATAAAGGCTTAGTACAAAATATAGAATATGTACAAGCGAACGCACAATATTTACCGTTTGAAGATAATACTTTTGATATTATTACCATTGCTTTTGGTTTACGAAATGTTACCGATAAAGAAATGGCACTGCGTTCAATGTACCGAGTATTAAAGCCAGGCGGTCGTTTACTTGTGTTAGAGTTTTCTAAGCCAGAGCATGAAATTATCAATAAAATTTATGATTTTTATTCCTTTAATATTTTGCCAAAAATGGGTGATTTAGTCGCTAAAGATGGCGACAGCTATCAATATTTAGCTGAGTCTATTCGTATGCATCCTGATCAAGAAACCTTAAAAGGTATGATGAATGATGCAGGTTTTGAGCAAACCTCTTATAAAAATTTAACCGACGGTGTGGTTGCTTTACATAAAGGCTATAAGTTTTAGCTTTTACCAGTTAATAAAACTGAGTCAAAAATATGAGCCAAATTATGCATCAACAAGCCCTTTGTTCAGTAATAGAAAAAATACTCAATAAAGCTTTGTCTCTAAATATCCATGGCTTACAAGTATTAACTCCGTTAGAGCAAAAAACCTTAACACTTGAATTAACTGAACTTGCTTTTCCGATCAGTTTCTCGATTCACCAGCAAACGATATTAGTAACAAGGTTAACAGAGCGAAGTGATTGTCAGCTAAAAACGAGTATTGCAAGTTTGGTTGAATTACAAAAAGAACAGCAACTCACTGAATTAATTAAACAAGGTAAACTCGATATCTTAGGTGATATTAAAGTAGCACAACAGTTTGCGAGTGTTTTTGAACACTTAACCATAGATTGGCAATCTGAATTTGCTCACCATATTGGTGATATCCCTACTTATAAGCTGTCACAATTTTCATTATGGTTAACGGATAAATTAAAGTTTGCTAGCCAGCAAATACAAGCTGATGCAAGTGAATGGCTTGTACATGAAAAGCGTTTAGTTGTTACCGAAAGTCAATTGACTGCATTTAACCAACAAGTAAATGAAATTACTAGCGAAGTTGCTAATATAGAGCAAAGGTTAGCAGAGTTAGCTGCAAAGGTATTCAGCATTTCCAAACAGGAAAATGATTAATGTATTGTCTAATTAGGAATTGTTGTGAGTAGTTTTCGTTTATATCGCATCGTTAAAACGTTTTTAAACTTTGGTTTAGATGAATTATTACCGAAAAAGTCTATTCCTTGGTACATCAAATGTGCCCGATTTAGTGTCTTTTGGATCAGAAATAAACACAAAGATAAAGCCTTAGCTCTACGCTTTAGATTAGCAATTGAATCACTCGGCCCAGTGTTTATTAAATTTGGTCAAATGTTATCAACACGACGCGATTTATTACCTGACGATTTTTCAAATGAATTAGCATTACTTCAAGATCAAGTGACAGCATTTGATGGCGAAATTGCGCAACAATTAATTATTGATGCCATAGGAAAAGAGGAGTTTTTACAATCTTTTGAAGACTTTGACTTAACCCCTTTAGCATCTGCATCAATTGCACAAGTTCATACCGCGACATTAAAACAAACTGATCAAGCAAAGAAAGTCGTGATTAAAGTATTGCGTCCTAAGATTGACAAAGTGATTCATGCTGATATTAAAGTAATGGCGATGTTTGCCGGTATTTTTTCAAGATGGTTACCCGACGGCAAACGATTACGACCTAAAGAAGTGGTTGCTGAATATAAAAAGACGATTTTAGATGAACTCGATTTAAATCGAGAAGCCGCTAATGCCATTCAATTAAAGCGTAACTTCAGTCAAGGTCGAGAAAATGATCATGTGCTTTATGTGCCTGATATTTATAGTGAGTTCAGTAGCAAAAATGTCCTTGTTATGGAACGTATCTATGGTATTGGTGTCGCCGATATTGAACAGCTCCACCAGCTAAATGTTGATATGAAATTATTAGCAGAGCGCGGTGTCGAAGTGTTTTTCACCCAAGTATTTCGTGATAGTTTTTTTCATGCAGATATGCATCCTGGTAATGTATTTGTTGATGCTACCAAACCTGCCGATCCTACTTGGATTGCCATCGATTGCGGTATTGTTGGGACGTTAAATCGTGATGATAAACGCTATTTAGCTGAAAATTTTGTCGCCTTTTTTAATCGAGATTATCGCAAGGTTGCTCAATTGCACGTGGACTCAGGTTGGGTGCCAGCTGGGACAAGTGTCGATGAATTTGAATTTGCTATTCGTACGGTTTGCGAACCTATTTTTAATAAGCCTTTGGCTGAAATTTCATTTGGTCAGGTATTGGTTAATTTATTCAATACCGCAAGACGTTTTAATATGGAAGTGCAGCCGCAGTTAGTGCTACTGCAAAAAACCTTGTTGTATATCGAAGGTCTAGGACGGCAACTTTACCCGCAATTAGATTTATGGCAAACCGCAAAGCCATTTCTCGAAAATTGGGTCAAAGAACAAATGGGCGTGAAAGCGGTTTTCAATAAAATCAGAGAAAATATCCCTTTCTGGAATGAAAAATTACCTGAGTTGCCTGATCTCGTTTATGACTATTTAAAAAATGGTAAAGAAAGTCAATTAGAGCAAGTGGCTTTGCTAAAACAAATGCAACAACAGCAGCAGCAAGATAACCAAAAAGTGATTTATACTATTATAGCGAGTGCTTTGGTTATTAGTTTAGCAATAATGTTTAGCTGATTGGGGGAGCATATTACTCCCCCTATTTCACATAAACAGCTTGACGTTTCCCAATTATAAAACCTATTGATAATGTAAATTCCCTTGATATACACTAGCGACAACGTGTTAATCATAAGTGAAATTTATTATCAATAATTTGTCTACCTTACCAGCATTATTGTCAGGGCCTATTGTTAGGCATGTTGAAGCGAAGCAACTTACTTTTTGGCTCGCTACCAGTAAGCCTTTTCCGTTAAGTTTTAAATTATTTCATGATAATGATTCACTGTTTGACCGTGCACTAACGCCACAAGAGCAACAAGTGATCACCATTGGTAAGCACGCATTTATACACCTAATTTCTATTGATTTTGACCAAGCACTTCCTTATAAAAGCAAGCTTCATTATAACTTTGAATTTATTGATGACGGCGTGACTCAATCGATTAGTGAGCAACTGACTGAGTTTTTATATCAAGATGAAAAGTACCCAAGCTTTGTTATTACGCACGATATCAACACTATGCTGCATGGTTCTTGTCGAAAACCACATTTTGATAGTGCTGATGGTTTACAACGAGTTGATGATGTTATTGCTAGCAGTTTAAATGGTGATGATGAACGTCCTGCCATGTTAATGATGTCGGGTGATCAAATTTATGCGGATGATGTGGCTGGCCCAACATTAGTGGCAATTCACCAAGTAATTGAGCTATTGGGTTTGTATCACGAAAGCTGGGAAGGAGCGGTTGTCAACGAGAGTGAAGGGTTATTTAACAGCGAACTTTGTTATTATCAACGCGACCAATTATTACCCTACACTAAAGCCAATAAAGCGGTTTATGAAAAATTTTTTGCAGCCAGTAAAAAGCCTATCTTTACTTCAGTTAACTCGAAAAATCATTTAGTCACTTTTTCTGAAAATATCGCCATGTATCTGTTGGTTTGGTCTCCTCAATTGTGGCAATTGATTGATTTTTCACTGGCGAAAATACCGGTTGAATATCAACAGCAATATCAACAAGAACAAATGATTATTGAAGGTTTTGTGAAAGGCTTATCGAAAGTAAGACGAGCATTAGCACATATTCCAAGTTATATGATTTTTGATGATCATGACATCACCGACGACTGGAACTTAACTCGCGGTTGGGAAGAAGCAGCATATGGACATCCATTTTCAAAACGTATCATTGGCAATAGTTTAATCAGTTATTGGTTGTGTCAAGGCTGGGGCAATGCGCCAAAGAAGTTCACTGAGTTAAATGAGCAATGCGATAATTTTTTTACCGACGAAGGCATTCAACAGCACGCAGATTTAATTGAAAAACTGTTTGATTGGCAACAGTGGCACTACAGTTTAGCAACATCACCAAAAGTGGTGGTGCTTGACACCCGAACACAACGTTGGCGTTCAGAAAGTCGTTCATCTAAGCCATCTGGTTTAATGGACTGGGAAGCGTTGTCAGAGTTACAGCAAGAGCTGATTAACGAACCAAAAGTTATTTTAGTGTCACCTGCACCCATTTATGGGGTAAAAATGATAGAAACGATCCAACGAATATTCACCTTCTTCGGTCAACCATTAATGGTGGATGCCGAAAACTGGATGGCACACGCCGGTACGGCTAATGTCATGCTGAATATTTTTCGTCATGTAAAAACACCGCCTGAGTTTATTATTCTCTCGGGTGATGTGCATTACTCTTTTGTTTACGATGTGACGCATCGCTTTCAACGCAGCAAGTCAAAAATAGTGCAAATTACCTGTAGCGGTATTAAAAATCAATTTCCTGCTAAGTTGCTGAATTGGTTGGATACATTAAATCGTTATTTGTATGCACCGTATTCGCCACTTAATTGGTTTACTAAGCGAAGACGAATGAAAATACGGGTAAGAAAACCAAATGATGCTGTCGACAATACACTTTATAACGGCAGCGGTATTGGATTGATCACCTTGACTGATGACGAGCATATTGTGCAAGCTAGTGTGCTAGGTGTTGATGATCATACGGTGGAGTTTCACACAAAAGATGAATAAGACTCGTCGGTAGCTTTCTTTGAGGTAAAAGCGAATTTAGCCATCATGTTAGCTTCTTTAGCCGATGAGATCGTCAATTAATACTTTGAACAATGCTCAAATCGCATCTTTTACAATGAATTCAACTTCACCTAGCGCCAGATGAGTCAAAGGTTTATCGATTGGCTGAGCGAGTAAATTTTGCGGTATCCGCGGTATTAATAAGTCGTGAAATGGTTCCACATTGGTAATTTCAGTATTTAACCAATCATCGACGAGGTTATCTTCTTGCGGAAGAATTAAAGGCATGGCTTTGCTGTGAATGTGCTTGAGTTTGTCATGTGCAGGCAAGGTAATAATGGAGCAAGACGTTTTCACTTCACCCGTGTGCGGATGCAACCAATCTCGGCACAAGCCTCCTAGTAACAACCCACCGCTTTCTGCGTGCATATCATAATAATGAACCGGTTTTTTATTTTTAAACTCTGTTTCGCCAAAACCTTTGACAGCAAAAATACAACGAGAATGGCGAAAAGCATGATATCCCGCACTTCTAGGCGTATTTAATTTATCATATCGGGTATTAAACGAGGTATATTTCGACGGTTTAAAGCCGTTATCACTTTGTTCAAGCAATAACCACCAAATAGCATTTTCTACCACTCTACTTTCGTTTCTGTTTCTGACAATAGAAACAACATCTGCCGCCTTAACGAAACGTTTATCAATTGGCTTATCGATAACTTTATTAATATTTAAACGGGTATAAAGCTTTTTTACGCCGCTATCAAAGGTTGCATTAAATCTGCCGCACATAATAAAAATCTTGTGGTTTTCATAAAGTAGGTTAAGAAAATGGCCATAACAAAGACGATGGGTAGGTATCGCTGTAATGTTATGGCCTAAACTTATTCGGACGTGTTATTTTTCTTGGCTCTCATTCTCTTCTTCGTCAGTGATGGTTACTGTGCCTTTTCTTATCTCTTGCAGTTTCATCATTGTTTTCATTTTTTGAATTTGAGCCTCAGAGAACCTTCCTTTGAGTGGCGAGAAATTTGTGATATTACTGTTCATATAACCGCTATTTGTAAAAGAAACATTTTCTTTTATGCCATCTGGTCCTTTAGCGACAAACGCATCAATCAGTGCTGCTGAGCTTGTTGAAACACTTCCACCATATTTTCTTTCTGTGCCGTATAAGTCGGCAATTTTCCAGTTTGTGGTATTCGTTTTAATTTCGTCGGTGGCAAGAAGTTTGCTTTTATAAGAACGATTTAAATATTTCTTTAAATGGTCTCTTAAGTCTTCATCAAAATCTTTAAAAAAAGCTTTGTTTTGTTCATACAATTTCGACACTCTAAAGGTTTTTGAACCATCACTAAAAGTACCGCGATTAGAGTTAATAAATAAATTCGCATTGCGTTCTAAAATTTTCCATACTCTTTTGCCGGTATAGGGCTCTCTTCTGATATCTGGGCTTGCGATATAACCTTGGTGGAAGCCGTATATTAATAACGGATCATAGCCAAAATTATGAATCACAATTGACTTAATATCATTTAAACTAAGCTTCTCGTTGTCAACCAGTAAGTTTTTTTGATCAAATAATTGCCCTTTCTCAGTGAGTGATTCGAGATTTCTTCGTGGGTATATCAGTAATAATTGCTCAAGCAAAGAAACATTGTATAAATTGAGCCAATAGGCAAGTTGTTCATCTTTAGAGAAAAAATGTAACGGTGAATTGCTAGGTAACGACTCTAAGCTTTTTCTGACATTGGTCATTAACTGAATTTTCTCTGGGGTATCAAAAGCTTCATAATGAAAACGATTGCCTTCTAAATCGGTTAACGCTTTCACTTTGTTTCTAAAACGGGTGCCTATGCTGGCCTTAGATTTTTTCGCTTTTTGTCGAGTTGAATTACCCATATATAAAACAGAGGCTTTTAAGATCGCTTCTACATCGTCATAGATGATGACAAACTCAGAATTATTATCGTATTGGCTAAACTTCTCTAAGGTTTTTTTATCGAGCGCAAGGGCATTTACACTCACTAAAAACATGATGGTTAGCAACAATGTTTTGGTAAAGTTCATAGTAACTTCCTGTATTGACTTTTAAATAGATAAGTAACGGTAACTTATCTTTGAGTCGCTCACAATAGTATAATAATTAATCACACTTGGGGCTTTGTATAATATAGCGTACAAATATTATCGAAAAAACTAATGGCGAATCGATAATATACAATGGGATGACGTGAAATACCTGATGTGACAATAAATCTTCTATTATCCACATCAGGCAGGGCATGACAGGTTATTTCTGTTGTTCGATCCAATCTTTGGTTAACTCTTCTAACAAGGCTAATGGTAAGCTGCCATTTTTGAGCATTTGGTCATGGAATTTACGGATATTAAATTTATCACCTAACTCTTGTTCAGCTAGAGCACGTAATTGTCTGATTTTAATTTCGCCAATTTTGTAAGATAACGCTTGAGCTGGCCAGCTAATGTAGCGGTCAATTTGGCCAATAACATCAGCCATACTTAACGCGGTATTTTCGGCTAAATAATCGATAGCTTGTTGTCGAGACCAACCTTTGGCATGCATACCGGTGTCGACTACTAAGCGACAAGCGCGCCACGCTTCATACGTTAAACGACCAAAATCACTATAAGGGTCTTGATAAAAGCCAATTTCTTTACCTAATCTTTCAGAATATAACCCCCAGCCTTCACCATACGCTGCGTGGTATAGGGTTTTTCTAAATTCTGCCATATCCACTTCTTGCGCAATGGCACTTTGAAAGTGATGGCCAGGCTCTGCTTCATGAAATGTTAATGCTTCTAAGGTATATAGTGGCTGGCTTTTTAAGTCTTTGGTATCTAGAAAGTAAGTGCCCGATGTGGTGCCACTTCCATCAGATGCCACGTAATAAGCTCCGCCATTGGGTGCTGATTTAATATCAAAAGTTTGCTGAGGTAATTTGGAAAACCATTTTGGCAATTGTGCCGCCATTTTACGTGTAATATAGCTGGCCTTTTCGAGTAAATCGCGTTCGGTTGTCGTATAAAATTGTTCGTCAGTTCTTAAAAATTCAATGAAAGCTTTAAAATCACCTTGAAAACCGACTTGCTCAATAATGGTCTGCATTTCTTCGCGGATACGTTTGACTTCATTTAAACCTAATTGATGTATTTCGTCCGCCGTCATGTCTGTGGTGGTATAAAATTCGATTAAATATTTATAATAATCTTTACCGCCAGCCAATTCGCTAATGCCTACTTTGCTGCGACAGTTGGCCATGTATTCTTGAGTGAAAAATTCATAGAATTTTTTGTATTCTGGAATAATCGACTCTTTAATCAATTTCGATCCAGCGGCACGAAAATGTTGTTTATCTTGGGCTGAAAAATTAGCGGGAATATTGGCAAATGGTGCGTAAAAAACACTTTGCTGCACGTCATCAACAATGTGTTGACTAATGCCTTTATGATATTTACTGAATGTTTCACAATAATGCACGTGGCCTACAGAAATAGCTTCTTTTAATGAATCAATATGCTCTTGGTTGTAACGTGGAAAGTCTGCCAAACTAATCAAGTAATTTTGATAATCTTGCTTAGTTAAAAATGACATATTGGCAGGAGCACCGGCGAAGTAACTATCAAATCCTGAGTAGTAGTTTAGCGGGTATAAGTGATCAAGTTGTTGGTAGCTATTGGCTTCAGTTTGACGTTCATATTTAAATAGTCGATAAGTAATTTGGTCTTCACTCGATAAATCATTAACGTTTATTTTTGCTAATCGTTGTAATAACTCATTATTATATTTTTCTCGTCGATCACGGCCAGCTTTTGACATATCAGGCAATTTCCCGTTCATACGAAATGCATCAGGGTCTTTACGGAAAAAAATTTGCTCTTTATTGGCGGTTTGCCAATGTTCATCAATTAATTGTTTAAATTGTTGGCTAGTATTGTTATCACCAGCTTGTACTGAAAAGCTTATTGCAAGCGCTAATAACACACTATACCAAGTGCTTTTAAAGGTGTTGCTCATTGTCATTAACCTATTTAGGGGATTGTTATTGTTGTGGCTATTATACGGTAATTAATGAAAATAATCGCTGCGCTTTGTTAGTTAGTTTCGTATCATGTGTTGTTAATTTGTTGCGTAATTTAGGGTTTGTTAGGTATTTATTATGATTAAGTTTTCTCGTGCCGGATGGAATAACGTTATTATTTTTGCGGTATTGGGCTTTATTTTATTGATCAACGCAACTCATGATAACGTTTTTACATCTGCGGAAAATACTGAGCAACAAGTCCGGCAAGAAACACCCATACTAGGTAATAATGCTGTGGTATTAACGTTAACGATTAATCAGCAAATCAAGATAGAACGCATCGGAAAAACGTGGCGTGCAATTCCAGACAACATCTCTGGGCAAGCACTTGAACAAATGATGATGGCGTGGCAACAGAGTATCGCTACACCCGTTGATGAACCCATCGGAATCGATGAACAATTAGCTTTACTTGTAAGCGTAGAATTGGCGGGACACCCGCAAGCCTTATTATTAAGCTTGCATACAACTGAACATGAGTTACTGATTTTTAATCATCAAACACAACTATGGTCAGTTTTACCACTACAAATTTATGCTCAATTATTACCTACACAAATTTTTGGCAATTAAGGTTGTTTATCATGAAATTATGCGCGGTGTTATCAATGGATACATTAGAGGATTTTGAGGCTTATGATCATTTATTTGAGCCTCATTTATCTGCACTTGGTTGGCACGTTGAGGTGGTTTCATGGCGAGCAAAAAATGTTGATTGGGATAAGTATGATACTGTGATTATTCGAACGCCTTGGGACTATCAAGAAGATGCTGAAGCTTTTCTGCAAGTACTAGAAACTATTGAACAATCTACCGCGCATCTTGAAAATAGTTTAGCTATTGTTCGTTGGAATATTGATAAAATTTACTTAAAAGAACTAGCCGAACGTGGCGTAAATATAGTGCCAACGCTGTGGCGAGATTCATTACAAGCCAATGAGGAAATTACTGAAGACGATTTACATCAGTATTTTTCCGATTTTAGCCAACCACAAATTGTGTTGAAACCACGAATTAGCGCCAATGCCGACAATACTTTTTGGCTAACTAAAGCCAATGCTAAACAGTCACTTGCTGCAATTAATCGTGCTTTTCGTGGTCGTGATTTTATGATCCAACCTTTTATGGAGGCTATCCTAGCTGAAGGAGAATACTCATTGTTCTATTTTAATGGTGAATATAGTCATGCCATTTTAAAAACACCACAACCCGATGATTTTCGTGTACAAGAAGAGCATGGTGGCCGTTTAACCACGATTGAACCTGAACCCGCCTTGGTTGAACATGCGGCGCAATGTCTGAAAGCGATCAGTCAATTATTTACTATGCCACTTTATGCTCGAGTTGATTTTGTTCGTGACCAAACTGGCTTTGCGCTGATGGAAGCAGAACTGATTGAACCGTCCTTATATTTCAATATGGATGAGCAATCACCTCTTCGCTTCGCACAAGCATTTGTGAAACGAATGAATCACCTTGCCTTATAACTAAAAAAGAATGAAATAAATGCCAGAATTACCCGAAGTTGAAGTATGTCGTTTAGGCATTACGCCCCATATTATTCATCAACAAGTGACCGATGTTGTGGTGCGTCATAAACAGTTACGTTGGCCAATTCCTGATGAAGTGCAAAGTTTAGTTGGTAAAAAAGTCTTAGCAATTAAACGTCGTTCTAAATACTTAATGATTGAATTTAGTCATGGCACGTTATTAATTCATTTAGGTATGTCAGGCACTATTCGTGTTATCGATGCTAGTACGCCTGTCGCTAAACATGATCATTTTGATTTAGCGTTTGCCAATAAAAAAGCCTTACGACTCAATGATCCACGACGATTTGGTGCGGTGTTATGGCTTGCGGAACATGTTGATGAACAAGGATTTTTAAGTAAACTAGGGCCCGAACCGTTAAGTGATGACTTTGCTCATGGCTACTTATTTAACAAGGCTAAAAATCGAAAAGTGCCGATAAAAACTTTTATAATGTCGAATCCGGTTGTTGTCGGTGTTGGAAATATTTACGCCAACGAGGCACTATTTAAAGCGGGTATTTTACCCACTGCCTTAGCGGGAAATTTATCTGAAAAACGCCTAAATACCTTAACGGATATCATTAAAAAAGTATTGGCAGATGCTATTGAACAAGGCGGTACAACGTTAAAAGATTTTACGCAAGCAGATGGCCGTCCGGGGTATTTTGCGCAAAAATTACAAGTGTATGGTCGTGCAGGCGAAAAATGTTTTACCTGTCAGGAAACTTTAGAGGAAATTCGCCAATCGAACCGCAGCTCAGTTTTTTGTCCAAGTTGTCAAACGAACTAATATTTAACTAGATTTTCGAATTTGATTTCATACTGCTCTAACATCGAGTATAAAAACTCTAGTTTGATGCTTTCGATACTTTCCTTTGCCTTTGTATAACTTTCTTTGGACTGCTCAATATTTCCTTGCAGAAAAAACACCTCAGCTAAATGAAGTCGTGTGGCGTTTATGCCTATTTGGCTTTGAATAATTTGGTATGCAGACAGCGCATTTGTAAACGCCGCTAAGGATTTGTTAAGTCTTTTTTGTTTAAGATAAACTAAGCCTTGCTCTTCGGCTACACTGGCTTTTAGGAACCAATCTTGGTGTTTATCCGTGATCTTAGCCACTTGTTTATACCATTGTAATGCTTGTTTAAAATCTTGCTTTTTAGCTGAAATTCGCCCTTTAAGTAATTGAATATTCGCTACTTCGAGTGGATCTTCTATCAAGACATTAGAGGATTTATCTAGTAAATCAGCTGCTTTATCTGTTTGATTATTCCACAAGTACAATTTGCTTAAATAGATCATGGCAATAATCGAGTCAGGATTTAATGATAGATAACTTTCAAAAAAACTAATCGAGGTATGCCAGTCTGATTCATAACTAATCATGGCTTCAGCAAATAATGCATCGTTAAACTCATTTATTGGCTTATATTCACTTTTTTGACGTGGTTGATTAATAAAGTCGGCTAACTTTTTTGATAAGGTGACAAGTGCAGCATCTATTGAGGTATCAAGAATAACGCCTTGCTTTACACCATTTACGGCATGAAATTTATAAACCAATTTATAATCAGAGACATAGCCTAATATCTCTGCTTCAACAATTAATGTAGCACCAGATATACTAAATATTTTAGCGACATCATTGGATGAGAACTTTCGTTCCAAACCTGCGGTGTACATTAAATGAGGAATGTAAGTGCCTTGATAAATAAAAATTGAAGCAGGTAAGCCTTTTAGTTTTGCAATCAATTGTTCCATCGCGCCTAAATAAATCCAATCGTTTTCTCCGTAAGGAATACTATTTTTTATTGGTAGCACAAGAATACTTTGATCGAAATTAACGTTGGCAGTGTCTTCGTTTGATAAAAAAAACGTAAATAAGGTTAAACAGATGAATAAAATGGCAGCAACAAAAAATTTCAATATCGGAGGTTTTATTAAACCGTTCAGTTTGTTTGGTTGACTGTGGGTAATAGGTTCTAATTTTGAGGTAAATTGATATCCCTTTCGCGGAAAATTAAGAATAATTTCCGAGTGACCGAATAATTGACGAATTTCCCTAATAGACTGAAAGATAACACCATCATCTACGTTTACATCATCCCAAATACAGTCCAATAGCTCCTGTTTACTGATCGTATCTCCAGCCCTATTAGCCAGATATAGCAGAACTTCTAACGTTTTAGGCCGAATGTTCTGACAGTTGTTATCAGCAGATAACGTACGCGCTTGTACATCTAGAACAAAAGTATCAACGTGGTATTTCATTAAAACGGCATGTGAATAAGATAGTTATATGATGTTATCAAATATTGTTAGTTAGGATCAGTTAAATTAGTTGTTTAATTTCTCATGCTTTTTACACTAAAGTTAATTTCGTCAAAACAAAAAACAAAACCGAACCAAACACATAAATTAACGATAAGTGTTTTTACAAAGTATGACTTAACTTCAAAAAAACACTTTTTTGGTTCGTTGTTAACCCGTTAGCATCATTAGCAATTGCGTTGTTTGACAGTCCTAAGTAAAAAGCCGAAAGCGCATCAAAACGATAAGAGTACACCAGTTGAGACCCTAAGCTTTTACTTTTCTTATCAATATCAAAAGTATAATTACTCGGGTTAAAAACCACATTATTATGAATCAAAGATAATCGCACTTTACTGTCACTGTTAAATTGATAATTAACACGTAAATCGGTTAAGTTTGCGGTGTATAATGCTTCGTTGAACACTTTCATTTTCTCGAAGGTGTGCTCAAGCCTGATATTCATAGCATTATTTACATCCCACTGCACAATTGGCAATAACTGTATTTTATTTCCTTTACGGTTATTTGCATAATCCACAGCATCACTTTTAAGTAATAAGCCACTAATGTAAAAATTAGCCATTGGCCGTATTTCACCATAGATAAAGCTGAAATCGATATCAAACTGGCTGCTATTATCGGCTATATTGGTAATGCTTGGGTCGAAGCGTAAACCCACTTTGGTTTGCTTTCCCATACCTGTACTTATTCTCGATTGCATTACGCCATTAAAGTTTAATTGAATTTCAGCATTGTCACTTATTAATGCATTATCAATATTCGTTTCTTTATCAACACCAAGCCAAAATTCAATTTTATTCCAAGTTGTGGATTCAGGATAATGCACATAACCTGATCTAATTTGACTTTCTTTATTATCAATTTTACTCACAAAGCCTAGGTCGGCACGAAAGTCTTCTCCTTTATGTTTATGATAAGCAGTTAACCACCAATTTCTTTTGGTATGTTTAAATTCTAATTGCCAAGCAACATCTGAAAGCTCTTCATTACTTTTCACGCGTAAACTTGATTCATTAACACATGTAATGCAAACACGGTTCGCAAGTTCATCAGGGTATTGAGTACGTGACGATAATAACTGGGCATCTAAAAACGTACTTTCACTAAAACGAATACGCCCATCAACAGAGAAGACATAATTATGATAATTCTCACTGTCCCTCACCGTATTTGTGACACCTAACGATGAATCATTGCTAAAGTCGTAACGATAGCGTAACGCGGTATTTATGGTTTTTTCATCAATAATTGCTAGGGTTGAATTAAGATTGCCGGGAATTAATAAGCGGGTATTCTCGTCATCACTTGCTAGAGCCGCAAAAGTACTATTACCACTACGTTGGGTATATTTAACGCCTAAATCAGGCGATATAATATTTCGGGTATAAACTAAGTTATATAAACTATCAAAATAGTTATGATTTTCTAGAAAAAACCGTCGTTTTTCTGGTAAGTACAATGAAAAATTATTATTGATATTGAGTGGTGCATTATCTAATTCTATTTGTGAAAAATCAGGGTTAATCGTTGCTGAGAATAAACTGTCAGAACTGATGTTCCAGCTAAAGTCTCCTCCTACTGCAACATTATTTTCACTGTGCCAGTTTTCTTGTGTCGTTAAATTTCTTTGTTTATTTTTACCAACAACAATACTAGGAACAAAAATCATATTACTACTTTGTTTAGCTGCCTTAAAACCTGATATTGGCTGCATTTGGCACAGCGAACAATTATTTTCACGGTCTTGGCTGGCGTTCGAAATTTTATAACTAACCTCTCGCGGATAAAACCGGATAAACTCTGCCGACCAATGTTTAACTCCCGTATCGTCGGCAAAATTAAGTTGGCATAATGGAATAATAAACTCAGCGGTAAAACCTTGCGTTGATACAGCCGTTTTTGCTTGCCAAACTGCGTCCCAGTTGTCGTTAAAACTTTGGGTAATGCCACTTTCTATTGAGTCAATTTGTACTCCTTTCGCATTGACAAAAAAATGATAAGCCAATTTATGTGTATTTAATGTATCGAGTTTAAAACCAACTAAATCATCATTCCAAACTTTATCGCGATCACGTAAGTTAGCTCTTATTTGTTCAGGATGTGGGTCTTGTGCCTTAAAACCCACATATAAATTTTCACCTGACTCATAAATATAGACATCGGTTTGCACGATCGCTTTAGTATTTTCAAAAGGCTCAATAATATAATTAAGCGGAATATGTTGGGCTTTTTGCCAAATCGCTTCATCAAGTTTCCCATCGAGTTGTATCGATTTTTGATAATTCGGAATTGACAGCGGTTGAGTGTTACGAGTTAATTTGGTTAACGTTTTCGCAAATAAGTGAGCATTGAAAAACAAGAGGAATAAATACAATAAAATAGTAAGGTAACGAAATATCATTTGAATAACCTAACGATATTCAACTAACCTCAGAGTTTTATAACATGAAGTTAATTGAATACAATTCGTAAATGCAAGATTCATCAAAATATATTCACCGGTTTAAATATGTAAACAGGTGAATATAAATTCAACAGTTAATGATTAATAGGAGCCAATAAAACAATGTTATAAGGTGAACTAAAGTTAACCTCATTGTTATTAACGGTTATTAATTGGTTGGAATAATAGTCTTTCACTTGGCTGCCATTAGGAAAAACACCATGAACAGGTACAGTTTTTAAACCTTTTTTTACCTCTAAAGCAACGAGTACTTGATCAGCCTTACCATTAACAGTGTGACTTCGACTAAAAACATAAGGTTTATCACTATGTTTTTTATGAGTTCCAGCACCAACAGCAAGGTTATCATGACGGAAGGTGCCTAATTTTTGCCAATGGGTAAGGAGTGCTTGAGTGTCATTCTTTGCTAAATCTTCCCAATTCATAAAAGAACGCCACGTCGCATCCCCAATAGCACCATCAATAGTCAAATTTCTAGCTAATTCGTCACCATAATAAATTTGTACAGCGCCAGGTGATAGCATCAATTTTAATGCTGTTTCATAAGGTGTTTTCCGGGCTTTATCATAAGGCTCAGGGTCATCATGAGAGACAACGTAATTAATTACACCAACGCCGGTAAGTGCACCCTGATTTAATTCTTTTGAGTAAGTACTAAAAATATCTTCCATGGAACCTTCAGCATGCGTGGCAAAGCCCATATTGATTAAGCTATCAAAACCGTAATCAAAAAAATCGACTTGTTTATCACCATAATCATAATTTCTTGTCCCTGCTGGAGTATTCTTAAAACCATTTACGCCAAAATGCATTACTTCGCCAACCATAAAGAATTCTTTATCGTCTACAACTAACTCTGGATTATTTGCTTTCCATTGATTAAAGGCTAATGACGCCTCAGTTTTTAACACCTGCCAAATTTCAGCTTCAACATGTTTAGCGGTATCAACACGAAAGCCATCAATTCCATACTCTCTTACCCAATCGGTTAACCATTTTACGATATAATATTTAGGCGCTCGATTAAGCTTTGTACGTTCGAAAAAATCATCAAGTTCAGCAAGTTCTAGTTCAAGTCGACCTTCAGATTTCCATTTTTCCAATAAAAAAGCAGGTAACTCAACATCGTCTTCTGACTCAGTTAAGATGTCAGGTATGCTCGTCGCTAAAGCACATTTCACATTGTGCTCATAGCTATGCCATTGGCAGGCTGGATCTGTTCTCACCCAATCATTTGGCCAAAGTATATCTGCATTTGTTTCTGGCCCCGTATGATTAATAACAACGTCGGCTAAAACACGAATACCATTAGCATGAGCGGTATAAATCATATTTTTCATCTCGGCTTCTGTGCCAAAATTAGGATCAACATTGGTCCAATCTTTTATCCAATAACCGTGAAATGGGTAACTTCTTCCCCAGTCTTCATCCCAGTAACCGTGAACTTGTTCATTCAGTGGTGTCATCCATAAAACATCAACCCCTAACGCTTTAAAGTAACCATCGTTAATTTTATTCGTTACGCCTGTAATATCCCCACCCATAAAATTTCGCAGCACAGCCGCATCTTGTTTTCGGTCAAAAACTTGATCATTGCTTTTATCACCGTTGGCAAAACGGTCGGTCATCATGAAATAGACAATGGCATTATTCCAAAATGGGTCAAGCCCTTGTTCAGAGAGTACTTTACTGTGATTATTGGTTTGTTTTTCTTCGTTATTGTTTACGCTATCTTTACTGCTGTTGCAGCCAATCAGTAAAATGCAGGCAATAAAAGCCCCTAACAACTGATTTGTCATAGTTTTTCTCCAAAAAGTGAGTTTTAGTTTATAGGTGTCTAACTGTTGCGGTTTTACTAACGCCGCAACATTTCATTAGGACATTTGTTTATTATTTTTTGATTAAACAGATAAGTTTTAGTTATTGAGACTAAATAGGTCAGTAGTAATAGGCGATTTAAAAATCGGTAAGGATGATGGCTAAGCCATGAGCATGATAAATAAAGTGTTAATGACACAAACAAAATATCATAATGATTCGCGGAAATGATCTCAGCGATAAACAGACAAATCAAATTTTTAATGTGCATCAAGCGGCTTCCAAAACATACCCTAAAGTTGAGAATCATTTAGCGATTTTACGTGATAGAAGTGAACTTAAAATTTCTTAAATATTATGAAGTCATTGAAATTGTTTGAAAATAAACCTTAGAGTAATGTTTTAGTCTAACTTAATGGTTAAAAATTAGGGTTGTTTAAAGCAGGGTTTCTACCAACGTAGATAGTAGAAATATTTAAGAAAAACGCCTAAATACCTTAACGGATATCATTAAAAAAGTATTGGCAGATGCTATTGAACAAGGCGGTACAACCTTAAAAGATTTTACGCAAGCAGATGGCCGTCCGGGGTATTTTGCGCAAAAATTACAAGTGTATGGTCGTGCAGGCGAAAAATGTTTTACCTGTCAGGAAACTTTAGAGGAAATTCGCCAATCGAACCGCAGCTTAGTTTTTTGCCCGAGCTGCCAACAAGAGTAGAGCTTTAGTTATTTTGAATTAGTTTCAGTGCTTGTTTGTTCTTGTGTATCCCCACTTTCTTCTTCATCCGTTTGATCTTTTTTCGGATTATCAATTGCACGAATATCGGCAAGTTGCTCTACAGTTAACGGGTAAATAGTTTTAATTCGACACTGAATTTGTGGGGCTTCAACTGTCGAAATAGAATCTGAGCGAGCATTTAATGTAGCCGTGTTTAATCGATTTAAAATAATGGCTTGGGTCCAACGCAAATCTGGACAATAGCCGGCCAATTCAATTAAGAATTTACGTTTATGACTAGAAGATAAAATTATAAATTCATCGGTTAAACTTGACCAAGCTTGAAACCTAAAGCGTGACACCCGTGTTACAGGCTCAATTTTCTGGGTTATCACATATTCATGAAACGCGACATTTTTGGCTTTTTGGATGGCGTTGTTATTCGATGAACAGGCAGTCATGCACAACAATGAGGTAAGTATAACGGTGATTAATTTCATAATTTGCCTATTTTAGTTCACGTGAAAACAGCAATATTACTGTTTTTTATTCATACTTTCGGTGTTGTTTGCCATTTAGCCTAACTATTTTCTGTTAAGGCTTTTTCCACAACGGGATGAACAAATTGGCTCACATCACCTTTATGAAGTGCAACTTCTTTCACTAAAGTTGATGAAATAAATGAATTTTCTTCCGAAGGTGTTAAAAACACACTTTCTAAATCGGGAGATAAGCGACGATTCATGTTCGCTAGTTGAAATTCATATTCAAAATCAGAAACGGCTCTTAGGCCTCGAATCAAAACATTAGCTTGATGAGTTTTTGCAAAATTTACTAATAAACCGCTAAAGCCAACCACAGTAACATTGCTTAAATCTCGGGTCACTTCTTCAAGCATAGCAACACGTTGAGCTAAATCAAAACGTGGTTGTTTGCTTGGGCTGGCGGCAACACTCACCACCACTTCGTCAAATAAGCGACTAGCGCGTTCAATTAAGTCGGCATGACCATTGGTTACAGGATCGAAAGTACCGGGATAAATAGCTTTTACTGTCATGATTTATTCAAAGTTCTTGGCATAATTTTCCCCATTGTAAGGGCTAGGTTAAGTCGATGACAACTAAGTTAGTACAATATTATCTAAATAGAAGTACAAACGTTAAAGTATTTACTCGAAAAAGGCTTTCAATCTAAGGAATTTTGATAGTATGATAGGGAAATCGACTAATTAAGCAGAAGTAAATGAGCATGAAAACCCGTGATAAAATAATTCAAGCCAGTATCGAGTTATTTAACGAGCAAGGTGAGCGAAACGTAACGACCAATCATATTGCGGCCCATTTAAGTATTAGTCCCGGAAATTTGTATTATCATTTTAGAAATAAAGAAGACATAATTCTGTCGATTTATGAAGAATATGCACGTAACTTACTACTGGATACCTTCCCTCAAGTTACACCTGATATGAAGCCGCTCGATACCATTATCTTGTACATGGATGCGGTTTTCCAAGCCCTAATGAAATTCCGTTTCTTTTACGCTAACTTACCGGTATTACTGGCAAAAAATCCATTGTTACATGGTAAATATGTTGAAGTGCAACACACTATTAGTCAGCGTTTAAGTGAAATGTTAGTGTCTCTACGTGAAGCAGATATGATGGATTTTAACGATGATGAACTTCCAGATATCGTGAGTATCTTACGCTTGATCAATACCTTTTGGTTAAGTTTTTATCAAACCCAAAATGAAAATACCGAAATTAACGATTCAGTCTTTTTAGAAGGGGTTTTAAAAATATTAGTTTTGCTTCGCCCTTATATTACCGAGTCAGCCAAAGCTGATTTTTTAGAAGCTCGTACTATGTACCAACAACGTCACAAAGACGCGTTAGTAGCTGCTTAAATACCCCTGTTTTTGAGCTAACAGTGAATGATATTTTTCTGGCTATTTACCCGCTAATTATGTCGATAAATAGCCTTCCAGTAATACTTGCCAATCATTGTCCTGCCAGTGAAACTCAGCTAATTTAGCTTGTTCTTTTTTAAAAGAACGTAACAGACGATCGATATTGGCTTGTTGCCATGTTTTCTCTGGTTGTCGTTGTTCTCCACGATCAAAATCAATCAACCAAACCTTACTGTTTTTATCGAGTAAAATATTATGAGCATTCAAGTCATGATGGTAAATGCCCTGTTGATGAAAAGCTTTTATACAGCGTCCAATGTCATGCCATATTTGAGCATCTATACTATCAACGGATAAGGCTGCGACTAAATCTTGGGCGTTGGCAATGCGAGCGGTTAAAATATCAGCTTGATAACATAAGCCTGATTTTTTGACCCGATAAGCGATTGGCTTAGGTGCCGGTAGATTTAATGATGACAAAGTTTTTAATAAGTTAAATTCAATTGCTGCGCGGGTTTTGTTAAAGCCAGTGAAGAGATAACTGTCATGAATGAATTTACCGATTAAACCACCGCGATAATAATGACGTAGTACCCATTCGTCGTGTAAATGCCTAACAAAATAAGTTGTGCCTCGCCCTTGTGCGGTTCCGGCTATTGCTCCCTGCTGTTGCCAATAATCGGGTGAAAGCATTTCTTCATTGAAACTTTCGATTGAATTTTCATCAAAACAATAAAAATTATTGCCTTGTTGAAAAATTTTCTCCTGACAGGGTTTTACAATTGCCGATGGGTTCAAGATAATGTGCCTATTATTGTGAATTTAACAACCAACTATTGTGGTGATTCTTTTATGCTGGGTCAAATGACAGCGCCAAAAAAAATATGTTTATTGCGACTTTCCGCCATTGGTGACGTTTGTCATGCCGTGGCTATGGTACAACAAATTCAAGCTCAATACCCAGCGAGCAAAATTACTTGGGTGATCGGTAAAATTGAGGCGTTATTATTAAAGGATTTACCTGGTGTCGAGTTTGTCATATTTGATAAAAGAGCGGGTTTGCAAGGGTATTTAGATTTATATCGTACCTTAAAAGGACGAAAATTTGATGTATTGTTACATATGCAAGTGGCATTGAGAGCAAGCATCGCGAGCTTATGCATTTCGGCAAAAGTAAAAATTGGTTTTGATCGGGTACGGGCTAAAGAAGGGCAATGGTTGTTTACTAATCACAAGATATTGCCGCAAAAAAATCCACACGTATTAGATGGTTTTTTAGGATTCGCACAAGCTTTAGGCGTTACACCTCAATCGCCTTCATGGCAGATACCCATTTCCGATGAAGATCAGCTATGGGCAAGTGAAGCGATATCATCGACTAAACCCATTGCGGTTATTTCGCCAGCTGCCAGCAAAGCAGAACGTAATTGGCACAGTGAAGGCTATGTAAAAATTGCTGACCATCTTATTGAGCGTGGTTTTGATGTGGTGATCTGTGGCGGTCCTACGCTGGCCGAAACATTATTAGCTGAAGAAATTTGCGCTTTAAGTGAACATTCATTAAAGAATTTAGTGGGTAAAACCACGCTTAAGCAATTGCTTGCTGTTTTAAAGCTTGCTCACCTAGTCATTGCGCCAGATACTGGTCCTGCACATATGGCCGTAACAGTAGGGACACCTGTTATCGGTTTATACGCACACTCTAATCCGCATCGTACAGGTCCTTATTTATACCAAGATTATGTTGTAAGTTGTTACCAAAGTTCGGTGCAACAACAATACAAAACATCTTTAGCTCAACTACCTTGGGGAATAAGAGCAAAAGGTCAGGGGTTAATGAATGCTATTACAGTGGGTCAGGTGAAAGATAAGCTAAAACAACTAATCGCTAATCATTACCCTGAATTACAATAGCTTAGTTATACATGGCTTGAAAATAGACTATGTACTTAAATTAATCTGTCAGGTAATATATTTTTAGTATTAATTAAAGAGCTTATTTGATGTCTAAAGCCACATCATTTGATATTGCCTTTCGGGCTGGCGTGTCACAATCAACTGTTTCACGAGCACTTCGCAATAGTCCGTTAGTGAATGAAGAAACACGCTTAAAAGTTCAAGCGATAGCTCATGAGCTTAATTATAAAGTGGATAAAAATGCCAGTAGTCTTCGTACGCAACAAAGCGATACTATTGCCTTATTACTTTTTGAAGACCCAACCAATGATGATTCATTAATCAATCCTTTCTTTTTGTCTATGTTAGGTAGTATTACTCGCGCTTGTGCACAAAAAGGATATGACCTGTTAGTGTCCTTTCAACAACTAAGTGATGATTGGCATGCGGATTTTGAAGACAGTAAAAAAGCCGACGGTTTAATTTTATTGGGATATGGCGACTTTGTAGATTATCAAGATACCTTGACTAAATTAAGTGAACAACACACGCATTTTGTTCGTTGGGGGGCTGATGTTGCCGATGAAAAAATTGTTTCTGTTGGTTGTGACAATTTGCATGGCGGCTATCAAATGACAGAACACCTTATTAAAAAGGGGCGAAAAAATGTTGCCTTTTTGGGTGATGCCTCAACGCATGCCCCTGAGTTTTTAGAGCGTTACAATGGTTATTGCAATGCCTTAACGGATCATAAACTTTCAGTCTTAAGTGAGTTGCAAGTCGATGCGATCTCAATTGAAGAGTCTGGTTATCAAGCCGCTTGTCAGTTAATTGAGAAAAACTTGTCATTTGACGCCATATTTGGTGCCAGTGACTTAATCGCTATTGGTGCAATGCGAGCCTTGCAAGAGCATGGTATTAAAGTGCCAGAGCAAGTTGCTGTGGTTGGTTTTGATGATATTGCCGTGGCAAGCTATACCATTCCAGCATTAACCACGGCAAAACAAGATACAACACTGGCGGGTGAGGTGTTAGTCGATAATTTAATCGCCTTAATCCATGGCGAAAACCCTACAACAACATTAATGCCGACTAAACTTATGGTGCGTAACTCTTGCGGTAGTTAATGGTTAATGGTTAAAGGTTGGTAATTGTATCGTTAGAAGCGTGTATAGAATCAATGTGAAAAGCCCTATAACAAACGTTATAGGGCTTTTTTAATGACTAAGATCAATGGCTTGTTTAAGCTACAACCGCATTATCTTGTGAAGTAGGAGTTATGGTACTTACACCATCTTTCACAAAATACACTGCTATCGCGGCTAATATCATTGAAGCACCTGCCATCATTAATATGTATATTGCTTGATTATCAAAGAGTGCGGTTAAGATCCAACCTGCAAAAACACCTGAGACAATTTGTGGAGCGGCAATGGTAAAGTTGAATATTCCCATGTAAACGCCGGTTTGTTTTATCGGAATGCTGCCGGCTAAAATCGCATATGGCATGGCTAATATAGCGGCCCAAGCAATGCCTACCCCGATCATTGGAATAAATAATGAGACGGCACCTTGTGGGACTTCTATTTGGGTGATGTATAAATTGACCGTTGTCAGTGAAGCGTCATGTAAGAAGAAAATACTTAAATACCCTAACCCACCGGCAATTAACGAGAGTGAATAAGTCAGTTTACGACCAATTTTATTCGCGATTTTTGCTAAAAAGATGGAAAAGATAGCGGCAAAAAGAGAGTAGGCAGCAAAAATAATACCTACCCAGTCCCCAGCGGTTCCTTTGGCGGCAGCGATATGAGCCGGCACTTCTGAAACACTAGCTAAATAATCAGGATTAAACCATTTAGCTTCTACGCCCCAGATATGCTGTGTGATAGCTGGCATGGTATAAACCCACATGATAAATAAGGCAAACCATGAAAAGAACTGTACGATAGCAAGTTGCTTCATCGTTTTTGGCATCGATTTCATCAAACCGAAAAAATCACTTAATTTGCTCAACAGAGAACGTTGTTGTTTTGCGACTTCTAATGGTGCTAAACCGAATTCTCCTGGAGCATACTCTTTGGTTCGAATCACTGTCCATAAAACCGAGCCAAACATCACACTAGCACCAAGGTAAAACGCCCAAATTACCGAAGGGGCAACTTCACCTGTTGGGGCGGTATTATCTAAGCCAATAACATTGGTCAATACGAAAGGTAAAATTGAACCACAAACAGCACCAATATTAATCAAGAATGATTGAATAGAATACCCGAGCGTGCGTTGTTCATCAGGAACCATGTCTGATACCAAAGCACGAAATGGTTGGAATGCTACATTAAAAGAAGCATCCATCACCGCTAACATCATTGCACCAAAAAATAACGGAGTGATAAAGCTGGCAATAGTGGCAGAATTTGGCATTAGTAACATACCAATAGCCGCTGCAACGCCTCCAATTAATATATAAGGGCTACGACGACCAATACCATTCCAGGTTCTGTCTGACGCTGAGCCAACAATCGGCTGAATTATTAACCCCATAATGGGGGCGACTAACCAAAATAATGAAAGGGAATGTAAGTCAGCACCTAAATCTGAAAGGATCCTACTGGCATTGGCATTTTGTAAAGCAAAACCAAACTGTACGCCTAAAAAGCCAAAGCTAATATTCCATATTTGCCAAAAACTGAGTTTGGGTTTGTGTTGTGTTGGTATGGCTGTTGTCGTCATTATTATACCTTCTACCTATCTTCGTCTATAAAGCGGTATTGCATACGATTTGGTTAATTCAATACCGCTACTAAGTTATTTACATTAAAGTGCTTTAAATCTGATAGCAACGCCACCGCTAGTCGCTAAAGGAATCGTTAGCGTATCAGATGCGGTCACATTTTTTTGCTCAATAATCATGTCGTATGGATTATCGATCCAGTTTGCCTTTTCACCATCTCGATAAATTTGTGCTTGATAACGTTTAGATTTATCTAAAAAAGTTAAAGGTAATTCAATATCGCGAGCCTCTTCGTTGGTTAATGCGCCTAAAAACCAATCGTTTCCATCACGTTCTTGACGAGCAAATGCTACATATTTGCCCACTTCACCGGCAATGGCTTTACTCTCTTGCCAGTCCGTTGGTACGTCAAGAATAAATTGAAAAGCAGGTAAGTTCGCTTCATAGTTTCGCGGTAAATCTGACGCCATTTGAATCGGACTATAGATGACCACATACAGGGCAAGCTGTTTAGCAAGCGTGGTTTGTGGTCGATCGGTGTCGGCTCCTAACCCTTTAAAGCCCATATCAAAAGTACCAGGGGTAAAATCCATCGGACCTGAAAGCATGCGAGTAAAAGGTAGGATTGTAGTATGTTCCGGTGTATTTGGCGGTGATCCCCAAGCATTATATTCTTGACCACGTGCGCCTTCACGGGAAATCCAGTTTGGATAGGTACGACGTAAGCCGGTATCTTTGATTGGCTCATGCGTGTTAATGCTGATGTTATACTTGGCTGCTAGGGTAATATTATGTAAATACTCATTCACCATAAATTGGCCGTCATGCCATTCATATCGAACAATACCCTGCTCATCGATGCGTTTAATTTTGCCACCGTCAGCGACGTACCCTGTTTTTACTTGGCGAACACCGTGTTTTTTATACAAAGCGAAGGCATCATCCATTTGTTGACGGTAATTAGTAACATTACCTGAAGTTTCATGATGACCAATTAAACGAACGCCTTTAGCTAAACCGTGCTCTGTGATTGATTTGATATCAAAATCATCATAAGCCTTTGAAAAGTTGAAAACATCGCCGTTATTATACCAGTCACCATCCCAACCAATATTCCAACCTTCAACTAATACACCATCAAAGCCATATTTTGCGGCAAAATCCATGTAACGTTTAGTTTCACTTGTGGTTGCGCCGTGTTTGTCACCGCTGCCCCAAGTGTTTTCAGCAATGTGCATGCCCCACCATATGCCGACATATTTTCCTGGTTCAATCCATGATGTATCTGCTAATTTACTTGGCTCATTTAAATTTAAGATAAGATTTGAGTTTAATAATCCTACTGCATTTTCACTGATTTGAATGGTTCGCCAAGGCGTGGTGAAGTTTGCTTTTTTCTTCACTAAAATACCATCAGACCAAGGGGTTAAATCTGCTTTTAATACTCCGCCTCGCATTTGTTGTAACGTCATACCTGCGTAATCAACCAATGCTGCTTCATGAATACTAATATGAGTGCCGTTATCTAATTTAAAGGTAAACGGGGTATGAACACGATCAATTTCCGTAAATTTGGTGGTTTGATATAAATATTCATAACGATTCCAACCGCGTGATGGTATCCACCATGCCGTAGATTTTTCAGCTTCTTCAATGGCAAATTCTGTCATTTCGTTGGTGATTTCAATATCACCAGCTAAACCTGCTTGTTTAGGCACTTCATATCGAAAACCTACGCCATCGTTAAACACTTTAAAGCGAACGTTAAAGGTATTGGCACTGTTTCGTTGCGTAGTAAAAGTAACGAGTAGTTCATTATGGTTATCTCGAATATTTTTTCGTTCTCCCCAAGGTTGTTGCCAAGTAGTATCACTGCTTGCCGTTGATGAAGACTTAATAGTGAAGCCATCACCCAGTTCGGCTGCTTTTTTAAAGCGTAAACCTAATCGTGACGTGTCTATTGCTGTTTCATTGTTTAAATCGACTCGGTAATTCGGTATAGCATCGTCATTTACGGTGAGTACTAATTTTCCGTTAGGTGAACTTACTTTTAATGTCTGCGCCAATAACACAGGGGACATTAAGCAGGTGGTTAAAATCAACAGTATTTTATTCATTTTAATTCTCTAAGGTTTTTATCTGTTTCACAGCATAAAAGTAGCGGCCGTTAATTACAGCTACTTGCATACGTATTCAGCACAGACATTACTCATTTTAAGTGAATTTTTACTGTTTAATGCCATTGAGAGATTAAAATGTCCCTTCAATCTCACTTTAGTTTATATGACGTTTAAATCACAGTGAGCATTTGTCTGTTCGTATGTGGCATAAGCTGGAGCATGATTTACTTTTTATTCATAAGTAAATCATGCTTTTGCTGGTTAAGTTATGGGTGATATTCTGTAAAAATGCTAGTGGTAAGTGCTGGAATGGTAAACGTTCCTTGCTTATTTATACTTTGTTTTACACGACTATCAACTCCTTTTGCTAGAACTGGATGTAATTGATATTTGTTGAACTCAGGCAAGGTAAATGACATTGCTTCAGCTGAAGTATTAAAAATAACCAGTTGTGATGGCACTTGTTGATGCCCTTTAATCGACATAATAATTAAGCCGATTTGTTGATCTTTTCCAGTATTATGAAAGCGCACTTTTTCTATAATGTCTTCGGCAGTCGTCAATCGGTATAAAGGTGAAGACATTCGAATGTTAATCAATTCAAGAAAAGCGTCTGAACTAAATGCGATATCTGCAGGACTGACCATATCTCGCCCTTCATTTCTTTTTAACACTTCGGTAATGATTTGCCAATTCGCTTGATCTTTTTCCGCAGGCGGTAATCCAATATCATAATTGTTGGATTGCTTACTAAAATCGACGCGATTATACCAATCTCCATAATCATATGAATCTCGTAGAAAGCCTTTCGAGCGAAGTAATTCAGAGCCCATATGAATAAAAGGAATGCCTTGGGCGAATACGGCAAATGCTAAACTTTGCAGCTGCATTCTTACTCTGTCATGAGTTGAAACATCATAAGCAATACGATATTGATTATTATCCCATAAGGTTTGGTTATCATGTTTTGAGACATAATTAATCGTGTCAGCCGGATCAAGGGCATAACCTGAAGATTGATCGCCATAACGAATCTCTTTTCCTAAGGTGATTGCGCCGTTGAAGGTCTGTAATGGATAGTTGATTAAGTTGCCGGCCAAACCAATGCGTAATTGATCTGCCATAATCTTGTAATTATTGATGCTTTCGGTGATGTTCGAGCTGTTTAATTCATTTGGGATGGTCGCTAAACCATTGCCAATGCCTTGATCTTTTCTAAGGTCTGCACCTTGAGCTGTAAATGCCCCGCCGCGAACATCGTCTCTTAGTCTGTCGGTGAAAGTGCCAATTTCTGTACCGCTAAGCTCTAGTTGACTCGCTTGAATAAAGCGTTGATTGTTGGCCACTTCACCAAAATTCCAACCTTCCCCGTAAAAATAATTATCAGGATCAATTGCTTGTACCGCCTCTCTGGCTTTTAACATCGCCGATTTAGGTTGATGTGCCATTAAGTCAAAACGGAAACCGTCAATTTTGTAATCTCTTGCCCAAACGACTAATGAATCGATCATGAGTTTTTCCATCATGGCGCGTTCTGTCGCGGTATTATCACAACAAGTTGATTGCGCTATTGCACCATTGATTGGGTCAAGGCGGTGATAATAGTTTGGCACTATTTTGTCTAAAATCGCAGTTGGCTCTAAGCCTGCTTGGTGAGTATGGTTGTAAACAACATCCATAATGACACGAAAACCGAGGTTATGAAGCTGCAAAACCATAGATCTAAACTCTAGTATTCTGGCACTGCCTTCGGGATTTATAGCATAACTGCCTTCAGGCACTGTGTAATGAAATGGATCATAGCCCCAGTTATAATTATCAACAGCTTTAATTGCGGTGACTACCGCTTGTCGACTACCGTCAATTTTAGGCAATTTCGTTAGATATTCACCAATAGACATATCAGCATCAATGGTTTCATCGCACAATAATTCAGACTTTGTAGCTTGGCATACTTTACTGATAGGGTCAGTAAGATCAATTACTTGCTCACTATTTTCATTGACAGTACCAATGTCAAAAGTAGGTAACAGATGAATACTATTAATACCTGCGGCTTTTAGCGCTTTTAAATGTTTGATGCCATCGCTGTTTGGCTCGGTGAATGCTAAGTATTTACCGCGATTTAGTGGTTGTGAAATCGAATTGTCGTGGGCACTGAAATCTCGGATATGGGTTTCGTAAAATATATTATCTTCAGGGTTTGCTACAGGATTGTCTTGTTGTTCAAACCAACCTTCAGGCAGGGTGGTTTTTTGGTTTAGGTCGATAATATGTGAATACTCACTATTTGTCGAGAGGCTCAAAGAGTAAGGGTCGGTCACGGTAAGTAATTCAGTTTTTTGGCTAGCAGGGTGATAAACTTCAACTTCATAACGATAGTATTTGTCGTTAAAATGCGTATCAACTTGTGTGTACCAAATACCGGTTTGAGTATCTTCTTTTAAGGTAACACTCGCTGGTGTTGCTGGAGATTTATCTTGGTTAAATAGTTTTACTTTCACCGATAATGCGGTAGGTGCCCATAATTTAAATTGCACAGCATTTTCAAGGATAGTCGCGCCCAAGTCGGCAATTTCGTTGGCATCATTTTCACCGGCGGTGTATAGCTCATCAATAACATTAGCCGTTTGAACATAAGCACCTTTGATCGCTTTATTTTGTTGATTTGCTTCAACAACCATTAACGGTTTTTTTAACCATAACTTTGTTTCTTTAGTTGGTAAATTAACACTAAAGGCTTGAAAATCTTTTATATGAGGAAATTTTACTGATAACTGTTCAGGTAACGATGTTTGGGTAAGATCGACAGACAATAGCGCATCATTGACAGGCTTATCTAGATTATTATCTTGTGAGCTACTTATCGGCAAACTAACTAATCTGTAGTGATGGTTTTGCTGGCTTTTGGGTAATAATATTACGTGAGGTGTTAACCAATGCGCTGAAAAGTCCGTTTGGATCTTATTAAGCGTCACCAATGAAAACTGATTTTTTGAGATTGAATTCGTTGGCTGCTCTGTGATTGGTTTATCGCAAGCGCTCAATAATAAAGTGGTTGTTAAGAGTGCTACATGTAAGCTACGCATATTATTCCCTGATCATTTTAATTTTTATTTTCTCTTATTAATTTACCGTGGAAGTATTCGCTTAAATAGTCTCTTGGTTGAAATGCATACGTATTCAATGACAATGACATACTCTGTATATCGATTTTTATCCCATAGCTTTATTCGTTTATTTTTCTTCTAACGACCCATAAAGTGCATGAAAACAAGCCCATGACAGTTTTTTGCATACGTATTCAAAATGTGTCAATTTTTGTGAATATGTAAATAATTGATTAATTACTAACCATAGTGGTTTGATTCTGAGCTATTGATTTATCTGGTCTTGAGATAAATTGTCTCAATAAAAGTTTTCTCACCTACACTTAAGTGTTGAATACGTATGCATTGGTTTTGCTTCTTTGAATACGTATGCAAAGTATGTTTTTACACTTGTTACCTCTCTATATTAGGGTTATCCACACAAAAGGTGGGTACAAATTAATAAACATGAAATAGTTTTTGCATCAGTCGTACGGAACGCTGAATTATAATTATTAGTTCAAGGATGAAAGGGGAGAGCACCAATGTTAAATTTTAAACCAAGCAAGTTAACCCTTGCGATACTTTCTACAGGTATTATGGCGGTGAGCGCATCATCATTTGCCTATGCACAAGAAAATCAAGCAACAGATGACAATAAAAAAGAAGCTGAAGTTGAAGTTATAGAAGTACGAGGATTTCGTGGCAGTATTATCGAATCTATTAATACTAAACGTTTTTCATCAGAAGTAGTTGAATCAATTTCTGCTGAAGATATTGGTAAATTACCAGACTCATCTATTGCTGAGTCAATTGCACGTTTACCAGGTCTAACGGCACAACGTCTAGACGGTCGTGCAAGTCGAGTAAGTATTCGTGGTTTTGGTGAAAACGAAAGTGGAACAACGTTTAACGGTCGTGAGCAAGTATCAATTAGTGATAACCGTGGTGTTGAATTTGATTTATACCCTTCGGAAATTATGAGCGGTGTTACCGTTTATAAAACGCCAAGTGCAAGTTTAGAAGCTGAAGGTATTGCTGGTATCGTTGACATGCAAACGGTTAAGCCGCTTGGTCAAGATGAACGTGTGATTCAATTTAACGGTTCACTTGAACAAACAAGTTTTGATAAGTTAAACCCTGACGGCAATGATGCAGGTTTCCGTGGAACGTTCTCTTATATGGATAAATTTGCAGATGACACTATCGGTGTTGCTTTTGCTTATTCAACAATGAGCTCTCCAAACCAAGAGAAACGTTGGAATTCATGGGGTTACCCAGAATTTACATACGAAGATGGTTCACAAGGTTCTATCTTAGGTGGTGCAAAACCATTCGTTCGTTCTTCTACATTAGACCGTGATTCAATGATGTTAGTGGTTGAAGCCGCACCATCTGAAAATTTACATATGACATTTGATGCGTTGTACGTAGACTTTTCAGATGAAAAAATCTTACGTGGTATCGAAATACCATTTGCTTGGGGTCAAGGTTCAATTTCAGGTGAAACCGCGACAATTGATCCAGCCAGTGGTTTTGTAACAAGTGCCATTACTGAAGGTCAACGCGTTGTTGTTCGTAACGATTATGAAGAAAGAAAAGCAGAATTAACTTCATTTGGTTTTA
This sequence comes from Thalassotalea sp. SU-HH00458, assembly GCF_040362795.1. Lineage (NCBI taxonomy): Bacteria > Pseudomonadati > Pseudomonadota > Gammaproteobacteria > Alteromonadales > Colwelliaceae > Thalassotalea > Thalassotalea sp. SU-HH00458. The sequence continues at coordinate 86,907 of NZ_BAABWW010000005.1, forward strand.
ACTCAGTATACGACTTAAATGATACTTGGCAGATAGAGTTTGATGCAAGTTATTCACAAGTTGACCGAGACATTTGGTCAATTGAAAGTTACTCAGGTACAGGTCGTGGTGACGGTCGTGGTGTTGCGGATAACTTAGGTTACACGTTTGATGGCGGTAATACAGGCGCACAATTCTCACACGAACTAGATTATGGCGACTTTAACTTGATTCAATTAGGTGGTCCTTTATCTTGGGGTTGGAGTAGTGCGTTAAATGCTAAACATGGCGTGGTAGGTACTGAATACGAAAACCAATTACAAGATGGTTTTATTAATGCGCCAAGTATTGATGATGAATTAACGGCACTTAAATTAGCGGCAACACATGATTTAGATAATGATGTTTTTGCTTCTGTTGAGTTTGGTGCTTCATACCGTGAGCGTGAAAAAACGAAAGACTCTGAAGGTTACTTCATGACACTTTCTTCGTTTGATTACCCAAGCAACCCAGGTATGTTAGTAGTACCAGAACAATACCGTGAAGGCACAGCTAATTTAGACTTTATTGGTATGGGCGATATGATTGCTTATGATACCAACGGTTTAATTAAAGATGGTTATTATGATTTATTAGCGGAAAGCTTAACTAACCCATCTCATTCAACACAATCTTGGACAGTACAAGAAAAAGTTACGTCAGCATTTATCCAAGGTAACATTGATATGGAAGTGGGTGACTTACCACTTACAGGTAATGTTGGTGTGCGCTATGTTAAGTCGAAGCAATCTTCACAAGGAAGCGCGTTTAATACCGTTGATGGTTTAATTGTGACTTCTCCAACAGATATCAGTCATGACTATTCTCATGTATTACCTAGCTTGAACTTATCATTAAGAATTGATGATCAACAAACCTTACGTTTTGGTGCAGCGAAAACTATTTCTCGAGCTCGTTTAGATGAAATGAATGCCTCTGTGAATGCATCATACAATCAACAACCAGATCAAAATGGTAACCATTGGAGCGTTAGTGGTGGTAACCCAGCACTAGAACCAAAAGAAGCGATTGGTATTGATTTATCTTATGAAAATTATTTCAGTGATGAAGGTTACTTCTCATTTGCACTATTCAATAAAGAATTAAGCGAGTGGATTTTTGACGGTACATTTGAAGTTGACATGACTGGTGTTGCCGATCCATCAACTGGCCAAGTACCTTCAAATTCTACAGCAACGGGTAATGGTAAAGTTAACGGTGGTGAAGGTTCTTTATGGGGCTACGAAGTATCATTATCATTCCCATTCAAGATGATTGATGAAAGCCTTGACGGTTTCGGTTTAATTGCCAGCCATACGGCGGTTGAATCTGATCTGAAAGACCAAAATGACAATGAATATGAATTACCTGGATTATCAGACAAAATTCAAAGCCTTACTTTCTACTATGAAAAAGACGGTTTCCAAGCACGTGCAAGTATGCGTAAGCGTGGCGACTTCAAAGGTGATGTATACGGCTTAGGTTTCTCAACTGCTCAAGTTGATATTTTAGGTGAAACTATTTGGGATGCGCAAATTGGTTATGACTTTGGTGAAGCAGGAATAGAAAGCTTAAAAGGTTTGTCTATTTTCTTCCAAGCACAAAACTTAACCGAAGAACCATTCACATCATTACAGGGTGAAAATGCTCTTCAAGTACGTGATTACCAAGATTACGGTAGCACATACTTATTAGGTTTTAGCTACAAGCTTTAATCTAAATTGCCCTGATAAAGCCCTTGTGATGTAATATCCCAAGGGCTTTATTTTTTGTTGCGAACTATTGTGGGATCTAAAATGAATAGCAAAAAAATTCAGGATGTTGTTATTGTCGGCGGCGGGACTGCCGGCTGGGTTACGGCAGCCCTGATGGTTAAAGTCTTAGGAAAAACGCTCAACATTACTCTGGTTGAATCCGATCAAATTGGCACCATTGGTGTCGGCGAAGCTACTATCCCCCCTATTATTCCTTTTAATAATGCTTTAGGTATTGATGAAAAAGCCTTTTTAAAAGCAACAAAAGGTACCTTAAAATTAGGGATCGAATTTGAGAATTGGAAACAAAAAGGTGATAAATACATGCACGCCTTTGGTGGCGTAGGTAAGAATTTTCCTTTTTGTGATTTTTATCATTTCTGGGTTAAAAGTCAGCAATTAGGCTATCAGTCTGAATTTGGTGATTTTTCATTAAATTACCTTGCTGCTAAACACAACAAATTTGCTAAATTAAACCAAATAGAAGGGACGAACTTACCAGGTATTGAATATGCCTATCATTTTGACGCAGGATTATATGCAAAATACTTGCGTAGTCTTTGTGAGCCCTTGGGGGTGAAACGTGTTGAAGGCATCATTAATCATGTCGACGTTGCAAAAGAAAATGGCTATGTGCAAAGTGTTAGCTTAACTGATGGGAACAAAATCAACGGTGATTTATTTATTGATTGTACCGGTTTAAAAGCGTTACTGATTGAAGAAACGTTAAATACAGGATACGAAGATTGGTCACACTGGTTACCTTGTGATCGAGCGATGGCAGTCCCTTGTGAAGCGACTTCGCCAATTGTTCCTTACACGCGTTCTATTGCCCATGACGCCGGCTGGCAATGGCGAATCCCATTACAACATCGCACGGGTAATGGCATTGTTTATTCAAGTAAACATATGAGCGATGAAGCAGCAAAAGAAGTGTTATTGTCGAATATTGATGGTGAGCCACTCGCCGAGCCAAGAGTGATCCCGTTTAGAACGGGAAGACGACGAAAGCAATGGCATAAAAACGTGGTCGCGATTGGCTTGTCTAGTGGTTTTATCGAGCCGTTAGAGTCAACCAATATTCATCTGGTGCAAACTGCTGCAACACGGTTATTAAAATTTTTCCCGCATCACGGTATTAAAGAGGAAGAGGTTAAAGAATATAACCGTCAAGCAATTATAGAGTCTGAGCGAATGCGTGACTTTATCATTTTGCATTATAAGCAGAATCAACGTGACGATACCGAGTTTTGGCGAGCATGTCAGCGTATGGATGTGCCGGAAACCTTAAGCCAAAAAATGGCTCTTTTTGAACAAAGTGGCAAAATTTTTAGAGAGCAAGACGAATTATTTACCGAAATTGCTTGGCAACAAGTGATGATAGGACAAGGTTTAATTCCTGAGGATCACCATCCGTTGGTGGACTCATTATCCGCGGAGCAAATTACAGAATTAATGGATAATTTGAAAGCGATTTTTGAACGCTCGGTCAATAAAATGACTAGCCATGAAGAGTATTTAAGTCGGCTTTAGTCTTTTTATGGCCATGTTTAATGGTGTGATTAGATGATTAAGCTAAGGTAGATTAACTAATCAAATTAGTTGCTACGTTAGCTTTTTTAGAAAAACAATTTTATCATCACCGGCTTGATAAAAGTCCGGAATACAAGCAACTTGCACATAACCACATTGTGGATAAAAGTTTCGTGTTAATGCGTATTCAGGTAAACCGGATGTTTCAACGAGCAATATTCGCCCAGGATTATTTTTAATGTGCTGTTCAATAAACGCCATAAACTGTTTGCCAGCTCCTTGACCTTGGCAATTAGGGGCAATGGCGATCAACAATAAATTCCACGTACCATCTGTCATTCTTTCTGGCGCACAATAAGCGATACCAATCACTTCATCAGTACAGGCAACGAACCATAAATCTTGCGAGTCTGCATCGTCAAAAAAAGGTGCAGCCATGTCATCAAGCATTTCAGAAGGAAACATCTCGGTATCGTCAATTATCGCTTTGACGGCAGATAAATCATCGCGGGTTAATGCTCGAAAAGTAATCGCAGTTGTCAATGTTTCTTCCTCGATAGTGTTAATAACAACCGTTTGCTGAAGCTATGAGCTGTGTGTTAGTTGACATGGATTGTCGAAAGCGCATGCTTTCGAACAATCACATTAGACTACCTTTGTTGATAAATAGCAAAGCTCAATCCAGCAAGGGCTTGATGAGTGACTTTACTGCTTAATAATGCTGGCGCTTGATGGCTACTATGGAGCAAGTGATAATTCGCATGGAGAGGCAATGACAACGGCTTCTCATGTGCTGAAGTATTAAAAACAACAAGGTATTGTTGATCGGCAAGACTTCTCGATAGAGCAAAAATTCCCGCTTGTTCACTTGAGTATATGGTTTGTTGTTGGCCATGCCTAAGTGCAGGATGTTGATGAAATATTTGAGCGAATGATGCAAAAAGTTGATAAAGCGGGTGTTGTTGATCAAAGTTTTCGTCAGCGGTAGTTTTATGGTTAAGCAATAGCTTGTCGTTATTATAACTCGCAACTTTCGACGGCATCATATCTTGACGCGAATCATGATTGCCGCCATCGCCAACAAAACCTTGTTCATCACCATAATAGATGACAGGAACACCGCGAGCAAAAAAGGTGATAGCGGTTGCCAGTGCTACACGCGCGCTCGTTTCTTGTTCATTAAATTGCTTTTCTTTTGCATTGAGCAAATAAGCAAAGCGTCCCATGTCATGATTGCCCGTGAAATTCAGTAATTCATTGGCATTTTTATATAAGCTGTCTTGGGCAAAAAGCTCAGCTAATTTATTGGTACCTTTCTGTTCAATTAAAGTTTGATATAGCGCAGACTGTAAACCAAAGTCGAGCACAGAAGGTAACTTGCCTTTGGTGGTAAAGCTGCTGAGTTCTTTCGGATCGCCGCTATAGACTTCACCAAACATGAAAAAGTTAGCGATACCTTGTTGTTTAGCATGCTGCTCAAGTGCGGGAATAAATTGTTGCCAGAATTCAATGTTGACATGTTTAACCGTATCTATGCGAAACCCATCAGGTTTAAATTCACTGATAATATTTTGATAAATATCGATCATGCCATTGACCACTTCAGGCGATTCAGTGTTTAAATCATCTAAACCAAAAAAGTCACCGTTTAGTGAGTTTTCCCCTTGAAAAGTTGAATCGCCTTGGTTGTGATAATGCTTAGGGTCATTGAGCCAAGCGGGTGTTTTTAACTGTTGATTTTTTTTCGGTACGATCGTGGTGTAAGTTTTTCCTTTTGCTATTTCGGCTAAAGAAATATACGGGCAAGCTTCGCCACTTTCAGACCATCCTGAGCCGTCTTCACCGTGACATTCTTTATATTTGACTACATCGGCGGTGTGGTTAGTGATGATATCAAAAAACACTTTGATATTTTTTTGGTGTGCTTGACGGATAAATGATTTCAAATCAGCATTACTGCCTAAATGAGGATCTATTTCAGTAAAATCTAAAACCCAATAACCATGGTAACCAGTGATGTCTCCTTGCACGGCTTGATTGCGTAATATCGGAGTTAGCCAAATAGCGGTGACGCCTAAATTTTCAAGGTAAGGTAGTTTGGCGGTTAACCCTGGTAAATCGCCCCCGTGAAAAGCCATTTTATTGCTTGGGTCGAAACCACCTTGTGAAATAACTTTAGTGTTTGAACCTTCATCATTCGAGGTATCGCCATTACTGAACCTATCAGGCAAAACAAAATAAAAGACATCGTCTTTAATATCTCGTGTTGAATAATGCACTAAGTCTTTAGCCAATATTTTTTTGGGGGCGGTAACTGTTTCTGCAGGAACCATTACTGCTGCAAAGGCAAGTGCAAAGTAAGAAGGGAATATACTGATAATAAAACTAAGCAGCGGTAAAGCTAGGTTATTTTTTATGGTTTTTTTCATAGCAATTCAATCGTCAACAACAGTTAAAAGTAAGATATGACATTCATACTACAAACATCAATTGGTTATGTATAAAAATTACATACGTATGCATAACAAAAATAAGCCTAAATAGTCATGCATACGTATGCAGTGTTATTGCACAATAATTAGTGGCTACTTATGCTTATGGCATCAATAAAAAGAAGTGAAGAATGAACAACAAAGTAAAGTGATTACTCTGTTTTTTGTTTTGTAAACGTAAAGTGGACTGTTATGGAAAATCAACCTTGGTGGCGTGGCGCCGTTATCTATCAAATTTATCCTCGAAGCTTTATGGATGCAAACCATGATGGTATCGGTGATTTAGCGGGTATCGTACAAAAGCTACCTTATGTAAAAAACTTAGGGGTTGATGCTATTTGGATTTCACCTTTTTTTAAATCACCAATGAAAGATTTTGGCTATGATATCAGTGATTATCGTGAAATCGATCCTATGTTCGGTACCATGGAAGACTTTGATACATTAATGGCTAAAGCGAAAGAACTTGACCTTAAAGTTATTATTGATCAAGTACTAAGCCATACTTCAGACCAACATGCTTGGTTTATTGAAAGCCGTGAAGACAAACACAATGATAAAGCCGACTGGTATGTTTGGGCTGATGCCAATGAAGATGGCACACCACCAAACAATTGGTTGTCGATTTTTGGCGGCTGTGCATGGCAATGGGAACCTCGTCGCCAGCAATATTATTTACATAACTTTTTAACCTCGCAACCGGATCTAAACTTTCATAATGAAGAGGTGAGAAAAGCAGTCTTAGACAACGTTAAATTTTGGTTAGATCACGGTGTTGATGGCTTCCGTTTAGACGCTATTAACTTTTGTTTCCATGATAAATTATTGCGTGATAATCCGGCGAAAGCCGTTGAAGATCGTCAAGGAAGAGGGTTCAGTGAAGATAACCCTTATGCGTTCCAATATCATTACTACAATAATACTCAACCTGAAAACATTGCCTTTATGGAAGAGATCCGCACCTTAATGAATGCATACCCTAATGTGGTGACTTTAGGTGAAATATCGTCGGAAGATTCTTTACAAACCATGGCGGAATATACACAAGGTGATAAACGCTTGCACATGGCGTATAGCTTTGAATTGCTGACACCTGATGGCAATCCACAATATATTCGCTCAACTGTAGAAGCTCTTGAAGATAAATTAACTGATGGTTGGCCTTGTTGGGCGATAGGTAATCATGACGTGAGTCGTGTTGCGAGTCGTTGGGCCGATAAAGCGCATTCAGCTATACAGAGTAAAATGTTTAATGCGTTACTTGCCTCACTACGAGGTAGTGTTTGTAGTTATCAAGGTGAAGAACTTGGTTTAACGGAAGCCGATATTGCTTTCGACGATTTACAAGATCCTTACGGCGTAACTTTTTGGCCAACATTTAAAGGCCGTGACGGTTGTCGTACCCCTATGCCTTGGTATGAAAAACAAGTAAACGCAGGTTTTTCAGACAGTAATTCGCCATGGTTGCCGGTTAGCCAAGCCCATATTGAAAATGCCGTAGATGTGCAAGAAGCATCAAAAGATTCTGTTTTGCAGGCATACCGAACGTTTTTACATTGGCGTAAAACACAGCCTTGCTTACAGTATGGTGATATTGAGTTTATTGAAAGTAATGATGACAGATTGGTTTTTACCCGCAGTTATCAACAAAGTAAAATCATGGTTATTGCAAACTTTACTGCCGATGAAACCTTGTATCAGTCATCAATAGCGGACATTAAGCCATTGACTGGTCATGGCTTTGAAGAGATTACCGTTAATGAGCAAAGCCAAGTGAGTTTAGCGCCATTTCAAATGGCCTTTTTAACAATATAGTTTCCCTTTTAGTTTTTATATTGACTATTAAGCCTTATTTTATAAGGCTTTTTTTTATCGCTTTTTTAATGAATGGCCATTTTCTTGCCGTATACGTTTCTCTATCTTTAGCAAATTGTGTTGCTAACTGATATTTAAGGTTTTGATAATCGTTGGCAAGCTCAGAGTCAGCTTTTAGTGCCTCCCTAAACCGTATTCTTTCTTGCCATAAAGGACTTAGGTGAGGAATTAAATGTAAATGATGTGTTCTTATTTCTGGAGTTGGCTTGCAAAACCAATGCATAACCTCAGGTTTATATGGATAGTAACAATAGCCATATTGTTTAAGCATCTCTATCGTAGGTTTAGCATGTTCAAGTGATTGAATACCAACCATAATATCAATAATTGGCTTTGCAGAAAGACCAGGTACCGCAGTACTCCCAACATGTTCTATGGAGCCTTGAATATATTGACTTAATACAATGCTGAGCTTAGCTGCTTCTTCAGCAAATTTATCAGGCCAATTTTTATTATAGCGCTCAATAATTATCTGATCTTCAAGCATTGTGTTATTGGTTATCAATTAACTGAACTAAGGCGATAACAGACTTTTCACTCGCGCCTTGATTCGCTTTTACTACTTTATAAGCATTTTCACCCAGTTTATTGCGCGCTGAACGGTCAACTAATAATTGATTTACTTTGTTTGATAATGCTGAGGTGATTTCATCAGCAGAATTTGAGGGCCTTGTGTTGAGTTGTACAATGCCATGTTGTTGTTGTAGTTGGTTGAGTACTTCTTTGAAATTTGCCATATCGTGTCCAACGATAACGGCTTTTTTAAATAATGCTGGCTCTAATGGGTTATGACCACCTATAGTGGAAAAACTACCGCCCATCGTAACAATATCAGCTAAGGCACAGGCAGGAAGCAGTTCACCTAAAGTGTCAATTAACCAAATGTCATCTTGTATCGTTACCGAGTTGTGTTCGCTTCGTTTTACTGTGTGAAACTGATGTTGTTGGCATAATTGAAAAATGCTTTCGAAACGTTCCGGATGCCTTGGCACTAAAATTAATAACAGTGTTGGATGCTCTTTTCTTAAGGTGGTAAAACAATCTAAGGTGAGTTGCTCGTCCCCCGGGTGGGTGCTGGCGACCAGCCATATCTGGCGTTGTTCGGTAATACACTGTTCAAGCACTTGTTGTTTTGATGCTACGTCTGGATTGATCTGTAAATCGAACTTTAAATTCCCTGAGATCTGACAGTTTTGCGGATCAGCGCCTAAGGCGATAAAGTTTTGATAATTCTCTTCACTTTGCGTCAAAATAGCATCAAAGCGTTGTAAACAAGGCTTAATTAACCAGCTAAGTTTTTGATAACTTGCCATTGATTTATCAGATAATCGGCCGTTAATTAATTGGAGTTTGATGTGTTTTTGTTGGCAATGCGCGATTAAATTTGGCCACAATTCGGTTTCCATCAATACCAAGGCTTTTGGTTTTAGCGCCTTTAAAAATAACCAAGTACAAGGCCAAATATCTAAGGGTAAATAACAGTGCTGTACCTGATCATTAAATGTTTTTATTACTTGTGCGGAGCCCGTTGGGGTAAACGTTGTGATGGTCAAGGGGATGTTAGGGTGATAGCGAAGTAACTGTTTGATAAAAGGCGTTATCGCGATGACTTCACCAACACTAGCGGCGTGAACAATGACGCCATTTTGTTTAAACAGCTTACTGACAAAACCTAAGCGTTCAGACACTCGTTGTCGATAAGCCGTATGGTTATGTGAACGAATAATGAATACCAAGAGTATTAAAGGAAATAGTAAGATCAAGGTAATTCGATAGATAAATAAGGATAATGAATAACGCACAACAGACATTCTTTTAATGAAATTACCGATAGTATACTCGATTCTACAATGACCACTAAATACTACCTATGGCTATTTAAGTTTTTCGCTTGGACTTTTGCTCAAAAAGTTAAAATTTTGAGAAGAATTGCCGATAAACCCGTAATGAACTGACTATATTTGCCATGCTAGCCGAGCTTTAAAAATTGCGGTATTCTGATATGGCAATGTATAAAATCAATAGGGAATGACTTTGACCGCAAACTTGAGCAAAAAACTGAAGAGAGTGTTTAGGCAAATAACATGCTTATTGATTTGCAGTGCCAGTATACAAGGGTTTGCCCAAGAAGAAGCGGCAAGTGTTCCTAAGAAAGCACCTGAAACCATTAATCAAGTTAAATTTATTACCGAAGATAAATTTATGCTATCGGGCCATTACTTTGCCGGTAATCCAGATAAATCAGGCGTGTTGTTGCTTCATGATTGTGATCACGACAGTAGCAGTTATGACAAGCTTACTAAACAGTTATCAAATTATGGTATTCATGCACTTTCTCTGGATTTAAGAGGCTATGGTGGCAGTGTTTCTGAGAAGTTTTCGCATACGGATATCAAACGAAATTCAAAAGATATTTTAACTTATCAATCGGAGTTTATTAGGCTTTCATCTTATTGGCCAAATGATGTCTTGGCGGCTTATCAATATTTACGAGCAAGAGTAGCGAATAATCGAGATGTCGCGGTAGTTTCTGCGGGGTGTTCTTCTGCACAAGCTATTTTTTTAGCCGCAAAAATGCGTATTAATAGCTTTGTGATGATCACTCCTGTTTTAAATTACATGGAAAAAGAGCATTTTAAAAACTTAATTGATATTCCTGTTTATTTTCTTGGTTCAATGCACCACACCAATACCTATCAAACCACAAAAGAATTGTTTGAATGGAATGGTGATCCACGTTCAACCTTTAAAATATTTAAAGGTATTCGCCAAAGTCACTCGTTACTCAATGGTAAACGTTATTTGGCTCAAGATATTGCACTTTGGCTAAACGACACACTTGCCAAGTAAATCGTTTATCGTTCAAAAATAGTATCGAGAATTATAGAAGAATTGGTTCTTTCCACTCCTTCAAGTGAACAAACTATATTTAGCACTTCGTTTAATTTTTCAAGGGTTTGCGCTTGAATAGTCACTTGTAAATCATATTCACCACTGATCGAATAAATGTGACTTATTTGATGGGTTTTTCGCATCGCTATACAAATCGTTTGTCTTAAGTTTGGATTTACTTTTAAAGAAACATTAGCGGTGATCAACTTGTTGATGTATTCATGACCGAGAACCACGCTGTATGCTTTGATCACTCCATTATTTTCTAACTTAGTTAATCTATTTTGTATTGCGGTACGAGAAACTCCCGTTGCTCTTGCTATATCCGAAATACTTGCTCTAGCATTACAGCGTAAAATTGATAATAACTCTTCATCTTTTTCCGTTAACACAGTCGTCCTCATCTTTGTTATGCACATAAAGTCACTCGTAATTTACATAATGACAGATAAATATGTCAATTTAACACTAAAAATTGTCAAATTTATAAATTATGTCACTTTTTTTGTGATCTCGACTAGGCTGATAATGACCTTCAACAAGTTAGCTCAATTATTAAGGACTGAAAGTGAAAAATTCTTCAGCAAAAAATGACTTTTATCAACATTTATCAAGTGAAATCGCGCAAGTAAAATCTGATGGTTTATATAAAGCTGAGCGAGTGATCACGACCGCTCAACAAGCAAAAATTGCTGTTAATACTGGTGAAGAAGTTGTTAACTTTTGTGCCAATAATTATTTAGGGCTAGCTAATCATCCTTCGTTAATTGCTGCAGCCAAAGCAGGCTTAGATGAGCATGGCTTCGGTATGGCATCTGTACGTTTTATCTGTGGTACGCAAGACATTCATAAAACGTTAGAACAAAAACTATCAGCCTTTTTAGGCATGGAAGATACCATTTTATATTCGTCGTGCTTTGACGCTAATGCCGGTTTATTTGAAACTTTATTAGGCCCTGAAGATGCGATTATTTCTGATGCCTTAAACCATGCTTCTATTATTGATGGTGTGCGTTTATGTAAAGCAAAACGTTATCGATATGCCAATAACGATGCGGTTGAGTTAGAAAAACAATTAATTGCTGCTGATGAAGCTGGGGCACGTTTTAAGTTAATTGCAACCGATGGTGTTTTCTCGATGGATGGCGTGATTGCAAATTTAAAAGCGGTTTGTGATTTAGCCGATAAATATAACGCTATGGTCATGGTTGATGATTCACATGCGGTTGGTTTTGTCGGTGAACAAGGACGAGGTAGTCATGAATACTGTGATGTCATGGGACGTGTTGATATCATCACAGGTACATTAGGTAAAGCAATGGGCGGCGCTTCAGGCGGTTATACGTCTGCAAAAAAAGAAGTGGTTGAATGGTTGCGTCAACGCTCACGCCCATATTTATTTTCTAATTCATTAGCGCCAGCGATTGTTAATGCATCGATTCAAGTGATTGACTTACTTGCCGAAGGTGATGAGCTACGTAAAACCTTAAAGGATAACGCGAGCTATTTCAGAACTAATATGGAAGCGGCTGGCTTTACTTGTGGCGGTGCTGATCATGCTATTATTCCTGTGATGTTAGGTGATGCGCAAGTGGCCAGTGATATGGCAGACCGTTTATTAAGCCAAGGTATCTACGTGATTGGTTTTTCATTCCCTGTGGTGCCAAAAGGTCAAGCACGTATTCGAACACAAATTTCCGCCGCACATAGCAAAGAGCAGCTTGATAAAGCGATTGCGGCTTTTACCACTATTGGTAAAGAAATGGGCATAATTTAAGGGGATCAGGATGAAGTCATTAGCTAAGTTACATGCCAAAGAAGGTATTTGGATGACTAAATCGGAGAAACCTCAAGTAGGCCATAACGATTTATTGATCAAAATTAAAAAAACAGCAATCTGCGGTACCGATATTCATATTTATAACTGGGATGATTGGGCGCAAAAAACGATTCCAGTTCCTATGGTTGTCGGTCATGAATATGCCGGTGAAGTTGTTGGTATTGGCCAAGAAGTAAAAGGATTTTCTATCGGCGATCGCGTCTCTGGCGAAGGGCATATTACCTGTGGCCATTGCCGAAATTGTCGAGGTGGTCGTACCCATTTGTGTCGAAATACCGTGGGGGTTGGGGTAGATCGTGAAGGCAGTTTTGCTGAATACTTGGTTATTCCCGCCTATAACGCCTTTAAACTTCCTGATGAAATTTCAGATGATTTAGCTGCGATTTTCGACCCTTTCGGTAATGCAGTGCATACCGCATTATCTTTTGATTTAGTCGGAGAAGACGTGTTAATTACTGGTGCCGGTCCTATCGGTATTATGGCAGCAGCCGTGGCGAAACATGTTGGCGCAAGGCATGTTGTGATCACCGATGTAAATGAATACCGTCTTGATTTAGCAAAAAAAATGGGCGCAACTCGTGCAGTGAATGTTAGCCAAGAAAACTTAAAAGATGTCATGAATGATCTAGGCATGACAGAAGGGTTTGATGTGGGTATGGAAATGTCTGGTGTACCTATGGCCTTTACCGATATGCTTGCCAATATGAATAACGGCGGCAAAATTGCCATGTTAGGCATACCAGGAAACGACATGGCAATCGATTGGAGCCAAGTTATTTTCAAAGGATTAACAATAAAAGGTATTTATGGTCGCGAAATGTTTGAAACTTGGTATAAAATGGCAAGCTTAATTCAATCGGGATTAGATCTGTCGCCTATCATTACTCATCATTTTAATATCGATGATTTTCAACAAGGTTTTGATATCATGCGTTCAGGTTTATCAGGTAAAGTAATTCTTAACTGGGAAGATTAATTAAGCAGTCACCTCTACAGTCATATCGTAGACTAAATAAATTGCGGGATTTATCCATAAGTACTAGTGAGAATAATAGGAGTATGAAAAGTGAGTGAAGCAGGTTTTAAACATATGCATATCAGCGAATTACATGCGGTGATTAATGATAAGAGTCATGTGGTGGTTGATATTCGAGATCCTAATTCATTTCAGGCTGGTCATATTCCTGATTCAATTCATTTAACGAACGATAATTTATCAACTTTTATTCGTGAAGCAGACATTGACGCGCCTGTGGTCGTTTGCTGCTATCATGGTAATTCTAGTCAACAAGCCGCTCAGTTCCTGCTTAGTCAAGATTTTACGGAAGTTTACTCACTTGATGGTGGCTTTGTTGATTGGCAATTACATTATCCTGATTTGGTCGCTTCAGGAAGTAATGCAGATTCATGACGGGTTCATCACATTCTTTACAACCGCTGGTTAGTGTTCATCAACATAATATTGCCCTGCTATTCTCAAACTATTTAATCAGCCAAAATATTGAAAGTGCCGTGCAGATTGAAGATGAGCAGTTTGTGATTTTATGTTCACCTGAACGATACGAACAAGCGCGCGAGATTTTCAATGAATTTATTGAAAATCCTCATGATGTGAAATATCAACAAGCGGCTTGGCAAAGCAGTGAAACCACAAATATTGTGCAGAATGGTCCTTCATTCATTTCGACCTTCAAACAGCAGTTTTTAGCACATGCTGGTGTTGTGACGTTAAGCGTTTTCGCTTTGTGCTGGTTGATTTATCTGGGCAGTATTTTAGGTTGGCAAATGACCATATTTAACGAAATTCATTTCTTTAATAAACTGAGCGTAGCCCATTTTTTTGAAAATCCTTTTCGTTTAATCGGGCCGGTTTTCTTTCATTTTTCATTATTACATATTGCCTTTAACACCATGTGGTGGTGGCAATTAGGTGGCAGTATCGAAAAAGTGATGGGCAAAGCCGAGTTGATCCAGTTATTTTTGTTGTCGGCTATTGTATCAAACCTCGGCCAATTTATAGTTTCAGGTCCAAATTTTGGGGGCTTGTCAGGTGTTGTTTATGCTGTGGTGGGTTACGTTTGGTGGGCTGGTTGGTTAGCACCGGAAAAAGGTTTAGTGTTATCTAAAGCCATTATTGGTTTTTTATTATTTTGGTTGTTACTCGGCTTTGTTGATGTGTTGCCGGTGAAAATGGCCAATACAGCGCATTTATTAGGGTTAATATCAGGATGTTTTTTAGCTTGGTTAAGGTTTGCCAACCCAGCTAAACATATTGAAAAGTAGCCGATTTTTCAGCTACTTTTTATTGACATTGCTTAGTTATCTAGCCATTGCGTAAACAGTAATTTTTTGATTAATGGTTGTCCGGTTTCTTTGGTTAATAAGCTTTTTACTTGCTCTTCACAAAGCTTTTGTATTTCATGGCGACCATTAATGGATTTAATCTTTGCTTCTGGTTGTTGACCAATAATATTAATAATGGCATCACGTAATAACGGAGAATGGTGTTCTACTGCTTCGAAATTGGACGAATCTTCAATCATCAATTCAACGGTGAGTCTGACATAACCCATCTTCTTTTTTACCGCGACATAATTGGTAATGATCTCAGGTTCGAAACCAAAGTAAGCATAGTCGGCCGCTTTTGTTTGATTAACGGTGATTAGTGTGATGAAAAGTATAAGAAAGCTTTTAAGCATATAGACTACGTCCTAGAAAAATAAAAGTTACGATAAGTAATGCTAAGTTATCGGCATTAATTGTAGCGATTTTAGTGAAATTTTTCATTTTATTTATTTTAATAATCAGAATTATATTGAAAGTCGCATACCGTCAGTGGTTTGGCTAGAAATAAAAACCTGATATCATACGCGCGCTTTCGTCGTAAATGGTTTAAATATTTCATGGTACAACAAACTCAACCTCATCATTTATTTCCTGTGCAGTTGCATACAAAATGGTGTCGAGAAAACCCCACCCAATTAAATCTTTATCTTCAAGACTGGTTATTAGATCCGAGTTCGTTAACGGCAAGATTAAAGCAACACTGTCAAGATTTTCGAGTGCAAGTGTTAGGGCAATGTATTGAAACCTGTTCTGTAGATGAGAGTAACGAAGATATCCTCGCTGGTGAAGAAGTGTTGGTGCGAGAAGTACTGCTTTTTTGTGATAATAAGCCGCAAGTTTTTGCCCGAAGTTTATTACCTTTACGATCATTAACAGGCAAGGAAGCGCATTTAGCTAAATTAGGTGAGCAATCGTTAGGGCAAGTAATATTTAACCACCCAGAACTCAAACGTAAAGGTATAGAAGTGGCAAGTTTTGATCAGCAGTCTAAGGTAGCTGAACTAGCGAGTTATTATCAACTAAGTGTCGTTGATCCTTTATGGGGTAGACGTTCTGTCTTTGTGGTCAATGACAAACCATTAATGGTGGCGGAAGTCTTTTTACCTAACTCTTTTGCCTATCAAGATAAAGTTAACCAATGAGTATCAATCAAAAACAAGCTTGGTCAAATAAGTGGCTGGCAATTAAACAAATTACCCGTATGGATAAGCCTATCGGCACTTATTTATTATTGTGGCCAACCTTTTGGGCATTGTGGATTGCCGCAGATGGCTTTCCTAATTTGCATCTTATTTTGGTTTTTTCACTCGGCGTTTTTATTATGCGAAGTGCAGGCTGTGTAATCAATGACTTTGCCGATAGAAAAGTGGATGGCAAGGTAAAAAGAACAGCCCACAGACCTTTAGTTTCAGGAGCTATGACCAGTGAACAAGCATTAAGCTTATTTGCTTTTCTCATTGGTGGCGCGATTGCGCTAGTGTTAACCCTCTCCCTTTATACAATTTATTTATCGATGATTGCGTTGTTGTTAGCGGCAAGTTATCCCTTTATGAAACGTTATACCCAATTACCCCAAGTGGTTTTAGGGGCTGCTTTTAGTTGGGGAATGATCATGGCATTTGCCGAACTGCAAGGCGAGATCCCTGTTGTGGCTTGGTTATTATTTTTTGCCAATGTATTATGGACAGTCGCCTACGATACTATGTATGCCATGGTTGATCGTGACGATGACTTGAAAATAGGGGTGAAATCCACGGCTATTTTGTTTGGCAAACATGACAAACGCATTGTTGGCTTTTTGCAATTAATGACCTTAGCGCTGTTATTTACCGTCGGTGATATTTTAGCGTTTGGTTGGCCTTTTCAATTAGCGTTAGTTTTAAGCGCAGGGTTATTTTGTTATCAACAAATGCTGATTGTAAATCGGGATAGAGACAATTGCTTTAAAGCGTTTTTAAATAACCACTGGGTTGGGTTGATTATATTTGTCGGTGTTTACATTGAATACTTATAACGAAGCAACCAATCGACAAGCTTAGCCATGATTTATATAAAAGTGACGCTGATTAATGCTGTTATGCTAAAAGCACTAACGTGATTAAAAAGCGTCGTTACCTCGTTACCGTAAAATACTTTGTAACACGGAAATATCCACTAAATTAGTCACATATGAGCGGGTAATATCTAAGGTACTGTTGGCCAGTAACAAACCATCTTCATCCGTCTGTATAAGCCCTTCATCACGCATTGCATCAATTAACGTCATTTGTGTTTTCTTATCAATAAATTCTGCGGCATTGATACTATTTAACACCGTTAAACGTTTGGCAATAGCGACCACTTTTTCGACAAAATCGTTTTTATTGATGGGCGATAAACGATTGATGAGGATTGAAATGATCGTAAGTCTTTGTAATGTTTCGTCAGCGCACTCACCGAGTAAATTAATACTACTGAGAGTCTTATTCTCATTAATCAATGACCAAAAGCCTGCTTTACTTTGTTTTGCCGTGTTAAGCGAAGCGAGTGTTGCAAGCACCTGAGAAACTTGTCGAGATATTTCATCACAACTTTGCCATAAAAATAAATCTCGTTTAAGCAACACCAGAATATGCTGTACCTGTTTTTCTAATTCTTGTTGCGATATTTTGGCATTTTTTTCTAAAATTCGACAAACTAAAGCTGGCAGCATAAAAGCGTGCAAAATATTATTGCGGTAATAGCGCATTTCCAATGCTGCCGACTCGCTCAGTGAAATGATGTCGCCAAAACTATCTTGATCGACCGTGACTTTATTTAAGGTAATTGCATCATTGAGTAGTTGTTCACCATTTTGCTCTGGTAAAGTTAGTTCCTCACTATAGGGGGCTTGTTTTTGAATCGCTAAAAAGAAATCCAATTGAATTATAAGCTCTTGACGAGACAAAGCTTTGTTTTTAGTTGCCAGTAAAATTAAGGCAATTAGTGATACGCCATTTAACGCCGCACACTTGTTGATGGCAACCATCACTTGATCAGCTAACACGTTAACGCTAGGGGTTAACCAGCTTGGTTTTTGTGGATCGATGGCATCTATATCATCTTTCCAGTTTGGCACTTGCTCGGTCAAAAACTGATTGATGTTAATTGGGGTGCCAAAGTTGACGAATCCTTTACCATAATTGCGCAGGTTTTTTATGGCTTTAAACACTCCAAATACTGATTCATTTTTCTTTTTACTACCGCTTAATTCTTTATGGTAAGTACCCACTTCCATGACATGTTCATAGCCTAAATAGACAGGCACTAAGGTGAGCGGGCGATTAATTCCTCGTAAAAGGCTCTGAATGGTCATTGCTAACATACCCGTTTTAGGATCTAATAACCTGCCCGTTCGACTTCTACCACCTTCTGAATAGTATTTCACTGAATATCCACGTTCAAATAATAAGCCTAAATATTCACGAAAAATTGTGGAATACATGCGGTTACCGCGAAAACTACGACGAATAAAAAAAGCACCAGCTTTTCTGAAAATAGGGCCAGCAGGCCAAAAGTTTAAATTGATACCGGCGGCAATCCTTGGTGTGACTAGGCCTTGTTGATAAATAATATAAGTGAGTAATAAATAATCCATATGGCTGCGATGACAAGGTACATAAATGATTTCATGACCATCATCGGCAAGTTCTCGTAAGGTATTCGCATTGTTGACCTCAATACCTTGATAAAGACGATTCCATAGCCAGTGCAACACGCGTTCACCTACTCGAACCATGGATTCGCGATAATCACCGGCTATTTCATCCATGATTTTTAAGGCGTGTTTTTTGGCAACGGCTTCGCTTTGTCCTTTGCTTTCCACTTCGTCTTGTATTAATTTTTTAATCGAAGGATTTTTCATTAATGCTTTAAACATTTGTTGTCGGTGCATTAATCTTGGTCCTGTTGCCGCAATTTTTTGACGATGAAAATGAAAGCGAGCAACCCGTAATAATTTTCGTGCGATTGCATCGTCAGTTCCATGTTTATCTGCCATATAGCGCAATGACAATGACTGGCTAAAACGTACTAGGGTATTTCTTCCTAGAAATAACACAATAAAAAATTTACGTAACCAGCTTGGCGATTCTTGGTCGGCGAGTATGGTACCTACATTGGCGTTATTTTTTTCAATGGTAGGTTTTCTGCCCCACACTAAATTAGCGGGGATCAGTTGTACGTCAAGCTGTGGGTTGTTTTTATGTAATGCTAATAGTGCTAGGCCTTGCTCTTTCGCTTTTCCTTTAATGGCGCCTTTTGAAAAGAGTACTTGGCTTGGTTTTTCTAAGCAAAGCGTGCGCTGGAAAGTTTTACCATCAATGGTGATGGTCTCTAAAGGATCAGGAAAATTTAATTTTTTACAGGCTTTTTGTAGCGTTAATAAATCGCTTGCCGATTGATGTCTTACAATATAAAAAATGGGTTTATTGTGATTACCTTGTTGAGTTTCAAGGACTTTATCGGCAACGATCCGACATTTTACCCATAATTGAACGGGAAATTTTAATAGCATATAAAAAAATGAACGTAGTGCTAACATCTTGTTTTTCTCAGACTTATCAGAATAAATAGTGTAGCATTAATCAAAAGACTTGTCTTATTTCGAACTAGGATTGCATCAAGTGTTTTACTTTTTCAATTTAGCCTAATAAAGCGAGTGTCATTGATTAACAAGGTTAGGCCTTTAAAGGATCCAAGTGAATAAAATTGCCGTTTTTGTTGACGTACAAAATATCTACTACACCACGCGAGATACTTTTGGGCGTCAGTTTAATTATCGTAAGTTTTGGCAACAATTAAGTGAGCAAGGTGAGATTGTTCATGCTAACGCCTATGCGATCCAACGGAGTGATGATGCTCAGCATAAATTTCAAAAAGCATTAAAACATATTGGTTTTCATGTAAAACTCAAACCCTTTATTCAACGTGCTGACGGCTCTGCCAAAGGTGATTGGGATGTAGGGATCACAATTGATGTTATGGAATTGGCCCCTGAAGTTGATACTGTCGTGTTATTATCAGGCGATGGCGATTTTGATTTGTTGTTAAAAAAAGTAGCTGAAAACTATCAAGTGACCACGCAAGTTTATGGGGTCACGGTGTTAACGGCTAATTCACTTATCAATGCCGCAACAGACTTTTTCCCTATTAATAATGACTTGCTTCAGTAAATCATTGTCTTTTTAATACACAAATCTATAAGAATCAGGCATGATAAGAAAGGCGTGATTGACTAGGAATAATCATTTTGAAGACAAGAATAACAAAGCTAATCACTTATTATTTGAATTGCTTTGCGATTATTTTCATCATATTTAAGTCGTCAATCTCTCATGGGGAAGAGTTAGTGATTGGCCTCGGCAATTTTCCTCCATTATTTTCAACGCCTGGTTCTCCTGCTTTATTTAAAGATTTAATCGATGGTGTTTATCGATATATTCCAAACAAAACAATAACCTATCAATATATGCTTTCTAATGCACGTTTAGAAATGGGGTTAAATATTAACGCATTAGACGGTGCGGCTAATATCGTATCAAATCAATATATTACCGGTTGCATTACCCAGCCACTGTTTGGCTTTTCAGATGTTGCGATTAGTAAAAAAGTGAATGCATATCAAATAGAGGATATTTCAGTCTTATCAAAATATTCTGTGGTGTCATATCAAGGAGCGACAAAGCTATTAGGTGTGGCTTATAACAAGGCAATTTCACAGGCTTCATTTTATAAAGAAGTTTCGAATCCGATGGATCAAGCAAAATTACTTGCCAATGATCTTGTCGATGTGAGTATTGGCGATAAGTATATATTTCTACATAGTTTAAAACATTGGACTCATGGTACTAATGATGCCGCCGATTATCAGATCCATCCTATCTTTCCGCCTGTGGTTAGTTCAATGGGATTTAATCAACAACAGTATTGTGATGAATTTGATCAAGCCTTAGTTAAATTTAAAGCCAGTGGTGAATACCAACAGGTTTACGATAAACATCTAAAACGTTTAGGTTTTATTAAAGAATAACTGTACCTGTTAGGTGATCAAGCATCTGTTACTTTCGAACTATTCGCAATAATTTATGAATCACTTATGATAGTCGTTAAATAATAAAAATAATTCGCTGATATGCTGCCAATTTCAATATTAGTCTTACTGACATTTTTCTACTTAATTCTGCTTTTTGCGATTGCTTATCTCGGCGATAAATACACTATATCGTCGAAAGCTAAGCCCGTAGTTTATAGTTTAGGTTTAGGTGTTTATTGTACTTCTTGGGCATTTTATGGTGTGACAGGACAAACCGCTAAAACAGGTTGGTGGCTAACACCTACCTACACTGGCGCCATTATCGTGTTCATTTTAGCGTGGCCATTAGTGCTAAAAGTTGCACGAATTTGTCGGGAGCAATCGCTGACCTCATTGGCTGACTTTATCTCTTCACGCTACGGAAAATCTTCAAGCTTAGCAGGTCTCATTACCATCACGGCTTTTTTTGCCATTATTCCCTATATTGCACTACAGCTTCGAGCGATAACCAATAGTTTTAATGTTGTAACACTAAACTCACCCGCACTAGATAATATTGATGTGACGTTACTGTTTACGGTGACATTAGCGGTGTTTGCGATTTTATTTGGTACCCGACGAATTCGCCCTTCTGAGCATAATCCCGGCTTATTGTTGGCGATTGCCTTTGAATCGATCATTAAGCTTTTTACTTTTTTAGCGATTGGCTTTTTTGTCTGTTATGTGATGTTTGATGGGGTGAATGATTTATTTACTCAAGCGGCTAATAATCAAGCAGTACAAAGAATAAGTTCACCGCCGAGTTATGTTTATATCACTCAAACCATCTTAGGCATTTTAATGATGTTCTGTCTGCCTCGACAATTTCATATGGCCTTTATCGAGCAAGACAATGAAAAAGAGCTTAATACTGCTCGTTGGCTATTCCCTTTGTATATGATTGCCTTAAACATTTTTGCATTACCCATTGCCTATGCCGGATTAATATTATTTGATGGCTCAACGGTTGGCTCAGACAGTTTTATGTTGCAACTGCCTATGTTGGTAGAAAATGATTTTATGACTATTGTTTCTTATCTCGGCGGATTTTCTGCCGCCACAAGTATGGTGATTGTGGCAACGATTGTACTGAGCATAATGGTGTCAAATGATTTAATAACGCCAAAATTATTAGCCAATGAAAGTGGCTTACATCAACAAGAGCGATTAAGTCCTAATAAACTATTAATTATACGCCGCATTACTATTGTGGTGATATTACTGGCGGCTTATGCCTATTATCGAGTAACGTCTAACACGCAATTATTAGCCGTGACAGGTTTAATGGCAATGTCTTTGGTTGCACAATTTTCTCCGGCATTATTATTGGGATTAGTATGGCGAAAAGCCAATATGAAAGCAGCCTACCGGAGTATTGTTGTTGGTACGTCATTATGGGCATATACCTTATTATTACCTTCATTAAATAAAACTTTTATCAACATTGACGGTTTAATCGAGCAAGGCTTTTTAGGTATTACTTGGTTAAGACCCACGATGATGTTTGGCTTAGAGCTCGACTTTATTTCTCATGGTGTTGTGGTGAGTTTAGCATCAAGTTTGGCGGTTTTTGTTTATTATTCATTAGTGAGTGCTCCTGATATCAGTGAGCAAATGCAGGCTATTCATTTTATTGATTCTGATAATCAACAAAAAAATAATCAGCAAAGAACTTCGCCATTGACCGTGCGTGATTTATACAATTTAGTGGTGCGCTTTTTTGGACAACGATTCGCCGATAAGTTGTTAGCAAAATATTTTCAATCAAATAGCATGAATTGGGAACATATTGCCCCTGTGACTTTTGAGTTAGCGGTAGAGCAAGAACTAGCCGGTGTTATTGGTGGGGCATCTGCTAAATTACTATTAGATTCAGCGAAACGACGACGCCATGCGTTATTAAATGATGTCGTTGATATTGTCGATGAGGCCAGCGAGCTTTTACGATTTAATCGATCATTATTGCAAGCCACAATTCAAAATGTAGAACAAGGTATTTCTGTGGTGGATAAAGACCTGAAAGTCGTTGCTTGGAATCGGCGATATATTGAAATGTTTGATTACCCTGAAGCGGAAATCTTTGTCGGTCGACCGGTCGAAGAAGTACTGAAATTTAATGCTAAACGTGGCTATTTTCCTAATTTGTACGGTGAGCTTGAAATTGCTAAGCGTATTGCTTACTTAGAAGAAGGCAAATCATACCGGTTTCAACGGGTGCAAAAAAATGGCAAGGTCTATGAAATGTCTGGTAATCCATTACCCGGAGGGGGATTTGTCACTACCTACGCTGATATTACTGAATTTGTGAAAACGCAAAAGGCACTGGAAGAAATTAATGCCCATCTCGAGTCACGCGTTGAAAAACGTACCTTAGATTTACAACAAGCTAATCAACATTTACAAGAAGCAAAGTTAGACGCTGAGCAGGCAAATATTAATAAAACTAAATACTTTGCGGCGCTAAGTCATGACTTGTTGCAACCGTTTAATGCGGCAAGTTTATTTTCGTCTATTCTGGCAGAGAAAACCGAAGATAGCACTTTAGCTGATCACCTCGACAAAAAAGAACTACGTGAACTCAGTCAAAATATTCATAATTCGTTAAGTAATGCTGAACAATTATTAAGTTCGATTTTAGAGTTAACTAAATTAGATGCCGGTGCCACTCAGCCGGTTGTTGAAGATTTTCATTTCGACGAATTTATTCGCCCTATTTGTGATGAATTTAAGCTTATAGCTGAGAACAAAGGATTAATATTTGAAGAAAAGTTATGTGCTGTCGGCACGCGTTCAGATAAAACTTTACTTCGTAGAGTCTTACAAAACTTATTGTCTAATGCCGTAAGGTATACTGATAACGGTAAAATTACTTTATCGATAAAAGAGACTAAAGGTTCACTTAAACTCACTATTTCAGACACAGGTATTGGCATTGCAGAAAAAGATAAGGTAAGGATATTTAACGACTTTGAACAAGTAGAAAAACGACTTGTAGAAAAAAACCATCAAGAAGTTGGACTGGGATTAGGATTAGCGATCACGTCGCGTATTTGTAAAATTTTAGGTATTGAGTTCGAATTATCCTCTGAAATAGGGAAAGGCAGTCAATTTTCATTATATTTACCGGTGATCAATATTAAAAGCCATTCGATAGCACCGAAACAAACCACTACTATCGTGAGAAAAGATTTAGTCGGTTTACGGGTTTTAGTGATAGATAATGACGCGCCAGTACTGCTGGCGATGCAAAAACGCCTCACCGAGTGGGGTTGTGTGGTTTCAACAGCGAAAGATCAACAAGAAGCTTTGCAGCAGTGCGAGAAAGCACAGCCTGATATCATTGTTGCCGATTACCATTTAGATTTTGGCAAAACAGGCGTTGATGCCGTTGTCTTTATCAACGACAAGCTTCAAACGAATATTCCTGTGATTATAAATTCGGCTGATCATTCTGAAGATATTCATGAACAGGTCGTTGCCAATGGTTTTATGTTTATTCATAAACCGGTAAAACCTGCCGCGTTAAAACGAACCATTAAAAAACTCGTTGCGAGTTAAACCGTCAAATGATTAATAGCTTTTAAGGTGATTTTGCCAAGCTTTATCAAATTGTAAATCTTCAATAATTGGAGCAATATGTTGATAAACCTCTGAATATTTTAGCGGAACAAGAATTCTTCTATCGTATATATCATGTGGTTTTTTTGATAAATGAAACTTATTTTTCCATGGGTTTTTCTTGAGCATGTGATCAAAGGTCGAGCGACTAATGACCGCCACGTCGATGCGTTGATTCAACAACATCGAGAATAAGTCAACTTCATGGGCCGTATTCACTTCAATGATCCGCTGTTTAGCGATTAATTCACTGATCCCGTAATAGTAAAAGCCTCTTACACCACCAAACACTTTACCCTCAAGTGATTGTGGCTTAATAAATTCAATGGATTGTTGTATTAACGAAACAATTTCATCTCGATCACTAAAGATACGAGGGGTCCAATGATACTTTAATTCTTCTTTATCTGAGAACCATACTGGATTTACGCCGAGTAAAATGCCGTCAAGTGTATTACTTGCTAACATTCGTTCAATACGCTTACGCGGTATAGTCACTATTTCAAAGCGGTATTTAGCGCTTATGGTATTTAAACGTCGGGTAAAGTCGTAATACATACCTTGCTTTTTAGTCGCATTTGTTACTAAAGGCGGTTTTTCTTGATAGGTATAAACAGTCACCAAAGCCTTTTCTTCAGCAAGCAGCAAAGAACAATAAAATACCGGTAAACAGAAAAGTAGCGTTTTAATACAAGTGATATTGTTTATCCATCAATCGGACGATTTATAGATATTACTATAATTAACTTATTATTAAATGACTTTTTGACTGTAAGTTTATTGTAGGCTTGTGTGATTATTTGGTGTTTGTTTTAGTTTTTGAAAAAGCGTACTTGCTTGTGTTCTATTATTCACTTCAAATTTTTGCAGAATGGCTGAAACATGATTTTTAACGGTCGGCTCTTGTATATTCATTTCATAAGCAATTTGTTTATTCAATAAACCATCGGCAATCATTTGCAAAACTCGATATTGAGCTGGGGTTAATTTGCTTAGTTTCTCGGCAATTTCTTTTTCTTCGGAAGGTGTCTCGGTTGATAAATTGATCCCAGGCGGTAACCAAGTTTCACCATCTAAGACAAAATCTATCGCGTCAGAAATTTCATCGAGGGAAGCTGATTTTGGTATATAACCACTTGCTCCTAAATCAATGGCACGATTAATAATATTGGCTTCTTCTGTCGCCGATACCATGACAACTTGTATATCTGGATAAGCGTTTCTGATAGTCGCTAAGCCGGTAAAACCATCATTGCCAGGCATATTTAAATCAAGAAAAATTAATTCTATGTCTGGATTTTCTTGGATCACATCAATAATACTGTTGAAAGATTCTGCTTCAATAATTTCACTGAAAGGTAATGATTTTTTTGCCGCTTGAGTCAGTGCTGCACGAAATAATGGGTGGTCATCTGCAATGGCTAACTTCACAAATTCTATACTCATGTTTGACCTTAATACATTTATTTAAACACGAAAGAATAGAGGGGCGCTAGTATAACGCCCCCGATATAGGCGATTTTAGAATCTATACCCTAGAGTTAAGTGAATAGTACGTGGGTCGGCAAAGTAACCAATTAAGGTCGTATCACCACCTAAACCAGCACCATAAGTACCATCACCATTGTCTACGGCAAAGTTATAACCACCAACCATCACTTCTTCATCGGTTAAGTTTTTACCATGTAAACCACCGTACCAATTACCTTCGGTACTTTCCCAAGTTATGCTTGCATTTACATTGCCATAGCCGTCTTGGGTTAACATGTCGCTATCTTCAAATAAAAGATATTCGTCACGGTAGTAATATCCGCCACTAAAGACAAAATAACCTATGTCAGTATCTAAGGTATAATTTGCTGCAAGGTTCATTGTGTACTTAGGTGTGTTAGATATGCCAACTAATGGCACGGCTACCGTAGGATCATCTTCTATTTCTGAATCAATATAACCGAAAGAAAAGTCGATTCTTAAATCATCGGTTGCAGCCCAAGTAACTTCAGCTTCAACCCCGTCACCAGTCGAACCTTTGATGTTACCTAAGTTTTGATTCAATACCGTTAGATCATTGGCATCAGGTGTGATGGTAATATATTGACGATCTTTGTGGTCAATAGAGAATAATGTCACGTTGGTACGTAACTCATCGTTCCAATCTTTCTTGATACCAAATTCGATAGTATCAACAATTTCTGGATTTGCTGCCATTTCGTTTAACGTTGCACGTGGGTTAAATGTACCTGATTTAAAGCCTTGTGAATAACTGGCAAATATCATGGTGTCTTTATCCATTTGATATTCAAGACCTACACGCGGTGAAAACTGAGACCAATCTGCTTTTTTAGGCGCATCTAATGTGCCATCGCCATTGGTATCTTCACCTAGTACTTGTGGGAAAGTGATACTCGGGTCTCTGGTGTAGCCGTCAATCCAACCAGAACTTGGGTAAACGTTTGAAAAAGCGATACCGTTGTTTACGTAAGCTTCTTTATCTTCTTTGGTATATCGTGCACCCAATGTTAATGAAAGCTTTTCTGATAAATCGATACTACTTTGTAGGTATATCGCGCTACTTTCACTGTTGTTACAACCCGTTACTTCACGCGTTAAACCTGTGGCACCTAATGAAGCGCCATAAGCTGCGCGACCTAAGAAACCTAAAATGGCATCGAAATGGCCACAAGATTCACCATCATATAAATATAAGCCACCAACAATGCTATATCCTTCACCATTGTACGATGCTTGTAATTCATGGCTGTTATTTTCATCATCATAGAAAGCTGGTACGTCAAAAATATCTAACGGGGTATTGTCAAAATCAATGTTGGTATCTGAATACCCGTCACGAGAAGTCGCGACATATTTCAAGGCTAAATTGTCAGACGCTTGCCAATTGACCATAAAACTTAATCCAGATAATTCAACACTATTTTCAGTTGGCATACTGGTATAAGAATCAAAAACATTATTAGGCACAGGAGCATTGGTTAATAAGCTTGGTAATAAACGGTAACCGCCCTTAGCGTTTGAGTCGTCTTGGGTTTTATCCCATGCTAAGCGCATAAATATATCATCAGTAGCATGATATTCTAAGGTTAAACGTGCAGCTGTTAAGTCCTTGTTGTAGTTTTCTTTATCTTGATTCGGTAAATCAGAAATTAAAAACTCGCCAAACCCATCTCGATTTAAATTCGCGTAACCAAAACCTAAGTAAAGGGTATTTTCAACTAAAGGCATTTGCCCAGTCATTTTTAAATCTTTTTGATTATAGCTGCCAAGTGTCCCTTGAATGTCAAATTCAGCATCACCAGACATTTCTTTAGTGACATACTTAACGGCACCACCAATCGTGTTTTTACCGTATAAAGTCCCTTGTGGACCACGTAATACTTCGATACGTTCAATATCTAAAAGATCTAATACCGCACCTTGTGGTCTAGCTAAGTAGACGTCATCAACATAAATACCAACACCTGGTTCATAACCCCAAAGTGGATCTTGTTGACCAACACCACGTATAAAGGCTGTTAGTGTAGAGTTAGTACCACGGCTGGTTTGCAGTGTGGTGTTTGGCGAGAAACGTTGTACTTCTGTCATCACAGAAATACCATTTTCAGCTAACTCGGCTGCGCCAACTGATGTCATAGCAACCGGTGTTTCTTGTAAGTTTTCAGTCGTTTTACGGGCGGTTACTTCGATTATTTCTAAACCAGCCACTTTCTTTTCTTGAGATTCTTCTGCCGCATAAACTGCAGAACTCATAAGTGTTGAACTAATAGCTATTGCACACAGCGATTTGCTAAAAGTGTTTTGAGACGACTTACTTTGAGCCGTTTTTGATGTAAACATTGATGTATTCATGTTTCTCCCCGATGGATATTCTTTCTTTATAGTTTTATTTATTGCAGTGATTGTTTTTCAGTCATTAGTTAATCTAGCTTAAGCACATCCATCTGTATGTGGTACTTAAGTACTATACCTTTTTATCACCCTGTAAAGCACAATGAAATTGAGCATTTAAGGTGATTATTTTCCATAAGCTATCATCTTATATTACTCATGAGTTTTGTTAGTGAGAGATCTCTTCAGTCAAATTGATTTAATTAAAACAATACTCAGGAATTACTTATGTTAAGTATGTTTGGCTTAGTCGGAGGACTCATTTTATTAGTGGTTCTCACGATGAGGGGCATGAATTTATTCATTAGCGCTCCTTTATGTGCGTTACTAGTAGCCCTTAGCAATAATATGGCGTTACTTACTGGCGATACTTATTTTGTTAGCACTTATATGTCTGGCTTTACAAGTTTTATTGCCGCGTGGTTTTTTATGTTTTTACTGGGTTCTTTATTCGGTAAATTTATGGAAGATACCGGTGCCGCAGACAGTGTTGCTCGCTATATTGTTGATAAACTCGGCATGAAAAAAGCGGTTTTTGCGGTTGTTGCCGCGTGTGCCATTTTAACTTACGGTGGCGTAAACTTATTTGTTGTTGCATTTTCGGTTTACCCAATGGCACTAAGTTTATTTAAAGATGCTAATTTACCGCGCCGTTTCATTCCGGCAACTTTAGCTTTTGGCTCGGTCACGTTCACGATGACTTCTGCTGGTTCGCCTGAAATTCAAAACTGGATCCCGATAAAATATCTAGGCACTACGCCTTATGCTGGTTGGGAAGTGAGTTTAGTGGTCGCAATATTTATGGCGCTATTTGGTTATTGGTGGTTAAAAAAACTGATTTCCAAAGCGATAGCCAATGGGGAAGTTTTTGAACACCGTGAAGATGATCCAGAAATTCCTCAACGAGATTACCCTCATCCCATTACTGGTGTTATTCCACTGTTGGTGGTCTTAACATTATCATTTAGCTTACACAGCTATTTTGGCCATAATGCTTTGATTGTTGCATTAGCCGGTGGAGTGATCAGTATTTGGTTGATCAATAACAAATATTTTCACAATCTAAATAATGCTATTTCTGAAGGTACAAACGGGGCATTGATTGCTATTGGTAATACCGCTGCCGTCGTGGGTTTTGGCGCTGTAGCAAAATCAACAGAAGCATTTCAAGTGGCAGTAAACATTATGACGCAAATGCCTGGCAATGAATTAATCGGTGCCGCTGTTGCCGTAAGTGTTATAGCAGGGTTAACAGGTTCGGCCTCAGGAGGCCAAGTGATTGCCTTACCATTACTTGCACCTCATTATATTGATCAAGGGGTGAATCCTGAACAATTACATCGGGTAGTTGCCATAAGTTCTGGCGCTTTAGATACCTTGCCACATAATGGTTATGTTGTTACTACCATTCGTGCTATTTGTAAGGAAACCCATGCCAGCGCGTATTGGTCGATGTTTGCTATGACCGGCGCAGTTCCATTGTTAGGCTTAATACTTGCCATTGGCTTGTTTATTTTTATTTAGTTTTTGATAGGAAATACTATGAATATAAGACTTCTTCTTTTAGCTGCAACTTTGCTGTTATCAGGATTTTGCTTTGCAGACGAAGCTAGTAAACCATTATTGGTTACTAAGCAAAAATTTACACTGGATAATTTTCAAACCTTTGGCGGTAAAAATATTGCGCAAGTAAACGTTGGGTGGGAAGCCTATGGCACGTTAAATCAAGATAAAAGTAATGCTATTTTGATTACTCATTTCTTTTCAGGAAATTCACATGCTGCTGGTAAGTATAATGAAAGTGATGCCTTGCCAGGCTATTGGGATAGCATTATTGGCCCAGGTAAAGCCATTGATACCGATAAATATTATGTCATTAGTTCTGACACTTTGGTGAATGCCAGTGCGTTCGATAAAAACGTTATAACAACAGGGCCTGCAACGATTGATCCTAAAACAGGAAAACCTTACGGATTAACCTTTCCTGTGGTCACTATTCGTGATTTTGTCAATGTACAAAAAGCGCTCATCGATAGCTTAGGTATTAAAAAATTACACGCCGTTGTGGGTGCCTCTATGGGCTCGTTGCAAGCTATTGAATGGTCTGTTGCTTATCCTGATATGGTTGAACGTATGATTTCTGTTATTGGCGCGGCAGAAATGGATGCGTGGTTAGTCGCGGGGTTAGAGTCTTGGGCTGCACCGATAAAAGCCGATCCTAACTGGAATGGTGGTGATTACTATCAAAGTGAAGCACCAAAAAGAGGATTGCAATTATCTTTAGCAAGTATCACCCAAGATGCAATGCACCCAGCTATTTTCAATGCGTCAAACCCTACACATCAAGCCATTAATCAAGCGGCATTAAATGATATTAACGCTAATTTTCCGGTGGTTGATTGGCTTTATGGCGCCGCGGGGGCAAAGCTCGATATTATTGATGCCAATCATGTTTTATATCTTGTCAGAGCCAATCAATTGTTTATTGCCGGTCATAATAATGACCTTGCCGGAAGTTTGAAAAAAATTACCGCTAAAACGTTATTTTTGCCAGCTGCCAATGATTTAGTTTTGTTTCCTTCTATGGCTAAAAAAGCGCATGAGCTTATTGGTGAAAATAGTCAGTATGAAGAAATTCAAGGCATGTGGGGGCATTTAGATGGTCTCTTTTCAATCAGCAGTAAAGCAAAAACCATTGCAACATTTTTGGAGAGTAAATAATGAAAAACATGACCGCCTTAATAACTGGAGCAGGTAGTGGTATTGGTTTCGGTGTTGCTCAGTCGTTGGCTGAAAAAGGTGCGAATATCATTATCACTGATATGAATGATGAAGCGGTTTTATCTGCCCAGCAAAAATTGGCTGAAAAAGGCTTAACTGCAAGAGGCATTAAACTAGACGTTACCAATGAACAAGATATCGAAAATTTACTCGCAGCATTAGCTGATACAACCGTGGACATTTTAGTCAACAATGCCGGTATACAGCATGTTTCACGTTTAGAAGATTTTCCCATGAATGTTTGGCAAAAAATTGTTGATGTATTACTGACAGGGCCGGCGCGAACCTGTAAAGCTTTTATGCCCAAAATGCGGGAAAACGGCTTTGGCAGAATTATCAATATTGGCTCAATACATGGCTTAGTTGCTTCGCCTTATAAGTCTGCATATGTGGCAGCTAAACATGGCTTAATTGGTTTTTCGAAAGTGATCGCTTTAGAAACATCTGATACTGACATTACCATCAATACAATTTGTCCTGCCTACGTTAAAACGCCATTAGTTGAAAAACAGATCAAAGATCAAGCGCAACAACATGGCATTAGCGAAGAAGACGTCATCAATAAAATAATGCTAGAGCCTATGCCGAAAAAGTCGTTTATCGATATTGACGAAATCTGTGCCACGGTGTGTTTTTTGGCGAGTAAAGAAGCAAGAAATATGACCGGCCAAGCCCTTGTGCTTGATGGCGGTTGGACAGTGAAATAATTCCATTAAATCGCTTTTTGAAAGCAATAAGCAATTTAATTTACCAAATATAGGAACAAAAAAATGGCAGGTTTTAATAAAGTTGTCGCTAACTATCAAGAAGCGATGGCAGGCTTAGAAAACGGAATGACAGTCATTGCTGGCGGCTTCGGTTTATGCGGCATTCCTGAAAACTTAATCAATGAAATTAAGCGTAAAGGCACTAAAGATCTTACGGTGGTTTCAAATAATTGTGGTGTTGATGATTTTGGTTTAGGGGTGTTACTTGCCGATCGTCAAATTAGCAAAATAGTGGCGTCATATGTAGGTGAAAATGCTGAGTTTGAACGACAAATGATGAGTGGCGAATTAGCCGTTGAATTAACACCGCAAGGAACTCTTGCTGAAAAAATGCGGGCTGGCGGAGCGGGCATTCCTGCTTTTTTCACTGCTACAGGTGTTGGTACACCAGTGGGAGAAGGTAAGGAAGTACGTACTTTTAATGGCAGAGAATACTTGCTGGAAGAGGGCATAAAAGGTGATTTCGCGATTATCAAAGCGTGGAAAGCGGACAAATACGGCAACTTAGTTTATCGCAAAACAGCGCGTAATTTTAATCCAATGGCGGCAACCGCAGGAAAAATCACGGTCGTTGAAGTTGAAGAAATCGTTGAACCAGGTGAACTTGATCCAGACCAAATTCATACCTCAGGTATTTATGTCGACCGTCTGATTGTCGGCACCTTTGAAAAACGCATTGAACAGCGAACGATTCGTCCTTCGCAGCAAGAGTCAGGAGAATAAAAATGGCGTTAACTCGAGAACAAATGGCAAAGCGCGTTGCTCAAGAATTACAAGACGGTTATTACGTTAATTTAGGGATTGGTATTCCTACTTTAGTGGCGAATTATATTCCTGAAAATATGGAGGTTATGCTGCAATCAGAAAACGGCCTTCTGGGCATGGGACAATTTCCTACGGAAGATGAAATTGACGCCGATTTAATAAATGCCGGTAAGCAAACGGTTACTATGGCAACCGGAGCGTCTGTATTTTCAAGTGCTGAGTCATTTGCCATGATCCGCGGTGGCCATGTTGATTTAACAGTACTCGGTGCCTTTGAAGTGGATGTGAATGGCAATATTGCTTCATATATGATCCCTGGCAAGTTAATCAAAGGCATGGGGGGCGCAATGGATTTAGTGGCCGGTGCTGATAATATTATTGTTACCATGACACATGCTTCAAAGCATGGAGATTCTAAATTACTCGCCAATTGTACTTTGCCGCTTACAGGTAAAAATTGTATTAAAAAGGTGCTTACCGACTTAGCTTACTTAGAAATTCATCAAGGTAAATTTCATTTATTAGAATATGCGCCAGGGGTTTCTATTGAAGAAATTCAAGCGCTGACGGAAGGTGAATTAATTGTTAGTGAAAACGTAAAAGAAATGCTTGTTTAACCTAGTTCGGCACTTTGGCTCGTTGAAAGTGCCGTTTTTTTTAATTCGTTGCTAATTATTTATTCGCATTTTCTAAATACTAATAAACGGTTATTTGCCGGCATAGTGTGGTCGGTGATTAAAGAAAAACCGGCAGCATTTGCCAAGGTAATTATGGCTTCAAAATCACGAATACCGCTGAGTTGATCACGTTCTTTTAACCACGTATCAAATTGTTGATTACTTGCGCTAGTAAATTTACCTTGGTAGTTAAATGGTCCGTAAATACATAAGGTTCCGTCTTTCGCTAAATTATTGCCAACGCCTGTGAAAAAGCGTTGTACTAGTGGCCAGCTCACAATATGCAGGGTATTGGCAGTGAAAATACCATCAAAAAAAGGCGTACTGTTGTCGTTAGTAAAAGACCAGTCTTCAGTAAGATCAAGGGTAATAGGCGCGCGAATATTGTTTAAACCGCTGTTAATGACTCTTTGCTGGATAGAAAAATGATTGGTGGCAAGATCACTGGTTTGCCAAATTAGTTGTGGTAAATGTTTAGCAAAATGTACGGCATGTTGACCCGTGCCAGAGCCTATTTCAAGCACCTTGTTTGTGGTACTAAACGCCTGATTTAATACTGATAAAATGGCAGACTTGTTGTTTTCACAGGCCTGAGAAAATGCTAATTCCATCCTAATTTCCTTTTGTTGACGCGTTAGCTTTGTTTAAACGGTAATGCCGCTAAACATTGCTTTTGATAACGCTTTAGTTGTACTCGTTCTTGTTGGCAGTAATTTTTTATCGGCGTTTTGAAGTGTTCATGTTTGATCCAATGATAAGAATAGGTCAATACGGCTTCAAAACCTCGTTGTATTTTATGCTCACCTTGTGTGCCTGGATTAAACATCGCTAATTTATTAGCAATGCAAAATTCGATGCCTTGATAATAACAAAGCTCAAAATGAAGATTTTTCACTGATTCACTACAGCCCCAATAACGACCATATAAATGCTGATGATCATAAAAGAACAATGAACAAGCAATATATTGATCATCTCGACTCGCGATTACCAGTAAAATATTATCCGGTAACGTTTGAAAAATTTGTTGAAAAAAAGCATAGCTTAAGTGCGGCTGATGACCTTTTTTTAAATAAGTTAATTGGTAAGTTAAATAGAAGTAATCTAAATGTTTCTTGGTAATGTCTTTACCGACAAACCGCTTAACCTGAACATCTTGTTGAGCAATTGAACGGCGTTCTTTTAAGGTGTTTTTACGTTTTCTGGCGGTAAATGTTGAAAGGAAATGGTCAAAACTTTGATATTGACGATTAAACCAATGAAACTGAACCGTATGGCGAAGATATACGTCATCAGGTAACTTTTCTTGAGCAGCTTGAGAAATTTCAGGAATAAACAACAAGTGCCAGCTATTGATATCATTTTGCTGGCAATACTCAATCAGTACTTTTATGATTTGCAGATAATCAACCGTTTCGCTTAGGAGCTTGTCATTTGGAATGGGGGTAACAGGAATAGTGCTGACTAACTTGGGATAATAATCTAAACCATTGTGCTGATAAGCTTGTGCCCAGTCCCAGTCAAACACATACTCGCCCCATGAGTGTTGTTTAATATATAACGGGATAATTGCTTGAATTGTTTTATCAGTAGATAAGGTTAAATGATGAGGCTGCCAACCAGTCTTAATACAAATAGACGTACTATCTTCAAGCGCTTTGAAAAATTCATAATGCATCAGTGGGCATAAAGAGTTTTCTACGGCTTGCCATTGGTTTTTGGCAATATCATTAATACTATGATGAAATTCTGCTTTCACGTGGCTCGTATTTTTAAGTGAAACGTTGGCTAAGCATAGCTGATTTTGCTTTCAGATATAATAACCAATGGCGAATAGAGAGGTTTTTATCTCATTCATTTATATAGCATTATGTCTGATATCTCGATTAAGTTTTTTACTTGACTAGTCAGGGTTGCGTTTATTTACAGCCTGTATATACTAACAGTTATAACTGTCAGTATATACAGGAAATTGTCGAATGACTAACCTACGACCACTTACACCACGCCAAGAACAAATTTTTGATCTTATTAAAGAAAATATTTCTCAAACGGGTATGCCACCCACGCGCGCTGAAATTGCCGATTTTTTCGGTTTTAAATCTGCCAATGCCGCCGAAGAGCATTTAAAAGCACTCGCTAAAAAAGGTTACATCGAAATGCTACCTGGCACGTCGCGCGGTATTCGTTTAGCGGAACAGTTTACTGAAGAAGAAGGCTTACCGTTAATTGGTCGTGTTGCGGCAGGAGAACCTATTCTGGCGCAAGAACATGTTGAAGATAACTATAAAATTGACGGTAATTTATTTCACCCTGCAGCGGATTATTTATTGCGAGTAAATGGCGAAAGTATGAAAGATATAGGCATTCTCGATGGTGATTTATTAGCGGTACATCAAACGACTGACGTGCAAAATGGCCAAGTGATTGTTGCGCGAATTGATGAAGATGTAACGGTAAAACGATTTAAACGTGAAGGAAATGTTGTTTATCTTCACGCTGAAAATGAAGATTTCTCACCGATAAAAGTTGATTTAACTTCGCAACATTTTAATGTTGAAGGCATAGCTGTAGGAGTTATTCGTTCTGCCGACTGGATGTAAATTTAACTTTTCCATATTGCTGACTTTTGTTCTCCTCTTTTTAATAAAAGTCAGCAATTTTTTACTTTTTGTCACTTTTCATGCTTTAGCCGAACTTTTATAAAGAATAATTCTTATTTAATCTTAGTATTCTCAAACTAGATTGTTTTTTGATTAAAAAATATTCACCCTCATTTCTACCTGATATTATTTTATTAGAGCAATTGCTTGATTTTTAGCCTATGGCGTCAGGCTATATAAAATGGACTTTTTAACGTTTTAGAGTTGATACTCTATTGTAATTGTTAGTGTTTTTACTTTTATTAAAGAAAATTAAGAATTGACCTAGATCAAGATTTAAGTAATTCTAGGACAGAAATTGAACAAAAATAATAATAAGGCGCACTTTAAGTGGTTAAAAAATAGCCAGAAAAAATAACAACAAAAACAACTAAAAGAAATCAAGATATTCGTTTTTTAATGATATTAAAGATTTTAAAACTTAGAAAGGGTGGAGGAGATGTCGAGTGAAGAGACGTAACCTAAGTTGGCTATTCCTAGGGCTATTAGTTCCTAGTATGGCTTGGGCAGATAAACAGTTAAATCTTACCAAAGGTGTTACTGATATAAGTCAGGAAGTATATGGTCTTCATATGTTTGCGCTTTATATTTGTACTGCAATTGGTGTTGTGGTTTTTGGGGCGATGTTTTGGTCAATCATGTTCCATCGCAAATCAAAGGGGGTAAAGCCAGCAACTTTTCATGAAAGTACCAAGGTGGAAATTCTGTGGACAGTTATCCCTATTGTCATCTTAATCGGCATGGCGGTACCCGCAACGAAAACACTCGTTAGCATGGAAAATAACGATAATTCTGATATCACTATTCAAGTCACTGGCTCTCAGTGGAAATGGCACTATAAATATTTTGACCAAGACATTGAGTTTTACTCTGTTTTATCGACTCCTCGTGGACAATATGAAAACCAAAATGGTGTTGGCGAAACAAAAGGTGAAAATTATCTTTTAGAGGTTGATAGACATTTGGTGATACCGGTTAATAAAAAAATTCGCTTTTTGATCACTTCTGATGATGTGATTCATTCATGGTGGGTGCCAGATTTTGCCGTTAAACAAGATGCTAACCCTGGTTTTATCAACGAAGCATGGGCGATAGTACCTGAGCCAGGAATATATAGAGGCCAATGTGCTGAGCTTTGCGGTAAAGATCATGGTTTTATGCCGATTGTCGTTGAAGTTAAATCGGAAGAAGACTACGCCCGTTGGATTGATGAACAAAATGAATTAATCGCTAATGCCGCTGCTGCAGAGGCTGCTTCTTTAAATGCTTCACTCTCTAAAGAAGAATTAATGCAATTAGGTGAAACTACTTACACGGCTTATTGTGCTGCTTGTCATCAACCTACAGGCTTAGGTTTACCTCCTGCGTTTCCAGCGCTTAAAGGCAGTCCTGTTGCGACAACGGGCAGTGTTGCTGACCATATAGATATCGTTTTCAATGGTAAAGCCGGAACCGGTATGCAAGGTTATGGCAAACAACTTAGCATGAAAGAAATTGCTGCGGTTGTTACTTACGAGCGAAACGCTTGGGGCAATGACACAGGTGATACTGTACAAGCGGCTGATGTTAAATCAGCGACTAGCGGTTCTGCTTCTTCAGCTGCGACTACTGTTGAAAAAGTCGTTGAGAAAGTGAGTAAAGCTGTTTCTGCTGCACCCGCAGAAGACTTATCTAAAGAATATACACTTGATGAATTAATGGCTAAAGGCGAGAAAGTTTACAACACGGCTTGTGTAGCTTGTCATCAGTCTACTGGTGCAGGTTTACCACCAGCATTTCCATCATTAATCGGTAGCCCAATTACTACAGGTGATGTTAATGCACACATTGATATGGTGGTAAATGGCAGTAAGAAAAATCCAAGTATGGCCGCTTTTGGTGCTCAATTGTCTAAAACCGACATTGCTGCCGTCATTACTTTTGAGCGAAATGCTTGGGGTAATAATACCGGTGATGTTGTTCAACCCGCAGATATTGCTGCAAGTGCTAAGTAAGGAGGCAGAATAATGACTACAGAAGCTATTCACGACTCGCATGAGCACGATGATCACCATGATCACAAAATGACGGGTATAAAACGTTGGTTGTATACGACTAACCACAAAGATATTGGTACTTTGTACCTATGGTTCGCATTCATCATGTTATTATTTGGTGGTGCATTAGCAATGATGATCCGTGTTGAGTTATTTCAACCAGGACTTCAATTTGTTGAACCCGACTTTTTTAACCAATTAACTACTGTTCACGGTTTGATCATGGTATTCGGCGCGATTATGCCGGCTTTCACCGGTTTTGCTAACTGGATGATACCTATGATGATTGGTGCGCCAGATATGGCTTTACCACGTATGAACAACTGGAGTTTTTGGATTTTGCCTTTTGCATTTTCCATTCTTATTGCTTCGTTCTTTATGGAATCAGGAGCACCTAACTTTGGTTGGACGTTCTACGCACCACTTTCGACAACATACTCTAACGGAAGTACCGCATTCTTTGTTTTTGCTGTACATATTATGGGTGTTTCATCGATTATGGGGGCAATTAACGTCATTGTAACCATCATGAATATGCGTGCCCCAGGTATGACTTACATGAAAATGCCATTATTTGTTTGGACATTTTTCATTACGGCCTATTTATTAATTGCGGTAATGCCGGTGTTAGCTGGTGTTGTAACTATGCTATTAACTGACACCTATTTTGGTACGAGTTTCTTCGACGCCGCTGGTGGTGGTGATCCAGTAATGTTCCAGCATATTTTTTGGTTCTTTGGTCATCCTGAAGTTTACATCATGATCTTGCCGGCATTTGGTATTGTATCAACCATCATACCTACATTTGCTCGTAAACGTTTATTCGGCTATAGCTCAATGGTTTATGCCACAGCTTCAATTGCTTTCTTATCGTTTATTGTCTGGGCTCACCATATGTTCACCACCGGCATGCCGTTATTCGGTGAACTATTCTTCATGTATTGTACTATGTTGATTGCGGTGCCAACGGGTGTGAAAGTCTTTAACTGGGTTGCGACTATGTGGCGCGGTGCTATGACGTTTGAAGTGCCAATGCTATTTTCGATTGCCTTCGTTATTTTATTTACCATTGGTGGTTTCTCAGGATTGATGTTGGCGTTAACACCGGTTGATTTCCAATATCATGATACCTATTTTGTTGTAGCTCATTTTCACTATGTATTAGTGACAGGTTCATTATTCTCCATCTATGCCGGGGCTTATTACTGGTTACCTAAATGGACTGGACATATGTATCACGACGGATTGAGTAAGGCACATTTTTGGTGTTCGTTAATTTCAGTGAACATTCTGTTCTTCCCAATGCATTTCTTAGGCTTAGCGGGTATGCCTCGTCGTATACCTGATTATGCGTTGCAATTTGCTGACTTTAATAAGTGGGTAAGTATTGGCGGGTTTGCCTTTGGTTTATCACAAATAATATTCTTAGTGGTTGTTATTAAGTGTATTAAGGGCGGTAAAAAAGCTGACGCGAAACCTTGGGACGGTGCTGAAGGTTTGGAATGGACGGTCGCAAGTCCAGCTCCATATCATACCTTTGAAACGCCACCTAACGCTGAAGATATTAAAGGGCAATAGGAAAATATAATGAGTACAGAGCAAGACCAAAAATTATCGAATAATAAGACTAAAACAGTAAAGAAACTGGTGTTGGTGGTTTTTGCAATGTTTGGTTTTGGTTTTGCTTTAGTGCCTTTATATGACGTATTTTGTGATATCACCGGGTTAAATGGTAAAACGGCGACTACCGCTGCTAGTGTCAATGAAGATGGCATCGATGAAAGCCGTACCATAACTGTGCAATTTATTAGCCGAACAGCTAAAGGGATACCTTGGCAGTTTGAGCCTATGATAAACGAAATTACAGTACATCCTGGTGAAATGAAATTAGTGAAATTTTATGCGAAAAATGAATCGGTCAATGACATTATTGGGCAAGCTGTACCATCAGTTTCGCCTGGTAAAGCCGCGATTTATTTTCAAAAAATAGAGTGTTTTTGTTTCAACTCACAGCCGCTTAAAGCACAAGAAGATGTCGAAATGGCCCTGCAATTTTATGTTGATGCAGAGCTACCAGAAGAAGTGAAGACTATTACTTTGTCTTACACTTTATACGATATCACCGGCTCAGTTGAATCTTAGGCGATTACGCGAAACACAGGGGAATAGTGATGACTACAAAAAAATATGAAACATATTATGTACCCGCACAAAGCCATTGGCCAATTGTGGGTGCCGTTGCATTGTTTTTAATCGCCGTTGGCGCAGCGAATTATGTAACAGATATAAAAAATTCAACCTCAGGTTTCGGTGGTTATGTATTAATCGCCGGTATCGCGATGGTGATCTACATGATGTTTGGTTGGTTCAATAATGTGATTAATGAATCAATGGCGGGCAAATATAGCCATCAAATGGATAATTCATTTAAACAAGGGATGAGCTGGTTTATCTTTTCTGAAGTGATGTTCTTTGCGGCATTTTTTGGTGCTTTACTTTACGCCAGAACACTTTCTGTTCCATGGTTAGGTGGCGCTGATAATAATGCAATGACCGGCGCGGTATTATGGCCGGAATTCACGGCGCAATGGCCATTGATTAAAACACCTGACGGAACAGAAACAACCGGTATGGGTTGGTATGGTTTACCCCTTATCAATACTATTTTGTTATTAACATCTTCAGTGACGGCTCATTTAGCTCATGTGGCATTAGAGCAAGATAAGCGCCCGCAATTAAAATTCTGGTTAAGCATTACCTGTGTCCTGGGTCTAGTGTTCTTGTATTGCCAAGGCTTAGAATATGCGCACGGTTATGCGGATGAAATGAAGCTGTATTTAACCAGTGGAATCTATGGTAATACCTTTTATATGCTGACAGGTTTTCATGGGATGCATGTTACTTTAGGTACCATCATGTTAATTGTCATGTTGATCCGAGTGTTTAAAGGTCACTTTACTCCTAAGAATCATTTTGCGTTTCAAGCGGCAAGTTGGTACTGGCACTTTGTCGACGTGGTATGGGTATTACTCTTTGTTTTTGTTTACATTATTTAAAAACTGTATGGGTCGTAGATTAACTCAATAACTGCATCGAAGGTACTTAAGTAAAATGTTACCTTCCGTGCCATCTTGTTGTTTTTGAGCTAGTCAATTTAGCCTTAAGTTTTTACAGAGAATATACAAAAAATGAAAATAAATAAGGCGCCATTAAAGCGCCTTCTTTTCTTTAATCGCTTTGTTTAGAAAGGTCTTGGGTTTGGTGTAATTACGCCAGTCAGAATACCCACAAGCAATAAGAGAACAATTACAACAGAAGTCATGACTCGACGGCCGATAAACTTTGACATACTTGGCTGGTTTGGATCGTTTTTATTCATGATTATTAAAGCACGAAACAGGTTATAAATCATAAAGGCTAATAAGCCAACAATGATAATTTTTATAATCACAAAACCCTCTCTTTTTATTATGTTAGGTTATACAGGTTGCTATTAATTTTTACGGTAATATATGAAGTTTGCTGATTTTAGAGAATATTTCAATCAATTAAACTGGTTTGTTGTCATTATCACTTTGCTTGTCTTTAGTGGATTAATCAAGCTTGGATTTTGGCAAACCGCCAGAGCCATCGAAAAAGAACAACGTTTATCGCGTATTAGCGATTATAAATCTCAAGATGCTTTATCTCTTGATGAGGTATTATCGTTACAATCATCAAATGAAAATATCAACGATCTTCCGGTTAAAATTCAGGGGGCTTTCAATGATGAGAAAGTTTTCCTATTAGATAATCAAACGCATAACGGTCGACTAGGTTATCGAGTGTTACAAGTGATTACCGACAACGATAGGGCAGTGTTAGTGAATTTAGGTTGGATTGAAGGCTTTATCGATCGCAGTAAATTACCTGAAATTACCCCAGTATCTGGCGCTCAAAAAATAACAGGTCATGTAAGGTTAATTGAACAAGGCATAGTGTTAAGCGAAGAGAATTACAAAAATCCTTCGTGGCCGCTGAGAATTCAACGGATAGAAATTGATAAATTTTCAAGGTTTTTTGCACAAAAGTTATTGCCCTTTGTCATTTACTTAGATACAAAAGAAAGTCTAGGTTTTGAAAAAAATTGGCGTCCTATAGTGATGCCACCAGAAAAGCATCGAGCTTATGCATTTCAATGGTTTTCATTAGCCACAGCTTGGATGCTGTTAATGATCAGTGCTAGTGTATGGTTTATTAAAAATAAACCGAAAAATAATAATAAAAATTAAAATAAGAAAAAGGTTATCTATGTCTTCGCCTCAAGTAAATAAATCACGTCGAACGTTACTCATCACCTTGGCCGTATTCATATTACCTGTCGTTTTAGCTAAATTAGCGCTAGAACAACATTGGTTTAATTACGGGGTCACTAACCATGGTCAATTGGCCGAACAAGAACTGACCTTAACCGACTTAGGTGTTGATCCTACGGCGTTAAAAGAACAATGGTTAATCCTTTATCGCTTGCCTGCAAACTGTCAACAATTATGTGAAAAAACCCTGCTATCGCTTAATAATACATATACGTTATTAGGTAAAGAACTGCCTCGCGTCACTCCCATTGTCTTATACGAGAAAAGCTTAGCGGAACGTCAATTAGGTCATTTACGTCATGCTAAGTGGCAACAACTTTCGTTGCCTGAACAAGCAAACGAACATATTGAAAGCAATCAAGTTGTGATAGTTGACCCGTTAGGCAACGTTGTTATGTCTTATCAAGGTCCAAAAGAAAAAGCAGGTTTAGTCTCTTTTGATAAAGCTATTCTTGCCGATATGAAAAAATTATTGAAATATTCAAGGATTGGCTAATATGCAACAGAAAAGTACCCAAAACATTAGACGACTTGTCCTTGTCAGTATCTTACTTGCGATTATTGTGGTCAGCTTAGGCGCCTATACTCGTTTAACTCATGCTGGGCTAGGTTGTCCCGATTGGCCCGGTTGTTACGGATTATTAGACGTACCAGAATCAGCAGAGCAGATATCAAAAGCTGAACT
Source organism: Thalassotalea sp. SU-HH00458 (assembly GCF_040362795.1). Classification (NCBI taxonomy): domain Bacteria; kingdom Pseudomonadati; phylum Pseudomonadota; class Gammaproteobacteria; order Alteromonadales; family Colwelliaceae; genus Thalassotalea; species Thalassotalea sp. SU-HH00458. Next base: position 129,998 of record NZ_BAABWW010000005.1, read on the forward strand.
AGCATTTCCAGATAGACCTGTTGAACCCGAAAAAGCGTGGAATGAAATGATCCATCGTTATTTTGCCGGAGCTTTAGGCTTATTTATTTTAGCGATAGCGATATTATCGTTCCGAAATAGAGAGCAAGGAACACCGTTATTTCTTCCCTTATTAATTTTATGTGTGGTGATTTTCCAAGCCGCGTTAGGTATGTGGACAGTTACTTTGATGTTAATGCCCGTGGTGGTCATGGGACATTTACTCGGTGGTTTTACTACTTTATGCCTGCTGTTTTTACTGTATTTAAGACTCAATCCTTATCGCGTACCTGGTGGTGATGCTTCAGTGCGACGCTATGCACCTTATGGACTATTAGGGGTAGTCATATTAACGGGGCAAATCGCGCTAGGCGGTTGGACCTCTGCCAATTATGCCGCGCTCGTTTGTACAGAATTACCTATTTGTCAGGCCGGTTGGGCAGAAGAATTCACCATTGAAGTGGCGTTTGATTTGATACCACCAGAGCGTGACACTTATGAACATGGCCATTTAGGGCATTATGAACGCGTGACCATTCATGTAATGCATCGTTTTGGTGCCATCATTACTGCGGTTTACTTACTGTGGCTGGCTGGTACGATATTTATGAAAGCTAATACCCGATTCTTTAAAAATACCGCAGTCGGTTTAGTGATGATATTAACGGCACAAATCGCATTAGGGATCAGTAATGTCTGGTTTTCATTACCGCTTTCGGTGGCAGTTAGTCATAACATTGTTGCGGCATGCCTAATGTTAATGCTAATTTTATTAACCTATAGTTTAAAGCGAAAAGCCTAGGAGTAAGAATGAGTAGTGATATTTCTTCAGTAGAGGCTGATGTGAGTAAACCAATGACGGCAAGTTGGCGTGATTATTATGAAATCACCAAACCACGTGTTGTTGCGTTATTAGTGTTAACGGCATTAGTCGGTATGTGTTTATCGGTACCTGGTGCTATTCCTTGGCAGGTTTTAATTCCTTCAATGACAGGCATTGGCTTTCTTTCATCGGCCGCAGCAGCGATTAATCACATCGTTGATGAACGTATTGATAGTGTGATGGGCAGAACCTACAACAGACCTGTTGCAACCGGCCGATTAGATCCTAAGAATGCCGCGTTGTTTGCCATGCTATTAGCCGTATCTGGTTTTGCTATTTTATATAGTTTTGTTAACCCTTTAACGGCTTGGTTAACTTTCTCGGGTTTAGTTGGTTACAGTTTTATTTATACTATGTATTTAAAGCGTGCTACGCCACAGAACATTACTATTGGTGGCTTAGCTGGCGCAATACCGCCGTTATTGGGCTGGACGGCAATGACCAATGAAATTCATCCGAATGCTTTGCTGTTGGTCTTGTTAATTTTTACATGGACACCTCCTCATTTTTGGGCGTTAGCCATTCATCGAAAAGATGAATATGCCAAGGTCAACATTCCAATGCTGCCAGTAACGCATGGCGTGAATTTCACTAAAACCCAAATTCTTTTGTATACGGTTTTATTGTTTGTTGTTGGTTTACTGCCTTATCTTGTTGGCATGAGTAATTGGTTGTATTTAATTGGTGCGGTTGTGCTGAACATCATATTTTTTGTTTATGCCTGGAAACTTAAATTTAATGCCGATGAGAGTACCGCCATGGATACGTTTAAGTTCTCGATTATCCATTTAATGTTACTCTTTATTATTTTATTAGTTGACCATTACGCTTTACCACTGAATTAATTTTTAAGGATATCTTGTGAATAAATTACTTATCGCTATTGTTGCGGTTATTTCAATAGCGACAGGTTTTTTGCTGTATCAAAAATCGTATAACTTGGCACAACCTGAACATTCTTTGTTTTACCAAACACCGCGCACAATAAAACCTTTTGCTATGGTTGATCATCAAGGGGCGAAATTTGCCAACGAACAATTCATCGGTAAATGGTCATGGGTATTTTTTGGTTATACCTCTTGTCCTGATGTGTGCCCGACGACCTTACAAGAACTCAATTTTGTTTATGATGAGCTCAAAGCGATTAATAACAATGCACAAGTCTTATTAGTTTCTGTTGATCCTCAGCGTGATACGGTAGATAAGCTTTCTCAATATATCGCTTATTTCAACCCAGAATTTAAAGCTTTAACGGCTGATCATTCAGTATTATTTCCTTTCGCGAGAAATTTAGGCTTAATGTATGCAATAAGTGATGAAAAGCGAGATGATAACTATTTAGTTGATCACAGCGCTTCTATCGTATTAATCAACCCAGAAGGCAAAATATCGGCTATTTTCAAACCTGAGCATGAATTAGGGCAATTACCGATTATTTCCGGAGAAAACCTAGTCAGCGATTTTGCAAAAATTGTTAAATTATCGGAATAACATGAACATGTTTGATTATTGAAAAAGGAGCTTGTGGCTCCTTTTTTCATATTTCTGGAGAAAATTTTGTTTGAAACTACAGGGTTAAAGTGGGTACCACTGATCCCCTGCTTCTAATATGAACCAAGGTTTTGAATACCAATAATATCGACCGGGCTTACTTTTACTCGGAGCAGTACAATTGGCTCTTACTCGTCCACTCGGCAATGGTGCGTTAAAAGTAATCATAAAACTATTTTCTGTTTGCCAATCAATGTTCTGACGACCAATACCAGTAACATAACAATTTAACTGACTTTTATTAAAATCATCAACAATGACATTAAATGTTGATGATTCTAGGCTATTTATCGGATAAATGGTTTCAGTACTTTCGTCTGTTAAAGTCATCGAAAAAGGTAACGCATGCAATTTATCACGTAAGGTGGTGAGGTTGTCATAAGGCTTTGATGCAGGAAAACGGGGTACTGCTGTAAGATCAGTGCCGAAACCAACAGCGCCGCTTTGTTGTGAAAAGGCGATAAAATCATGCTCTTTGAGCATGCGTTGAATCGCTGGTGTATATTCACCATAAGGATAGGCAAAATAACGCCAACTTTGTCCGGTATTTTCTTCAATTATTTTTTCTGCTTGGTTGAGCAAGGTTTTAAGATGATCAAGCCATTCTGCTTCGGTTAAGTTTTTAGGAATGCGCGCGAATGAATCGTGGTTAAAACCATGGTTGGCAATAATAACGCCATCATCGGCCATTTTTTTTAGTTGCAGCCATGAAAGATATTGTGATGAGTTTTGGTTGATTATGCCGGGGTTGATGAAAATGGTGAAAGGGTAATTAAACTTATCGAGAATCGGTTTACCTTGTGTCAAAATATCTAAATACGCATCATCAAAAGTAATCGCCACGGTTTTATCAGGAATAGCTTGCTGTTTTTTAATGGAATTCATTAATTCTGATAAAGGAACAACACGAAAGCTATTATCGGCTAAATACTGCATATGTGCTTCAAATTGCGCTGGTGAAATACTCGTACTGGCGGGGCTGTCGTCACTGACGTGATGATATTGTAAAATTACAGCGGCAGCACCATTCATCGTAAAACTGAATAGTGTTATTAGTAAACTAAATTGGATGATTTTCACGGGATCACTCTGTATTTCATAGTAAAATGTTTATGCCGCCAACCATAGCGTTTATTAGGCAAAATATATAGTGTCTTTGCCGTCATTAATGTCAACAAGAAGGTGATTATTGTTCTTTGCAAATAAAGCGGATCATAAACAATTATTTGTATTAGCTATCCCAATGATACTGTCAAATATCACGGTACCATTATTAGGATTAGTAGATACTGCGGTGATTGGTCATTTAGATCATGCCTACTATTTAGGTGGAAGTACCGTAGGTGCAATGGTCATCACTTGTATTACATGGTTATGCGGTTTTTTACGCATGACAACCACGGGCTTAGCTGCTCAAGCATTTGGTCAACAAAATGCCTCACAAAACTTATTAGTATTATTACGCGGTTTACTGGTCGCTTTAATCATTGGTGGGAGCTTTATATTACTGCAAACGCCATATATTTCTGGGGCTATTTATTTATCAGGAGGCTCAGATCAGGTTCAGTTTTATGCTAAACAATACAGTGAAATTAGAATTTGGGGATTACCTGCCGCGTTAGCTAACTTAGTACTCTTAGGTTGGTTATTGGGTAATCACAAAGCGAAAATGGTAATGTGGATCCTTATTTTTACCAATCTTGTTAACCTTATTCTTGATGTCGTTTTTGTGCTTTGGCTTGATTGGCAAGTACAAGGTGTCGCTTATGCAACGTTAATTGCAGAATATGCCAGTGTTTTATTATCTTTTGGCTTAATTAGTCATCACTTTAAATCTGTCATCAAAGCATCTGTAAAGGATGTTAAGAGCAAACTGTTCAACAAATTAGCATTGACTAGTTATTTCAAACTCAACCGAGACATTTTAATCCGCACGCTGTGTTTACAATCTTGCTTTGTTTTTATCACGTTCCAAGGGGCAAGGTTAGGGGATAATGTTGTAGCAGCGAATGCGATATTAATGAATTTCTTACTTTTTATCTCTTTCGGTTTAGACGGCATTGCTAACGCCGCAGAAGTGATGGTAGGTAAAGCGAAAGGGGAAAATAACCTCAAAAAGTTACAGGTTGTTTTTAAAGTGAGTTTATTTTGGACCATCATTTTTGCTTTAGCATATAGCTTGTTTTTTATGATTTCAGGTGCTTATGTGATCCGTTTAATTTCAGACATCGAAGCAGTCGTTCTTTATGCCGACCAATATTTATTTTGGATTATGCTATTACCGCTTGCCGCCTGCTGGAGTTATCTTTTTGATGGTATTTATATTGGTTTAACGCAAGCAAAAGCAATGCGAAATAGTATGATTCTTTCTACCTTTGGTTGCTTCTTTCCATTGTGGTGGTTATTGCAAGATCTTGAAAATAATGGCTTATGGTTAGCCTTTATCTTTTTTATGATAGCTAGAGGAATCACGCTAGCGTGGCATTTTTATTATTTTAATCATCGTGTCTATCAAATTAAATAAATTTAAGCTATATTTTACGCGGGATTTATTAGTGATTAACTATTCATTAAAGTTTAAAAAGGAATTAAATATGAAAAATAAATTCACCCCTCATAAAGTTTTGATAGTTACATGGTTTTTTATTCTCCAAATCACTGTTGGAAGCCAATCATTATTTGCCTCGGAAGAGACTGACGAAGAACTGCTTGCTAAAGCTCAAGCTCAAATGAACGCCGAAGTATTGTCCAAACCATTTCTTGCTGAAAGGCCTAAAGAAGTGGATGCTTATATAAAAAGCATGCTGGAGAAAAAAGTAAAGCCGCCTGAATATCAAGGAACATATTGGCGACCAGGTTATACGTGTAGAGACTTATTACGCTATAACTGGACGCAATATAGAAATTGTAAATATTACTATCGCTATCATGGGCGATATTATTATTAACGAAACAATAAAATTTAAAACAAAAAATAAGGAGTTAAAATGATTAAAGTAAAGTCTCTCATTAATGTTGTATTAGTTGGTACAGTATTAAGTATTCTAAGTGGTTGTTCTGCAGTTCATACGTCTATTGCTAAACGTGATTTAGATGTACAAACGAAAATAAGCACATCAATATTTGTAGATCCTGTTGAACAAGAAAAACGTAAAATCTACTTAGAAGTTAGAAGTGGTGTTATGGAGTTTGATAGAAATTCTTTTCGTAATGCATTATCTCAACAGTTAGTTAATAGTGGTAATGGTTATACGTTAACTGATGATCCTAAAAAAGCGCAATATACTATGAGTGTTTTTGTGAGAAATCTTGAAAAGACTACTCCTGATATGGCTGCGGCTGCTTTAGGTGCTGGATTTCAAGGGGTTGGTGCTGGTGCTGCGATTAGTTATGCTACAGGTGGTTCATATCGCAACGCAGTAGGAACAGGATTGTTAGTTGGAGCACTTTCAACAGCGGCTAATGCTTTTGTGCAAGATGTTATGTATCTTTTGGTAGCAGATATCCAAATAAAAGAGCGTGCGGGTAAAGGTGTTATTGTTCGTAAAGACTCTAAAATCAATACTAAAATTTCAGATGACGGTGCAACTACTCAAACTTATTCTGAAGCAACAACACAAAAAGAATACCGTACACGTGTAGTAACTACGGCTAATAAAGCTAATTTAGAATTAATGGAAGCACAACCATTAATGTTTGAGAAAACAGCCTATGCAATGGCGTCTTTCTTTTAATAAATAATAGGTATTAAAAAATCCTCGCCAGTATTAACACTGACGAGGATTTTTTTTAATGACACTTTAATAATATGAATGTTCACCACGTTCGTGTTCAGTCATATCTTTAACACCTTTAATTTCATCACCCATCATTTCAATAAGTTGTTTTTCGATTCCATCTTTTACCGTTACATCAATTTGACTACAACCATTACAGCCGCCACCAAATTGTAGAACCGCGTAACCGTCATCGGTAATTTCCATCAAGGTACATTCACCGCCGTGACCAGCTAATTGAGGGTTTACTTCCGCTTTTAAAAAGTAATCAACACGTTCAAATAATGGAGCATCATCAGCTACTTTACGCAATTTTGCGTTGGGTGCTTTTAGAGTTAACTGAGAGCCCATTTGGTCAGTAGTAAAATCGATTTCTGCATCTTCTAAAAATGCTTTGCTGTCTGCGTCTACATAAGCTGAAAAATGTTCAAAAGGAATTTCGATATCTTCAGGTTCAACAGCATCTGCTGGGCAATATGACACACCACATTCGGCACTTGCAGTTCCTGGATTGACAACAAATACACGAATACTTGTGCCTTCGGCTTGTTGGGATAACAGCTTTTGAAAATGTTCTTGGGCTGTTTCTGAAATTGTGATCATAATGCGTTTCGCTCTAAACTTTTCAAAAATAAGAATAAGATTTTTGTGATACCTGACTAAATTAGTCAGGTATGTTTATTTTACTCTGCTACGTTAAGTTTCGCTAGTGATCATTTATGCTGCGGTTTATTTTTTATGAAAAAGAGTCTTTTTGTTGAAAAACGAGATAAAAAAGAGATAAAACCACGAGAATTTAAGGGGGAAATACTAGCTGCACTCCTAAGAGTTTGTTATTTTGTTCTAATCAAATTCGTTTGATTAAACTCAAGCAATTAGCTAGGAATTTCAAAAATGCATTTTCGTTTACTGATAATAACTCTACTATTAAGTCTGTTTAGCCAACCTTTATTCGCCGCGGCGGTTGAAAAATATTTACCAGAAAATCATACATATGATCAATCAGTTATCAAACCTGAAGCGGTTTTAGGTTTTGGTTTAGGTGAGCGACATATTCGTCATGATCAACTTGTGCAATACATGGAAGCATTGGCTAATGCTTCAAATAAAGCCGTGCTAACCGACATTGGCCGTACAACTGAAATGCGTAAACAAGTGTTATTAACACTTTCTCATCCTGATAATATTGCAAAATTGCCTGAATTATTAGCCCGTCAAGATATGGGAAAAAAACCAGAAGATCCGTTAGTGGTTTGGTTAGGGTACTCAGTGCATGGTGATGAAATTACTGGCAGTAATGCCGCGCTCGTAATTGCTTATCATTTAGCGGCCAGCCAAGAGAAGTCGGTAGCTGATATTCTTAAAAACACGGTTATTGTTTTAGAGCCAAGCATCAATCCTGATGGTATGGACCGTTTTGTCAATTGGGTAAATACATATCGTGGTACAACGGCTAATCCTGATCCGAATCATATTGAACATCATCAACAATGGCGAACAGGTCGTACTAATCACTTTGGTTTTGACCTAAATCGTGATTGGTTATTACTTTCTCAAAAAGAGAGTCGTAATAGATTGGCATATTTTCATCAATATCAACCACATGTTCTAGGTGATTTTCACGAGATGGGTGCCAATAGCAGCTATTTTTTCCAACCAGGCATACCAAGCAGAACACATCCGTTAACACCGAAGAAAACTACCGAGTTAACGCAACTTCTAGCTACTTTTCATGCTAAAGCGTTAGATAAAGAAGATCGTTTATATTATAGCCAAGAAAGCTTTGACGATTTTTATTATGGCAAAGGTTCAACCTATCCAGACATTAATGGTGGTATCGGCATATTATTCGAGCAAGCGAGTAGCCGAGGCTTTCAACAAGACAGTATTAATGGCTTGTTAACTTTTGAATATGGCATTAAAAACCATGTATTAACTTCGCTTTCCACGATTCAAGGGGCATGGGAAAATAGCGATAAATTTAAAAAGTATCGTAAAAATTTTCATGAAGAGTCAGAGGATTTGATCAAAAAAGAAAAGTTTAATGGCTATTTAATTACAGAAGCGAAAGATTCCCATCGTTTGAATATCTTTTTAGAAAAACTGACAGCTCATCAAATTAATGTCTTGTCCTTAACTGAAGATTTTCGTTATGACGGCACACTTTATAAAAAAGGTCAGAGTTTTTATGTGCCACTGGCGCAAAAACAATATCGCGTGATCCAAGCGTTATTTAACCAAGGAACCGATTTCCCAGATAATACTTTTTATGATGTTTCAGGTTGGACAATGCCTTTAGCGATGGATATAAATTTCATACAAGTTGGACGTACTTGGGGATTACGCCTTGCAAAAAATTCATGGCAACCAGCAGAAAAAAATGACATTTCAATAGACAAAAATGCTTATGCTTACGCTTTTGAATGGCATCACTTTTTAGCGCCAAAATTGCTCAATCAATTATTAGCAAACGGCGTTAAAGCAAAAGTGGCCACAAAAACATTTTCATCGGTTATTGCTGGAAAAACAAAAAACTTTGCCACAGGAACGATTGTGGTTCCTGCTGGTATTCAAACAAATCAACAATGGCGCGATTTGTTAGCGCTTGCCGCGAATGAAAATTCATTACCGATCTTTAATATCGACACGGGATTAACTATTAATGGCGTTGATGTTGGCTCTGGTTCAATAAAGCCCGTTAACCCTATTAAGGTATTACTAATTGGCGGCAAAGGAAGCTCGCAATATGAAGCGGCTGAGATCCTTTATTACCTAGATGATACGTTAAATATTCCTGTGACTATTGTTGAAAGAAACCGTTTATCTCGTGTTGATTTAGCGCCATACAGCCATATCATTATGGTGGATGGTAATTACGCCGATATCAATAAAAATGTCACTACCAAAATTCAGTCTTGGGTTAAAAAAGGCGGCGTTATTTTTGGGCAAAAGCGTGCGGCACAATGGCTAGCAAAAGTTGAATTATTAAAGGCTGATTTTGTTGAAAAAGAACACATTAATGGCCTATTCGATAGCGAATCACTGACTTATCAAGACAAAGAAAAATTGTCAGCAAGAAAACGTATTGCCGGCGCTATTTTTGACACTAAACTCGATACTAGCCACCCATTAGCTTATGGCTATACTGATTCACAGTTACCGGTATTTAGAAACAGTACCTTGATTATGGAGTCGGTTGAATCGCCTTTTATTACCGTTGCTGAATATACATCAACGCCGTTAATGAGTGGTTATACTGATCAAAATTTAATTAATAAAATAGCGAATAGTCCGGCAATTGTTGCTCATAACCAAGGTCGCGGTCGTGTTATTGCTACGTCAGATGTATTTGCATTTCGAGGTTATTGGTTTGGTAGTGCGAAAGTTTTAGCCAACAGTTTATTTTTTGCCAAAGCGTTTAGCGCTTCAGCCAATTAATTGCCTGCATTAGCTTAATACCACTTAGCCTGAGATTATTTAGGGAGTGTAAGCGCAACCGTTAATACGGTAATGTGTTTTACTCCCTTTAATTTTAATAATTTACATAAGGTGTTCACTGTACTTCCTGTGGTGATCACATCATCCAATAAGATGATATGACTTGGTAACGTATCAAATTCTTCAGATAACGCAAAGGCATTCTTTAAAAGCTTGCGTCGTAACTTGCCACTTTGTCCTACTTGGCTCTTACTATAAGTTGTTCTACGCAAAGCTTGTTCTAAATAAGGAATTTTTGTTCGACGATTGAAGGCTCGTGCAATTAAATGCGCTTGATTAAAACCTCGCTGCTGCCATTTTTTTAGGTGAATGGGCACTGAAAGTATTGCGACATCCTGTTGTTCGTTTACTTGTTTTTGCCATAATTCTGCCAACAAATAACCCAAAAGATCCGCTAGTTCAAAACGCTTTTGATATTTAAAATCTATTAGCCACTGATCAAATGGCGCGATATAAGGCGCAAGGCAAAGCAATTGCTCAAATGATCTTTGTGGAAAGAGCTTATCAATGGCCGGCCAATTCAGTAAATTAAAACCAAAATGTTGGTAAGAAAATAAGGGTAAATCGTCGTAACAATATTGACATAACAAGGGATGTATTACGTGAGCACTTTTACATAACTCACACTCGCTCATGGTCTGTCGAGTTAATGTTAAACATTCAGCAAAATAACGATGTAGATGCGTGAATAATTGCCCAGCAATTTTGTTATCCAATTCCATTTGTTTATCACTTTCTATACACTGACGCTTTTTAAATCTCTAGTATAAGTATGGCAACAATGTTGAAATTTACGAGTAGTGGTGCTGGATTACCTTTAGTGTTTATACATGGTTGGGGGCTCAACTCGGGGGTTTGGCAACCAAGTGTTAAACAGCTTGAACAGTCTTTTCGAATAATTACCGTTGATTTACCAGGCTTTGGTAATAACCTTGATTATCAAGTATCGCCTTACACTATAAAAAATATTGCTCAACATATTGCAGACATTATTGATGAACCCGCTGTTATTATTGGTTGGTCTTTAGGCGGTATAATTGCGACAGAGTTGGCATGTAGCCACCCTGATAAAGTACTTGGACTTATTACGGTTGCGAGTACGCCATGCTTTGTTGAACAAGAAAATTGGCCGGGTATTAAACCGGAAGTATTAAGCTTATTTCATCGTCAACTTGAAGAAGATACCCAAAAAACTATTAATAATTTTTTGAAAATACAAGCCATGGGTAGCCCGCATTTACGTAACGATATAAAGCAGTTACGTGAATTGATCATGCAATACCCTATGCCTAGTAAATCGACTTTAGATTTATCTTTAAGGTTCTTAGAACAGGAAGATCAACGTCAACAACTTAAGCTTGTCAGCCAACCGTTTTTACGTATTTATGGCAAACTTGATGGTTTAGTACCAAAAGCAGTCATTGAACAAGTCTCTTTGTTAGCGCATGAAAGTGATGTTGTTATTTTTGAAAAAGCCTCGCATGCCCCTTTTATTAGTGAGCTCGAAAACTTTGTTGAAAAGCTTTCTTCGTGGCTTAATCAACGGTTTGTATCGCATTAGTCACTCGCCAAAAACTTTACATTCGAGCTGATTTGGTTAATAATTAAACACATTGGTTTGCACTAAATATCCGTTGTAAAAATAAGTGTTCAGAATATATTTTTTATCACTTATTAAAGATATTAAGGGGAAATACTATGAACGTTCAATCTGCATTTAATTCAGGTGTTGAAGGTTTTCAAAAAGCGACTGAATCAGCGACTCAAGCGGCAAGTGATATTGCCCATATTAGCCATGAGCATGCGGCACAATTTAATGTTGAAGATAGCGCTGAAACTGAAGTTAAAACTTCATCAATAGATACGCCAAATTTAAATCAATCTATCGTCGATTTGAAAGTTGCAGAACATCAAGCGAAAGCATCGGCAAATGTTATTAAAACTGCCGATGAAGCATTAGGCACGTTACTGGATGTAAGTATTTAAATCATGAATATCACGCCGCACACAACTACTACGCCAATCCCGACGGTGGTAAACCCACCAACGGATGCGTTGCGCCGTGAAAATAATCAAAGAGAAATCATCACAAAACCCGCTGCTGCCCAGCAATCTGCCGGAGAAAAAGGTGTCGCCTCTGAACGTGAGCGAGCACGTACACCGGCACAAAATAATGAACATATTGATTTTGAAAACATACGTAAACAGGCCGAAATAGCCAATACGACGATCTCTGATGAAGAACATGGTTCGTCGAAGGATGAAGAGCAAAGTCAACAACCATTTTCTAAAAAAGCCAAAGAAGCTTCATCTGCGGAGAATATCGAAGACGCTGAACAAGAGAACTATGAAAAGCAACAAGTAGAAAAACAAGAAGTTGCTGAACAAAAAGTGATTAATGAGTTAGCCGATCGTGATCAAGAGGTGCGTGCTCATGAATCAGCCCACGCTGCTGTTGGCGGTTCAACGACAGGTTCTCCGTCTTATTCATTTGAAACCGGCCCCGATGGTAAAAAGTATGCCGTTGATGGCGAAGTTTCTGTTGATTTATCCGCTGTAGAAGGTGACCCACAAGCCACTATCAGTAAAATGCAGAAGGTGTATGCTGCAGCGCTAGCGCCTGTTCAACCCTCAGCCCAAGATTTACGAGTTGCTAATTCAGCCACTAAAAAAATTCTGCAAGCTCAATCTGAACTGGCGGGTTTAAATTCGACTACTGGTAAGTCAGATACCGAAAATCTTACTAAGCTTTCGAGTGATGACAGTGAACAAGAAAACGCGTTAAATAATCTTGAATCAACTGATTTTGATCGCGCGATGGAAAGAACCTTGAAGGAACAAGAAGCCGTTGCCCCAACACGTTCTGTTGATATTGACCAACGAGCTTTACGGATTGAAAGCTTTTACGCCAATATTAATCGCGCATATGAAAAACAACCTAGCTATCAATTTGAATTAACGGCTTAAGCGTTTCTCAAGCCAATATTTTAAATGGTTGACGGTAAAAACAAAAAAACCTAAATTCTTAAAGGAATTTAGGTTTTTTGCTCTTATCACTGACGATAAACGGTCGCTTAAATACCATAGTCTTCTTGATATTGTTTGATAGTTGCTAAGCTATCTGCCATATCAGGTTGCTCTTCTAAATAGGTAATTAAGTCGGTTAACGTGACAATTGAGATGACTTTCGTGCCAAAATCACGCTCTACTTCTTGGATCGCCGAAAGTTCGCCTTTTCCTTTTTCTTGACGGTCTAGTGCAATTAATACGCCTGAAAGCTCAGCTCCGTGTGCTTTAATTATTTCCATTGATTCACGAATTGCAGTACCAGCGGTGATCACGTCATCCACTAGCATGATTTTACCCTCAAGAGGTGAGCCAACTAAACTGCCTCCTTCACCATGAGTTTTCGCTTCTTTACGGTTAAAGCAGTAAGGTAAATCTTTATTATGGTGATCTGCTAAGGCAACAGCCGTAGTAGTTGCAATAGGGATCCCTTTATATGCAGGGCCAAATAACAAATCAAAATCAATATCTGCATCCATTAAAGCCGAAGCATAAAAACGGCCTAAACGAGCTAAATCACCGCCGGTATTAAATAAACCAGCATTAAAAAAGTAAGGACTGGTACGCCCTGATTTTAAAGTGAATTCACCAAAACGTAATACCTGTTTATTTAAGGCGAATTCAATAAATTCACGTTGATAAGCTTTCATGTTTGGTCCTATTAATTTAACGCTGTTTTTTGCAGATCGAATAATTCGTTAATGGCATTCTTAGCCAAAGTTAGCATTTCTTGCATTTCATCAAAGCTGAACGGCTCTTCTTCCGCTGTACCTTGAATTTCAATTAATTTACCTGTGTCAGTCATTACCACATTCATGTCGGTGTCTGCTGCCGAATCTTCTGGGTAATCTAAATCAGCCACCGGTTCACCTTTATATATGCCTACTGAAATAGCAGCAATCATATGCTTTAACGGATTTGTTTTGATAATGTCTTTAGCACGCATGTAATTGAGTGCATCAACTAATGCTACACAGGCACCGGTAATAGAAGCGGTTCTGGTACCACCGTCGGCTTGAATAACATCACAATCAACACTGATAGTATTTTCACCTAATGCTTTTAAATCAACAGCGGCTCTTAACGCACGTGCAATTAAACGAGAAATTTCTAATGTACGACCACTTTGTTTGCCGCTAGCTGCTTCACGTCTCATGCGAGTATGCGTAGAACGAGGTAACATGCCATATTCAGCGGTAACCCATCCTTTACCTTGGCCTTTTAGAAAACGAGGAACGCCTTCTTCAACTGAGGCAGTACAAATCACTTTGGTATCACCAAATTCTATTAAAACGGAGCCTTCTGCATGTGCAGTAAATTGACGAGTGATGGTAACCGGACGAATTTGTCCTAATGTTCTGCCGCTTGGACGCATGATAAATTCTCTGTGAGTAAAATAATGGTCGCATTATAATCGCTTAAGTTTCATATTGACATAATGACGGACAAAGAATTTTGAAATATAGTTGTTTAAAACAAGGTCATGTTTGATAGTCTCAATATTTGGAATAAATTATGAAGCATTCTTTCGCTATTCTTTTGACAGCCTTTCTTATTCATGCGTTTGCAATTGCTGAAGAATCGTTTGAAACAAGTGATAGCTTACCGGAATATAGTCGTATATATGACGATCAACGCGACCCGTTTTCGGATGCGAAAGCTGCTATTGAGTTAGCGAAGAAAACCAATCGAAATGTCTTAATTGAAATTGGCGGAAATTGGTGCACTTGGTGTCATAAAATGGATGCCTTTTTAGAAAAAAATCCTGATATTTATCAAAAGCTTCATAGTGAATATGTGTTATTAAAAATTAATGTTAGCGATTCAAATGAAAACGAAGCATTTATGAAATCACTACCGCCAACCTTAGGATACCCTCATATGTATGTCTCTACTGCTACAGGTAAAATGATGTTATCTAAAGATACCGCAGAGCTATTAACGCAGGGTAACTATTCTAGAGAAGCGTGGTTAAGTTTTCTTGAGAAATGGAACGTTGGCAACAATCATAGAAATGTTAACCAAAGTGAGACAGATTAATGCCCTCATTTTTTAATGAAAATTACCGAACACCTTTGTGGTTAAAGAAAAAACTATCGCGTCGTCATTTATTAAAGTCTGCCGCTGGAGCATCAGCTATTGCAGCATTACCGGCTATTGCGTTCAATGCTACTTCTGAGAATAATGCTTACCAATTGGCGTTAAAAGATACCGTTTGGCAAACCCTAGATGCAGTATTCGAACACCTTTTTCCAGCGTCTAAAACGGGACCTAGTGCTCAAGATATTCAGGCCACTTTTTATCTCTATCAACTTGTGCATGAACAGCCCACCTCTCAAGATGAAATAGACTTTATTTATCGCGGTGTTGGTTGGTTAAATGGCTTCACCCAAAATAAATTCAGCAACAATTTTATAGCATTAAATACCGATGAAAAAGAGCAAACTTTTCGAGCGATTAGCCAATCTGAAGCTGGCCAAAATTGGCTTAACATGATGATTCTTAATTTATATGAAGCGATGTTGTCGCCGCCGGCATATGGCGGTAATCCTGATGGAATTGGCTGGAAATGGCTCAATCATCAAGCTGGCTTTCCTTTGCCGCCAGCAGGAAAGCGATATTATGAATTACCCACAGGTAATTTAGCGGTAAATAAACAAGCGCAACGCATGGAAAGTAAGTCATTAATCGCTAAATTTACCACCCAGTCAAACAAAGGAAATAACAAAGCATGAGTTATGATATTTGTATTGTTGGCAGTGGTGCCGGTGCCTCGCCGGTTGCGTATACCTTAGCAAAAGCCGGTGCAAAAGTGTTGGTGTTAGAAAAGGGCCCATGGTTAACAGAAAAAGAATTCTATAAAGATGAATTAGCGATCAGTTTACGTGACTCCTACAACCCCAATTTAGCGGATGAGCAACACGTGATTGAAGAAGAATATGTGCGTGAAAACGGTTCAACCTATTGGGATGGTGAACCTACGAGCGAGTCAGGTTGGAGCTTCTGGAATGGCACAGTTGTTGGTGGCTCTTCCAATTTTATGAGCGGTTATTTTCACCGTTTAAAACCCGTAGACTTTCGACTTCGTTCTGAATTCGGTGCGATTGAAGGAGCCAATATTGTCGATTGGCCGATCAGCTATGATGAACTGGAACCCTATTATGCTCAAGTTGAAAGAGAGGTTGGTGTATCAGGCAAAGTCGTTAAACATCCCCATCAAGAACCTCGTTCAACCGAAGATTTTCCCTATCCGCCATTGGCTGAACACGCCGTTTCATCATGGATAGACAAAGGTGCTCAAGCGTTAGGTTTTCATGCGATTCCTGTTCCACGTGCGGTACTTTCTCAACCTGCCATGGGAAGGAATAGTTGTGAATATTCAGGGTATTGTAGTAGTTATGGTTGTTCAACCGGTGCAAAAGGGAGTGGTCGAGCGGCGTTATTAAATCATGCTGTTGCCACTGGCAATTTAACCATTATCCCCAACGCTAAAGTTCACCATATTAACAGTAATGACCAAGGTGAAGTTACTGGTGTGCAATATTATGATCGCCAAGGGCGTGATCAGCAAGTAACCGCTAAAATATATGTAGTTGCTTGCCAAGCTATTGAAACTTCTCGTTTATTATTGTCATCAACAAGTGATTATTTTCCGCAAGGGCTAGCGAATAGCAGTGGTCAAGTGGGAAAAAACCTTATATTTAGTGCCGGTGGCACTGGCTCTGGCGACTTTTTCTTTGACGAGATTGATAAACAACAACAGGCTGAATTAAAACAAGTAGGCCCATTTATTAATCGAGCGTTACAAGATTGGTATCAAATAGACGATAAAAAGTTTCAAGGCGCAAATAAAAATGGCAAAGCTAAAGGTGGCACAATCGACTTTTTGTTTCATCAAAATCCTATTGCTCGAGTAGGTGGCAGCCAGTGGAATGAGCATAACGAATTGGTTTGGGGGGAAGCACTCAAGCAAAATATTTTTAACGAATTTACGACTTATAAAACGCTTAGATTTGAAGTGTTTAATGATTGGTTACCTACCGATAATTGTTTTGTTGCATTAGATGAAGAAGTGACAGATAAATGGGGCGATCCTGTGGCCAAAGTTAGAATTGGTAGTCATAACCATGATCTTGAAGTAGGTGAGTATTTAGCAGAAAAAGGCGCGGCTTTACTGAAAAAATTAGGCGCTAAAAACATTGCTACTTCGGTCAGTAGTTCGCCACCCACTAATTTAATGGCGGGTGGCTGTCGCTTTGGCAATGACCCTAAAACGTCTGTGCTCAATAAATATTGTCAGGCGCACGAAGTGAAAAATCTTTATGTCACCGACGGCTCATTTATGCCTACAGGCGGTAGTGTTCCTTATACCTTCACTATTTATGCCAATGCGTTTCGTGTGGCAGATCATATTAAGACGCGGTGGTTAGCAAGCTAGACTTTTAAAAATATAGTTGACCTGTGAGTAACTCATAGCTTTATAGTATGGCTATGATTTGCTATAGGTTAATGTTATGAGAGTAAAACAACTTGCACAGCGGTATTCGCTTAGCCTAGATACGGTACGTTACTACACTCGTATTGGATTGTTAAAGCCACAAACAAACCCCATTAACGGTTATAAAGAATATCTACCCGCTGATCAGCGACGGCTTGAGTTTATTATTCAGGCTAAATCGTTAGGTTTTTCACTACACGATATTGAAACTGTGATTGACCAGTCAAACTCAGGTAGTTCTCCTTGTCCAACCGTAAGAGAAATCATCAAAGATAGAATTATCGAAACCGAAGAAAAAATTGCCGCAATGCAGGCAACGTGTCAACAAATGAAAGCAGCCTTGGCAACTTGGCAATCACTTCCTGATTGCACACCTACGGGGGATCATGTTTGCCATTTAATCGAAGGGTTAATTGACGAAACAACCAATGAGGAGTTGTTAAATGAGTAATTGTTGCAGCACAGACAAACAACAAGAGACTAATTCAGCCAAAGACAACAGTATGCAACCACAATCAGCTGACTGTTGTGAACCCGTCAAAGGTAGTATTGACTGGTTGTTATGGGGAGGAAGCAGTTTTGTAGTTTTAGCGTTTATTAGCTATTGGTTTCAATCGCCGTCAGAATCTTGGTGGTACATTATTAGTGCGACTACCGTTGAAATGCTTGATGCTATGTGGATAGGCATGCTACTTGGGGTGGTCATTGTTGGTTGGTTAAGTCGCTTACCGCGCGATCTTATTATAGCCACTATTGGCAAAGGCCAAACCACAAGCGGCATTTTTAGAGCAACTATGGCAGGTTTGTTATTTGATTTATGTAATCACGGTATTTTAATGGTTGGTATGAAGCTCTATGAACGTGGCGCAAGTATTGGCCAAGTCATGGCGTTTATCATCGCCAGTCCGTGGAACTCTTTTACATTAACCTTTATTTTAATTGGTTTAATTGGATGGCAATGGACCTTGTGCTTTATCGCCTTTTCGTTAGTCATTGCCTGGACAAGTGGCATTATATTTGACCGCCTCGCAATGTCGGGTGTGTTACCTCAAAATGAAAATCTACATGAACTAACGTCAGACTTTAGTTTTAAAGAAACGCTAACTAAGCTGATTAAAGAAGCCGATTACACTCCTAATGCCTTAATAAACATGTTTATAAATGGTTTTAAAGATTCACGTATGGTGTTTCGTTGGGTATTTGTCGGCATTGTATTAGTGGCACTGGTCAGAGCCTTTGTACCACCAGAAAGTTTTAACCTATGGTTTGGTGCAACCGCAAGTGGCTTATTTTTAACCCTGATTGCCGCTACTATTATTGAAGTTTGCTCTGAAGGCTCAACACCAATAGCGGCAGACTTAATTACTCGCGCCAGCGCACCGGGTAATTCTTTTACCTTTCTCATGGCAGGTGCATCAACCGACTATACCGAAATTATGGTATTAAAAGACACCACAAAAAGCTGGAAAACAGCACTGTTTTTACCGCTAATTACTGTCCCGCAAGTGTTATTTATTGGTTGGATTATGAATACGGGGTTTGCATAAAAATATAGTACTTGTTGTGGGTAAGTTAGCAAATTTTGGTACGCTCAGGCATAATCCTTTCGTTCATTCTTATAAAACAAACTTTATAGAGTAAAAATAGGAAAGATTATGATCCATAGTATGACAGCTTTTTCACGAGTTGAAGTGAAAGGTGATTGGGGTAATGCCATTTGGGAAATTAGAAGTGTTAATCAACGCTTTTTAGAAACCTATTTCAGATTACCTGAGCAATTTCGTAGTGTTGAACCCGTATTAAGAGAGCGTTTTCGTAAAGCATTAAATCGCGGCAAAGTGGAATGTGGCTTACGTTTTAATGCAAACCCAGCAACTAAAGGTAAACTCTCAATAAACAAAGACTTAGCCTCGCAATTATTAGAGCATGCAAGCTGGGTTAACGAACAAACACTCAATAGCCAAGTGAACCCTATCGAAATAATGCGCTGGCCTGGCGTAATGGAAACTGAAGAAGCTGACATGGACAGCATTCAAGCAGATATTTTAAAAGGATTTGACCAAGCACTAACAGACTTTATTGCTGCTCGAGCAAGTGAAGGCGAAAACATGAAAGCGCTTATTGAACAACGCCTTGATGGCATTGTTGCGGAAGCTGAAAAAGTAAAAGGTCATATGCCTGAAGTGATCCAATGGCAACGCACACGTATTATTGATAAATTTACAGACGCTAAAATTGAACTGGAATCAACCAGAGTTGAACAAGAACTTGTAATGCTCGCGCAAAAAATGGATGTAGATGAAGAAATAGATCGCCTCTTTAGCCATGTTAAAGAAACCAAAAGTATCTTGAAAAAAGGTGGTGCTCAAGGCCGTCGTTTAGACTTTATGATGCAAGAATTTAACCGTGAAGCGAATACCTTAGGCTCAAAATCAATCAATGCAGACATCACCAATGCGGCAGTTGAATTGAAAGTGCTTATTGAGCAAATGAGAGAGCAGATCCAGAATATCGAGTAGAAACTTATCAACCTTTACATAGGGTTAAAAACATTCATTTATCGTCATTGTAGTGGTCAACAAATTTTGGCCACAGTTTTATATTCATTCAGATAGAAGAGCTAAGCGCAAAGAAATATATCAAACAATGGCTGATAAAATTTACCTTTAACGGGTTTAGAAAAAAGATTGAAAAATATAAGGATTTTTTTGAGATCAAAGCAGTGTATCTAGCCAAAACTATCAGGTAAGAAGGATACTGCTAATATGAGCGTTCAAATAGACGCAAAAATTAGAATGAAGAGATAAATAATCGTAAAAATAAACGTCTACATTTCTTATGAAGTTTTCATTTTCCAGTGCACAGTTTTCAGATTCTCGTTTAAATTGTTGTACCTATACTTATTCTTTCGAACAAACCAATCGCTCTACAAATAAGTAAAATATTATAATCTAGTGTCCTCTCATGTATTTAATCATCAAAAATGGTTAGTAAGGCCATAAAGTCTCATTTATGATTAGTTAATTGATGTTTCTATTGGATGTGCCATAATTGGGTAATTAAGCTTTTATTGTTCAAATATGGTGTTTTATGAGGAAAATTGATTATACCAAAGAACTTCTTGGTAACTTGATAAAGCAATCGAGGGCTTCTTCTATGGATCAAGAAGAATTAGCTTTAAGAGCTGGTACAAGTAAGAATACCATTAGCAGACTGGAACGTGGGAAAGGCATCAATTCTGATACCTTACTTATGATATTGAATCAATTGGAAATCCTCGACCCATTTATTGAAACTATTGAAAAAGAATATGAGTTAGTAAATAGAAATCCCGTTAGAAAAAGCTCACGAGTAGAGAAGGAATTACCAAATGATTTCTAGAGCATATGTTTTTATCGATGGGCTAGAGTCTTCCCCAATAATCTGCGGAATTGTTGAGCTTGATGCAAAGGGCAATATTGGCAAATTTCGATATGGTCAAAGTTATCTGCAAAGATCAGATGCATTCCCTTTAGATCCTGTGCACTTACCACTACTTAGTGACCAATTTATCACAAGAGTAAATAAGGGGATGTTCGGTGTTATTTTAGATGCTGGAGCTGACAGTTGGGGGAAAAAACTTATTCTATCACTTCACTCTACTAAGCCTAGAAATGCTTTAGAGTTAGTTTTGGCTGGTGATAGCATGGGAGTCGGAGCATTAACATTTAGCTTATCTAGGACAGCATGTAAGCCGAAGGTAAGTAAAAATAAGCTTGAGGATATTCCTATGCTCTTAAAAGGCAAAACGGCCATTCTTAATAATGAAGAGATCTCAAAAGAAGCTAAAAAAGCTTTTGAGTATGGTTCAAGTATGGGAGGAGCAAGACCTAAAACTATAATTGAGGATAATGGCAACAGTTATTTGGCCAAGTTCAATCGTCAAGATGACATATTTAATGTGTGTCTTGTAGAGCACGCGACAATGACTATGCTGAAAGAACTAAACGTTAGAATAGCGAATACGACGATACTACATAGTCAACAAGAAGATATATTATTAGTGGAACGATTTGACTGTGCTAATTACCAACCGTCACACCACTTTTTAAGTGCCAATTCGTTAATTAACCAAGATAAAATTACTAATCAGGCGCTTGCTGAAACATATAGCTATGGATCTTTGGCCGAGTTTATAATGAAATATGGCGCAGAGCCAAAAGACTCTCATGAACTTTATACACGCATGGTGTTTAATATAATGATGGGTAACACCGACGATCACTCAAGAAACCACGCTTTCTTATATTCATTTTCGGATAAAGCTTGGCGTCTGTCGCCAGCCTATGACGTTTTACCTATAAACAATTCTCGCCAACATGGTATTGGTATAGGCGCACAAGGTAGAGCGGGAACAATTGATAATGCGTTATCGCAATCGAAAAGGTTTGGTCTTACTCAGGCAAAAGCCAAAACGATTATATCAACAGTACAAGAATTGACTTATGAATGGGCAACTTATTTTAGAAAATTAGGAGTATCTGATACTGATCTTGAAAGATTAAAAGGGGTAATTCCCTCGTAGTTAGAGGCCTTTTTAAAAAGTATTTTACATAATCATTTTTATTGGTAACTACCTGTAAAATATAGTGTTATCTATTAAGGTGTTTTGATAGATCCAGAACATCGAATAGTTTTCACCTTTCAGTAATTCTGTAAATTTCATTTTAAAGCCTCGTTTTTCGAGGCTTTTTGTATTTTAATTATGTTTTTATTATACGTCCTAACCACATAATCAATATATGAATAAATCAATCAGAACTTTATACATGTATTATTTATTGAACGGAAGAAAGCTTAACAAGCTATCAAAGTCAGCGGTCACTAAATTGGTTACTAATTAGTGAAAAATGGTTTTCATTAGATCTAATTAATTATTTTAGTTAGATATTTTATAGAATTCTATACGCTTACATAGAATCTGGAATATAAATGCATTAATCTAACATTAATTTAATAATAGCCCGTATTTTTAGAAGGAATTTTAATGAAAAAATATAATATCGTCATTGTATGTTCTTTAGTATTTGCATGTATGTCTACGCTTGTTGATGCATCTACAAGACCTAGCAATCAGGATGTGTTAAATCAAACCGACGAATCAGGAAAACTTGCCATAACAGGTAAGAGCTGTAAAAGTCATGCTTCATCTTGTAATGGCGTAACGGTTAAAAACCTTGAAACGGGCGATATTATTTTCCAAGAAAATAAGGTGTCTTATAAGCTTGATTATAATCAAAATCCTTACAGTCCTATTGGAGGTCGGTATTATAACTTTACCATGGCACCAAATGGTGAACGCTTCGGTTTTTGGTTTGAACGCTGGAACAGTAGCGAAGACTATTTTTATATCTATCAGACCAACCCGGTAAAACTCATTCAAAAAATAAAAGGTGGTGACTGGGATGGCAGAGCAGAGTTTTCCGCTTCAGGTAAACGATTGGTGTTTGAAAAACACGATCGTTTAGCCGTATTTGACGTTGATTCAGGCAAACGTCTACCGTTAGAAAATGCTAAATTCGACAATAGTCGGGAAGTGAAATCAATCGCTATTACGCCAGATGATACTAAATTAATTTCGATTGTTGAATACGGTATTGTCACTTGGGATTTAGCAACCGGTAAGCAACTTTATAATCATAATACTCGTAAGCGATCTGGTTTCGTGGTTTCCGGCACTGAATTTGGTAGAGGGCAATTGCGCTTTTCAAAAGATAACAATACGGCATTATCGGTAGGTGGAAGCATTTATATACTTGATGTTAATACCGGCCGTTTAATTAAAGAGCTTGAAACAAAAAAATTATCACCAAATGATACGCATTATGCAAAAGTAGATTTTATTGACCAAGGTAACTTACCCTTAGTTACCGTATTTGCCCCGACAGAGTTTCGTAAAAAAGATAAATACGAAATATTTATCGCCGATTGGCAACAAGAAAAAATATTAATGAAGATAGGAGAAACAGGCGATAATTATCATCAATTACGTAAACATGCCCTCGAGCTCACCTCTAGCGCTTATACAGAGCAATTGCTTGAAGAAACTGAAAAAGCGAAGCAATTATCAGGAATGGTGCAATTAACCAAACTAGCCGCGTTATATCAGCAAAATGATGTACCGCTAAGTCGCTATTTTCCAGAGAGAAGGCAATGGATTGAGCAATTAAAAACAGACTGGTACACACTTGCCAAGCAGCACATTAACCAAGCTAAAAACAATGGCGATGTACAACTATTGCAAACACTTATTAACAGTGATTTGCTTGGTAATAAAGAAAATCGAGTACTCGCCTATCAATCGTTGCATAGCGTTTTAAAAAATAACGATGATTATAAAAGATTAATTGCACTTGCCGAATCTGACTATATTCCTGCTCAAATAAAAAGAGACAGTTTACTTGATGCCATAGCACGTTACCCAGATACAACAAAGTTAACTGACTATTTAGCCTTGGCTGATAAATTTAATGACGATGCAAGTGTGACAAACGCGGTATTTAACAAAGTTTATCAACGCGTAAAAGAAGCTGATAACATCGCGTCGTATCAGTGGTATATTAAGCATGTCCCACAAAGTGAACACACCCAAGAGGCGTTACTTACCTTATATAAGCGCGCATTTGAGCTCGCAGACGACAGAGGCACTATCGCCAGTTATAACGACTTTATCATTGCTTATCCATTTGCCCCACAAGTGAATCAAGCAACTGATAATGCAAGAGAATTAGAAGAAGATGAATACTCAAGTTACTTTAGTAGCGACGAAGAACTTTCGCGTCGTTTGTTAGTACGTTCAAAACAAATATCGCGAATTGCTAATCAATATCGTTATGACAATACGGGGTATTTATTAGTCATTGATCGGATGAATACTCTGTTGCAAGACATGTACCCAGGCCAAGATGCAACGTTACGTCATTTAGAGTCTGAAGAATTTAAAGATTTTCATCGAGATTTTAGTCGAGCAATGCGCTCATTATCGACTAAGTTAGATAATATCAACGATAACGTTAAAGACTTAAAACGACATGTGGCTAAACAATCAGACATGATCGAACAACATTTTGAAAAGGCAGCCCAAGACCGAGAAACTGCTGATGAGTTAACTCGACAACACCGTATGTGGGAGCGTTATCTGCAGGGGAATACATAGTTTAGGTCAATTGATTTTTTGAAACATAATCAATAAAAGGATTTCATTAACACTCGAAGAGGCGCTCGATGGCAAAAAAAATAGAGAGCCTCTGCCTTAATTTTGGGGGGGAATTTTATAACATAGCTATTTGATAACAAGTTATATATTTTGAAGCTACTCGATAACAATCATTTGTTCTGGTCAAGTATCGCTGATTAGTCAAAATGGGTGTGTTTATGTTCTACATTTGTCTCTTTTGGTGCCGCTTTTATGTGTTAATAACCTATGTAGTGCCACAGGCATTAAAAACCACGCCACTTCAGCGAGTAATAATGGAACCATTACTTTTGCTGCCATACTGCCTGTTTGAATATTTGACCACACCATTTTGTAAAGCACCCAATTACTATACAGGGTAGGATTAAAGTCAAAAGCAAAGCGATACACTTCCATAAAGACTGTTGGTTTAAAAACTTGTAAGCACACAAACAATGCTGAACATAAAAATAAGTTAGCCATTTTTTGCATTAACTTGCTCCTTAAATATAGTGCTTAATTTGCTGGCTGATACTGGTTGATAGGTAATATGGCCATATCTCTTGGATCTTTTTAAATGAGAGCGTTGACTTCATTGCATTCGTGTTTCGATACTTAATCGAGTGAAAGCGTGGCATTTGCATAAGTAAAACTGGCAGCAAATAAAAGTACATTTAAATAGCACACACTAACAATAAACTTACCAAGCCGTTTTACTCCTGTAGGAATTGAAGGTATAAGTAAAGTTTTTGCTTTTTCGTATATTTAAATTAAAAGCTCAAAAACATTTAGTCGCTATATATTGTATAGAATGTAGCCAAGCTAATATAGCCAAGTTCATTATTACGGTAAACCCGTATACACTGCTAAATTCTCAGCTTTGCTGATTGAGCAACATTCGGATAAAACATTTCATGAAAAAAATTATCGTTTTGGTCACACTCTTTGTCTTGCTAGTGGCGGGGTACCTTTCACTTACTGATGAGGAAAATACCTCGTTAATCACCGATCGTTCGTCACTTGAAATTGAGTCTGAAGAGCAACAGATTGACGTTAATCAATTCTCAAAGCAACCCGATTATCGAATAACAATAAAATCGTCAGATGGCGAAATCACTGACAGGGATATTTCAAGAAATATCGATATCGAAAGCGAAATCGATAGCACTGTATCTGAAGAATCTAGAGGAAGTCATACTACTTCTTCTTTAGATATGTTTTTGACTGGCGAAGCTGACTTTCTTTTTGTTGATGACACTGATGAATTACATCAATATTTATTGAACAAATGGGATGGCAAAGCTGAATTTATTGAAGATGGAATTTACGATATAGAAGTCTCGGTATTAGGGGCTAAAAAGGAGATTATTTTATTTGAAATTAACCATAAACAACGAGCCGTTATGTCTGCAGAAGAGTTTAGAGATCAATATTTGCTACCTGAATTGGCTAAGTTTGACTCTGATTCATCCTATGGAGAGTATTCAAGTAGTAAAGAGTTGTTAGTTATGCAAATAGCCGATTCAATCTCAACTTCCACAGAAGATATTTTTATACATTCGTTGACTTGTTATGATTTATATTGTGTTTTTTTTGTTGAAACAGCGAATGGTGAGCTATTCAAGTTATTTGAACAAAAAATTAGAGCAATAGACAACGCGTTTTTGAGCCTTTTTACTTCTAGAGATAATAACAATTATGGGATTTTTAAATTATCGTTTAAGTAATTTTGCTCGATACCTAATATTTTATTTCGAGCGTTGTTCAAAACTTACCAAGCTGTATTTCCGTGAATATGAGCGCTCTTAAACCAATGTTTTACAGTGAAATCCCTAAGTGGTAACTTAATACTAGCTATAGAAGAACACTCTTCATATTAAGAGATAAATAGAAATGGAATTAATTCAAGATGCTTTTTTCGCTGTAATTTTCACTGGCTTACCTGTTTATGCTTTTAGCTTTTTGATGGTATTTTTTTCGTACCAAAAAGGTTATTTGTCGACAAACGTTGCCTTTAAAAATGCCTTTGATAAAAACGATGAGAACCCTTCTCAACTGTCGAAAAAAAATAAGAAAAACCTGCCGTTTTTTCATTCAAAGTGGGTTACCTTTGGCGGCGGATTTTATGGCTTAATTGCCATGCTGACTTTTTTAATTATCGAGATTCTGCAAATTGTTAACTTTTGGTTAGGGGTTTCACGCTGGAAAGACGTGACTGATTTATTCAGTATAGGTGCGCTGATCGCTATGTTCGTTGACTCTTTAAAAAATATGATCACGGCGGCTATATGGTTTACTTACTGGCCAAATAAATTACCGGCTTCTCATTTTATACTCTGGATCCTTATTTGTTATGGTTGTTATCGAGCTGGTGCCTATTCAGCGAAGTATTTTTATATTAATAAACGTTTTCTGCCTATAAAAAACACGAACACTCAGAAAATGTAAGTATAATTTATTCCTAAAAATAGATGTACATTACATTATTAGTTGTTATTATCCTGCTCAAACCAAGGGGTGCATAAAACATTAGTGTTTTTATGCTGAGATGATTGACCCTTACTACCTGATACGGATAATGCCGACGTAGGGATGGTTAACTTATTATTGATCGATCGATCTCTGATAATTTGCTCTCTATTGTATTATTCGATTAATAATATGAGAGCCACATGAATCTAGTTAAATCTTCACTCGCTATTCTTACATCTTTTAGTTTTTTATCTGCAAATGCGTATGCTTCTGAGCAAGAGGAAGCCATTGAAAGCATTACGGTTACTTCAAATTTTAAACAACAATCCCTTGCCCAAGCACCTACCAGTATTGCTGTTGTTACCTCCGAACAAATATTGGCACAAGGCGACCAGCATTTTGAAAATGTATTAGCAAGCGTGGCTAATGTTAATTTTTCGGGTGAATCTTCTCGTCCTAAATTTTTGCAAATACGTGGCGTAGGCGAACGTTCTCAATACAGTGGGGCGCCTAATTCTTCGGTAGGTTTTATTGTTGATGATATCGACTTATCTGGCTTAGGCATGGCAGCGAGTATGTATGATGTTAACCAAGTAGAAGTGTTGCGCGGCCCACAAGGTACTCGTTTTGGTGCGAATGCATTGGCGGGCATGGTGTATATTCAGTCTAATGCTCCTTCAGATGTGTCAGAACATGGTATTAAAACTTCGTTTGGTAACGATGATTTAATAAACGTCGCTGGTTTTAGCACAGGCGCATTAAGTGAGCGTTTAAATTATCGCGTGAGCATAGAGCAACACCAACAAAATGGTTTTAGAGACAACTTATTTTTAGCTAAAGACGACACCAATGGTATTGATGAGCTAAGCGGTAAGTTGAAACTTGCTTACCAAGCAAGTGACGAATTAACGGTTGATTTTACCTTATTATTTGCTGATATGGACAATGGGTACGATGTATGGACATTAGACAATAATGGTTTTGATACTCTCACTGACCATCCTGGTATCGATAAACAAAAATCGTCTGGTAGCTCGTTAAAATTTAATTATTCGGGCTTTACTTCGGCTGAATTAACGGCAATTTCAAGCTTTACTACCACAGATCACCATAATGCCTTTGATGGTGATTGGGCGAATGCTAACTATTGGGCAGATAAAAGCTGTACAGATTATTATGATGAAAATGGCAATGGTGATGACAGCGATCAAATCCCGTGTGTGTATGAATATTTATGGGATAAAGAGGCAGATAGAGACGTTTGGTCACAAGAAATTCGTTTGAATAATAAATCAAGCCATAAAATATTTAACCAGACAACGGATTGGTTAGCAGGAATTTATGTGAGCAAGTTAGACGAAGAGAATGATCTTGAGTCTTATTACAATGGTTGGGAAGATGAAATATTAGTGTCTCAATATCAAGCTAAAAATATGGCAATATTTGCTCAGCTAGACAGCACTTTGTCAGAAGACTATCAGTTATCGGTAGGCTTACGGGTAGAAAATAGAGACAGCGATTATATTGATAGCGAACAAGACAGTTTTTCTCCAAGTGAAACCATGTGGGGTGGTCATATTGCTCTAAGTAAAGCACTAAATAACGACCATAACGCCTATGTTCGCATTGCTAAGGGTTATAAAGCGGGTGGTTTTAATATGGGATTACCGGCTGAGTTAAGCCAATTTAAAGAGTTTGATACCGAAACCTTGCTCAACTACGAATTTGGTCTAGATTCGTCGTATTTGAATAATAAGATTCATTCTCGCGTCGCTTTTTTCTACATGGACAGAAAAGACCAGCAAGTCAACGCATCGCAACAAGATCCAAATAACCCGCAACGTTTTACTATTTATACTGCTAACGCAACGAGTTCAACTAGTTACGGAGCAGAGCTTGATTTAACTTGGCAAGTGACCGCTAATTTGAATGTATATGCTACATTGGGGTATTTAGATGCTCGTTATGATAACTATGCGTATTTTGATAAATACGGGTCAACTATTGATATTTCTGATAGAACTTTAGCTCATGCTCCTAAAAACACGTATAGCTTAGGTGGAAGTTATACTAGTGATTCTGGTGTATTTGTTAACGTTTCAACTTCGGGCAAAAGCAGCTTTTACTTTTCAGATAGTCATTCTGAAAAATCGTCAAGTAATCAATTGATTAATGCTCGTATTGGTTATGAAACTCAATCGTGGTCAGTGTATTTATGGGCACGTAACCTAACGGATGAAAAAGTGGCGACCCGAGGGTTTTACTTCGGCAATGAACCAGATATTGACTGGGCTGCGAAAAAATTTGAGCGTTATGCGGCACCTAGACAAGTTGGTGTTACATTAGACTATCAATTTTAGTTTCAATAATATGCGTAGATAATCGCAATAATGAATTAGTTTATTAAAGGTGAAGAAATGGAAATATCGATTGAGATCAGTTTATACCCATTAGCAGAAGAAAAGTTTAAAACGGAGATTTGGGCGTTCATCAAGCGATTAAGAAATGTTGACGGTTTAGAAGTGGTCACCAATGGCATGAGTACTCAAGTCTTTGGTGACTATGATCTTGCTGTTGAAAAAGTGATGTCAGAAATTAAACATGTGCATCAAACATTAAATGCCGCAGTTTTTATTTGTAAGTTTATTGGTGGCAACCGTAGTGTTGTAGAAGCTGAAAGCTAAGTTGAATAATATGACTGAAACAATTGCCTATTTTACTCAATTGCCTTTTTGGGAATTAATTGCCGTTGCTTCAGCATTGATTTATGTTGTGCTTGCTGCCAAAGAAAATATTTGGTGCTGGCCGGCGGCTTTAATCAGTACGGTTATCTATACCGTTATTTTTTATGACGTGTATTTATGGATGGAAAGCCTGCTACAAGTATATTATTTTGCAATGGCAATTTATGGTTGGTATTGTTGGTATTATATTAATAAACGTCCGCAGAAAACTTTATATATTCAATCTTGGTCTTTGAGCTTTCATGTCAAAGCTATTTTACTGTTAAGTATTATTTCTATGGTTGTGGGCTGGTTAATGGCAACCAATACACCCACCCACTATCCATACCTTGACTCAGCAACAACCGTGTTTTCTGTTTTTACCACTTATTTAGTGGCGCAAAAAGTATTAGAAAACTGGCTATATTGGATTGTAATTAATGCAGTTTCTGTTTACCTTTACCTTGCAAAAGGTTTAGAGCCAACCGCAGCACTTTTAGTGTTATATTTTTTTATGGCTTTATATGGTTACTTTCAATGGTTAACTAAATTTAAACAACGAAAACAAAATGAGGTTTTAACTGAAACATCAACGGCACAACCATAAGGATAAGTTCGGTTCTATAGAAAGTGATATTCAACGTATTAAAGCACTTACTTGTTTTGATGGTTATATTTGTGCTATTGAGAGGGTGTTATTAGGCCTCAGTCATCATTGTTATATCGTTACTGCCGTTAATCTTGATAGTCAAAAATCAGCTAAGTATTTTGTTAAGTCTTTATCTTCACATCCGTCTACTGAACAAAACGAACGATTAGTTGCTCAGTCTGCTGCTGCTTTAAATCTCTCGCCTTCTGTTATTTATCAATCGAAAGATTGGTTAGTCACGCAATATATTGAAGGCTATTCACTCTTTGAAAATCAATATACGATCTCAGAGAAAATCGCGGTTTCTATGAGGTTATTGCAAAATTTTCATCAAGTAACGCCAATGGATAAAATTTCGTCCCTGTCGATAAAGTCATTAATTGAAGCGCAAATAAAAATGAATGCGTTTACTCAAGCGCAGCAGTCATTTTTAATGACGTTGAATCAAAAAATTAATACTTTTGCGCAAGTGTCTGAGCCAGTGGTTTGCCATGGCGATTTAAACTTCACGAATATACTGATTGATAAGCGAGCCAATGCTTGGTTAGTTGATTATGAGTGTACATCAATTGGCTGTGCAGAATATGATGTTGCGATGTTTATCGCGATTAATAATTTATCTAACTGTGACTTTGCTTATATTTTTGATTGTTATCAAGGCATGAGCAAAAAGTCATTAAAGGCTGATTTGGTACACGCTTATTTAGCATGTTGTTATTTAATAAATGGCTTATGGTACCAAGAGCGCTCTTATCATACGAGAGAAAATGACCAGTATATCGACCTTGCTCATCAACAATACAGCCAATTTGATCGACTTAATTTAACCGACAAAAAACTCGTTGAACAATTACTGTAAGCTCGCATAAATAAGTTTGCATAAACGCGTAAAAAAACGCCCACTTTGCTGTGGGCGTGTTTATTTTACTTATCTAAAAATTTGATTAAAGACTGAAACTAAGCCGTTTCTGCGGAAAGTTCAGCATCAAATTGATGTGCTGTTGCTTTGCCCATTTGTAATAAACTGGGTAAGAAAATTAATGTAAATATCGTACTTACGCTCATTCCCCCAACAATAACAGCGGCAATTCCTCGGTATAGTTCAGCGCCGGCGCCCGGGATCAATAATAACGGGAGCATGCCACAAATACTGGTTAATGTGCTCATGAGTATTGGCCTTAGTCGTAAGCGTACCGCTTGCTCTACTGCATCATGCCTAGATAAACCATCGTTTTCACCCAAACGCGTTTGATAAACAAGTAAAATAGCATTGTTGACCACAAGCCCGAGTAAGATAATAAAACCTATCATGGTGAGTAAGTCGAGCGGTTGGAAAATAATCAGGTTAGTTATTTGTAGCATCGCAATACCACCTACGGTTGCTAACGGTATGGTTAATACCACCAACAAACTGTCCTTGAAGGAACGGAATAACGCTGACATTAATAAATATAAAATAGCTAAAGCAAGTAAGAAGCTTTGGCTCATATTTTGTAATGCTTCGGTTAAAGCTTCTGCTGAGCCGCGATAATTTATCGCACCGGTTTCAGGTAATTGCTCTAAAATCGCAGGTTCTGCTTTTTCTTTGATGGCGTTAATGGCATCTTCTAAACTAATATTTTCTGGAGGCGTTACTTGTAAAGTAATGGTTCTTTTTCTATCAACACGTCTGATAGAGCTCGGTCCTGCCGTTCTAACAACATCAACTAACTCACCAACGGGTTGTACGCCAGCCTCAGGTGTTGCTAAAGGAATTGCGGCTAATTCTTCAGGCGACTCCCAATCGGTTGAGCGTAAAATTACATTCAAACGTTTTTGACCATTGAAAAAATCACCCACATAAAGCCCAGTACCTAAGGCTCTTGATATTGAAGACACTTGTTGTCTTGTCCAACCTGATTCAGCAATACTGCGCTCATCTGGGATCATGCGTAATTCAGGCTCCGCAAGAGAAAGGCCAGGTGTCGGTTGAATTTGTGCCCCAGGTAATGCTTGACTGACTGCGCCAAAACCAACTTGTGCAGCAGAAAGTAATTGGTCAACTTCATTGCCTTGAATATCAATATCGATACGGCGACCACCACCTAAGTTACCAAATAACTCTTCTTGAGAAGCAAAGGCGATAGTATCAGGGAAGCCTGCTAATACTTCACCATTAATAATATTGACAATGTCTTTGATGTGATCTGAGTTTTCGGCTCGTCCTCCCATAAAACCAAAATTACCGAAAAAACCTAACCATGAATGTTCAATTTTCGGTGATTTTTCGCCGGTTAAATAAGGCATTAAACGTTGATTAATTTCATCGCTCATTTCCACTCTAGCTGCCAAATAACTTTGTCCCGGAGGCGGTAATAAAAATGCGTTAAATGAATTTTGATTACCTTTAGGAAGATAATCGATTTTCGGAAACATTAAATAGCTGCCGATAAACGAAAAGAGCATCAAGCCAAATACCCAAGCAACACGTTTTTTAGGGGTTGACGTAATATGCATAATGCCGCTGGTGATATTCGTCCACCAATGATTATGAGGGTCTTCTGATGACACTTCTTTTAATAATCGGCGAGCCGCAGTAGGTAACACAGTTACCGCAATTAATAATGAAGCGACAATAGCAACAGCAATGGTAATGGCTAAATCAGCAAAAAGCTGCCCTGATACTTCTTCTAAAAAGGCAATGGGTAAGAAAATGGCAACCGTAGTGGCTGTAGAGGATAACAAAGCTCCCCAAACTTGGGTTGTGCCTTTTAATGATGCTTCATTGGGTTTCGCTCCGTTTTCACGCAACCGGACGATATTTTCTAAGACAACAATAGCAGCATCGAGCACCATGCCAACGGCAAAAGCTAATCCGGCCATTGAAATAATATTCAATGTTCTCCCTGTGCTGTGCATGATCACTAAGGTGACAACTAGTGAGATTGGAATGGATAAAGCAACAATTAAGGTTGCTTTAAACTTACGTAAGAACCACCACAGTACAATAATGGCTAATACGATGCCGAGAATTAAATTATTTTTAACTAGGCTCATTGAACGACCAATGTAAATCGTTTCATCATACATTTGGATGAGTTCTAATTTGGAGCGTTTCAGCGGACCTTCGTTGAGTTCTTTAATAGCCGATTTTAGACCGTCCATGACTTGAATAACATTCACGCCTTGTTCTGCTTGTACGTTCATTGCGATGGCTGGTGAGCCATCAAGTGTCAGTACTCCTGTTCGGTCTGATAATGCCAGTTCGACCTTTGCGACATCTTTTAATAAAATCGGCTGGCCATTTCGCCAATCAAGCACCATATTTTGAAGCTGTTCAACACCATATTTACCTGAAAAGCGTAAGGTATATTTGCGACGGCCAATTTCGTTAAAACCACCAGAAGCATCAGTATTATTTGTTAATGTACTCGCAATTGCCGGAATATTAAGCCCAAGTGTTGCGGCTTTATAGGGATCAAAGGTAATACGTAATTCTGTTGCTAAACCGCCAAAAGCATTGGATTGAGAAACACCTTCAACACGCTCGATGCGTGTTTGCACCACTTCTTCGGTGAAATCTTGATAACTGGCAATATCATTGGTATTACCTTCGGTTGGTTTTAATGCTAACCAAGCAATAGCGTCAAAATTACTAGCGCCACCAACAGCAATCACTGGCTCGGTAGCATCCGCTGGATAGTTAGGGACTTGATTTAATGCATTCATTACATCAATTAATGCCCGTTGTAAGTTCACACCGGTTTTGTACCTTAAGGTAATACTACCACTGCCTTGACTTGAATTTGATTCAAGTAATTCAAGACTTTGTAAGCCCTTTAAAACATCTTCTTGGCGTTCAATGATTTCGGCTTCGATTTCTTCAGGTGCCGCAGCGCGCCAGCTGGTAGAGATCACTATTTGTGGTTTACTGATATCCGGCGTTAATTGGATAGGCAATTTATAAAGACTAATACCGCCAAATAGCATGATCAATAATACCGCGACGATTACCGCGGTAGGATTTTTAAGTGAGGCTGAGGTGAGGGTCATTATTTAGTTCCCATAGCCGAATTTCCGGAAATCAGCTTATCATTATTGGTTTTTATATTGACTGTTTGTCCTGCTCTTAACCGTTCTGCACCACGAATGACAACATTATCACCAGCTTGAATATCACCAATAACTTCAACGAGCTCACCTTCACTAATACCAACGGTAACATTGACTTGTTTGGCTTTGTTTTCAGCATCTATGATAAAAATGCTCATCGCATCGCGTCTTAATACTAAGGCGTCTCGATGTGTTGCGAGTACTTGTTTGCTATCTCCTGTTGCCACTGCAGCTTTTATGTCTAAGCCAATTGGCCAGTCAAAAGATGACATATCTAGGCGTACTTCCATTAAATGTGAACGTGAGTCAGCAACCGGAATAATGGCTTTTATATCGGCACTTCCTTCGCCTAACGGAGATTTAATTGCAAGCTGTTTACTCTCTTTTAAATAGCGATAAGCCGTTAATGGCGCAAATACTGAAGCTTCAACATTGGCGGTTTCTACTAGGCGAATAATTGCATTGCCGTTATTGACATATTCGCCTTGGTTACTTAAACGTTCAGCAACAATGCCATCAAAAGGTGCTTTGAGTTTCGTGTAAGTAATATCTTGAGCGATTTGTTCAAGTTTAGCTTTAGCTGCTGCTGCATTGGCCTTTGCCATATTAAGATTTGCGATGGTTTCTTCTAGCTCTTTTTCAGAGATCAGTTTTTTTTCAACTAAGGTTTTCTTTCTTTTTACCTCAGCACTTTCAAACGTTAGTTTTGCTTGGGCATTGGCGACCAGTGCATCCGCTTCATGGTATTTTAATGTCAGCGCTCGGTCATCAAGTTCGGCAATGATTTGATCTTTTTTTACCTTGCTACCTAGGTTTGCCAAGCTAATTAATCGACCAGATACATCGGCGGCAATTTGTGAGTTATTGCGACTAACAACACTGCCTGACACCCAAGCAACGGGAGACAAAGTCGTACTTTGTATCTTGGTTACATTAACATTGGCCGGTGGCCCTTGCTGCGCATGAGAAGAAAAAGCGATGAAACTAATTAGAGAAAGGGTTCTAATGAGTGCGCTGAAATGAAGTGGTTTCATATTATCCAAAATACCTTTTAAAATTTAACATAGCTAAGTGTATGCTAACTTTGTGGAAATTCCTGTATAACTCAAAGAAAATCAGACAATAATTTGTCAGATTTTATTTCAATTAACTTTGATTAATTCAATAAAGTTATACACTTGACATGATAATTCAAGTGTTAATCGATATTAAGGGAGATATATCCGATGAGCTCCAGATAATTACCTTTGGCAGTGATTATAACAGGTAGATTATGCTCAAGAAACTCTCCATTGTTTATGAATGCTCACATAGGTGTTTTTGTGATAATGTATAGCTACATTCGCCATGTATCATGGCTTAAATAGCAAGATTAGGAATATGATGAAATATCTACTGTTACTTATAATGATTGGATTAGGCTTTTCAGTGATCACACCAGTTAAGGCCAGCGAGCTGAATAATAGCTGTCCTGATTATCTTAACGTGACGAAGCAAAAATTACATTCAAGTAAGACAGTCAATTTATGCGAATTAACGCAAGGGAAACCTGTGTTGATTGTAAATACAGCAAGTAATTGTGGTTTTACGCCTCACTTTAAGCAATTAGAAGCAATACATAAAAAATATCAGTCACAAGGATTGGTGGTGATAGGTTTTCCTTCAGATGATTTTTTTCAAGAAGAAGATAATGAAAAAGATACTGCCAAAATTTGTTATGTAAATTATGGTGTTACTTTTACTATGCTGTCGACTAGTGCCGTAAGAGGCAGCGATGTAAATAGTATCTTTGAATTTTTAGCCGAGAAATCAACGTCACCAAAATGGAATTTCTATAAATATTTAGTGGATGGTAAAGGCCAAAAAGTACAGTCTTTCAGCCCAAGAACAGCGCCAGATGATGCTGAGTTTATACAAGCAATTGAAAGCCTACTTGTGAAGTCATGATGAATATTTATCGATTGATTGGCTGGGTATGTATTTCGTTTAGTTTTGCTAGTCAGGCAGAGTTTGTTTTACAAGAAACGCCTGAAATTATTGGCGAAATCTCTGTGAATACTGCAGATTTATGTGATGTTGCTAATAATACAAAACACTATATCGAATCATTCCCTCAAGATAAATTTGCTGTACATGCAGGTGAAGTGATTGAAGGAATAAACGTATCTCGGGTTGTAAAAACGTTAGACTTTTTATGCCAATCGCCAAAGAGCAGCTCTTACTCTCGCGATTATTTATTACAACATTTTGACTTTTATCGTTGGTTACCAGACAAACAACAAGCTCATCAGTTAGCCGAGCAGAGTAATAATGCGGTAAAGAAACGCTTATTAAATAATATTCCTGAGAAGCAAATATTTATTACTAAATATTACACAAAATTGTTAAAGGCTAGCGATAAACCAACGGCTAAATTTAACCAAGCTTTATATGCTTTACCGGCCGATGAACAAGGAATGACCTTAGCTGAAGCTGAAAAAAACAAACAACATTTAACGCGTTATCAATTGACTCGTCAGCAAATCATTAACGGAGCCTTGTTAAATAATAAACTTGCACAACCTCTTATTTGGTTAACCGAAGAAGCTTTGCACGATGTCTTGTTACAAGGTACTGGTGTTGTCGACATTAATGGTAAGAAACGATATTTTAATGTTCATCGCAATAATGGCATTGCTTATGATTATACGCTCGGAAAACGAGAGCAGTCGCGTTATTGGTATTTTGCTGAGGTGCCAAGTATCTTAGGATACGGTAAAACCCTCGCAGAGAAAATAGCGATCAAACCTGATGTAACTTTTGCCGGTAATGTTAAGCAGTTAGGTCTTGGAAAATTATTTTTAATAAATTACCTCGTTGATGGTAAGCCCGTCAACAATATGGGGGTGTTAGCTGATCAAGGTGGTGCATTTGATAATAATTTATTTCAGTTAGATTTTCTTAAAGGCAGTTATTACGGTTGGAAAGACTATTATCAAGCCAATAAACACTTACCTGATTATGCAAATACTTGGCTCATGTTGATAAAACAATAGTTATATCGTCAGGTGTTTGTTGAGGGATCATCTTGCTAATTCAAACGGAATCAATGTGATAAAAGAAAAGCTCGTTTGAGTTATACGTTAACGTTAACCGTTTTTAGCTCAGGAGCTTTATCTGTTTGATCATCGACTGCTTCGGGAGCGGTAATGGGTGAGTTATCCGTTGCTTTAGTGCTTGGCTCGACGTTGGGCTCTGGATTATAAGCTAACGGCGCATCTAATAGAATTTGTCTTAACTTGTCAGTATCTTCTGCACGCATAGCATCGTTAATATTATTGAGGATCACTTTCACGTCAGGCCAACAAAGAAAGCGTTCATTGGCGGTTAAAATGCGCTCATGACGGGTTGGTTGGGCATGATCATCAATCAGTAATTCTTCATATAGCTTTTCGCCAGGGCGTAAGCCACTGTATTTTAATTCAATATCTCCATCAGGATTGGCTTCATTTTTAATGGTTAATCCCATTAAGTGAGTCATATTCACCGCAAGATCAACAATTTTAACCGGATCACCCATATCTAAAACAAAAACATCACCACCTTTACCCATAGCGCCAGCTTGAATAACTAGCTGGGCTGCTTCAGGAATGGTCATAAAATAGCGAATAATATCTGGATGAGTAATCGTTATTGGGCCACCGGCTTTGATTTGACGTTTAAATAAAGGCACAACCGAGCCAGATGAGCCTAAGACATTACCAAAACGTACCATCACAAAACGCGTATCATGATCACGTGGGGCTAAAGACTGTAATACTAATTCAGCTAAACGTTTTGTGGCGCCCATGACATTAGTAGGTCTCACCGCTTTGTCGGTTGAAATAAGGACGAATGTTTCTACTTCACAAAAAATAGCTGCTTGGGCTACTTCATATGTGCCTAACACATTGTTAGAAATGCCGGCGATGACATTACATTCCACCAAAGGTACATGTTTATATGCGGCAGCATGATAGATAGTTTGTACTTTTTGGGTATGAAAAATGGTGGTCATCAACATGCCGTTTTGCACATTACCGATCAGTGGTATTAATGGAATATCACTGTCAATTTCACGCAGATAAACCGTTAGCTCTTGGTTGATTTCATATAAAAAGGCTTCGCTAACGTCTAATAAAACTAATTTTGCAGGCTTTTGGTGAATAATTTGACGGCATAATTCTTTACCAATAGAGCCACCAGCTCCTGATACCATCACAACTTTGCCGAAAATATTTTCAGATAATAGCTCTGGAATAGGTGCAACAGGCTCTCTGCCTAACAGCTCATCCACCGAGACTTCCCGAAGTTGATCAATTTTTCGTTTGCCCGATACTATATCGGCCATATTGGGGATGGTTAACAGTTCAAGGGCGTAAGGCTCAATGGAAGCAACGATTTCTTTCATCCGCGTTTGGGTCACTTTATCAATCGCGATCAGCACTTTGTATTGGCCAAAACGCTTGACGAGCTTACCGATATCTTTTACCGGATGAATATTGATGCCGGCTAATTCACGGCCATGATATCGGCTTTTTTGGTCGATAAAGGCCAGCGGTTGGTATTGATTGCCTAATGCAAGTGTATTTGCGAGTTGCCTACCGGTGCTGCCGGCACCATAAATCACTACGCCTTCTTTTTCATCAAACCACTTTTCACCTGTGATAATGCCAAACGATGCTCTGGCGCCAGCAATTAAAAAACTGGCGACCGCAAAAAATACGATAGGAACAGAACGAGGAACAAACGCATCAAATACATAACCAGCTAAGACGAAGATGATACTGGCAATAGCAACCAAGGCTATGACTTTCATGGTTGATTTGGCATTAAAATAGCGAATTACCGAGCGGTATGTTCCTGAGAAGTAAAGTAATACCATTGTGCTGAGCGTAACGGTAATAAATACCGATACTTCTGCTTGTGAGACATCAAAATTTGAAACGCCTAAACGTAAAAAATACGCTAGAAAAAACGCAAACCCTACGGCAAAAGCGTCATAAGTTAATGCGATTAGTAATTTTGCTGAGCTAGGAATTAAGTCTATTTTT
The DNA here is from genome assembly GCF_040362795.1 of Thalassotalea sp. SU-HH00458. Lineage (NCBI taxonomy): Bacteria > Pseudomonadati > Pseudomonadota > Gammaproteobacteria > Alteromonadales > Colwelliaceae > Thalassotalea > Thalassotalea sp. SU-HH00458. Next base: position 169,509 of record NZ_BAABWW010000005.1, read on the forward strand.
CTGATCATCTGCAATCGCCTTCAGATCTACGCTTACATGTATTCATTTTTAAATGAATTATTATTATTTTAATATCATAACAGTTTATTTTGACGTGTCTGCTACTTTTGTAAAAATTTCGTTAATTGCCTGACAGCTTGATGCTACTTCTTGTTCGGTTAATGTTGGATGCACTAAAAACATCAAGCTGGTTTCACCTAATTGCTTGGCATTTTCTAATGGCTTTTTAGGTGTAAAGTTTGTATTTTCAAAAGCCTTTTCTAAATATACTTCAGAACAACTACCTGAATAACAAGGGATATTTATTTCATTGAACGCTTCGATAATGCTATCTCTTGACCAAGCAGAGGGTAATTTTTCAGGTTTGATAAAAACATAACATTTGTAAAAAGCATGTTCGATATCGTCTGGAACTTCTGGAACATGAATAAAATCAAACGCTTTACATGCATTGAGCACGTTTTCTGCATATTTTACTCGTGTTTGATGCCATTGTGGCATTCGTGCGGTTTGTATTCGACCAATTGCCGATTGCATTTCAGTTAAGCGCCAATTAGTACCAAAAGACTCATGTAGCCAGCGGTAACCCGGGGGATGGTCTTTTTCATAAACCGCCGCATAAGATTTGCCATGATCTTTAAATGCCCACGCTTGTCGCCATATCTGTTCATTATTGGTGGTTAGCATGCCGCCTTCACCGCCGGTGGTCATGATTTTGTCTTGGCAAAATGACCATGCTCCAATATCACCAATGCTTCCCACGGAACGGCCTTTGTATTTGGCACCATGAGCTTGTGCACAATCTTCAATCACGTAAATGTTGCGTGCTTTGGCAAATGCCATTATCTCGTCCATTTCACAGGGCCAACCCGCTAAATGAACACAAATAATGGCTTTCGTCTGATCGGTTAATACCTGTGCAATTGATTGAGCGGTTATATTTTGTGAATCGAGATCGACATCCGCAAAAACGGGTGTTGCCCCTGCATTGACGATACAGCTGATTGAAGCAATAAAAGTGCGAGAGGTGACAATAACCTCATCCCCTTGGCCGATATTTAAGCTTTGTAAAGCTAAATCTAAAGCCAAAGTGCCATTGGCGACGGCAACGGCGTATTGGCAATCAGCAAAATCAGCAAACTCTTTTTCAAAGTTTCGTCCTTCGTCGCCGGTCCAATAATTCACTTTGTTAGAGCGAAGTACTTTACTGACTGCCGATATTTCTTCTTCAGAAAAACTTGGCCAAGGTGAAAAGGGGGTATTTAACATAAAAAACCTTAACGCTTGTGGGCAATTCGAGCAGGACAACCTACTACAGTAACATTCTCAGGCACATCATTGATAATGACAGTACCAGCGCCAACGATAACATTATCGCCAATTGAGATTTGATGAATAATGCTTGAGCCTATGCCAACCCAGCATTGTTCGCCAATATTAACATCACCTGCTAAATTTACACCCGGTGAAATATGGCTATATTCACCAATGTGATTATCGTGATCAATATTGGATCCAGTGTTGATAATTACGCCATCAGAAATTTTACAGCCTATATTGACACAAGCGTTTGCTACAATTAAAACGCCTTCACCTATTTCAACATGTGCACTCAGTGTTGCTGCAGGCGAAATAAGTGATGTGATAGCAAAGCCTAATGCTTTAAATTCTTTTTGTTTTTTTGATCTGATATCGTTGTTGCCAATGGCAACAAACACAGCATTATAATTTGCAGCATGTTTAATTAAACTTGCTTCATCGCCGACGATATCCCATAAGCCACATTTATTTATGCTTGGGAATGCAGCATCAAAAAAATGAATATTCCAGCCTAGTTGTTCTGCAATATCTGCAGCGACCTTACCATGACCGCCAGCGCCTAAAATGGCTAAATTTTTCATTAATTACTGCCCTTATATTTTTATTTAACTATCTGTGCCGGTGAATTTACTCATTGTAGCTTCCCCTTCGGCACTAATATCTGCTTGGGAAACGACTTTTTTGACGGTTAGCAATAAAATTTTAATGTCTAACCAAAGCGATTGATTATCAACATACCACACGTCTAACTCGAATTTTTCTTCCCAACTAATGGCGTTTCGGCCGTTGACTTGTGCCCAACCAGTAATGCCCGGTTTAACTTCATGGCGGCGTGCTTGTTGAGTTGAATATAATGGTAGGTATTCGACAAGCAATGGTCTTGGCCCAACTAAACTCATGTCACCTTTTAACACACACCACAATCCTGGAAGTTCATCAAGACTGGTTTTTCTGATAAACTGCCCGAAAGGCGTTAACCGCTCTTCGTCGGGCAATAATTGCCCTTGCGCATCTTTATTGTCAGTCATTGAACGGAACTTTAGCATATTAAACGTCTTACCATGTAAGCCTGGGCGAGTTTGTTTAAAAAGGATGGGGCGGCAATTTAAACTGTATAAAATAAGGGCGCACACTAATAAAACCGGTGACAAAAAGAGTAACGCGACCAAGGCTATGAGGACATCCATTAAGCGTTTTAGCATGTTAATTACTTCCTCGTGCTTTGTTGAGATTTGCTTGGTACTGAATTTTTAAATCTTGATAAAACTGCTGACGTTTTGCTGATAAAAATTGATTACCATATTGTTTACTTTTTTCTAAATTTATCATGGATTGTTTAGTCAGTTCATCAAGGTTATTACAGAGTTTGTTTAACACTGAAAAAAGTGCAGTAGCATCATCGGCTGGAACGCATAATTCATCAGGTATTAATTCAGGTATGCCTCCAACAGAAGTGCCAACGCAAGGTAAGCCTTGAGCCATTGCTTCAATAATGGCTCTGGGTAAACCTTCTGTTCGAGAAGGAAGCACAAATAAATCAGCTTGGCGTAAATGGTTGATGACTTCGTTACTTTTTATTTCGCCAACAAAATCGACATTGGCGTTAATAGTTAAGTGTTGCGCGAGTGCTTTTAATTCGGTTAAGTGTTGGCCGGCGCCAATCATGGTTAACCGATAAGTATCATCCGCTTTTACTAACAAAGAAAATGCCTGTAATAATATATCTGGCGCTTTATACATTTGCTCTAATGAACCGACAAAAACAAGTTTTCTGGCTACTTGCTGATACTTACGGGGCGTGTCGACTATCTGACTTTCATCTAACATAATCGACGAATAAAAGCTGGTAATGGTATTAATACCCGGAGGATAACGTTGTTGTAAATAACATTCTGTAACGTAACTTGCCCCTAAAGCATGCTGACATTGCTTTTGTAATGTGCGTTTGCTGAACATTTTTAACCATGGCGCTGCTAGTTTTCCACCAACACCTGTAGAAAAAACATCATAGGGATCACCAATGACTTCGACAGCATACGGCTGATTTTTTTTCAGCAAGTAAGTAGCAATCGTGGCGGTTTGAGAAGGTACCCGAAATAACAATAACCCGTCTAATTTTATCACCGCTAACAAAGACTTAATTAAACGTGGTAGCGCAATAATCAGTGCTTTTAAACCAATATAATGAGGGAGTGCATGAAAATTGACTTGTTTGCCATTGGCTTGTAGCCAGTCGGGGGAGACTGTTGATACTCGTTTTATTCTTGCGACAACCGTTACTTGTTCAAATACAGCCGCATACCGCATCCAAAAGTCATATTCAAAAGAAGAAGGCGTCCAAACTTTACCGTCAGGGGTTTGATAGAATCGAAACTCACAATTTACGATGACATTCATTGGGCTAATTCACTACTCTTATTTTAGCTAATTGAAGGATAATCAAAGCGATGATGATGCCCATGATGGTTTGTACGGGAATAAAGGTAAAACTATTCCTTATCATAATGAATAAAGGGATCAAAGCAACACCAATTAGCGTATCGGCGCGGACCGTTGAAGCTAGGCTGTCAAATTTCGCTAAACTGATCCCTAAGATAAAGGCGATGAATATAATGCCTTTTTCACCAAAATTTAAATATGCTTCTGCGACGGGTGAAAAACCAATAGGTCCTGCTTTTTCTTGAACGACTACATTGAGCAAGCGTTTGTCTTTTTTCGCTGGCGGTCGTTCAATCGGTAGAAATAATGCTAATTGGCGTTCAAAGGGGGCCCAATAACTTGCACCGTATAATAATTTAAACCCTTCATTTCGCCATTTCACCACTTCTTGTACAGTTCTTAAGCTACTGCCCATTTCTGCTAGCGCGTTTAGCGGATTCATGTTATCAATTTTTGAATAATCACCTGATAAACGGGCATTTTTGACAATAACAATGGCGATTAACATGATAAAAATCATGATCGATAATTTGAAAGTGCCTATGGGGATTTTTCGTCGACCTAAAATGGCTGCTGCAACGCAGGTTGGGAACATTACTTCACCACGTAAACCAACTTTAAACGCGATCACTGCCCATATTGCAAACGCGAGAAAGTAAAAATAGCCAAAGCCTGGGCGATAAGACACCGCCACGAATACTACCGCCATTCCCATAAATAAATAGATATATACAAACATTAATGTCACGAAAGGCGATTGATTGATTACGGTTAAATAAGCGGTATAAGATTGTAATGCGCCCGTAGCAAAGCCCACTAATAAGAAAGTAGTGATCATAAATAATAACAAAGCGCCGCCAATATGATGAAAGCGTTTGATTAAGCGCAGATCTAAGGTGTCATGTGTGGCAGTCGCCTTTTTTGAGAAAGAAATCGCCGTTAGCGCATATATCAGCATAGTAAAGTTCATTAGGTAGATGGCATATACCGTTTCATTACGATGAAACCAAAAACTAATGGAATAGAGAATATCTTTATCGGTGATCAAGCCAATAGCAGAAACAAAAACTAAGCCGCCATGAAAAATACTAAATGCCGAGAAAAAGATAAAACAAATTGACCAAATTCCTTTAGGTAAAGCATAGGCAAGCAGTGCACTTAATATCAGCCAGTTAAATAGCGAGAATAATTCAAGTTCTTCTCGGGTAAAAATAATGGCCTGCCAAAACGACGTTAACAGAATAATGGTCATCATTACGATAATAATGATGGAGCATACTTTTAATAAAGACTGCCGTTCACTGGTATATGGCATAAAGCGCTTCAACACATTGATTTAAGTTAAACGAACTATCTTTAAAGGTGTTATGGTGCTTTTCTCGCTCATTTTTGTGACTTGTAACTGCACTGTGTAATGCTTCACACCACAGTGTTATTGGCTGCTCAACTGACAAATAATGTACGCACGGGAGTTGTTGGGCAATTTCAATCACGCCAGGTAAGTCATTCGCCACTACCGGCAAACCTACTGAAGCGGCTTCAATTACTGCACCGGGTAAGCCTTCCCATAATGAAGGAAAAAGCATAACATCAGCATGGGTTAGAAAGTCGTAAACGTTAGGTTGCACATCGAGAAATACCACGTAATCTAAACAATGATGCTCTTGAGAGAGCGTGATGATCTCTTGCTCGATTTTGTCGTCTTTTTTACCGAGTAACGCTAAATTAATAGGTCCGTATTGTTCGATATATGCCGCCAGAACACGGATCATAAACAGGTGATTTTTTTGCTCAACCATACGGGCGACATTGAGTATAACAGGCTCATGATTGGTTATGTTATTTTCTTGCCAAAAAGTAGCTTTTGTTTCTAGTAATGCCTGATGACTTAATCCGTTATAGATGGTTTGACAACGAGGGTCTAGCTGCCAGTCTGGTCGCCAAAAAATAGACAGAGCAGCATTACAAACACCTAAAATATTGGTGGCAAATCGATCAATCAAACCATGTAACAAACGGTTTCGCCATTTGCGAATAAATGAAGTGTTTGCTGCATCATGGGTATTTCTAAAATGAGCAATACGCTGCGGAACCCCTCCAAGCCAAGCCAAAAATAAGATAAACCCTGACACCATTGCTACGTGAGAATGCACAACTTCAAATTGATGCTGGCGTAATAATCGAACAAACTTTATCGGAAAAAGTAGCCCCAATCGGCATAAATGCACTTCACTGCCAGCCGCTTTGATCTCATTGTCGAGTAATCCTTGTTCGCCTGATAATGAACAAAACTCTATATCTATGCCTTTATCAGATAATGGCTGTAAGGTAGCAAGGGTTCTAAGCTCAGCGCCCCCTCTGTCCATTTTTCCGAAAATATGCAGAACTTTTTTATTCATGAATGCGCCTTGGGTTGGTTGATTTTTTTCCACTGAACAAAAAATGTGACACACATAATGAGCATTTCTACGCCACAAGCAATGATCATCGCAATAGCGGCTCCGATAGTGCCCATGGTTGGTACTAAAAATAAACATGAAATCAACAAGGCTAAACTGCCTGAACCATATACAAAGGCTTGTCGATTAAAGCACTTTAATGCGTTTAACGCTGAGCCTAAAAAGGTGTAACTATACCGGATCATACTGGCAATAATGATGAGTTTTAATTCGTCAGTCAGTAAAGCGATGGTTTGATTATAAATGATGGTGAGTAGCCATTCGCCAATAAAATGCGCAAAGACTAAACCGATTAACCCGATACCTGCACCAGTTAACATCAGTAATTGCGTGGTTTTCATAAAAGCTTGAAATTTTCTTTGGTGAAATAAATGAGACAATTTCGGCGTGACTGCTTGCGAAAGGCTATGAATTAAAATACCACCGGCAACGAGAAAATAGCTAATAGCGGCGAAATGCCCAACGCTTTGTGTGCCATGAAAATACTCTAAAGTATAATTGGGAATATAAACAAACATCGCGCTAAATAAAATTGACACACTAATGGGCCAATATTTTTTGTAGATCACGAGAGAGGCAAATATAGCTTCTTTATGTTGACAGGTTGACCATAAAATAAAGGAACGGTGTTCTTTGTCGGCAATCGTTTTTTTCACTGTGTACACATCAATAATGGAGAAAACAACAGTGGTAATCGCCCATGTAAAGAACGTAAAGTGAATGTCATTAGATATCAGCGAAGCGGCTAGCAACAAGGTAATGGTAAAAATACTGCGGGTGGTTTGTGAAAGTGCGGCTTGTTTATATTGTTGTTGTTTATGTAAATAGCTATAACAAAGTTCAGACGTGCCATCGCCTATTTTAAAAAAAATCACCGACGAAATAATGCTGGCGTAAACATTTGAAAGCAGCCAAGGCGAAAGTAACACTAAGAGAATAACGGCAATCGTTTGTGCAAAAAATCGCGCATGTAAGTATTGCTCAAAATAACGTTCATTGTGGTAGTCGGTAACGACTAATGTTCTTAATTTAAAGCTAAACAATAAGAATATTGGGGTAACAATTGATAGTGTAAGTACTAACTGACCTAAAATTAAATCATTAAATTGCTTGACGATTATGATCAACAAAAGCCACTGTGCTGACGCTTGAGCAATATTAGCCATGGTAGTTAAGCTGGCATCTTTGAGGGTGTTTACTTTACTGATCATAGTTCGGCATTATTCACTGGTTTATACGCCATTCACGTTTAAATAACATTAATGTGATCACTTTAATCCTAATGTTTGATAAAAATGCATAAATTCGTTGACGAGTATTTTTTCGTCGAAAGATTCTTCAATTCTCTCTCGACACCTTTTTCTCATTTCGTTTAACTTGTCTGGATTGTCAATGAATGACTGCATTGCCGTTGCAATGGCTTGTGGATCTTTGACTGGGTGCAAAATTCCCGTGCCATTATGTTCCACCGCATCGGATAACCCATATATATTTGAGGCTAGTGCAGGAAGTTGGCAGGAAGCTGCTTCAATAATAACATTGCCAAAACCTTCTCTATGGCTTGGTAAACATAAAACATCAGCAAAAGCATAGTAATCTTCGGCATTTGGGGTAAAGCCTAAATAATGAAGATTGGCGATTTGATTAAATTGTTCGCTTAAATTTTCTTCGTCTGATCCTAAAATGAATAGTTTCACTTTGTCATCATGATTGATCTGCTGAAATGCAGCTAATAGTTCAGGTACGCCTTTGTCTTTTTTTAACCTGCCGACAAACATAAAGACAAAGTCATCATCAGCAATATGGTGCTTAATCCTTAACTGCGTTCTATTTTCTTGTGAGAAGCGATATTTTTCAATATTTACCCCAGAAATTGAACCCGAAGCTAATACGCTACATTGTTTGTCGGTTAACAGTTTTTCTTTCAGTAAAAAGGCTTTTTGCGAAGGGCTATCAATTAAACAATAAGTGGCTAACCTTGCCGTAATACGATCTAAAGTTTTCAGTACTGCGCGAGCAACGCCTTGTTTGGTCGCCCACACTTGGCCTGTGAAGGTATGAAGCCGTATAGGAACACGTGCCATAAAGGCACTGAGTTGCGTGAGTAGCCCTGCTTTTGGCGTAAACGAATGAACTAATTCATAGCGCTCTTTTTTGAACAAACGGTAAAGTACAGCCAACGATTTTAAATCAGCAAAGATTTTAGGATCACGTTGAATATTAACCTTGTGAACAGTGATTTTACTATCAAGCCCTCTAATTGATTGGTCATCCTGTAATGAAGTAATGATGTGTATGTCATGATGAATCGATAACGCTTTAATATAAGCCAGTAAAAACGCACTGATAGTTTCAGGTGCTGCAGTAATAAAAGCTATTTTGCTCATGGAAGGCTCGTAATCAATTTAATTGTGGACAAGGGCGTTCCACTTATTCTTTTTTTAGATAATCTATCAAGCAATTGTCTTTAAATAAACAAGCATCTCGGTATATATGATAATTAATTGCTTTTACTCGACTTTATCAATTTTGCTTATCTTCTTTAATTATGCGCGAGATCAAAGAATAAGGATTGTATAAGTAAAACTAATGGTAATGATATTGATTCTCATTTGTTATTGTGTTTAAATGCGCGCAATTAATCTTTACTGACTTTTTATCAAGGTTTACTTCATGCGCTTTTCAAAAAACTTTAAACCCGCTATGTTGTCTTTAGCGGTTGTTTCCGCATTCTCCTCGGTTGCTTTTGCTGGTGATAATGATGACATGGAACATTTGACTATTTTTGGTTCAGATACTGCCATTAATGATATTCCAGGTAGTGCACACGTTATTTCTACCGATGAACTAGAAAAGTTTGATTTTACTGACATTATGCGCACGCTTACCGCAGTACCAGGTGTTTACGTTCTCGAAGAAGATGGCTATGGTCTTCGTCCAAATATTGGTATGCGTGGCACAGGACAAAACAGAAGTGAAAAAGTCACGATTATGGAAGACGGTGTTTTAGCGGCGCCAGCACCATACGCAGCCCCTTCTGCGTATTATTTTCCGACAGTTGGTCGTATGGAGCAATTAGAAATTCTTAAAGGGACATCAAGTGCTATGTATGGCCCTCGTACTACCGGTGGCGTTATTAATATGCTATCGCGTCAAATTCCTGAAGAAGCATTAGCTGGCAAATTATCTTTAAGTGCTGGTGAAGATGGCTACGGTAAAGTACATGGTGTTGTTGGTGGCTCAGGAAAAAATGTCGCGACAGTTTTTGAGGTGTTTCGTTATCAAGCTGACGGATTTAAAGATATTAATCATAGCGACGCAGCAACTGGATTTATTAAAAATGACCTGTTAGCGAAAGTACTTGTTCACAGTGATAATGATGCTAAATATTATCAAGAGCTAGAGTTTAAAGTGAAATATTCTGATGAAGATTCAGATGAAACTTATATGGGATTAACGCAAGGTGATTTTGAAGCAAATCCATATACTCGTTATTCGGCATCGCAATTAGATAATATGAGCACTGAACATAAACAATTGCAGATTAATCATCATATTAAATTATCTGACCGTTTTACCTTAGGAAGTTCAGCCTACTACAATGACTTCAGCCGAAACTGGTATAAAACCAGTAAAGTCAACGGTGACAGTTTAGGTAGTGGTGGTATTGAAGCGGCGGCGGCATTTGATGCCGGAACATTTGAAGAAAGTGCGATGACAGTAGATATAAAAGCAAATAGTCGTGCTTATTTATCGAAAGGAATTCAAACAACGCTTGATGCCGACTTTGGTGATCATCAGGTGAAGTTTGGTGCACGATATCACGAAGATGAAATGGACCGTTTTCAATGGGTAGATAAGTATTTGATCGATGCTACCTTCACCATGTCACAAACTAGCGCTGGCGCACCGGGTACAGATTCTAACCGTGTCGATAGTGCTCAAGCCTTAGCATTATTTGTTCATGACGAAGTGACGTTAGGTGATTTCATCATAAATGCGGGTTTACGTTATGAAGATATGACCATTGAACGTCATGATTGGGGTAAATCAGACAGTGGCCGTACTTTAACACCAAGCCATAAGGAAAATAATGTTGATGTGTTATTACCTTCTGTGGCGGTTTCATATCGCGTTAACGATGAATTAATTATCTTAGGTGGTGTGCAAAAAGGTTTTGCGCCACCTGCGCCAGGCAATGAAGACACAGACAATGAAGAAAGTTTTAACTACGAGTTAGGCCTGCGTTATAACCAAGCTGGATTTAATGGTGAGGCGTTATGGTTTGTCTCTGATTATGACAACATGCACGGTAATTGTACGGCGAGCCAAGGTTGTGATGATGATAATATTGGTAATCAATACAATGCCGGTGAAGTAGAAGTTTCAGGTTTAGAAGTGAAAGCTGGATACGAATTTGCCTCGAATAATGTCATTATTCCGGTGGATTTAACCTATACCTTTACACAAACTGAATTTAAAAATGACTTCTCATCACAGTTAGAAACATGGGGCGATGTTATCGCTGGTGATGAATTACCCTATGTGCCTGAAAATCAATTGCAACTAACGGTTGGTGTTGTCGGTGATCATTGGCGCAGTCATGTTTTAGTACGTTATACCGATGAAGTTCGTACCGTGGCAGGTCAAGGGAATGCTTTATTAACTGACCGTATCGACAGTCGTACTGTGGTTGATTTTTCAACACAATACATGTTAGCTGAAAATCAAAAAATCACTTTAAATATCGATAATTTATTGGATGAAGAATACGTATCAACGAAAACCCATGGCTCTATTATGGTGGGTAAACCAAGAAGTTTAACTTTAGGCTACCAGTATAGTTTCTAAACAACTTTAAGTGATTAAGAATTCAAAAAGCGAACATTATGTTCGCTTTTTTAGTTTATTAATCAGTAAGTAATCACTACACTATTTTTAACTTCACTGCATAGGAATTACTAAATTATGGAACAATCGACAGAAAAAATTGAGCATTACCTTAACATTGTTAGCGAAATGGCAGTGCAATGGGGTGGGAAATTATTGATGGCGTTAGTGGTCTTTTTTATTGGTCTTTGGCTTATTAAAAAGGTCCTCAAGGTGTTTGAAAAAGGCATGAAGAAAAAGAAAGTTGAAGTCACCCTTCATAAATTCTTATTAAGTATTGTCAGTATTATTGCCAAAGCGATTCTCGTTATTGTATTTGCTTCTATGGTGGGGGTTGAAACGGCCTCATTGATTGCGGTATTAGGTGCTGCAGGTCTAGCCATCGGTTTAGCATTACAAGGAAGCTTAGCGAATTTTGCTGGTGGTATTCTTATCCTACTTTTCAAGCCATTTAAAGCGGGCGATGTGATTGAAGCGCAAGGCTTTGTCGGCAAAGTAGTTGAAATTCAGATCTTTAATACCATTTTACGCACACTTGATAATCAACGAGTAATCATCCCTAACGCATTATTGTCTAATGGATGTGTGAAAAATATTTTTGCTGAAGAAACGCGACGCGTTGATTTAACGTTTGGCATTAGTTATCAAGATGATATTGCTAAAGTTAAAGGTATTTTAGCGAAAATAGTGGATGACAACGACATGATTTTAAAAGAGCCGGGTGCTGATATCTTTGTCTCAGCGCATGCCGATAGTTCAATTAATTTTTTAGTTCGTCCTTGGGTGAAATCTGATAATTATTGGCCTGTTTATTTCGGTATGATGGAAGAGGTGAAACTTGCCTTTGATCGTGAAAACATCACTATTCCATTTCCACAAAGAGATGTGCATCTTATCCAAGCCAAAGGGTAATACCTCGAAATAAAGCGATAAAGGGGTCTCTTTATCGCTTTATCACATACCGTTTTAGACAGGTTTTCCCGCATAAATTTGTCGAAATTCCTTAGGTCTCATCCCTTTAAATTGTAAAAATCGTCGATTAAAGTTCGCAATATTATTAAAGCCACAAGTGTCACTGATTGTGGCAATAGGGCGTTGTGAGTTAATTAATAATGAACAGGCTTTACTAATGCGTAATTGATTAACCACTTCAGTGAAGGTTTGCTCAGTTCTTTGTTTAAAAAACCGATGAAAATGATTGGTACTCATATGTATTAAGCTGGCAACTTTAGCTGCTGGTAATTTACCTGTGTAATTTTCATGAATATAACGGATCACTTTATCGAGTTTATCGGTAGAAGCATCTGAGGTGACGGAAACATTGTAACCATTACTCGATAACACTTTTTTGTCTTTATCATCCAGCATTAACTGAAAAATTTCCAGTAAACCGATAAAGCGTTGCGAAGCATTGGCCTGTTGCATTTTTGCGAATATTTTTGCTGATTTTTTGACGGTATCTTCACTAAATTTTATCCCCCTTCGAGAGAGTTCAAGTAATGGTTTAAAGTCTGCTAAATCGGGTATACTTAGCATTAAGTTCTCAAGCCAACGAACGGGGATTTGCGCAACAAATACTTTTTGAGGCTTACCGATTACCGCTGGCGATGAAGACCATGTATGCGGTAAGTGGGGGCCTAAAAACGCCATATCTAACTCGTGATAATTTTCGATATTATCACCGACATATCGCTGTCCCTGACTATTTAGAGTTAAAGCAATTTCATATTCAGGGTGATAATGCCAATTAAACTCAATGTTATCGAGTTTGTATAACCAATACCGCCAAGATGAATTTTCTGAGGGTAAGATTTTTTCAAACATTAACTTCATAGCAAGCACTCTTATTATTGTTGATAGAAAAGTATCATAAAGTGAGAGAAAAGTTTATCTGTTAATAACAGGCCTATAGCAGAATAACCTATTCATTCCCTTAATCTCATGGCATTAATTTCGCTCACAGGTGAGTAAGGTGATAATTATCAATAGGAAATTACTATGCAACGTTATTTAGCGTTAGATGCCTTACGCGGTTTAACCATTGCTTTAATGATATTAGTGAATACCCCAGGTTCATGGGAATTTGTTTATGCTCCTTTATTGCATGCGAGCTGGCATGGTATTACCCCAACGGACTTAGTGTTTCCTTTCTTTCTCTTTATTGTTGGCTCAGCCATGTATTTCGCGTTTAAAAAGCAAGATTATATCCTTGATATTGACGCTGGAATTAAAATTATCAAACGTGGCATTATCATGTTCTTAATTGGTTTAGCGTTAAATGCTTACCCATTTACCAGTTCGATTGAATCGTTGCGCATTATGGGGGTGTTACAACGCATTGGTATTGCCTACATCTTTGCTGCTTTTATTGTTTTGACGTTTAAACGACAACAAATGTTAGTGCTTTCTTGCCTTATTTTAGTGGCATATCATTTTATTTTAACGCTGGCAGGAGACGGGGCTTATCGTCTTGAAATGAATATAGTGCGAGAATTTGATCTTTTCATTCTTGGTGCAGAGCATATGTACAGCGGTTTTGGCGTCGCTTTTGATCCCGAAGGGTTATTAAGTACTTTACCTTCTATTGTGAGTGTGTTGTTTGGCTTCGAGGTTACACGGCTCATTAGCCAATGTGAAAATAAACAGCAGTCGTTAGTTAAGTTATTGCAATTAGGTGTTATTGCTATTGGACTAGGTTTGATGCTTGATGTTTTCATACCAATTAATAAAGCGTTGTGGACCAGTGCTTATGTTATTTACACCACAGGCTTTGCCTGTTTAGTTTTAGCTCTGTTTGTTTACTTAATTGATTTGAAACGCATTGAAAAACCAATGACACCACTATTTATTTACGGCACAAATCCATTATTTATCTATGTATTATCTTGGGTTTGGGTTGCAAGCTACGGTTTATTTCACGTAGGGGAGCAAGGTTTGCATCAATATATGTTCGCTGGTTTAGCCTCGTTTTTACCTGAAAAGCTAGCGTCGTTTGTTTTTGCCTTGAGTCATGTCGTGCTCTTTGGTTGGATGTCAAAGTGGCTATATGAGCGAAAAATATTTATCAAAATTTAAGCGTTGCTGCGCGATTAATCTTTAGTTTTATTGTGTTTAACCAATAAAGCTGTCGAAGTGCGAAAGACAGTAGAAGTCTTAATAGCATTGAAGCTGAGTAAATTAATTGCTAAATGCCAATACATAGTTTGCAAAATAATATGAGATCACAACAGTCTTTTATCGGCTTGATAAAAAATTTATAGGAATAATAAACAGTATGACAAAGAATGTTTCCGCGCTGATTTTGGTTTTAGTCATTTTTTTTGCCATTTCTTTTATCACCAATATTTTAGGACCTTTATTTCCTTCGTTGGTGAATGATTTTGATCTCAGTTTAGCCGTGGCAGGCTTTCTACCTTTTTCGTTTTTTGCCGCGTATGGTGTCATGTCTATTCCTTCCGGTATGCTCGTTGATAAATATGGCGAAAAACCTGTAATGTTATCTGCCTTTATTATGTCTGCATTCGGCTCCTTTTTATTCGCCTTAACTCCAAGCTTTTTCATGGCAATGGCCTCTTTGTTTTTTATTGGTACTGGCATGGCAATGTTACAAGTGGCTATTAATCCGTTATTAAGAGTTGCTGGTGGCAAAGAGCACTTTGCTTTCTACTCGGTGATGGCGCAATTATTATTTGGTGGTGCTGCGGCCTTAAGTCCTATGGTGTACAGCGTTGTTGTACAAGGAATGGCTAGTGAAGACGTTTCTGGAATATTTGCGTTTTTTCAGGCAAATGTTCCCGCCAAGATGACGTGGCTGTCGATGTATTGGATATTCGCGATTATTTCATTGATGATGTTAGTGTTTATATATCTCATAAAATTGCCGAAGGTAACATTACAAGCCGATGAACAAGTTGGTGCATGGCAAATCTATCAAGGCTTATTTAAAAATAAAACCGTGATATTATTTTTTATTGGCATTGCCGCCTACGTAGGAACTGAGCAAGGTGTTGCTAATGTAATCTCTCTATTTTTATCACAATACCATGGTTTAGACCCGGTGACGGTAGGCGCGAATACCGTTAGTAATTTTTGGTAGATGTTAACTTTAGGCTGTTTTTTGGGGTTAGCGTTAGTGAAAATACTCGATAGTCGGCTAGTACTTAAATTATTTTCTATGGGAGCTATGCTTGCTTTAACCGCGGCTTTATTTGGCACAAGCGATGTGGCGGTATTGGCTTTTCCATTGGTTGGCTTTTTCTTATCAGTGATGTGGTCGGTGATTTTCTCTCTCGCGTTAAATTCTGTACGAGTACATCATGGCTCATTTGCTGGCATCTTATGCACAGGCATCGTTGGTGGAGGTTTAGCTTCGCCATTGATAGGTTTTATTGCGGATCTGTCAGGCGATTTACGTATTGGTATGATCGTTGTGTATCTCACTTTAGGCTATATTTTTTCTATAGGTTTTTGGGCCAAGCCTTTGATCGCCAATAAAACATTACCGATATTTAATCGCAAAGAGAATTGTTAAGTTACTAAATTTTAAATGGATAAAGGTTATTACATGATAAAACGTTCGATAGTAGCAAAGTGCGGGTTAAGTGTTGCTTTAGTCACCTTGATTGCTTGTGGTCAGGCAAAAAAAAATGTGGATGAAAGTAATAAACAACTCAATGAAGTAACGGCAATAAATCAAAGTCAGCTTGATCAAATGGCCGCTTCACTTGAGGTGAAATATCAAGTATTGAGTAATATAGAAACTGATTGTCCCGATAAAGATGGTAAAGCGATCAAGTATTGTTTTAGTGCTTATATACACTTTACTTCGCCAGTTGATTTACCTGTTAATCAATGGACGATTCAATATTCACAAGTGTATCCTATTTATGCCAGTCAATCAGACGCCTTTACTATTGCCTTACATAACGGTGATATTCATCAAATAAAACCAACACCAGCTTTCACTGGTTTTAAGGCGGGCGAAAAACAAAGTTTAAAAATTTGGATGGCAGCAACCGTTTTAACTCATTCACAATTAATGCCGAATTATTGGCTGTCGGCTCCACAATTAACGCCTGCGGTGATTGATAGTACCCGCACGAAAATTGATCCGGAAACTCAACTTGAACTCACCCCTTGGATAGTCCCGTATGACAATATTGCTAAACAAATTAAAGCGAATCCAAATGATATTAACGAATACGCTGATGCAGGCTGGTTGTTTGAGCATAATAAAGCTGGTGCAGTGGATAACGTTTCACTAGCGGCGAGCGTTATTCCAACGCCAAAATCTATAACCCTGACAGAGAATCAGTCGTTAAATTTATCCAAAGGATTAACTTTGAGATATCAAGGACTTGATGAAAGAGATATCAGTGCTGCGCTAACTCGATTAACCAAACTCGGTGTGCCACAATCACCTTCAGGAGTGCCAGTTCAGGTTAATATTGCTACTGATCTGAATACTACGGCGGGGGCAAAAGAAAGTTATCATTTAACGGTTTCTGATGCAGGCGTTATCATTAATGCCGCCGATAAAGCGGGGGCATTTTATGGGGTTCAAACGTTAGCAAGTTTATTAACGGTAGACACGCTTACGGTTCCTTATGTTGAGATAAACGATGCACCGAAATATAGCTATCGTGGTCAACATTTAGATGTTGCGCGTAATTTTCATGATAAAGCCATGGTGTTTCGTTTGATTGAGCAAATGGCGGCTTATAAGTTAAATAAACTACACATGCATTTGGCAGAAGATGAAGGTTGGCGTATTGAATTACCGAGCTTTCCTGAGTTAACTGAAATTGGTGGAATGCGTTGTATGGACTTATCAGATACAGCGTGCATGCAGCCACAACTTGGTGGCGCAGACGCAGCGGACAGAGATGGTTTTTATAGCGTCCAAGATTATCTCGATATTTTACATTATGCCAAGGAACATCATATTCAAGTGATCCCTTCGCTTGATATGCCTGGACATTCGCGTGCAGCGATCAAAGCAATGGAAGCGCGTTACCGCAGATTTATCGAGCAAGAAAATGAAGTAGCAGCCACGAAATATTTATTAAGTGATTTTGATGATAAAACCGAATATATGTCGATTCAAAATTACAACGACAATACGATCAACGTTTGTTTGGAGTCCTCTTATGCCTTTGTTGATCGAGTATTGGAAGATTTAATTGCTTTACATGATCAGGCTGAACATCCACTGCAAATGTATCATATTGGCGCCGATGAAACGGCTGGAGCTTGGGTAGAATCACCGGCATGTCAAGCATTGGTTGCTGATACTACGAATGAGGTTAATGATATTAAACATTTAGGAGCACATTTTATTGAACGTGTTGCTAATATGATCGCCAGTAAAGGTATTTCGGTGGGGGGTTGGAATGATGGTTTAGGTTAAACGCATGTAGAGAACATGCCTAAAGACATTTATTCTTATATTTGGGGTTCTTTACCGGGTGGCGCGCACAAAATGGTGAGCGAGCAGGCACATCGCGGTTGGAATGTTGTGTTATCAATTCCTGATGTTTTCTATTTTGATTTTCCCTATGAAGTCGACCCAAAAGAGCGTGGTTATAATTGGGCTTCACGTCGTATTGATAGCCAAAACGTGTTTAATTTTATGCCTGATAATTTACCCATTCATGCGGAATTTCGCGTCGATACTTCTGGTCAACCTTTCGAAATTGATGACAGCATACAAAAAGATGACGCTGGCAATATTATCCATCGACCGTTGCCAGAGCAATTCAAGGTTATCGGTGTTCAAGGGCAAGTGTGGAGTGAAACCATTCGCAGTGAAAATCAAGCGGAATATATGCTTTACCCTCGTATGATTGCTATGGCAGAGCGTGCTTGGCACCATGCCAATTGGTCAGTTCCTTATAATTACCAAGGAGCAAAATATAATAAAGATACAGGTGTCTTTTCTAATGAATTAAAAGCGTTACGGGATGAAAAATGGCAGCTATTTAGTAATACCATCGGGCAAAAAGAGCTGATTAAATTAGATAAGCTTGGCGTGTTTTATCGTATTCCTACCGTTGGCGCGAAAATAATCGACAACCAATTACATATCAATAGCTCTTTAGTGGGTTTACCACTGGAATACCAACAAGCCAACGGCGATTGGCAAAGTTATGCTAAGCCGGTAGCCGTCAGTTTGCCTGTCAAAGTCAGAGCAAGATCTGCAGATGGTCAAAGAGCTGGTAGAAGCTTTACTGTGAACTAATCTCAGTAACTTGTTGCTTTGGATTGAGCCTACATTATTTCCCTGTAGGCTTAATCTCTGAACTGACTTGAAATGATATGATGTAAAAAATTGGCGTATTTATGAATTCTACTTCTATTGTCACTTTAGATATTGGTGGCACAACGATAAACGCAGGCCGTTTTCAAAACGGTGTTATTGCAGAATCTAACGTGCGAAGTTTTGCTGCACATAAAAATGAAGCGTCAATATTAGCGTTTATTATTTTTTGTATCGACAGTGTGAAAAATGACTCAACCAATGCCATCGCGATAGGTGTACCTTGTATTTTGGATATTGAACAAGGCGTGGTTTTTGACGCGGTTAATATTCCAGCGTGGCAAAACTACCCACTTAAAGCTGCACTTTATGCTCATTACCAATGTGATATTTATATCAATAACGATGTTAATTGTTTTGTTGCCGGTGAACATGCTTTTGGTGGAGCACAACCCTACCAAGACGTTGTCGGTATTTGTTTAGGAACCGGATTTGGTTCAGGGTATATTCTCAATCAGCAATTATATGCTGGGCAAAATTGTAGTGCTGGCGAAGTAGGTGGGATCCGTTATTTAAATGGCACTATAGATGATTATTGCTCGGGAAAATTTTTTACTGAACATTATCAAATGACGGGTGCTGAGTTAGCAAAATTAGCGGCGCAAAATGAGCTTAAAGCACTCGAGGCCTTTGAACAATTTGGCGCGCATTTAGCACAGGCGATCTCAACCATTCTATTTGTGTTAAATCCGCAGGTGATCGTGATAGGCGGTTCAGTTGCGCAGTCTTATCATTTATTTATTGAAGCGTTATGGCGTTCACTAGCAAACTTTCCTTATAAAAGGGTCACGAATAACCTAACAATAATAAAAAGTGACTTAGAAAATGCGGCTTTACTTGGGGCAGCGCAGTTGTATCTGACCAGTAAAAGCTGAGTCAAATCTTAGTACAAGGTTTATCGGTTTTACATCATTGTTACGTAAATATCCTCGCATTATTTTTATTTATGACGTATTCATAAAATGAATCATTATTCTTATATTTAATAATTTTTGTTATCAATATTAAAAAGCTACAGTTAAATTCCTACTACACTAATAACGTGTGAAACAAAATTGATAGGAAATTGAATGTCTGCGTCATTACCTCATCCCTTATTACACTGTTATATCGACGGACAGTTTGTTGCAAGCGATTGTTATTTCGACAATATTAATCCAGTTAATGGTCAGAAAATTTCTGAAATTGCCGAAGCAAACAATCGACAAATAGATATGGCTGTTCAGAGTGCGCGGCAAGCATTAAAAGGGCCTTGGGGTAAATTGACGGTTAATCAACGCTGCGATTTACTGCATAAAATTGCGGATCGCATGGTTGAACGTCAACAAGAATTTATTGATGCGGAAATTGCCGATACAGGTAAATCACTCCATCAAGTGCAAACCATTGATATCCCTCGAGGAGCGGCAAATTTTCGCGCGTTTGCAGATATGGCACGCACTCATTCCGGCGAAACTTTTATCACTGAAACCCCTTCGGGTGAAAAAGCGCTGAACTATTCTGTTAATAAACCACTGGGTGTTGTCGCTGTGATCTCGCCATGGAATTTACCTTTGTTGTTAGCAACATGGAAAGTAGCTCCAGCATTAGCATGCGGTAATTGTGTGATACTTAAACCTTCAGAAGAAACCTCTTCAACCGCCGTGTTATTAGCACAAGTGATGGATGAAGTTGGCGTTCCTAAAGGTGTGTTTAATTTAATACTTGGACGGGGTAAGCATATTGGCGACTACTTAACTTCACATGCAAGTGTTGATGCCGTTACTTTTACTGGTGCAAGCGCAACGGGGCAACATATTATGCGCGCTGTTTCTCAAGGAGTGAAACCAATCTCATTTGAATTAGGGGGGAAAAACTCAGCGATTGTTTTTGCCGATGCTGACCTTGATAAAGCCGTTGCGGGCGTGGCACGTTCAACATTTACTAATTGTGGTCAAGTGTGTTTGTGCACGGAAAAAGTCTATGTTCACCGCGAAATTGCCGATGAATTTATTGAAAAACTAAAACAAC
Source organism: Thalassotalea sp. SU-HH00458 (assembly GCF_040362795.1). Classification (NCBI taxonomy): domain Bacteria; kingdom Pseudomonadati; phylum Pseudomonadota; class Gammaproteobacteria; order Alteromonadales; family Colwelliaceae; genus Thalassotalea; species Thalassotalea sp. SU-HH00458. Next base: position 189,945 of record NZ_BAABWW010000005.1, read on the forward strand.
AAGCGGCAGCGATAAAAATTGGTTACCCGAAAGAAGAAGGTGTTTTGTTAGGACCGTTGGTGTCAAAACAGCATCAAGAAAAAGTGCTTGCTTATTATCAGTTAGCAAAAGATGAAGGTGCAAACTTTATTATTGGTGGAGGTGTGCCGAAATTTCATGATGAACGCGATCAAGGTTGTTATATCGAACCAACAATAATTAGCGGGTTAGAGGACAACAATAGAGTGAATCAAGAAGAAATTTTTGGCCCTATTTGTCATGTTTCAATTTTCGATGATGAAGACGAAGTTATCGAACGAGTGAATAATACGCCATATGGTTTAGCTTGCGCGTTATGGACCGAAAATGTTTCTCGAGCTCATCGTGTTTCCCCACAAATAGATGTTGGTCTTGTATGGGTCAATACTTGGTTTTTACGCGATTTGCGAGCACCATTTGGCGGCGTTAAGCTGTCTGGTATAGGTCGAGAAGGTGGTAAGCACTCACTTAATTTTTACGCAGAGCCGGTCAATATTTGTATTAAAATCGATTAAACCTAGCAGGGTTCAAAAGCTAAAAAGGATTGGAAATGACAACAAACGCAAAAGTCTTAACAGAAAAAGCGGTGCCGCGAGGTAAGTTCCCTCATGTGAAGCGCGCAGGTGATTTTATTTTTATTTCTGGCACCAGTTCCCGTTTACCAGACAATAGTTTTGCTGGCGTTGAAGTGGATGAATTCGGCGCGACAAGCTTAGACATTGCTGTGCAAACCAAAGCCGTGATTGAAAATATTCGCGATATTCTCCATTCAGTTGGTGCAGAGCTTACTGATCTTGTCGAGTTCAGTACTTTTCTAGTCAACATGAATGACTTTAAAGGCTATAACGAAGTGTATAGCCAATACTTTGATTTTGATGGCCCAACACGCACTACCGTTGCAGTACATCAATTGCCTCACCCTCACTTATTAATTGAGTGCAAAGCCGTGGCTTATAAACCATTAACCAAGCAGATGAATTAACTGAGGACAAGTTATGAAAGCTAAGCTAACAGCCTTTAATTTTCAGCGATGGATTGAAGAGCATCAACATCTGCTCAAACCTCCAGTGGGAAATGTTCAAGTATGGCAAAACACCGACATGATGGTGACTGTGGTGGGGGGGCCGAATCAACGGACAGACTTTCATGATGATCCTGTTGAAGAGTTTTTTTATCAACTAAAGGGTGACATGGTGTTGAAAGTGATTGAAGACGGCGACTGTAAAAATGTCTTTATTCGCGAAGGCGATGTTTTCTTTTTACCTGCACATGTCAGACACTCGCCTCAACGACCAATGGCTGGCAGCATTGGTTTAGTGATTGAACCTAAGCGTCCTGCTGGCGAAAAAGACGCCTTTGAATGGTATTGTTTTGACTGTCAGGCCTTAGTACACAGAAGCGAAGTGATATTGCACTCTATCGTTGATGACTTACCTCCGGTTTATCAAGCCTTTTATCAAGATGAAAAAGCCCGAACATGCCCAGAATGTGGTGCGCTTCATCCAGGTAAACAACCACCAGAAGGTTGGGTAACCCTCGATGACAGTTAATATTTAAGCGAGTAATAAACACAAAAGTTTGCCGTTTACTTTAATTAGACATTTCAATAACGCCAATAACAAACGAATAAATAGAGAATTAACAATGAAAGTGATTGATATACATTCACATTTTTTTCCTAAAACATGGCCTAATTTACAAGAGAAGTTTGGTGGCGATGATTGGCCGTGGTTAAAACACTTACCCAGCAAAGGGGAGGATTTTGATAAAGCAATGTTGATGAAAGGCAACAAAGAGTTTCGTCCTATTTATTCTGCCTGTTGGGATGCTGATGTTCGTTTACAACAAATGAATGAACACGGCCTTGAGCAGCAAATTATATCTGCTACGCCAATTTTATTTGCCTACGAAAAACCGATTGAACAAGCTTTATATTGCGCACAGTTTTTTAATGACGCCGCGTTAGAAATTTGTCAGCAAGGTAAAGGACGTTTGTTCGCGATGGCACAAGTGCCGTTACAAGATATTGACGTCGCCTGTAAAGAAGCAAGTCGTGCAATGAATACCGGTCATGTCGGGATTCAAATTGGCAATCATGTTGGTGAAAAAAATATGGACGATGAAGGTGTGCTGACCTTTCTCCAGCATTGTGCAGGTGAAGGTATTCCAGTGTTTGTCCATCCGTGGGACATGATGGCAAGTGAGCGCACGAAAAACTATATGATGGGCTGGACAGTTGGTATGCCTGCAGAAACACAACTATCAATCGTTTCAATGATTTTAGGCGGTGGTTTTGATCAGGTCAGCGAGACATTAAAAATATGTTTTGCCCATGGCGGCGGCGCATTTGCTTTTTTATTAGGGCGATTAGAAAACGCTTGGCATTTTAGAGATATCGCTCGAGGTAAATCACAATTTCCACCGAGTCATTACCTTGATCGATTTTATCTTGATACGGCAGTGTTTGATCATGACGCCTTAGATTTATTGGTCAAAAAAATGACCACGAATAAACTCATGTTTGGTACCGATTATCCATTCCCGTTAGGGGAGCAAAAAATGGGGCAATTAATTAAAACCTCAGCAACACTTTCGCCACCTGAACAACAACAATTATTGGCAACGAATGCCGAACAATTTTTTAATTTACCGATTTCAGTGTAGTGCTGTTGTTAACAAAAGAAACAGCCAATAAAGAATGAGAATTTTATGATTTTTGAAAACAGCTTAAGCTTCGCACAACAGCAAGACAGGCAAGATGAATTGTCGGTTTTTCGTGATAAATTTCACTTTCCGATTATCAACGACCAGCGGGTATTATATTTTACTGGCAACTCGCTTGGTCTCGCGCCAAAATCCGCGAAAGAGTATGTTAATGCAGAAATGGATGAATGGGCAAAATGGGGCGTTGAAGGTCACTTTGAAGCGAAAAATCCTTGGGTGAGTTACCACGAAATTTTAACGCCCGCCAGTGCTGAGCTTGTCGGTGCGAATGAGTCGGAAGTGGTGTGTATGAATTCACTCACCACAAATTTACATTTACTGTTTGTGTCTTTTTATCAGCCAAGTCAGCAACGCTATAAAATTATCAGTGAAGCGAAAATGTTTCCTTCTGATCGTTACTTACTGGAAACACAAGTTAAACATCATGGCTTTTCTCCTGATGATGCCATTATCGAAGTTGCTCCCAGAGAAGGTGAACATCTGATCCGCGAAGAGGATATTCTTGCCGCTATTGATAACCACAAAGACGAGCTTGCATTAGTCTTTTTAGGTGGCGTGAATTATTTTACTGGTCAATTATTTGATATGGAAAAACTCACACAAGCGGCTCATGATGTTGGAGCTTTAGCGGGGTTTGATCTTGCTCATGCGGTGGGAAATGTGCCGTTACAGTTACATGATTGGCATGTCGATTTCGCTGCTTGGTGCACTTATAAATATTTAAATGGGAGTGCGGGAAACGTTGGCGGCATTTTTGTGCATGACAAACATGGCAATAACACTGAATTACCTCGCTTTGGCGGCTGGTGGGGACATAACAAAGAGCGCCGTTTTTTAATGGAAAATACCTTTGAACCTATGTCAGGAGCGGAAGGGTGGCAATTAAGCAATGTCCCGATTATGGGCATGGCAGTATTGAAATCGTCTTTAGATATTTTTCAAGCGGCAGGTATTGAAAACTTACGGGCGAAAAGTTTGCAATTAACGGCTTATTTAGAATTTGTTTTCAATGATATTGTCAGTCAATTTTCTAATATTGAACTGGAGATCATTACACCAACTGCGCCAGAGAAAAGAGGGTGTCAGCTGTCGGTAAAATTAGTGGGCACCGATAAATCATTTTTTAAAGCACTAACCGAAGCAGGGGTTATAGCTGACTTTCGAGAGCCTGATGTAGTTCGATTAGCGCCAACGCCCTTATACAATAGTTTTGAAGACGTTTACTTGTTTGGCCAAACGTTAAAATCATTATTAGCAGGGTGGCAAGATGAATGATTTCTCGAAACAATCGCCATCAGATAAAAGTAGGTGCGAAAAAATAGCGATCAATGGTGCAGGTCCGGTTGGTGCTTTATTAGCCGTTATGTTAGCGAAAAAGGGCTATCAAATAGACTTGTTTGAATCTCGCCCTGATTCTCGAAAAACGAATATATATCAAGGTAAATCGATTAATTTAGCTTTATCGGATCGCGGCTGGAAAGCGTTAAATGCTGTTGGTTTGGATGATGAAATCCGACAACAAGCTATTCCTATGTATTGTCGGGTTATGCACGATATCGAAGGTAATATTACTAAGCAGCCATATGGTACTGAAGAACAAGCGATATGGTCGGTTTCCCGTTCAGGCATTAATGAACAATTAATTGATTTAGCAGAACAAGAACCACAGGTTAATGTGCATTTTGATCATCGATTGGTACAGCTTAATTTTGCTGATAATACTGCGGTTTATCTTAATGAAAATCATCATCAAAAAATTCATGAAAGTGATTTAGTGTTTGGCGCTGATGGCGCGTTTTCAAAAGTTAGGCGATTAATGCAAGAGTTGCCGAAAGAGCGAATAAGTTACAGTCTCGACTATATGCAACAAAGCTATATGGAACTTTCGATTGCTGCCAATGAAGATGGCAGTCATAAACTCGAAAAAAATGCCTTACATATTTGGCCGAGAAAAGACTTTATGTTGATTGCCTTACCAAATATAGATGGCTCGTTTACTTGTACCTTATTTTTAAATCATGAAGGTGAGCTTTCATTTACTTCATTAAATACTAAAGCAAAAGTGACGGCGTTTTTTCATCAATATTTTGCTGAAGCAATGCAATATTTAGCTGACCCTGTAGAAGATTTTTTAAGCAAAACCCCTTCCCCTTTATGTTTAGTGCATATTTATCCTTGGTTAGTGAATGACAGTATTGCGTTGATCGGCGATGCCGCACATGCGATGGTGCCTTTTTATGGGCAAGGGATGAACTGTGGTTTTGAAGACTGCCGAATTTTATCTGAATTAGTCGAAAAGCATGAACATCAATGGGCTGATATTCTTGCCGCCTATCAAGATGAGCGCAAAGAAAATGGCGACGCCATTATTGAATTAGCAAAACGAAATTTTGTTGAAATGAGTGATTTAGCTGGCGATGAGCGCTTTTTACTGCGTAAAAAAATTGAGGCTAAATTTCATAAAATGCATCCTGATTTATGGATCCCTTTGTACGCTATGGTGACATTTTCGCCGAATATTCCTTATAAAACCGCATTACGCGTAGGTGATATACAACAAAAAATTATGGATGAAATTATGCTGATGCCAAATATTGAAGATCATTGGCAGCAAGACCATGTCTATGAAAAACTGTATCATTTAGCGCAGGAAATGTTGGTTAATCAACTCTCAGAGGTGCAACGATGAGCTGCCCACATCAACCGAAAAATAAAAATTATCGAGAAGTCGAATCGTCTATCCATACCGACTTTAACGATGATATGTCCTACGGCGATTATTTAGGTTTAGAGCAAATATTGTCTGCGCAAAACCCTTTATCAGACCAACATGATGAGATGTTATTTATTACCATTCATCAAAGCAGTGAATTATGGTTAAAACTGGCTGGTCATGAACTTAGTGAAGCGATTAACAATATCCAAGAAGCCGATTTTGGTCATGCATTTAAAGTGATCTCTCGCGTTAAACACATTTTTAATCAACTAACCCAATCTTGGAATATTCTTTCGACTTTAACGCCAGTAGATTATTTAAAATTTAGAGATACTTTAGGTCATTCTTCTGGCTTTCAGTCGTTCGGTTATCGGAAATTGGAATTTTTATTAGGTAATAAAAATGCAAAACTACTGGAGGTACACAAATCAAACCCTGTGGCTTATCGAGAGTTAACAGCAACGCTTGAGGCGCCAAGTTTGTATGATGAAGTAATTAAGGTATTAGCGGATAAAAAGTTAATCGAGGATCCTACGCAGTTAAGAACAGATTTTTCTTTGCCGTATCAACAAAATGAAGCGGTGTTAAACGCATGGCTAGCGGTATATAAAAATGCTGATGAGCATTTTGAATTATATGAACTTGCGGAAAAATTAATTGATATAGAAGATGCTTTTCAGCAATGGCGATTTAAACATATGTATACCGTACAGCGCATTATTGGTAATAAAATGGGAACCGGAGGTTCATCAGGCGTGGGCTTTTTGAAAAAAGCGTTAGATATAAGTTTCTTTCCTGAGTTATTTGAATTGCGCACTCACCTTTAAAGTTAAGCAAGGCAAATTGTGGTGTATTAAAATTCCTCTTTGAAAAGTCACATAGCAGTGGCTTTTTTTATCTAACTCATGATAATTTTGCTTGAGTAATACATTAAATGGATTTAAGTAGGAGTAATAAGTGTTTTTAAACGATTTTATTTTACGAAGTTTGTTGGCGAGCAGTGTTTTAGTTTTAACCGCATGTGGTGGTTCTGGCTCTTCAAACGGTTCGAGTGCTTTTGGTGGCAATGGTAGTGGCAATTCTACGAGTACGCCAACGTGGGTAGCAGGTGAATTTACTGCTCATGCGCAACTTGCTAACCAATGTGCTGCGGGCTCTGGCTCAGCAATGACTGAGAAGCTGTGGTTACGTTCTTACAGCAATGATACATATCTTTGGTACGATGAAATTTTAGATCAAGACCCCGCGCCGTTTACGGTATTAGAATACTTTGATGAACTTGTCACCACAGCCGTTACGCCTTCAGGAAAGTTAAAAGATCAATTTCATTTTTCAATGAGCTCAGAAGAATGGGAAAACCTGTCCACGTCAGGTTCATCCGTCGGTTTTGGTTTTAATATTAGTATCGAGCAGGGCGTTGATATTGAAAGAAAAATTACCATTACCTATTCAGATCCTAATACGCCAGCGGCAAATGCCAATGTAGAACGTGGTGCAATTATCGTGGAAGTAGACGGGGTGAATGTCGCCTCAGCAAATGATTCGGCCAGTATTGATACGTTAAATCATGGTTTATTTCCAAGTGAAGATGGCCAAGAAAGCGTATTTCTTATTCATGATTTAGAGAGCGAAGAGCCTCGAGAAGTGATGTTAACCGCGCAAACTATTATTTCTGATCCAGTGCCTATGACTAAGGTGATAGAAACGGATATTAATACCGTTGGCTACATGGTATTTAATGATCATATCGCGACCGCTGAAAAAGGGTTATATGACGCTATTTCAACATTAAAAGCAGCTAATGTTGATGAGTTAGTGATAGATTTTCGTTATAACGGCGGCGGCTATTTAGCCTTAGCGAGTCAGTTAGGTTATATGGTCGCGGGAAATCAAACGGTAAACCGTACTTTTGAGCAAACGATTTTTAACGATAAATACCCTAATACCAATCCGGTTACCGGTAATAGTTTATCGCCAACACCATTTTACCAAGAAACCATAGGTTTTAATGCTGACTATATTCGTGAAGGGATTGAGTTGCCAACGTTAAATTTATCTCGCGTATTTGTGCTGACATCTGCAGGTACTTGTTCCGCAAGTGAAGCTTTTATTAATGGTGTGCGTGGCATTGGTGTCGAAGTGATTCAAATTGGTACGACTACCTGTGGTAAACCTTATGGTTTTTATCCAACAGATAATTGTGATACCACGTACTTTACGGTGCAATTTAAAGGGGTAAATGATCAAGGTTTTGGTGATTATGCCGATGGTTTTTCACCGAGTGATGCGCCGATATATGATACCGATATTCAAGGTTGTGATGTTGCAGATGATTTAACTAAACCATTGGGCGATCAACAAGAAGGCATGTTATCTACCGCTATGTATTATCTTGAAAATGGTCAATGTCCTGAACTTGTTGATACCGAAGTCACCAGTAAAACTGCAGTGAAACAAGTGATCGATTATCAATTTTCAATCGAAGACAAACGCGTTCGTAGTCAGTTTTCTCGTAATCGAATTTTACTCAACAAGTAATCACTTTATTTGATATGATTTAGAAAACTCATTCAGTTTTTGAATGGGTTTTCTTGTGTATGCCCGTGAATAAATGATCACCTGTCGCGCATCGATAAATGAACCTGAGATTCAGATCTGAGATAAAAACAATGGATATCACAAAAAGTCAGTTATCAATTAGTCATTTAAAAATGATTTGTCAGCTAGAACGTTGCGAAACAGTAAAAGAAGCCGCACAAGCGTTATTTATTACACAGCCGGCATTGACTAACCGTATTCGTGAAGCAGAAAGACGTTTAAATACTTCGCTGTTTTATCGCCGCGGTCGTAAAATTATCATGTCGAATGCAGGTAAACGTTTATTACAATCGGCAAAAAAAATACTGGAAGAATTAGCGCGGGCAGAACATGATATCTCACGATTAACCGATGGAATTGAACAAGTATTACGTATTGGTTTGCCACATTATGCTTCGTTTCAATGGTTGCCAAAATTAATCGAAGGCTTTAACCATCAGCATCCTACTATTGAATTAGAAATTTCTTCAGAAGCCGCTAACCAACCCTTACATGCATTATTTAATCATGATGTGGATATTGCCATGATCTCAACAGCCAGCGCGGATCTTGAAATAGATGAGAAAAACTTCAAAACGCATTGTTTGAATCAGGATGAGTTGGTGGCTTGCCTTTCAACTCAACATAAATATGCCAATAAAACCTATTTAACCGCACACGATTTTATCGATGAAACCTATGTAACGAATTCAACGGTGCCTGAAAAAGATCGTGAATATGAATTATTTTTTAAACCCGAAAGTGTGATCCCCAAAAAAGTCTTACAGGTGGGGTTTAACGATGCCATTGTCGAGTTAGTTAAAGCTAATTTAGGTGTCTCAATATTTTCGAGAAATCAATTAAAGCGTTTATCGTATGACTCAGATATTAAGCTGATCCCCCTAGGAGAACATGGCTTAACCTTATACTGGCACTTAGTTTACGCGAATCAGCAATTAATCGCTGAACCTGCTGAAAGCGTGATTGCCATATTGCAAAAATAACCGATATTGCTTCTTGCCACTAAGCTATTTCGCAGTCTTATTCGTTAGCCGTAATCAAAGTATCTATTCAGGCTTGTTGTACTTGAGCTTTTCTATTCTCCCAGCGATTGTGTTCCTCCCTATGACTGTAAATATAATGTCGTTAGAGTTAGGCGTTTTTAATATTGTCGGCGGGAATATAGGTAATCTTACCCAATATTAGTTTTCTAATAATTTTCGGGTAACCCTGTGATTACTGTCTTAATAAGAGGTATTATTGCCGGCGTGGTTGTGACAATATTCACGCCAAAATCTAAGTTGAATACACAACAGGCTTTAGCCAAATTAAATGCCGAGCGTGCAGCAATGGAATCGTTTTAGTTAATTATCTTCAATGGAAACATATTTTATGGGTTTTACATCATGACCTTATTCAGTCACCAGTTATCAATAATAAAAATCATCGTTATCAGCGTTGGCTTGTCTTTTATGTTCTGCGCGCAACAAGCGTTCGCACAAGAAAAGTCGTTAGCTTTGATGCCATATCCGCAGTCGGTAAAATTATTACCTGAAACATATCAATTAACAGAAAGTGTGTATTTTAATGTGCAAGGCATTCATGAAAAACGCCAGCTGTTTATTCAGCAACGCATCACTAGCCAACTAGCAAAGCTTGGTCATCAAGTGACTAAACTACCGCCTGATGATAGTGAAATGATGAGTAAAATTAATCTGATCATCAATCAAGGCAAAACACATGAAAACTATCTTGCAAAACTGAACAGTGATGAAAGTTATCAGTTGAAAATAACTTCACAAGGTATTGATATTTTGGCCAATAATGATTTTGGGGCTTTGCATGGCCTCGCCACACTTAGCCAATTAATTGCAGCGAACCGTTCCTTAAATATTACGACATTGCCACAAGTTGTGATCAATGATTTTCCACGTTTTCCTTGGCGGGGGTTGATGATTGATAGTGTTCGTCATTTCATTTCAGTTAAGGCGATTAAACGTCAACTTGATGGGATGGCAGCAGCAAAATTAAATGTTTTTCATTGGCATTTAACGGATGATCAAGGTTGGCGTTTTGAATCAAAATCCTATCCTAAGTTACACAAATTAGCCTCTGATAGACAGTATTACACACAACAAGAGATCAAAGACGTAGTTCATTATGCGAGTCAGTTAGGCATTCGAGTAGTACCTGAGTTTGATGTGCCAGGTCATGCATCAGCAATTGCCGTAGCGTACCCAGAATTAATGACTGAAAAAAAGCGTTATTCAATGGAAGATGCTTGGGGGGTGTTTGAACCCTTACTTGATCCGAGTAATCCTGATGTGTACGTCTTTATTGATAAAATAGTGGCGGAAATTACTTCGCTTTTCCCAGATGAATATATACATATTGGGGGGGATGAAGTCGATCCAGTGCAGTGGCAAGAAAGTGAGGCGGTGCAACAGTACATGGCTGATAACAAGTTACAAGATAGCCATGAATTACAAGGACACTTTAATGAAAAAGTGCAAACAATACTGGCAAAACATCAGCGGAAAATGATGGGTTGGGATGAAATTTACCAGCCAAAATTGCCAAAAGATATTATGGTACAGTCGTGGCGAGGAATGGAATCTTTAAGTCAAATAGCTGCCAATCAATATCAGGGATTATTATCGACCGGCTTTTATATCGATCAACCACAAAGTAGCGCATACCATTATCGAAATGAATTGTTATCGAAACGGGAAAATTCAGCCGTCATTCCTAGCAATGAAGATACTGTTTCGGCGTGGCAATTTACCATGCCTCGTTTAAAAGGTAGTGCAGTAAAAGGCACACTAGCTATGGTTAGTCGTAATAATTACCTGATCCATGCTTATGTAAAATTAAACAATAATCACTATCAAAAAGTGCAACTTGATCGTCAGTTAGCCTTACACCCAAGACAAATCAATTTTACCATAGACTCTTGGATGGGACCGACACGTGGTGAGTTTGACCTATCTGATCCTGCTCAACTTACTGGCCGTATGTTAATCGGGAATAGTCATTATAATGTAGAAGGTCAACAATTAAGTGACTTTGACTATGCTAACGTTAAATTACTCGCCAATCTTTTGCCAGCACATGAAAAAAATATACTTGGCGGTGAAGCAACGCTATGGACGGAGCTTGTTAGCGAAAAAAATATTGATTTACGGATTTGGCCACGCACATTTGCCATCGCCGAAAGGCTCTGGTCGGCTAAATCAATGCGAAATATCAATCAGATGTATCAACGCTTATTTCAAATTAATATCAGTGCGGCTAAGTTGGGGTTGCATCATTTACAACAACACATGAATGGTATTCGTGGGCTTGTATTTCCAGAAACAAAGATTACCTCTTTGGTGATGTTAGCCGAGCAATTAGAGCCGGCTCATTATTACACTCGTCATCATTTAAAATTTAAAAAAGATCAATATCACCAAAGAGCCGGCTTAAATAGCTTTGTAGATTATTTGCCTGCGGAAAGTTTAACTTTAGTCAATATGCAACAACAACTGAATGCCTATAAAGGAGGCGATAAAGCTGGATTACAAGCGATAGTGAATACTATGCGACGATGGCATTCTGGTTATGAAGAGGTGTTAAAAATCACGAAGAAAAACCCAAAATTATCCACAATTACCGATATTATTTATGATGCAAGAACAATAAATACGTTAGGTTTAACGGTCGCACATAGTTGCTTGGCAGGCGTGAAAATTAGAACCCCAGAAGTAAAGCGGATTAAAAAACATTTATTGAATTTGCATCGCAATGTAAGAGAAATTTCCTTGGCTTCTGGCTTGTTTGTTGAAAAGTTACTTGAGGCTTGCCGTACTCATTAAGTTTTAAACGCTTTTAACAACCATATAAATAATTTACATATCAGTGATTTGTCGCAACGATTTTTTAACAATATGTGTCCATAAAATTTACACTCTGAAGAAGTGAAATGATTGGCTTGTTTTTAAGTTATTGTTTTTAAGAGGATATAGTGTTCTGGTGTAAAAATTGCTTCACATACAAAAATAAAAAAGGAATTACAAATGATAAAATTCAATAAAAAAATACTAATCGTTATTTTTTCAATTTTTACTCACTTTTCCACTTCTGCCACCATCATTACATCAGACCTAACCGTTGAGGGTAGTATTGCCCTCGGTTGGATTGATCCAATTTCGGGGGTGTGGGTTACACCAGAAACAATATTTACTGCTAACATGTCTGTTGGTTCTAATTCTGGCCAAGTTAATCCAGGGGGAATTCTTGGAGGACTAGATGTATCAGGTGACAATACCAGCAATGTCGCAATCACAGATACAGATCAGAAGTTAAGTTTTGACACTACTTTGTTATCGAATGCTGCAGGATATGAAGTTGCTGCTTTAGATTTTAGTTTGTATATAGAAAATAATCATGCAACAGATACTTTTGAGCTTGATTTTGGCTTTGATTTTTTTAACAAAGTCGATACTTGGGCTATTCCTGGTCTTGGTGGTTTTTCTAGCTCTTTGATCAGTCTTTATGATGACTCTGGGGAGTTCTTTTTTTCAGATATTATGTCAGATGTTGATTATGGTAATGAACGCAATGGATTTCTTCTACCTACTCCATATGGTGGTGTCGTTCAAGATTCAGGGCTTTTCAATTTCTCACGTACCTTATTAGCGGGTGAAAGTATAAACATTGTTGGTGTTTTACAGGCATCATTTGGTTTTATTACTGATAGCGTCCCCCCTGCTAAACAAGATTCAACAGGAATGTTAGGGCTTAATGATGTTCGTCAAATTCAAGTTGGCCAACCACCAGTAACTGTACCAGAACCATCTTCTCTACTCTTATTTTTATCAATATTATTATTAACTACACGTACAAAAATAAAAAGGATTTAACTATGAAAAAGCTATATAAAAAAATCGCGTTACCGTTAATTTTGTTACCAAGTCTCTTTTTTGGGAAAAGTGCCTTAGCTTGTAGTAGCTTTGATCCTATGCTCGGAACAATGTGCGTATTTGCCGGTAATTTTGCTCCCCGAGGATATGCATTGGCTCAAGGCCAGTTACTTGCTATCAGTCAAAACAGTGCACTATTTTCAATTTTAGGTACAACTTATGGTGGAGATGGCAGAACAACGTTTGGTTTGCCTGATACGCGAGGTCGTTCGGTTATTGGAGCAGGAAATGGACCCGGTTTGCAAAACTACGCACTTGGTCAAAGAGGCGGAGCGGAAACTCATACATTGCATTTAATACAAATGCCATCTCACAATCATTCTGCTACGACTACTATAGAGAATGATGTTACGGTTGGAGGGGTTGCTGATTTAAATGCAGTTAATGGCCGTTCTTCTAGTAATGTACCAAGTGGAGCAGCATTAGGCCAAAGCCCAAATCGTCAAAACATTTATAGTTCAACAGCACCAAGTGTACCTATGCATGCTGATTCCATTGCTTTAAATTTAACAGGGACAGTGAACTCTACTGCTACGACTACAGTGAATAATAATGGTGGTAATCTACCCTTTAGTATTAGAGCGCCTTATATCGCTATTAATTGGATTATTGCACTACAAGGAACGTTTCCCTCAAGGTCATAATTGATGAGATTTAATGGATACAAACAGCTCGGTTTCGGGCTGTTTTTTATTGTCATTAGCCAAATAATATTGGCTAATGAACAAGAATTAAATGAGCCTTTACAAGTTGCGCAGCAATTACTTGCAGAAGAAAAGTTTGAACAAGCGTTTATACTTTTTGAAAAACATGCCAAATATAATAATTCGTTAGCAAAAATGACACTTGGCTTATTTTATAAATTAGGCTGGGGTAAAGTAAATCAAGACAGCTCTCAAGCGTGCAACTGGTTTTACCAAGCTGCGTTAGCAGAGATCCCTCAAGCGCAAAAAGAGTTTGCTGACTGTATCAATTTCAACTATGTTGCCCCTACCCTTGAATCGCAACTAACAGAATTAGAATCGGTACCAAGTTTTTGGTATAACAAAGCTTTTAAAAATGGATTACATGACGCTGGTTGTGACATTGGCAGATTATATTTAGCTTCGAAATGGCATAGACAAGATATTAAAAAAGTAATTGAATGGTGCACTCCTGCAGCGGAGCTTAGTGCCGTTGCTGCACAGATCACCTTAGGTGATGCTTATGCTATAGTTTCGCCCGAACAAAATGTCGCTACCGCTGAATACTGGTATCAACAGGCTGTTCAGCGTAATTCAGGACAAGCAGCATTTAAGTTAGCAAACCTTTATTACTCTATGGCGATAAATCAACAAAATAATGCTGATTTAATGGATAGAGCTTTATTGATGATGGAAACGTCTTCTTCACTGAAATATGCACCTTCTTATGAGAAAACAGCTTCAATTTATTGGACAAAATTAGCGGTAGTTGAGAAGGATATGGCATCCTCAGTTTTAGCAAAATGCTATTTGTGGGCTAAAACGGCTTATCAGGTAAACCCTAGTAAACAAAATTTGGACTTTTTAAGCATCGTAACAAAAGAAATGCCTGAAACATGGCAAGAGAAACTAGATGAACAAGTGAAGGTTTTCTTAAATTAATTGCTTAATTAAGGTAGCGCTTCATTTGTTGGAATATTTGCTGGCTTAGCCATGATTCAGCATCGGCTAAATCTAAAATTACATTAAAGTGGTTACGCTGTGCTATTTCAGCCTGCGTAACCTTTATTTTTTGTCCAGTTAGATGATGAATCATTGCGCTAGTTTGGCATTTAAATTCGCTGGTTTCAGTATCCCCATATGCCATAATAAAAGCGCAATGTTTGATTATTTCTTTTTCTCGTAAGGGTACACTTAATTTTTCTGTATCAAATAAAAGCGGACTATAGTTCGCTATTTCTTTTTCAGTCAGCTGTAAAGGCTCATTAATGTAAGTTTGCGCGATAGGGGTAAGATCATAAATGCCGCTCACCGCACAAATTCCCTTAACAATATTTTGTTCTGTTTCGATATATTTCGACCAATCCGTTAACGCCATCATCATGGCTAAATGACCACCGGCAGAGCTGCCAGAAAGATAGATTTCATTTTTATCGTAACCGTATTCATCCGCATGTTGATATAGAAAAATGAGCGCTTGACGATTTTGTTCAACAATTTCTGTTAGTGATGCTTTTGGAGCAAGTGAATAGTTTATTACCGCAAAGTGATAACCGGAATTTTGAAAATTGGTTGCAGCAAAGCATGATTCATCCTTTGAGAGTTCTTGCCAATAGCCGCCATGAATATACACCTGTAATTTTCGTTTTTGGGGAGCAGCTTTAAAAGGCATAAATAAATCTAAAACCTCATCGGGATTACTGCCGTATTGAATATTTGCAATTAACTTACCTTGCTCTATCGCACTCTTTTTTGCTTTATCGCTTAAATCAATATATTGCTTGATATAAACACCAATATCATCAACACAACTACTGGGCGAATAAGCTTTTTCAAGGGTGTTTAAATCAAGTTCCTGATACCTCAGGCGATTGTGTTTTATGTTAGACAAATAAACCTCAAAAAATTCTCTGTAGTTGTTTAACTATAGATAAGTTTTTACAGGTTAAATAATGATATTTGCTTTAGTTAACCATTCATTTATCTGATAAATCTGCTCATTAATCTCAAAAAGCCAGATATACAATATATTCCACCTGACGAATAACCAAACATATGTTATAAAGCCCCTATTAACAAATTTTTTACATGAAAAACAACAATAAAAATACCCACTACAAATAATCATTAACAAGGTTCACACGTAATGAAAACAGTAAAATCTCGCCTTAATAAAGCGCTAGCTTTAGCTATTGCTGCTTCGGCAATAAGTTTAACCGCTTGTGAAAAAAATAACGTCCAAGCACCTGAATCTCAATCTGTTGCTAAACAAACACCTGTTGCCAAAGTTACCCGTCAACAGAGCGAATCACTGTATGAAGACTATGCCAAAATGCGTGCTCAACAAGTCAGTGATGTCAGTTATAATCTGCAAGTACGTTTAGATAATAAAAACGAACATTTTTCAGGCGTTACGGATATAAGTTTTGATTTGGTCGACAATAATCAAAACGACTTAACCATTGATTTTGAAATGGGCACGGTAAATTCAGTGAAAGTGAATGGCAAAGCCGTTTCTTTTACTTATGAAAAGTGGTTTATTACGATTCCTGCCGCAGAGCTAGCACCAGGTAAAAATGTTGTTTCAGTGGATTATCAACGTCCTTATTCGACGGATGGCTCTGGTTTACACCGTTTTGTTGACCCAGAAAACGGCGAAGTGTATTTATACACAGATTTTGAACCTTATGACGCTAATCGTTTATTTCCACATTTTGATCAACCAGATTTAAAAGCGACTTATACCATGCAAGTTACGGCGCCTAAGTCTTGGCAAGTGATTTCTGCAGCACGTGAAAATAACATTGAAGCGCAAGGTGAAAACAACCTTTGGCATTTTCCAGAAACGGCTAAATTTTCTTCGTATATTTTCTCGTTACATGCGGGTAATTATGCGGTTTGGGAAGACGACTATGAAGGCATGAAATTGCGTTTATTTGCTCGTCAAAGTTTAGCGGAATATGTCAAAACCGAAGAATGGTTTAAACCGACGAAACAAAGCTTTAAGTTTTTTAATGAATACTTTGAAGTACCTTACCCTTTTGGTAAATATGACCAAATTGTTGCGCCAGACTTTAATGCCGGTGCCATGGAAAATGTTGCCGCGGTAACGTTTAATGAAGGGTATATTGCGCGTGGTGAAAAATCTACCCGCGCGAAAATGCGCTTAGCCAATGTTATTGCTCATGAAATGGCGCATATGTGGTTTGGTAATTTAGTCACGATGCGTTGGTGGAATGGCTTATGGTTAAATGAAAGTTTTGCCACTTATATGGCAAACCTTGAGGTGAACGAAGCTAGCGATTTTGATAATGCCTGGGATGTTTTCTATTCAGGGACAAAACAGTGGGCGTATCGCAGCGATGATTCAGTAAATACTCATGCGATAGAATTACCTGTAGAGTCTACCGGCACAGCATTAACTAACTTTGATGGTATCACTTACGGTAAAGGTGCATCGGTACTCAAGCAATTACCTTATTACTTAGGTGAAGAAAACTTTCGTGTGGGGGTGAGTAATTACCTGAAAAAATTCTCTTATAAAAATACTGAGCTTGACGATTTTATCGGTGAATTAGGCAAAGCGGCCGGTAAAGATATGACCCAGTGGACACAAGACTGGCTTTATAATGCTGGGTTGAATACGATCAAAGTTAATTATCAATGTAGTGATAATAAAATTAGCCAATTTTCTATAGAACAAACGGCGACCGAAGATTATCCAACGTTACGTGAGCAACGAGTACAAGTAGGACTTTATAACTTTGCAGACAATAGCATGAGTTTAACGAAGGCAATTCCGGTAACTTATAAAGGTGCGAATACAGAAGTTAAAGACGCCATTGGTCAATCGTGTCCTGATATGGTTTACCCAAATGAAGCTGACTGGGGATTTGTGAAAGTTGATCTAGATGACAAATCATTGGCTGCAGTAGAAAAGCATATTAATGCCGTTGAAAGTACTACGATGCGTTTAATGTTATGGCAAAGTTTGTCAGACAGTGTGCGTGATGCAAACTTAGCTGCTGATAAATTTGTTCATTTTGCTATCGCCAATATTGAAGGCGAAACCGATTATAATGTTGTTAGTAAAATTGCTGGAAGCTTAACAACAGCGCTGCGTTACTTAACAACAGCGACGCGATTAGGGCAAAATGACTATGCTGATCTTTATCGTGAGGTTGAAGATTTATACTTACGTTTATTAGAAAAAGCTGAAGCAAAATCTGATTTCCAAAAGTTGTGGTATAGCCGTTATGTGTCTATGTCTAAGTCAGATAAACATTTAAAGAATCTTTTAGATATTTTACAAGGCGAGAAATCTTATGCGGGCTTAACGATAGATCAAGATAAACGTTGGAATATTCTTGCTCAATTAAACCGTTATCAACACGGAAATTATCAAGCGTTACTTGAGACTGAAAAAACTAAAGATAACTCTGATAGCGGTGTGAAAAGTGCGATTTATGCAGAAGTGCTTCGCCCTGAAGCTGATGTAAAAGCAAAATGGTTTGATGTGGTGGTAAATAACCCCGATAAGTTAAAACTATCAACATTACGCTACATTATGTGGGGCTTATTCCCTGCCGAACAAAGCCAATTAGAAGCGCCGTATAAAGCTCGAATTCTTGCACATATTCCTCAGCTGAATGCGGGTAGTGATTTAGGCTTATTAAGTGCTTTCACCGGTGCTATGTTACCAACAGAATGTACCGTAGAAAGTGAAGCTGAATTGGCAAAACTTGTTGTTGAATATAAAGACATGAAAGCTCAAGCGTTAAAATCAGTTAAAGCACAACATCAAAATGTCAGTCGATGTGTGAAAGCATTAAAATTACTGAAATAATCATTTTTGCACGTTAATTACCAAAGCACTTCATTCGAAGTGCTTTTTATTTTGTCTAAGAGAATAACAAAACACGGTATCTCCTCAATTGTTTGAGGTTGCTTTTATTTGTACGATTTGGAATGTACACTCATTTCACAGATTTAAACTCAATAGGTAAAAGATGAAATTTTTTATAGTGGTCGTTATAATTTTGGTCGTTTTTATATTATTTAGAAACCATCAAAATAAAGTTCTCGCACAAGAAAATATCCAACTAGGAGAACAATTTCTAGCAAAAAATAAAGTCGCTGAGGGCGTGCAAGAAACTGACTCGGGGCTGCAATATCAAATTTTGCATCAAGGAGAGGGTACAGAGCAACCTAGTGCTAAATCTACCGTGACTGTTCACTACCATGGTACACTCTTAGACGGCACTGTTTTTGATAGTTCTCTGGTACGAGGAAAACCGATTAGTTTTGCGTTAAACCAAGTGATAAAAGGTTGGACCGAAGGCGTACAATTAATGACAGTTGGTGATAAGTTTAAATTTTTTATTCCTGCAAGTCTTGGCTATGGTAACAATGCCGCAGGAAAAATAACGCCAGGTTCATTGCTGATTTTTGAAGTAGAATTATTAGCGGTTGAATAAACTAAGCAAAAAAGCCTTAACTATAATCATCGATAGTTGAGGCTTTTCAAGTTTTTAGTCTTTCAAAAGGCTCAATATTTCTTGTTGATACATTTGTTTCTTCTCTTCGGTAAAGCCGACATGAGAACTGACAATTTCTCCCTTTTTATTTATGATAAAGCTGCTGGGCATGCCTTTTAACTTAAATGCTCGGGCAACTTTTCCTTTCGGATCATAAAAAATAGGAAATTTTGCCGGAGTCTCCTTTAAAAACTCTTCAGCTAAGTTTGGCTGAGCATCCAAATTAACACTTAAGATAGTAAAATTCTTATCCGCATATTTTGCTTGCATGTCATTCATCCAAGGAAATGATTTTCGGCAAGGGACACACCAAGACGCCCAAAAATCGACATAAATTACTTTACCTTTGTGACTTGCTACTTGGCGTTCAAAGTTACTTAAGGTATCGGCGCAGCTATTTTTATTGAGAAACAAAGCTATTGCCGCGATAAACAAAATTTTGTATTTATTCATTTATTCTCTACAAACTCATTAGGTTTTAAGGTTATGTTTACACAGATATAAGCATTTAAACACTGTTTTTTGAAGTGAATTAAATACCAAGTTATATAGAAATTATCCTTGATTACTACTACCTTTAGTCAAGATTGTTTAAACAAAATTACCCGATTATCTTATTTTTATCACTTGTAACAAAGTATTAATTACCCGTTGTTTATCTGATAAAAAAGGGGTTAAATCGTTTTACTGTACTCAGATCATCAGCAAGTGTTACTGTATAAAGTGCTGATTACTTAACCGAACAAATAAGTGACTAATATGGATAAATCTATAATTATTAATGGTGAACAACACCCTATCGATGTTGATAATGAAATGCCGCTATTGTGGTTTTTACGTGACCGTTTAGAAAAAACAGGCACCAAGTTTGGTTGTGGCGCAGGCTTATGTGGCGCTTGTACTGTGCATGTTGACGGTGTTGCAACCCGAGCTTGTATCACTCCTGTTGGCATGTTGGCAGGAAAATCAATTACCACCATAGAAGGTTTATCTGAAAACGGTGATCACCCCTTACAAAAAGCATGGTTGAATAATAATGTTCCTCAGTGTGGTTATTGTCAGGCAGGACAAATTATGAATGCAGCGGGATTCTTAGCGACTAACCCAACACCTACTGCTGAAGAAATAGATTCCGCGATGCAAGGAAATATTTGTCGTTGTGGTACTTATCAACGGATCAAAAAAGCCATTGGTGAAGCAGCATTTGAATTAGCCAAGGAGGTTTCGTAATGAGTATTCTTGAAAAATTAACTAATCGGGCAAAGGCAACAAATCAGATTGAAAATGTCAGCCGACGTAATTTTATCAAAGCTTCAGGTGTTGCTACCACAGGCTTAGTGTTAGGTGTTGCGATCCCTTCACAAGCGATAGCATTCGATCATTCTGAACACGAGTCTGCCTTTAATCCAAATGCTTTTATTCATTTACAAGAAAATGGCGACTTACTGTTATATTGTGGTCGTTGTGAAATGGGACAAGGCATTAGTACGGCTTTACCAGCAGCAGTTGCCGATGAAATGGAAGCGGATTGGTCTCGGGTGACTGTGCAACAAGCAGATGGCGATGAAAAATACGGCCCACAAGGTACCGGTGGCTCTGCCAGTATTCGGGTCATGTATGAACCTATGCGTGAAGCAGGTGCTGCGGCTAAACTTATGTTAGTTGCTGCTGCGGCAAAAGTGTGGCAAACAACAGTAGATGACTGTGAAGCAAAAAATCATTTTGTTTATAACAAATCATCCGGAAAAAAACTCTCTTTTGGTCAATTAGCGAGTTTAGCCGCAACTCAACCGGTCCCCGAAAAACCGACATTGAAAACAAAAGCTGCTTATAACTATATTGGTAAAGCGCTGCCGAGACATGACCAAGGAAAAGTCGTTATTGGGGAAAGAATTTACGGCGTTGATACAAAAATGCCGGGCCTTAAATATGCGGCGATTACTCATTGTCCGGTTTTAGGTGGCACCTTGAAGTCACTTGAAAAAGATGAGGCGCTAGCCATGAAAGGTGTGTTAGACGTTATCGTGGTTGATCGTTTAGCGGTGCCTTATGGTTCTATTGGTGGTGTTGCCGTAGTGGCGGATAATACGTGGACTGCACAGCAAGCTTTAGCGAAATTAAAAATTGCCTGGGATTTAGGTGAAAATGCCAGCTACGACACCGTCGAGTATAAAAAACAATTAGTCAAAAATGTTGAATCCCCTGCTGAATTAGCGACTGAACGTGGTGATGTAAACTCTGCTTTTGCAACCGCTGCAAAAACCCTTAAAGCTACTTATACGGGGGGGCATTTATCGCACTCACCTATGGAACCTAATGCTAGTGTGGTCTTCGTTGAAAAAGATAAGTGTGAAGTGTGGGCCGCTACTCAATCTCCTGCTGATATTCAAAAAGTTTTGGCAGGTTACTTAAAGCGTGATCCTAAAGATATTATTGTTCACGTTACTATGGCGGGAGGGGCATTTGGCCGTAAATTTAAATGTGACTATGTTCATGAAGCAGCGGTACTTTCTGAAAAAACTGGCTTTCCTATTCAGTTAACTTGGTCGCGTGAAGAAGATATGCGCACAGGCTATTATCACTCAATTAATGCGCAACACATTGAAGCGTCACTGGATGAAAACGGCGCAGTGACCGGCTGGCTACACCGCACTGCTTTTCCACCTATTGCCTCATTATTTAACCCTGCAGCAGTAAAACCAGGCAAAGATGATGTTGCAGCAGTTGATAATTATCCTTTTGGTTTGCCAAACTTTAGAAGCGAAATAGGTGATGCGAAAGCACATACCCGCATTGGTTGGTATCGAGCGGTATATGCTATTTTTTATGGTTTTTCGTTTAGTACTTTCGCGGATGAATTGGCGTATAAAGCGGGTAAAGATCCTTTAACATTTTTGAATCAATTGTATGATGCAAACGATATTGCAGAGCAAAAAGAGCAGGTTGAACGTTCTAAAAATGTATTAGAAATAGCCGCGAAACAATCTGGCTGGTATGAGCGTGAAAACCTACCTAAAGGGCAAGGTATTGGTTTAGCGGTACATTATAGCTTTCAAAGCTATGTGGCTATGGCTGTTCGTGTTGAATCTGATGGCGAAAATATTAAAGTGTTAGAAGTTGATTGTGTAATTGACTGTGGTCAAGTGTTAAATCTTGATGGCGCAACCGCTCAAATGGAAGGGGCTGTTGTGATGGGAATGTCACTTGCGTTAAGTACAGAAATTACGTTTAGAGAAGGGGCGGTGGTTAATTCTAATTTCCATAACTACCCGGTAATGCGCATCAATGATATGCCTAAAGTAAATGTTCATATTGTTGAATCTGATCATAAACCTACCGGGCTTGGTGAGCCGGGGGTTGCGCCATTTGCACCGGCATTAAGCAATGCTGTTTTTGCTGCTTCTGGCAAACGATATCGCGACATACCTTTTAAACCTATGATGGTTTAAAACTTAATTTTTCACACGATAAAACGCCACCTCAACGTTGAGGTGGCGTTTTTTTTGGTTAAATTATTGAAAGATAAAACTACTTCATCTTTGAGTTAAACTTTACTATGATGGCTTTCGTAGAGACGACTATGCTTTGCTCTAATTTTTCCTCATTGGATGGTGTATATGTTAACTAAAAATATGATGATATTGCTTTCATTTTCATTGGTACTAAGCGGTGGCTATGCGGATGAAATGTCGGCTGAGCATAAAAAGTGGTTAAAAGATAAATTTAGTATGCAACATGAAAAACTGATCCCAATTGTCGCGGTTGCTGATATTTTCTTTGCTTGTAATCAAGCGCGGAAAACAGATAAAGTCAATTATCAAATAACTGATTTAGTAACGAAAGTTAGTAGAAATGAATTAGCGGAAAAATTAAGTACGTGTTTAAACGGAGAGTTACCAAACTCAGAAACGGCGTTAAATTTCGGACTTGTTGGCTGTTTTCATGAGCAATTAAAAGATTTACCTGAAGCCGATAGAAAAGTAAAAACAAAATTAGTGAAACAAGCAATTGCGAGGTTGTCGAAGCCAGAAAGACAAACCAGTTTCACACAATGTGTTACGGATCAGGCGATTGGTTATTTGAAATAACGATCGTTTTTTTAACAGACTCTTCATTAAAAGAACTAGGTAAAATATCTACCCCCACCCATTTACCTATTTTTATCACTATAGGAATAGTAATAGGAGCAAATGGTAAGACAGCAAACACACCAATTCCCAGGCCTTTTAACACATCCAGAAATTGTTTGTTTGCTTGTTTCATTTCTTCAGGTGTTGCTTGCTTAATAGTGTAACGGCGATAGATCACTAGCATTTCTTTGGTTTCAGCTTTTTCTTGGGCGAGTGCTATTTTTACACGAATAAGTTGACGCTTTAACTTCGTTAATTGTCGTTTTCGATTGATAATTAGTACACGTCTAGGTGCTTTAAAGAAATAAATCCAAGTTTTCATGCTTGCATTCTACCTTACTTTTCGTAATTAACGCAGATAAAAAACTTGATCTGTGCTTTCTTTTAAATTAACAGCTTAAGTTATAGGTGTTAAAGGGAGCATTTTTATCTAATTGGTAAAATGTTCTGTAAAGATTTAGTTTATGTGTCGACTCATGATAAATTTGTCCCTGGAGTACATACAAATTTTTCTTATAATACTTTGTCTTAGATAATCTATACTGTTAATAATTTGTAACAAATACCGTCGCTTTGACACATAGTAACTTTGTTAAAATTGCTAGCAATAGCATATAGTAGCGACAAGTCAAAAAATAACATATGGAAAAAATAAAGGTGAGATATGAGCCACGAAACACCTAAAGTATTGGTTGTAGATGATGATATGCGTTTGCGAGCATTATTAGAGCGTTATCTTGTTGAACAGGGTTTTGTTGTTAGAAGTGCGGCAAATTCTGAACAAATGGATCGTTTACTCGAGCGTGAAAACTTTCATTTATTAGTGTTAGACTTGATGTTGCCTGGAGAAGATGGTTTATCCATTTGTCGTCGATTGCGTCAAGGGTCAAATGATATACCTATTGTCATGTTAACGGCTAAAGGTGACGAGGTGGATCGCATCATTGGATTAGAATTAGGTGCAGATGACTATATGCCAAAACCTTTTAATCCACGAGAGTTGTTAGCACGTATTAAGGCCGTGTTAAGAAGACGTGTTCAAGAAGCCCCAGGTGCACCATCACAAGAAGAAAATATTATTGAATTTGGTGATTATCAATTAAACCTTGCGACACGTGAAATGCTTAAAGGTGATATCAATATGCCTTTAACCAGTGGCGAATTTGCGGTTTTAAAAGCGTTGATCACACATCCTCGAGAGCCACTTTCTCGGGATAAATTAATGAATTTAGCGCGCGGACGAGATTACTCAGCGTTAGAGCGTAGTATTGATGTGCAAGTTTCTCGTTTACGTAGAATGCTTGAAGAAGATCCAGCAAAGCCACGCTATATTCAAACCGTATGGGGACTAGGTTATGTGTTTGTTCCGGAAGGAAAAGCAGTCGCATAACTGACAAATAAACATTTATGAAAATATTGCCACGTAGTGCTTTTGGGCAAACAATTTTATTGATTGGTGTCTTGTTATTAATCAATCAAGTCGTCTCACTGGTTTCAATTATGGTGTACATAGTGCAACCACAATCAGATCAAGTAGACCAATTGTTAGCTAAACAAGTGCGCGTGGTTTTTTTAGATGTAAAAGATCCAATTTTAACGCCTGCCATGGCCAAAGCTTTTCACTTAGAAACGGGCATCGGTATTTACACCGAACAAGATGCTTTACCGTTAGGCCTAGCGGATGCAACTTATTTTGAATTTCGTTCATCTATTATGACTGAGTTGCTAGGTGGTCCAGCAGAAGTCCGTATTTCACAAGGGGACGAATTTCTCTTTTGGATACGTCCGCCTCAAGCACCTAATTATTGGGTGAAAATACCACTAACGGGTTTAGAAGAAGCAAATTATAGTCCGTTGATTATTGTATTGATGATTCTTGGCGCGTTAAGTGTTATTGGTGGATGGTTATTTGTTCGCCAATTAAACCGACCTCTTAAATCATTACAATCTGCGGCCCACGAAGTGGGTCGTGGTGATTTTCCTGAGCCGTTAGCCGAGCGGGGTACCACAGAGATAGTTGCGGTAACTCAAGCATTTAATCATATGTCAAAGGGCATTAAGCAATTAGAAGATGACCGAAATTTATTGATGGCGGGCATATCTCATGATCTAAGAACGCCATTAACTCGTATCAGGTTGGCGACAGAGATGATGTCTAAACAAGATGAATTTCTTAAAGAAGGTATTGATGCAGATATCGACGATATGAATACCATTATCGATCAATTTATTGATTACATTCGCCATGATAGTAAAGATAAAGCTGAACTTGATGATCTCAATGTCTTATTAAGTGAAGTGGTGCAATCTGAATCCATTTTAGATAGAAATATTACCCTGAATGCCCAACCAGTAGTAAAGATACCCTTACGTTATGTCGCGATAAAGCGAGTTGTTGCAAACTTAATCCAAAATGCCGTTCGTTATAGTGATGGTGATATTACTATTCACTCTGGCATGAGTGAGACGGGACGCTTTGCATATTTTGATGTGTGTGACTCTGGTCCAGGGATACCTGAAGCGGATATTGAGCGATTGTTTCAACCATTTACACAGGGTGACAAAGCGCGCGGTACTGAAGGTAGCGGCTTAGGATTAGCAATTATAAAGCGTATAGTTGATACGCATGGCGGAAGAATCCTACTGACCAATCGGATAGAAGGAGGACTTTCAGCAAAAGTGTTACTGCCAACCTCTCATTAATGCTATTTATGTCTATATCTTTGAAACAAATCAAGGTTAATCGTGAAAATTTCACCTGTCGTTAACAAAATGTAAATATTTTTGCCCACCTGCTTGTGTTCTTTGTTAAAATCCTGTGGAATGTCTGTTATTAAAATAACGCCGTTGTTGTCATGAATAATAAAAAAGTACGATTAAAATTCATTTATGTTTACCTTTTTTCCTGGGTATTTTTCAGTGTAAGTGGTTTTGCCAAGGATTATTTTAATACTGAATCAGGCAATTTTTTTAACCTTTCGTTACATTCAGAAGTTGGCCAAACTGATAATTTTTTATTTACTAATCAACATGAACAACAAACCTCTTTTATTACCTTATCGCCTTCAATAGCTCTGCAGACACAATTTGACAATCAGTTATTCAATCTTGAATTTGAAAGCGAGCACATCAAATTTCAAGATTTTTCTAAGGATGATCATACAAATTATACTTTAGCTCCCCGTTATCAATTCAAGATAGCTGCCAATAAAGCGTTTTTCATTAAAACAACCATAGCTAATATTTATGAAAACCGAGGTACCGGTCTGACATTAGGCAAAGCTAACTTACTTACGAAAGGAGATAAACGCGAGTCTTCAGATTTTTCAGTAGGTTATATGTATGGCTCTCAAACTTCAGTGGCAAAATTAACGGCTGAGCTAGGACAATTTACACATCAATACAACACACGTAGAGATCAGACATATTTATTAGATCAACAAAAGCGTTATGCCAATATTTCATTTGATTACTTGCTTTCAGGTCAGTCTTATTTAGCAACCAATATCGCCTTTGAAAACATCACTTTTGAGCATAATAATGTGCTCAATAAGAAGAAATATACCGCGTTAGCAGGGATGAAATGGCAAACGACTGAAATTAGCCAATTGGCTTTATTGTTAGGTTATCAGCAAATAAAATTTGCTCAAACTGCCTTTCATGATGATGACGGCTTTAAATGGCGTTTTGACTGGCAATGGCATCCTATTTATTCTACTAAAGTAGTGATAAGTACCGAACGAGATTTCCAAGAAGCGAATCGGTTATCAAATAGCTATCGCATTGTCGATAATTTTGATATCAAGCTAACCTCTCGGTTAAGTGATTTATTTAATGCCACTGCGATTGTTGGTACAAAGCGTGAAAAAATTATTTATCAGCAAGGCAAAGAAAAAGAGCATTTTTTGTATAGCCAATTTACCGTGCAGTATCAAAGAAATGAGTGGTTATCTTTTTACCTGAAATATCAATATCAGGATTTAGACGCGTCTGAAATTATGCTCGATTATCAGAGAAATAGCATTTCAATAGGGTTTGATGTTACCCTTTAGGATTGAGTGGATAAAAAATATGCGATTTTTAGTCATTTTATTTTGGTTGATAAGTATTTTTAGTACTAATGCTTTGGCTTCTGATTATGTTTTAGGGCCGGGGGATCAAATATCAATTGTTGTATACAATGAGCCCGATTTATCGACCAATGTAAAAATTAATAAAACAGGTTTTATTTCCTTTCCTTTTCTCGATGATATTAAAGTGATTGGTTTAACACCTAAAAAACTAGAAAATGTCATTAAACAGGGGTTACTTGGTGATTATTTAATTGACCCGCAAGTGACGGTGTCAATTGTACAATACCGACCTTTTTTTATTCATGGACAAGTCAAACGCCCAGGGGGTTATCCGTATCAAGACGACTTAACACTTGATAAAGCGATTGCACTTGCCGGTGGTTTAGGGAACAGAGCATCGAAAACTGAATGGAAAATCACAAGGACTGTTGATGGTAAAAGCGTCATAATCACTGGTAATGTTATGACATTGGTGTACCCAGACGACATAATTGAGATAGAGCAAAGCTTTTTTTGATGAACGAACACGAGCATCCTAAAATAGTTCAAGACGAGATAAATCTAAAAGAAGTTTTAAGCCCGCTTTGGACAAGACGATGGAAAATTATTATTTTCACACTACTAATGAGTTTAGTGGTGGCTTTTTATGTGTCGCTTTTAAAGCACTCTTATAAAGCAACCGCCATCTTACAAATCGGTAGCAATAAACCTAAAAATACCTTATCTATTAACGATGCCTTTAATGAAAGTTCGGCAAGTTACGAACAAATTCAAACTCAATACGAATTACTGCGATCGAGAAAGTTTGCCGAACGTGTAGTGTCAAAATTAAACCTTACTGAGCATGAAGAATTTAACAGCGGTAAGTATAATGATAAACTTCAGTTTCTCGCCGACAGAGGTAAGCCTTCTTCACCGCCGACTATTGGTCAAGTGGTGGAAGATTTTCAAGACCGATTGAAAATATCACCCATTGTTGAAACTGAGTTAGTGAAGATAACGTTTACCGCTTATGATCCACGATTAGCTCAAAAAGTCGCGAATCAAGTGGGGCAAACTTATCTGCAATATCAAGATGAAATTCATAGCGCATCAAAAGAATCGACTTCGCAATGGTTAGTTGATCAGCTCGAAGAATTAGGGAAAAAACTTGAATCCTCAGAACAAGCCTTACAAGCTTATCGTGAAAGCGAAGGCATCGTTGATGTAAAAGGGTTAGATGGTTTGATTGAGTCAGAATTAACTGAATTAACCTCATCATTATTAAAAGCCTCGAAAAAAGAAGGTGACTTAAAAGTTACGTATCAATATATCCAAAAGCATAAAGGTAATTACACACAGTTAACGGATCTTCAAGAAATAAATAGCAAACCAAGTTATATTCAACTTCGCCGATCAGAAGAAGAAATTGAACGAAAACTCACTGAACTTTCCCAACGATATGGCCCTAAACATCCGAAAAGAATGTCTGTTGAAGCAGAGTTAGCGTCTCTACGTCGTAATTTAAAAGAACAAGTTAATGATCTGGTTATCGCGATAGAAAAAGAATACTTTTCTTCGGCAGAAAAAGTAAAAGCAGATACAGAACGACTCAACATAACGAAACAAAATTATTTAAAAATGAGTCGGCTTAAAAATAAATTTTCACAGTTACAGCGTGAAGTTGAGACAAACAAAGAGCTTTATAGTAATTATTTGATTCGTCTGAAAGAGACAGATGCGATGGGTAATTATAAATCGAACTTCTATGTTCGTTTTATCGATAAAGCGATTATTCCTAAAGGGCCGATAGCTCCTAATAAAACAATGGCGGTGATTTTAGCGTTTATCTTATCGCTTGGTTTTATTTCAATGGTGGTCATTTTGCGGGAATTATTAATGGACACACTTAATTCACGCCGAAAATTAGAAAGCTTTAATGAAGCGCCAATATTAGCGGTATTGCCGAAATTTCGACCTAAAACTCACGATGGTGATAAAAAATATTATACTGATAATCGTTTTGTTGAGGCAATTCGTACGTTACGAACGTCATTGTTATTTAATCATGAGAAAAAACCGCCTAAAGTCATAGCGGTTACTTCATCTGTACCTAATGAAGGAAAATCTACCGTTGCCTTAGAGTTAGCGCGTTCATTTAGTGAAATGGAAAAAGTACTATTAATTGAAGCGGATATGCGTCATCCCACTATATATAAAAATATGGATTTACCTGCCCACCGCCCAGGATTATCAAATTTATTAGCCAAAACTCACCAAATTAACGAATGTATTGTCCGAGATAAAAATGTCAAGTTAGATATTTTAACTTCAGGGATCACACCCGCAAATCCCCTTGCATTTTTATCGATGAAACGCTTTAACATGCTCATTAAAGTATTTGGCAATTTTTATGACCGCATTATTATTGAAACACCGCCAGTTAATGCGGTTAGTGATGCGGTTATTATTTCACGTTTAGTCGATAGTGTTTTATACATTGTTCATGGTGGTAAAACTAAACGAGAACAAATTACAACCGGTTTACGCTTGCTTAGACAGGTCAATGCGCCTGTTGACGGCGTGGTCATTAACCACAGTGAAAATATCGATACCGATAAATATCAAAATAAATATTACACTAATAAAGCTAATATCATTAAACTCCCGATGCGCAAGCAAGGATAATGACTCGCAAAATTTTCCATACCTAAGCTGATTGATTTCCATTACAATAAGCGAAATTCTTCTCTAAAAATGAACACAATGCAGCATCAATACGATTTAAGTCGGCATAATAGTTTTGCTTTTCCAGCCATTTGTCCTGCATTTTATCAACCGCACTCGTTATCAGAATTGGATGCTATTCTTGAGGAGTTAACCTCTCCTTTTTATATTTTAGGAGCCGGAAGCAATACCTTATTTACCGAAGCCAAAACCACCACTATTTTACAACCAGCCTTTAAAGGTATCTCGGTTAACGAAGATGGTGATTCAGTGCTCGTGTCTGCACAATGTGGTGAAAATTGGCACGCATTGGTTAGTTTTTGTGTGGATAATCAGTATTATGGTATTGAAAATTTAGCGTTAATTCCTGGTAGTGTTGGCGCTGCTCCTGTGCAGAACATTGGTGCATATGGCACTGAGTTGGCTGATGTTATTGAATATGTCTTATGGTATGAATTTGAAAGTAAATCGATTAAAAAATTAAACCGCTCGGCCTGTCAATTCGCTTATCGTGATAGTATTTTTAAAAATCAGCTTGCAGGTAAGGGGCTTATCGTTGAAGTCACTATTCGTTTAGCTAAACAGTGGCAGGCGAATTTAACTTATCGTGGTTTAGATGAATTGCCAGGTGATGTCACCGCTAAAGATGTCTTTGATAAAGTGATTGCAATTCGCCGAGCTAAATTACCTGATCCAGAAATCTTACCTAACGCAGGGAGTTTTTTTAAAAACCCTGTGGTTGAAAAGCATACCTTTGAAGCATTAAAGAAAAGATATCCCAATATTCCCGCTTACCCACAAGAAAATAACAAAGTAAAATTAGCCGCAGGTTGGTTAATTGAGCAATCAGGCTTGAAAGGATTTAGATATGGTGAGGTTGGGGTGGCTGAAACTCAGGCATTGGTCTTGGTAAATTATGCCAGCAAACATGGTCAAGATATTATTCACTTAGCCCAGTATGTTCAAAAGCAAGTCTTGGCAAAATTCGAAATTTTTCTTCAAGCGGAAGTCAGGTTGTTATCGAGCAAAGGTTTAATTGAATTAACTCAACCAAGACAAGCGTGATTATTTAGATATGGCAAAATCTGTAAAAGAACAATTAATTAAACGACTTGCGACTGGACAATTTATTTCAGGACAAGCGATAGGCGATGAATTAGGTATTAGCAGGGCGGCGGTCTCTAAACATATCTCTGGGTTACAAAAAATGGGCTTAGATGTGTTTTGTGTTACAGGTAAAGGCTATCGTTTTGCCCAGCCGCTTCAATTGTTAGATAAATCGCTGATCGGTCAACACTTAAACCCTGATGATTGTGCCATATCTCTGGAGGTACATAGTGTTATTGATTCGACAAATAGTTATTTAATACGCCGGATCCCACATCAAGTTAAGCAAGGTCAAGTCTGTGTGGCTGAGTATCAAAATTCTGGTCGAGGCCGCAGAGGCAGACAATGGATTTCGCCGTTTGGCTCCCATGTTTATATGTCAATGTATTGGTGTTTAACACAAGGGATTTCCGCCGCCATGGGCTTAAGTGTTGTTGCGGCCATTGCTGTTAGTGATGCAATAAAGCAGTTATATAATGTTGAAGTGGAATTAAAATGGCCGAATGATATTTATGCCAATGGCAAAAAATTAGCGGGTATTTTAATAGAATTAGAAGGGCAAGCACTAGAATCAAGTCATTGTGTTATAGGGATAGGTTTAAATATTAATATGCCAATGAAAGCGGCAGAAGATATCGATCAACCTTGGACTGATCTCCAATCAATTATTTCAGTGGAAATTGACCGTAACCAGTTAGTGTCAACGCTAATTAATTGTCTTATCGTCCGATTAAATCAACATAAAGAAAGCGGAATTGTCACTATGCTTGAAGATTGGCACAAGCAAGATTTATACGTCAATAAACCAGTAAGATTAATCACAGGTGCCAAAGAAACCTTAGGAATATGCCGAGGCATTAATAATCAAGGGGCTTTATTGCTTGAAGTCGATGGGCAAATCAAACCTATTTATGGTGGTGAAGTGAGCTTGAGAGGTTTACTGTGAAATTATTGATAGATGTCGGCAATACATTATGTAAATACGTGACGTTTCAACAGGGTGAACTTTCGGTTATCAAGTCGATTGAAACACACCTTATTAATCAGCAATGGTTAGCGGAAAATTTTCCTATAGTAGAGCAATGCATAGTAAGTAATGTTAATGATAGTAACTTAAATCAAATCATTACATCGTGGTGTGAATCTGAGCGAATAGATTATTGTTTTGTCGAAAGTGAAGCGGAAAAATTTAATATCAGATGTGCTTATGATGACCCGAGCACTTTTGGCGTCGATCGTTGGTTAGGGCTAATTGGAGCGTCAACGTTATTCCCTAATCAAGCTACACTGATAATTGATGCGGGCACAGCAACTACGATTGATTTATTAACATCTTCAGGTATTCATCAAGGGGGCTGGATATTACCCGGCATTAATTTAATGTTTTCAAGTTTAGTGCAAAATACCAAAAAAGTTTTCGCTACACCTAAAAACATAAATCAAATAGCATTTGCAAATAATACTACTGATGCGGTTAATCAAGCGAACTGGGCGGCAACAATAGGTTGTATTAATACAGCAATTAAAACTGCACATGAACAATACTTACCTGAAGATGATACGTTACTTATTGTGTTAACTGGTGGCAATGCGGCAAAGCTTAAGCAATTAATGACAGTAGAATGTGAATTCATTGAAAAATTAATTTTTGTTGGAATGAACCGTTATAATGCTAATAAAGGGCTTAAATAAATCGACTTTGAGTAAAAAAACATCACTTACAATAAAAAAGCGTAAAAAACTTTATTTTTTTACGCTTTTTTATTGCAAGGGGCAAAACATTACTCTAGAATTCGCACCACTTAATGTAGTGCCGACTTAGCTCAGTTGGTAGAGCAACTGACTTGTAATCAGTAGGTCGCCAGTTCGACTCCGGCAGTCGGCACCATTAATACTTAATTTCTATGATGAAATAGTCATTAAGTCCAAAATATTGGAGGGGTTCCCGAGTGGCCAAAGGGATCAGACTGTAAATCTGACGGCTCCGCCTTCGGTGGTTCGAATCCACCTCCCTCCACCATTTTGCAGAGATAACTAAAAGATTAGCGGGCGTCGTATAGTGGTAATACCTTAGCCTTCCAAGCTAAAGCTGCGAGTTCGATTCTCGCCGCCCGCTCCATTTTTAAGTTGAATGCTGATATGGCTCAGTTGGTAGAGCGCACCCTTGGTAAGGGTGAGGTCGGCAGTTCGAATCTGCCTATCAGCACCATTCCTTAATTCTTGGTCTATTCTTTATCTCTAATAAATAATTTATTAATTTTGTTAACACCCTTGAGGTATTTTATAATGGCTAAAGAAAAATTTGAACGTTCGAAACCACATGTAAACGTTGGTACAATCGGACACGTTGATCACGGTAAGACTACGTTAACAGCTGCTATCTCTGCGGTATTAACAAAAGCTTTCGGTGGTGATGTAAAAGATTTCGCACAAATCGATAATGCTCCAGAAGAGCGTGAGCGTGGTATTACAATCAATACTTCTCACATTGAGTACGATACAGAAACACGTCACTACGCACACGTAGATTGTCCAGGTCACGCCGATTACATCAAAAACATGATCACCGGTGCTGCACAAATGGATGGTGCTATCTTAGTAGTTGCTGCTACAGATGGTCCAATGCCACAAACACGTGAGCACATCTTATTATCTCGTCAAGTTGGTGTACCTTACATCATCGTATTCATGAACAAATGTGACATGGTTGATGACGAAGAGTTATTAGAATTAGTAGAAATGGAAGTTCGTGAGTTACTTAACGAATACGAATTCCCAGGTGATGACTTACCAGTAATTCAAGGTTCAGCATTAGGTGCATTGAACGGCGAAGCACAGTGGGAAGAGAAAGTATTAGAACTTGCTAACCACTTAGATACATACATTCCAGAGCCAGAGCGTGCAATTGACGGCGCATTCATTATGCCTATCGAAGATGTATTCTCAATTTCAGGTCGTGGTACAGTAGTAACAGGTCGTGTTGAGCGCGGTATCATCACAGTAGGTGATGAAGTTGAAGTCGTTGGTATTCGTGAGACTCAAAAGTCAACTTGTACTGGTGTAGAAATGTTCCGTAAGCTTCTTGACGAAGGTCGTGCTGGTGAGAACTGTGGTATTTTATTACGTGGTCTTAAACGTGAAGACGTAGAGCGTGGTCAAGTATTATGTCAACCTGGTTCAATTTCTCCTCACACTAAGTTTGAGTCAGAAGTTTACGTATTAAGTAAAGATGAAGGTGGTCGTCATACACCATTCTTCAAAGGATACCGTCCACAGTTTTACTTCCGTACAACAGATATCACAGGTGCAGTAGAGCTTCCTGAAGGTGTTGAAATGGTAATGCCTGGCGACAACTTAAAGTTTGTTGTAGAGCTAATCAACCCAGTAGCGATGGACGAAGGTTTACGCTTCGCTATCCGTGAAGGTGGTCGTACAGTTGGTGCTGGTGTTGTATCTAAAATCATGGATTAATTCCTGATTTAGATTAACATCTAATCTGATTGAAAAAGGCGCTTCGGCGCCTTTTTTGTTGTCTAGGGGTTGGCGGTATGGACTGGAGATGCCACATAGCGGACATTAGCTCTAATGCGCTAGAATTGGATTTCGATTAGTTTTTATGTCGAATTGTAGTGATCAACAAATTTCCCCTTCGTTTAGACATAGTTCATCTAACCTCTGATTGATTTTAATTAGCCCATCAAAGTCATTAGAAACCTCTAGATATTTTTTCATAATCTTTTCGGTGATGAGACGATAGCTAACGTCAACTAAGTGCACTTTGAAGACTTATTTATAATTAGCTAGTGAATAATATTACAAGTTAAATTCTTTCTAGTTTAATTAACTTTTCTTATCATATTGTCGGTGTGCCGACAGCACACAAGGGGGAAATAACACCAGTTTCCCCCTTGCATCCCCCTCGGTGCCCAACTCAGCGAAACATTTTACTTTTCAACTAGCATTAGTCCCCGATACCTGCCGATTTATCGTCCATGAGCAGCGGCAGCCCTCGGCATCCCTGTCTCGGGTCGAGGTCTACCTATGCTAGTTGATAAGTAAATCGCTGAGATGGGGAATGGTTACGGTTGATAGACTCGTTTCTATAGCTAGATAAGATAAATGACAAACTAATTTGCTTGGGATTAATACTAAAACTTAACGGAGCATAAACCCTGCTTCTTTAAACGCTGAAGTTAAAATCAATATTCATGTATTGTCATCATGGATGATGACAAAGGCAAAGCCGCACATGGATGTGCGATCTTTGTCGTTAGGTCGAAATTATTGAATTTAATGTAAGTTCACGTTTAATGCAGCAGCGCCATGGGGTTCTATAGGGACAGTGGCGTTAGCGTCCCTTTGGGTGTCGTCGCCACCGCGACAATATAATGATGATATAAAATCTACACTAGAAAGTATTTTTGATTTTGAAGTAGGTATCATCTCTTAAGGTTCAAACTGTATGTCGAATATATTGATGTAACTTGCTTAAATATAACTAAAAATCAACCTACTTCTTTAGAAATTAATAGGTTCAGAGCGTTTGGTTTTAGTAAAATACTTGCTAGTTTATCCAATCATTCTGGTTATATTGTCGGTGTGCCGACAGCACACAAGGGGGAAATAACACCAGTTTCCCCCTTGCATCCCCCTCGGTGCCCAACTCAGCGAAACATTTTACTTTTCAACTAGCATTAGCCCCCGATACCTGCCGATTTATCGTCCATGAGTAGCGGCAGCCCTCGACATCCCTGTCTCGGGTCGAGGTCTACCTATGCTAGTTGATAAGTTAATCGCTGAGATGGGGAATGGTTATAACTGAAAAGCTCGCTTCTATAGCTAGCTAAGATAAATGACAAGCTAATATGCTTAGGATTAATACTAAAACTTAACGGAGCATAAATTCTGCTTTAAAAAATGCTGAATAAAAACATCCATGTGCTCTCTTAGCGTTAGGTTGAAGCATGATTATTTAATGAAGAAGTCATTTTTTAGCAGCGCCATGGGGTTCTAAGGGGACAGTGGCGTTAGCGTCCCTTTGGGTGTCGTCGCCACCGCGACAATATAATGATGATATTAAATCTAAACGAGAAAGTATTTTTCCATTTATAAACACCATTACTAAGATTGTCTTATGATTGTGAGTATTGGTTTAACTTTTTAAAAGCTAAACTACTTCTTTAGCATTGATTTCAAATCCGCAAAGGGATTATATGTCGCTTGGTCTTGATTGGTATCGCCTGGCTTTACCTCGGTGCTGTATGAGGCATGGTCAGTATATTTAGCATGCTCATTATCATGGCAATATATACACAGTAATTCCCAATTTGATCCATCGTTTGGGTTATTAGTATGGTCGTGAACTATATGATGAACCGTTAGTTCTTTTATGTTTGAGTATTCAAAGGCTCGTGCACAACGTCCACATAC
Source organism: Thalassotalea sp. SU-HH00458 (assembly GCF_040362795.1). Taxonomy (NCBI): domain Bacteria; kingdom Pseudomonadati; phylum Pseudomonadota; class Gammaproteobacteria; order Alteromonadales; family Colwelliaceae; genus Thalassotalea; species Thalassotalea sp. SU-HH00458. Next base: position 226,610 of record NZ_BAABWW010000005.1, read on the forward strand.
CCATGGGTAAAGTTTTAATGCTTTATCTCTATAACCTTTTTCTTGGCGCTTATAATTAGCACTGGTGCCAAATTTATCTGAGGTCATAATTGTTTACTTATAAAAATATTGTGCCGTTTAATATACACCAAAATACTACAAACTAAATCCTAGGCAATAAAAAAGACGCCGTAACGTCTTTTAATAAAGTCAGTGCTGATACACACTATTTTACTCTGCTTCTGTAGATTCTGTTGACTCTACGGGTTCTTGCTCAACTTCTTTTTTTGCTTCGTGGTTTTCACCACCACATTGACCACAACAACTCATTTCTCACTCTCCGTAATTAATCACAGGGTGATCATATTACTGATGAAAATATAAGTGTTGATCAAGATCAGTCATTAAACGATTAACTGGCTTTGTTGGGAATAATTTGCACTTCAACGCGACGATTTAATGCACGGTTACTTGCGGTACTGTTATCGGCGATAGGCATATTCTCTCCATAACCTGTCACTTTTAAACGGTTTTCCTCTACAGATTTTCTAATAAGGTATTGCTGAACGCTCTTCGCTCGTTGGGTTGATAATAACTGGTTATGCTGTTCACTGCCTGTGCTGTCAGTATGACCTTCAATGCTTAATAAGGTTTTATCGAATTTGATGAGCACTTTGGCGATATCATTGAGTGTTTGATGAAAACCTGCGGTGATATAAGACTGATCCGTCGCGAAAGTGATATTGGCAGGCATGACTAAACGAATATTATCGCCTTCACGAATAACATCGATTCCAGAGCCTGATAATTCTTCACGAAATGCTTGTTCTTGCTTATCCATATAATCACCAATAGCAGCGCCAGCAAGTGCCCCAATAGCTGCCCCCCATACTAAACGTTTATCTTTATGATTACTGGTTGATTTTCCGAGAATTGCTCCTGCTACAGCACCGATAGTGGCACCTTTTTGTGCATTGGTTGTTGCACAGCCTGTGATGATTAGTGAAAAAGAAATGATACCAACTAAAGACTTGTTAAATCGCATAAATATACTCCAAGAATGCTAAGGAAAATCGAAAAATTTAGTATACATTAATGGAACGAATATCTTAATAATATCCTGTAAATATCCCTTGAGTAATCTGTTTTCATCAGTATAATAGCCCCTCACTTCTCGTGTTACTCTTAATTTTCCCAAACAAACTAAGATTCACCCGACAAGTGTAACTAGATTTTGAAGGGGTATAGTTCCAATTGGTAGAACAGCGGTCTCCAAAACCGACGGTTGGGAGTTCGAATCTCTCTACCCCTGCCATATTTTTAAATAGGTATCATGGATATACTTATTTGTAAGCTTCTCGTGTTAAAGAGAAGTTAATTATTAGTTTTGACAGGTAATTACAGGTTATTAATATGAATGCAAGTACAGAAGAGCAACCTAGCAGTTCTCTAGACACCTTAAAATGGGGCGTCGCAATATTACTATTAGCAGGTGCTGTAGTAGGAAATTATGTGTATGGTGATCAATCAGTGTTGATCCGAGCCGTTTCTGTTGTTGCTGCGGTAATTATTGCAGGTATTGTTGCCGGTCAAACAGAAAAAGGTCGCAATGCTATTAATTTTGCTAAAGAAGCTCGTACTGAAACACGTAAAGTTGTCTGGCCTACGCGTCAAGAAGCAGTACAAACTACTGGTATTGTTCTTGTTGCGACATTAATCATGTCATTAGTAATGTGGGGCTTAGATTCAATTTTATTTGAACTTGTTGGTTTCGTTACTGGATTAAAGGTTTAATTATGTCTGAAGAAAACGCAATCCCAGAAGAAAATGCACCACAAGATGACAGTGTGACACCATCAACGGGTGTTAAATTACGCTGGTATGTTGTCCAAGCATTTTCAGGCTATGAAGGCCGTGTTCAAAAAACCTTAGTTGAACATATTGAAATACATGGTTTACAAGACAAGTTTGGACAAATCTTAGTGCCAACTGAAGAAGTAGTTGAGATGCGCGCAGGCCAAAAGCGTAAGAGTGCTCGTAAATTTTTCCCTGGCTATGTATTAGTACAAATGGCAATGGATGAAGAAGCTTGGCATTTAGTGAAAAGTGTACCACGTGTTCTTGGTTTTATTGGTGGTACGAGTGATCGTCCAGCACCAATTACGCAAAAAGAAGCTGATCGTATTTTACAGCGTTTAGAAGACGGTGATAAACCTAAACCTAAAACGTTATTTGAACCAGGTGAAGTGGTACGTGTTATTGATGGACCTTTCGCTGACTTTAACGGTGTTGTTGAAGAACTTGATTATGAGAAAAACCGCATTAAAGTTTCGGTTCTTATCTTTGGTCGTTCAACACCAGTTGATTTAGAGTTTGGTCAAGTAGAAAAAGGGTAACCTTTTTCCGCTGATAAAAAACGCTTGCCATTGGCAGGCGTTTTTTGTTTCTACGACACTCAAACTAATCTTTCATGGCAAGATTGCGATCATTTAATAAAAATACCGCTAAAACTAAAATATAACTTGAAACGGTGGCGTTGATTAATTTATAATCCGCTGCCGTTTTTATTTGCATGGCTGAAAAGTCAGTAAATTTGAACGATTTTTAATCCACGGGGAGCTCAACCATTAAGGTTCGTTGCTTTTTCCTTTTGTAAGGTAAAGCAGGGCGTTCGTACCCAAACATAGGAATATTAAAGATGGCTAAAAAAGTCACAGCTTTAATCAAGCTACAAGTTGCTGCTGGTGCAGCAAACCCGTCACCGCCAGTTGGTCCTGCTTTAGGTCAACACGGTGTGAACATCATGGAATTCTGTAAAGCGTTCAACGCAAAAACAGATTCAATTGAAAAAGGCGCTCCAGTACCAGTAGTTATTACTGTATACGCGGATCGTTCTTTCACGTTCGAAACAAAAACGCCACCTGCTTCTTACTTATTAAAGAAAGCGGCTGGTATTAAAAGCGGCTCTGGTCGTCCTAACACTGAAAAAGTGGGTACTGTTACTACAGCTCAACTTGAAGAAATCGTTAAGACAAAAGAACCTGATTTAACTGCTGGTTCTATGGAAGCTGCAGTGCGTACCATTGCGGGTTCTGCTCGTTCAATGGGTTTAGTGGTAGAGGACTAATCAATGGCTAAATTATCAAAACGCGCTCGTCTTATCCGTGAAAAAGTAGACGTATTAAAAGAATATGACATTAATGAAGCGCTTGCTTTATTAAAAGAATTTGCAACAGCAAAATTCCGTGAAAGTGTTGATGTTGCTATCAACCTTGGCATTGACGCTCGTAAATCTGATCAAAACGTACGTGGCGCGACTGTATTACCTAACGGTACAGGTCGTGATGTTCGTGTTGCAGTATTTACACAAGGCGCTAATGCTGAGAAAGCAACTGCAGCAGGTGCTGACGTTGTAGGTATGGACGATTTAGCAGAACAAGTTAAAGCCGGTAATATGGACTTTGACGTTGTAATTGCTACGCCAGACGCAATGCGTGTAGTTGGTCAACTAGGTCAAATCTTAGGCCCTCGTGGTTTAATGCCTAACCCTAAAGTTGGTACAGTTACTCCTGACGTTACTACAGCGGTTAACAATGCTAAAGCGGGTCAAATTCGCTACCGCAACGACAAAAACGGTATTATCCATACTACTATTGGTAAAGCTGATTTTGACGATGCTAAGTTGCAACAAAACCTTGAAGCATTATTGGAAGCGTTGAAAAAAGCTAAACCAGCTAACGCTAAAGGTCAGTACATTAAGAAAATTTCTGTTTCAACTACTATGGGTGCCGGTGTAACGGTTAACTCATCTAGCTTAGCAGATTAATTTTCTAGTAAAGGAGCTAAATTAGTTTCTTTACACGGGTGAAGTTGTAGCATATAATTTCGCCCCTTAAATTTTGGTAGGTGTTGTTTATTCTCTTATTTTTAATAAAAGTATCAACAACCCCGTCAAAGACCGTAGGAGCAAGCATTTCTTCTGGAATGTTTGCTTAATATTTCCTACGTAGATGGTGATTACCCAGTATTTCCAATTCTGGTCCTCGCCGTAACGGCCTAATTTTTTACAAAATTTTAGTAAAAAATTAGGGATAGTAAATACCGGTTTTTTACCGGTGAACCAGGAGTTAAAGCCAATGGCTATCAATCTTGATGACAAAAAAGCAATTGTTGCTGAAGTTCAAGAAGCTGCCACTGGCGCTCAGTCAGCTGTAATCGCGGATTCACGCGGTGTTACAGTTGAAGCAATTACTACTTTGCGTAAACAAGCACGTGAAAATGGTGTATGGATGAAAGTTATCCGTAACACATTAGCACGTCGCGCATTAGAAGGTTCAGCTTTTGAATGTGTTACTGACACTTTAAAAGGTCCTTCATTAATTGCATTTTCAAACGAGCATCCGGGTGCAGCAGCGCGTTTATTCACAGATTTCGCTAAAACTAACGAAAACTTTGAATTAAAAGCAGCCGCATTTGAAGGTGACTTAGTTGATGTTCAGGTACTTGCAAAACTACCTACATACGACGAAGCAATTGCACGTTTAATGAGCGCTATGAAAGAAGCATCTGCAGGCAAACTTGCCCGCACACTTGCTGCAGTACGCGATCAGAAAGAGCAAGAAGCTGCTTAATAATTGTTTACCTCTGCACTTACTTAATGAAACGCAGAGCACAATTCGCACTTTTTGTATTTATAGTTATTTATAACAGACCCTTTTATTTGAAAAGGCTGTTAATTAAAACAGGAAATTAAAAATGTCTATTTCTAAAGACGATATCCTAAACGCAATTGCTGAAATGTCAGTAATGGACGTTGTAGAATTAGTAGAAGCAATGGAAGAAAAATTCGGCGTATCTGCTGCTGCAGCTGTTGCTGTTGCTGGTGGTGACGCTGGTGCTTCTGCTGAAGAGCAAACTGAATTCGACGTAATCTTAACTGGTTTCGGTGAGAAGAAAGTTGCAGTAATCAAAGCAGTTCGTGGCGCTACAGGTCTTGGCTTAAAAGAAGCTAAAGACTTAGTTGAATCAGCTCCTAAAGCACTTAAAGAAGGTGTTGAAAAAGCTGAAGCTGAAGAACTTAAGAAAGCTCTTGAAGAAGCAGGTGCTTCTGTTGAGATCAAATAATCTGTTTTTAAACAGATTATTTGCCTGAAAAGGCAATGGCTGGTGATTTAAACGTCACCGGCCTTTTTGCGCTAAAGAAAGTGGTTTTTTTTTAAACCAAAACAGTGCATTATTTGATGCTTAAAGAAAAAAAGCATCACAGCAATACCCTGTCTGATACCAATTGGATTAGATAAGTGGTCAAAATAATCATATATTCTGATCAATTACTTAGTCCAATTGGTATTTTTAGGCAGATTCGGCCATAACCAGCAAGCTGAGGAACCCCATGGTTTACTCTTACTCTGAAAAGAAACGTATTCGAAAGGACTTTGGTAAAAGTGTGCAAGTAATGGACTATCCGTTCTTGTTATCTATCCAACTCGAATCTTTCCGTAAGTTTATTGATATTGATCCGACAGGTGAAACAGGCTTAGAAGCCGCGTTTCGTTCTATTTTTCCAATTAAAGCCTATTCTGGTAGTTCAGAATTACAATTTGTAAGCTATCGCTTAGGTGAACCATTATTTGACGTGAAAGAATGTCAAATTCGTGGTGTTACCTATTCTGCGCCGCTTCGCGTTAAATTACGTTTAGTAGTTTATGATAAAGAAGCTGCTGCAGGTACAGTAAAAGATATCAAAGAACAAGAAGTATATATGGGTGAAATCCCATTGATGACAGACAACGGTACGTTTGTTATTAATGGTACAGAGCGTGTTATTGTTTCACAATTACACCGTTCCCCAGGTGTGTTTTTCGATCATGATAAAGGCAAAACACATTCTTCAGGTAAAGTGTTATATAACGCACGCGTTATTCCTTACCGTGGTTCATGGTTAGATTTCGAATTTGATCCTAAAGATAACTTATTTGTTCGTATTGACCGTCGTCGTAAATTACCGGCGTCTATTATTTTACGTGCATTAGAATATTCTACAGAAGAAATTCTAGATATTTTCTACGATACGACTGATTTCACTATTAAAGGCGATAAGCTAGTGATGGATTTGATTCCTGAACGCTTACGTGGTGAAACAGCAACCTTTGATATTAAATTAGCCAATGGTGATGTATTAGTAGAACAAGGTCGACGTATTACTGCTCGTCATATCCGCACACTTGAAAAAGAAAAAGTGGATAAGTTAGAAGTACCAGCAGAATATATTATCGGTAAAGTATTATCGAAAGCTTATGTTGATGAATCAACCGGTGAAGTCATTGCCGAAGCGAACGCTGAATTAACCTTAGAATTACTTGCTGAATTAAGTCAAGCGGGTCATAAAGTTCTTTCTACTTTATATATGAACGAATTTGATGTTGGTTCATATATGTCTGACACAGTACGTGTTGATAGTTCAACTAACCGTTTAGAAGCGTTAGTTGAAATTTATCGCATGATGCGCCCAGGCGAGCCACCAACAAAAGATGCGGCAGAAACGTTATTTAATAACTTATTCTTCTCTTTAGAGCGTTATGACTTATCAACGGTAGGTCGTATGAAGTTCAACCGTCGTGTTGGTCGTGATGTTGAAGTAGGTGAAGGAACTTTATCTAAAGAAGACATCATCGCAGTCATGAGAACGCTTATCGGCATTCGTGACGGTAAAGGTGATGTTGATGATATTGATCACTTAGGTAACCGTCGTATTCGTTCTGTAGGTGAAATGGCAGAAAACCAATTCCGTGTTGGTCTTGTTCGTGTTGAGCGTGCAGTACGTGAACGTTTAAGTCTTGGTGACTTAGATGCAATCATGCCGCAAGATCTAATCAACGCTAAGCCAATCTCTGCGGCAGTGAAAGAATTTTTCGGTTCTTCGCAATTGTCACAGTTTATGGATCAAAACAACCCGTTATCTGAGGTGACGCATAAACGTCGTATCTCTGCATTAGGCCCAGGTGGTTTAACGCGTGAACGTGCTGGTTTTGAAGTACGTGATGTACATCCAACGCATTATGGTCGTGTTTGTCCAATCGAAACGCCGGAAGGTCCAAACATTGGTTTGATCAACTCGCTTTCTTGTTACGCACGAACTAACGATTACGGTTTCTTAGAAACGCCATATCGTAAAATTGTAGATGGAAAAGTCACTGATGAAGTTGACTACCTATCAGCAATTGAAGAGGGTAACTTTGTTATCGCTCAAACTACGGCAAAAGTTGATGAAGCTGGCAAACTTGTTGAAGGCTTAGTACCTTGTCGTCACAGAAATGAATTTACCTTGATGTCTGCTGAACAAGTGCAGTACATGGATGTATCTCCACAACAAATCGTTTCTGTTGCAGCGTCATTAATCCCATTCCTAGAGCACGATGATGCTAACCGTGCCTTGATGGGCTCGAACATGCAACGTCAAGCAGTGCCAACACTTAAAGTGGACAAGCCGCTTGTTGGTACAGGTATGGAGAAAATTGTAGCCGTTGACTCTGGTGTAACAGCCGTAGCTAAACGTGGTGGTGTTGTTTCTTATGTAGATGCTTCGCGTATTGTTGTTAAAGTCAATGAAAATGAAATGCACGCTGGTGAAGCGGGTATTGATATCTACAACTTAACAAAATACACACGTTCAAACCAAAACACTTGTATTAACCAACGTCCACAGTGTCGTATGGGTGAACCTGTTGTTCGTGGTGATGTATTAGCTGATGGTCCTTCAACGGACATGGGTGAATTAGCATTAGGGCAAAACATGCGTATCGCATTTATGCCTTGGAACGGTTACAACTTTGAGGATTCAATGTTGTTATCTGAGCGTGTTGCTCAAGAAGACCGTTTCACAACGATTCATATTCAAGAATTAAGCTGTATTGCTCGTGATACTAAATTAGGCTCTGAAGAAATTACTTCAGATATTCCTAACGTTGGTGAATCAGCATTAAGCAAACTAGATGAATCAGGTGTTGTTTATATTGGTGCTGAAGTTAACGGTGGTGATATCTTAGTGGGTAAAGTTACTCCTAAAGGTGAAACGCAGTTAACTCCTGAAGAAAAACTATTACGTGCGATTTTCGGTGAGAAAGCTGCTGACGTTAAAGATAGTTCTTTACGTGTACCAAATTCAGTATCAGGTACGATTATCGATGTTCAAATCTTCACTCGTGATGGTGTTGAAAAAGATAAACGTGCAGAAGAAATTGAAGAATTACAATTAAAAGAAGTTAAGAAAGATTTAGGCGATGAATTTAGCATTTTAGAAGATGGTATTTATGCTCGTGCTAAGAAACTTCTATTAACAGCTGGCTTAAACGATGCAGACCTTAACGGTATGTCACGCGATAAGTGGTTAGTTCAAAACTTAGCTGATGAAGCACAACAATCAGAACTTGAACAAATCGCTGAGCAATACGACAACATCAAAGCAGATTTTGATAAGAAATACGAAGTTAAGCGTCGTAAAATCACACAAGGTGCCGATTTAGCACCAGGCGTGTTAAAAATTATCAAAGTATATCTTGCTGTTAAACGTCGTATTCAGCCTGGTGATAAAATGGCTGGTCGTCATGGTAACAAAGGTGTTATTTCAAATGTTGTACCTGTTGAAGATATGCCATATGACGAACACGGTGTACCGGTTGATATCGTATTGAACCCATTAGGTGTTCCATCACGTATGAACATTGGTCAGATCCTAGAAACGCATTTAGGTATGGCTGCTCGTGGTATCGGTGAAAAAATTAACCGTATGCTACAAGAGCAACGTGAAATTGCTAAGCTTCGTGGCTTCTTAAAAGAAGTGTATGAACTAGGTGAGTCTCGTCAAGAAGTAGATATTGAAAGCTTTACTGATGATGAAATCATGCGTCTAGCGAATAACTTACGTGCAGGTCTTCCAATCGCTACACCAGTATTTGATGGTGCAAGTGAGCGTGAAATTAAAGACTTATTCAAATTAGCGGATATGCCAGAAAGCGGTCAGTTTACGTTAACTGATGGCCGTACTGGTCGTGAATTTGAGCGTCCTGTTACTGTAGGTTACATGTATATGTTGAAACTAAACCATTTAGTTGATGACAAAATGCATGCACGTTCTACGGGTTCTTACTCACTTGTTACACAACAACCTCTTGGCGGTAAAGCGCAATTTGGTGGTCAACGTTTCGGTGAGATGGAAGTATGGGCATTAGAAGCATACGGTGCTGCTTATACGCTACAAGAAATGTTAACGGTTAAGTCTGATGATGTTAACGGTCGTACTAAGATGTATAAAAACTTAGTTGACGGTGATCACAGAATGGAACCAGGCATTCCTGAGTCGTTCAATGTATTGTTGAAAGAAATTCGTTCGTTAGGTATTAACATCGAATTAGATCAGGACTAGCTGATAAAACGGTATTGCTGAGCTTTACTTTTAAAGCTCAGTACGCGGAGAAAGTCAGTTAACTGACTTTCTCTTCAAAGTTTAACTCCGACAGGAGAAGAGTGTGAAAGATTTACTTAAGTTTCTTAAGCAACAAAATCAAACAGAAGAGTTCGATGGTATACGTATCGGACTAGCATCACCAGATCAGATCCGTTCTTGGTCGTTTGGTGAAGTTAAAAAACCTGAAACGATTAACTATCGTACGTTCAAACCAGAACGTGATGGTTTATTTTGTGCGCGTATTTTCGGTCCAGTAAAAGATTACGAATGTCTTTGTGGTAAATACAAACGTTTAAAGCATCGTGGTGTTATTTGTGAAAAATGTGGCGTTGAAGTTACATTAACTAAAGTTCGTCGTGACCGTATGGGTCATATCGAATTAGCAAGCCCAGTTGCGCATATTTGGTTCTTAAAATCATTACCATCTCGTATTGGTTTATTACTTGATATGACGTTACGTGATATTGAACGCGTACTCTATTTTGAATCTTATGTTGTTACTGAACCTGGTATGACAACATTAGAGAAAAGCCAAATTCTAACCGAAGAAGAATATCTTGATGCGTTAGAAGAACATGGTGATGAATTTGATGCACTTATGGGTGCAGAAGCGGTATTAGCATTACTACAACAAATTGATTTAGATGGCGAAGTAGCGCAAATGCGTGAAGAGCTTCCTGAAATCGGTAGTGAAACTAAGCGCAAGAAAATTACGAAGCGTTTAAAATTAATGGAAGCATTCGCCGCTTCAGGTAACAAGCCTGAGTGGATGATCATGAACGTACTACCAATTTTACCACCGGATTTACGTCCGTTAGTACCATTGGATGGTGGCCGTTTTGCTACATCAGATTTGAACGATTTATACCGTCGTGTTATCAACCGTAACAACCGTCTTAAACGTCTTCTAGATTTAGTTGCTCCAGACATTATCGTACGTAACGAAAAGCGTATGTTACAAGAGTCTGTTGATGCACTTTTAGATAACGGTCGTCGTGGTCGTGCAATCACTGGTTCAAACAAACGTCCTCTTAAATCTTTAGCTGACATGATTAAAGGTAAGCAAGGTCGTTTCCGTCAAAACTTACTTGGTAAGCGTGTTGATTATTCTGGTCGTTCTGTAATTACCGTTGGTCCAACTCTACGTTTACATCAATGTGGTTTACCGAAAAAAATGGCACTTGAATTATTCAAACCATTTATCTACGGCAAATTAGAAGCGCGTGGTTTAGCGACTACGATTAAAGCGGCTAAAAAATTAGTTGAACGTGAAGGCGCTGAAGTTTGGGATGTACTTGATGAAGTTATCCGTGAACATCCAGTTATGCTTAACCGTGCACCAACACTTCATAGATTAGGTATCCAAGCATTTGAACCTGTTCTTATTGAAGGTAAAGCGATTCATTTACATCCATTAGTTTGTGCGGCCTATAACGCCGATTTCGATGGTGACCAAATGGCGGTACACGTACCGTTGACAATCGAAGCACAAATGGAAGCACGTACGTTGATGATGTCAACGAACAACGTACTTTCTCCAGCGAACGGTGACCCAATCATCGTACCATCACAAGATGTTGTATTAGGTTTATATTACCTAACACGTGATCGTGTAAATGGTTTAGGTGAAGGCATGGTATTTGCCGACACGAAAGAAGCTGAAAAAGCTTACCGCACTGGTGCTGCTGAGTTACATGCTCGTGTAAAAATTCGTATTACTGAACATATTCGTAATGCTGAAGGTGAATTAGTTGCACATACTAATTTACGTGATACTACTGTTGGTCGTGCAATCTTGTGGCAAGTATGTCCAAAAGGTATGCCTTACGAGTTGATTGATCAGCCTTTAGGTAAAAAGCCTATTTCAAAACTGATTAACCATGCTTATCGTAACCTTGGTTTAAAAGACACAGTAATTTTTGCCGATCACATTATGTATACCGGTTTCCACTACGCGATGATCGCGGGTGCGTCAGTTGGTATTGATGATATGGTAATTCCTGATGCTAAATACACTATCATTGATGAGTCTGAAGAAGAAGTTTCTGAAATTCAGTCTCAATTTGAGCAAGGTTTAGTTACTCAAGGCGAAAAATACAACAAAGTTATTGATATTTGGTCATCTGCCAACGAGAAAATCTCGAAAGCGATGATGGACAACTTATCAAAAGAATCGATTTTAAACCGTGACGGTGAGATGGAAGAGCAAGACTCATTCAACTCAATCTACATGATGGCTGACTCGGGTGCTCGTGGTAGTGCCGCTCAGATCCGTCAGTTAGCTGGTATGCGTGGTTTGATGGCTAAACCAGATGGTTCAATCATCGAAACACCAATCACCGCTAACTTCCGTGAAGGCTTGAACGTTTTACAATACTTCATCTCAACTCACGGTGCGCGTAAAGGTTTGGCCGATACGGCACTTAAAACAGCTAACTCGGGTTACTTAACTCGTCGTTTAGTAGATGTTGCACAAGATTTAGTGGTAACTGAACATGATTGTGGTACTCACGATGGTCTATTAATGACACCATTGATTGAAGGTGGTGATGTTGTTGAACCATTACGTGAGCGTGTGCTAGGTCGTGTGGTTGCAGAAGATGTATTAAAAGCAGGCACCGATGAAGTGCTATTAGCGCGTAATACGTTAATTGATGAAGCTTTATGTGATTTCATTGAAGAAAATTCAATCGATCAAATGAAAGTTCGTTCAATTATTACTTGTCAAACTGACTTTGGTATTTGTGCTCATTGTTACGGTCGTGATTTGGCTCGTGGTCATATGATCAACCAAGGTGAAGCGATTGGTGTTGTGGCAGCACAGTCAATCGGTGAACCTGGTACACAGTTAACCATGCGTACGTTCCATATCGGTGGTGCGGCATCTCGTGCATCAGCAGAGAACAGCGTACAAGTTAAAAATACAGGTCACTTGAAATTACAAAACGCTAAGTTTGTAACGAATTCTGAAGATCACTTAGTGATTACTTCTCGTTCATCAGAACTTACAGTAATTGATGAACTAGGTCGTGAGAAAGAGCGTTATAAAGTGCCTTACGGTTCAATAATTTCTAAGAAAGACGGTGGTGAAATTACTGCTGGTGAAACGATTGCTAACTGGGACCCACATACGCATCCAATTATTACGGAAGTTGCGGGTAAAGTTCAGTTTGTTGACCTTGTAGATGGTGTAACTATGGTTCGTCAAACAGATGAACTAACTGGTTTATCTAGTATCATCGTAACAGATGCTGGTCAACGTAACGCTGCTGGTAAAGAAATGCGCCCAGCAGTTAAATTGATTGATGCTAAAGGTAACGATGTGAACATTGCGGGTACTGATATCCCTGCATTGTACTACTTGCCAGGTAACGCGATTGTCAACTTAGAAGATGGCGTAGAAGTTAATATTGGTGATGCGTTAGCACGTATTCCTCAAGAGTCTTCTAAAACCCGTGATATTACCGGTGGTTTACCGCGTGTTGCTGACTTATTTGAAGCACGTAAGCCTAAATTACCTGCAATTCTTGCTGAGAAAACTGGTGTTATCGGTTTCGGTAAAGAAACGAAAGGTAAAGTACGTTTATTAATCACACAACAAAGTGGTGAAGTATACGAAGAGATGATCCCTAAAACACGACAATTAAACGTGTTTGAAGGTGAGCAAGTGATTAAAGGTGAAGTTATTGCCGATGGTCCTGAGTCTCCACATGATATTTTACGCTTACGTGGTGTTGCTCCAGTGGCAAACTACATTGTGAACGAAGTACAAGAAGTTTATCGTTTACAAGGTGTTAAAATTAACGATAAGCACATCGAAGTTATCGTGCGTCAAATGATCCGTAAGTGTGAAATTCTTGATGCTGGTGATAGTGAATTCTTGAAAGGTGAACAGTTAGAAGTTGCACATGTAAACATTGCTAACCGTGAACTAGAAGCTGAAGGTAAACGTCCTGCTGTATATGAAATGCAGATGATGGGTATCACTAAAGCATCACTTTCAACGGAATCATTTATTTCAGCGGCTTCGTTCCAAGAAACAACACGCGTTCTTACTGAAGCAGCTGTTGCAGGTAAGAAAGATAAGTTACGTGGCTTGAAAGAAAACGTTATTGTTGGTCGCTTGATCCCAGCAGGTACTGGTTACGCTTACCACCAAGAGCGCGCGCGTCAGCGTGTTGCTGAAGTGGAAGAAGAAATCACAGTATCAGCTGACGAAGCTGCACAAGCATTAACCGATGCTTTAAATGCTGATTTAACTTCTGGCGTGGATGAATAACCACTAAAGTAGAAAAAAAGTCGATTTTAACCTGTCTTCTGCTAGTAAAGCTTGACAGGTTAAAGCTTGACCATTAGAATTCCGCGACCTTTTATTCTGTACTTTGAGTACTTTATATAAATGGTCGCGGTTTTTCACGTTTATAAGCGGGTGATTTTGGCAAACTTAGTCAATAAAAATTTACCCTTAGTTTTAATTAATCAGGAGCTATAATGGCAACTATTAACCAATTGGTACGTAAACCACGTGTCAGACAGGTACAAAAAAGTAACGTTCCAGCGTTACAAGCTTGTCCACAACGTCGTGGCGTATGTACTCGTGTGTATACTACTACACCAAAGAAACCAAACTCAGCACTACGTAAAGTTGCTCGTGTTCGTTTAACTAACGGCTACGAAGTAACTTCATACATCGGTGGTGAAGGTCACAACTTACAAGAGCATAGTGTTATCTTGATTCGTGGTGGTCGTGTTAAAGATTTACCAGGTGTACGTTATCACACCGTTCGTGGCGCACTTGATTGTTCAGGTGTTAACGACAGAAGACAAGGCCGTTCTAAGTACGGTGCTAAACGACCTAAATCTTAAGTTTCCCATTTCCTTTCTTAGAAAATGAGGAAGAGATTAGAAACGTTAAGTAAGGCCAAATAAGATATTACATTTTGGGTTAATCCTGAATACAACGGAGAATTAAGATGCCAAGAAGACGCGTCGTTGGGCAACGTAAAATATTGCCAGATCCTAAGTTCCATAATGAACTTTTAGCAAAATTCATCAACATCCTTATGGTTGATGGTAAAAAATCTACTGCAGAAAAAATTGTATACGGTGCATTAGACATTTTAACTGAAAAAAATACCGAAAAAACTCATTTAGAGCTTTTCGAAATTGCCCTTGAAAACATCCGTCCACAAGTCGAAGTTAAATCTCGTCGTGTTGGTGGTTCTACTTACCAAGTGCCAGTTGAAGTTCGTCCAGTACGTCGTAATGCTCTAGCCATGCGTTGGTTAGTTGAAGCAGCTCGTAAACGTGGTGAAAAATCAATGGCTCAGCGCCTAGCTAACGAAATGCTTGATGCATCAGATAGCAAAGGTAGCGCGGTTAAGAAACGTGAAGACGTTCACCGTATGGCCGAAGCGAACAAAGCGTTCGCTCACTATCGCTGGTAAGCACGATAGTAAAAAATTGAACAGCGCAGTTGATTGTTTTAGAACAGCAACTGCGCTTTTCTACTCTAGATATATTTAAAATGAGAATATAGTTAAATGGTTCTTATGAAATCGATGAAATTATTTAATTATATCTCTTACAATCAAAGGAAAAATTAGTGGCTCGTACTACTCCGATTGAGCATTATCGAAATATTGGTATTTGTGCTCATGTTGATGCTGGTAAAACAACAACGACAGAACGTGTTCTTTTCTATACAGGTCTTTCTCATAAGATCGGTGAAGTGCATGACGGTGCTGCGACTATGGATTGGATGGAACAAGAGCAAGAACGTGGTATTACCATTACGTCTGCGGCAACCACTTGTTTCTGGAAAGGGATGACAGGCCAATTTGAAGATCATCGAATAAATATTATTGATACTCCTGGCCATGTAGATTTTACTATTGAAGTGGAACGTTCTTTACGTGTTTTAGATGGTGCGGTATTAGTATTATGTGCATCATCAGGCGTACAACCTCAAACTGAAACTGTTTGGCGACAAATGGAAAAATATTCAGTACCACGTATTGTCTTCGTCAATAAAATGGACAGAACGGGCGCAAATTTCCTGAATGTTGTCACTCAATTAAAAGATCGTCTTGGCGCGAATGCCGTTCCAATTCATCTAGCCATTGGCTCAGAAGAAGAATTTTCAGGTATCGTTGATTTAATTAAAATGAAAGCGATCAATTGGAATGAAGCGGATCAAGGAATGACATTTAGTTATGAAGAGATTCCTGCTGATATGCAAGACGAAGCCGAAGAATGGCGCGAAAATTTGATATCAGAAGCTGCTGAAGCGAATGACGAATTAATGGATAAATACCTTGAAGAAGGTGAGTTATCCGAAGCAGAAATTAAATCAGGTTTACGTCAACGTACTATCAACAATGAAATTATCCTTTGCTCATGTGGTTCAGCCTTTAAAAATAAAGGCGTGCAAGCCGTTCTTGATTCAGTGATTGAATATTTACCTTCACCGACTGAAGTGCAAGCTATTCATGGGGTACTTAATGATAAGTCTGAAACAGAAGCTGTAAGAGAAGCTGACGATAATGCCCCTTTTGCAGCGCTTGCTTTTAAAATTGCAACTGACCCATTTGTTGGTACATTAACTTTCTTTCGAGTGTATTCGGGTGTAGTAAAAACCGGTGATATGGTGTTTAACCCGCTTAAAGGTAAGAAAGAGCGTTTAGGACGAATTGTTCAAATGCACGCCAATGACCGTCAAGAAATTAAAGAAGTCCGTGCTGGAGATATTGCAGCAGCTATCGGCCTTAAAGATGTTACTACAGGTGAAACTCTGTGCGACCCAAGTAATGTTATCACTTTAGACAAAATGGAATTCCCAGAACCAGTTATTTCTGTGGCAGTTGAGCCTAAGACTCAAGTTGACCAAGAAAAGTTAGCCAATGCATTAACAAAATTGGCTGCTGAAGATCCATCTTTCCATGTAGTGATTGACGAGGAAACAGGTCAAACGATTATTTCTGGTATGGGTGAATTGCATCTAGACATTATTACTGATCGTATGATGCGAGAATTTAAAGTGGATTGTAATATAGGTAATCCACAAGTTTCATATCGTGAAACTATTACTAAATCTGCACAAGTTGAAGGTAAGTTTGAGCGTCAAATGGGCACCAAAGGTCAGTATGGTCATGTTTGTTTAACGATCGAACCTGCCGGTGAAGGCGAAGGTTTTGTGTATGAAAACGCGATAATCGATGGTACAGATATCCCGAAAGAATTCTTCCCAGCCATTGAAAAAGGTTTCCAAGAACAAATGGATTCAGGCGTCTTAGCGTCTTACCCAATGTTAGATATTAAAGTAACTTTAACTGGCGGTTCATTTCATGAAACTGATTCAAATGAAATCGCTTTTAAAGTTGCGGCATCTATGGGTTTCAAAAATGGCGTAATGGCAGCATCTCCAGCGTTATTAGAGCCTGTCATGAAAGTAGAAGTAACAACACCGGAAGAAAATATGGGTGATGTCGTGGGTGATTTAAATCGACGTCGCGGCTTAATTGATGGTATGGATGAAGGGCCAAGTAATAGCAAAATTGTTAATGCTACAGTGCCATTATCAGAAATGTTTGGCTATGCCACTGCACTTCGAAGTGCAACGCAAGGGAGAGCATCATACTCAATGGAATTTAAGCAATATAGTGAAACCCCTAGGGCTGTGGCAACTGCAATTGTAGAAGGTCGTGGTGGCGTAATATAACTCTTTTATAGAGGAATATTACTAAGAATTTTGAGTAGCTGAATCGAGAGTATTTAGCTATTCAATATAAGACAAACTCCCAGTGAGTTTGTTTGAGGATAAAGATTTAACAGTGATTTTGACAAGGGTACTTCCCTTATCTAGAATAGACGGTTATCTCCTTATCTTTTTAACTCTCGCTGAGAGAAAAACATTTAATTTAACGTATATCTTTTTAAGGTAATTGAAAAATGGCTAAAGAAAAATTTGAACGTTCGAAACCACATGTAAACGTTGGTACAATCGGACACGTAGATCACGGTAAAACAACGTTAACAGCTGCTATCTCTGCGGTATTAACAAAAGCTTTCGGTGGTGATGTAAAAGATTTCGCACAAATCGATAATGCTCCAGAAGAGCGTGAGCGTGGTATTACAATCAATACTTCTCACATTGAGTACGATACAGAAACACGTCACTACGCACACGTAGATTGTCCAGGTCACGCCGATTACATCAAAAACATGATCACCGGTGCAGCACAAATGGACGGCGCAATCTTAGTAGTTGCGGCAACAGATGGTCCAATGCCACAAACACGTGAGCACATCTTATTATCTCGTCAAGTTGGTGTACCTTACATCATCGTATTCATGAACAAATGTGACATGGTTGATGACGAAGAGTTATTAGAATTAGTAGAAATGGAAGTTCGTGAGTTACTTAACGAATACGAATTCCCAGGTGATGACTTACCAGTAATTCAAGGTTCAGCATTAGGTGCATTGAACGGCGAAGCACAGTGGGAAGAGAAAGTATTAGAACTTGCTAACCACTTAGATACATACATTCCAGAGCCAGAGCGTGCAATCGACGGTGCATTCATTATGCCAATCGAAGATGTATTCTCAATTTCAGGTCGTGGTACAGTAGTAACAGGTCGTGTTGAGCGCGGTATCATCACAGTAGGTGATGAAGTTGAAGTCGTTGGTATTCGTGAGACTCAAAAGTCAACTTGTACTGGTGTAGAAATGTTCCGTAAGCTTCTTGACGAAGGTCGTGCTGGTGAGAACTGTGGTATTTTATTACGTGGTCTTAAACGTGAAGACGTAGAGCGTGGTCAAGTATTATGTCAACCTGGTTCAATTTCTCCTCACACTAAGTTTGAGTCAGAAGTTTATGTATTAAGTAAAGATGAAGGTGGTCGTCATACACCATTTTTCAAAGGATACCGTCCACAGTTTTACTTCCGTACAACAGATATCACAGGTGCAGTAGAGCTTCCTGAAGGTGTTGAAATGGTAATGCCTGGCGACAACTTAAAGTTTGTTGTAGAGCTAATCAACCCAGTAGCGATGGACGAAGGTTTACGCTTCGCTATCCGTGAAGGTGGTCGTACAGTTGGTGCTGGTGTTGTATCTAAAATCATGGATTAATTCCTGATTTTAGCTAATGCTAGAACTGAATATAAAAGGCGCTTCGGCGCCTTTTTTGTTGTCTGGAGTTTAGAGATGAAATAAATCGATAGGGTCAAAATCAATAGTGTCAGAGCGTTTGAATTAAAGCATTTTAATTTAAGAACCTGAACTCTGATAGTCTCAGTGATAGCATTCTAGGTTCCCCTCATCGTGCAGACAAGTTGTTGTCCGCGTTAATATCATGCAGGTCTGTAAGCAAAAGTTAAAGTATTGAATGTATTTTGGTAGACCAAACAGTAAACCTATTACTTAACGCTAACTGTACTTTAAATTACGGGTAATAAAAAAGGATGCCGAAGCATCCTTTATATATCAGCAAATAGCTAATTATTTCTTAGCGTTACGCTCTTTAACTTCAGCAATAACTTCTTCAGCAACATTGTTTGGACAAGGCATGTAGTGTGAGAATTCCATAGAGAATTGACCACGGCCAGATGTCATTGTACGTAATGTTCCGATGTAACCAAACATTTCTGAAAGAGGAACGTCAGCTTTAATACGAACGCCAGTAGTACCAGCTTCTTGATCTTTGATCATGCCACGACGACGGTTAAGGTCACCAATAACATCACCAACGTGATCTTCAGGCGTGAATACATCAACCTTCATGATAGGTTCAATTAACTGAGCACCCGCTTTTGGAATTGACTGACGGAAAGCGCCTTTAGCAGCAATTTCGAAAGCAACAGCAGATGAATCAACCGCGTGGAAACCACCATCGAATAATTCAACTTCAACGTCTAACACAGGGAAGCCAGCTAAAACACCAGTTTCCATCATGCCTTTGAAACCTTTCTCAACAGCTGGGAAGAATTCTTTAGGAACGTTACCACCAACAACAGTTGATTTAAATGTGAAACCTGAGTTTGGCTCACCAGGACGGATACGGTAATCAATTTTACCGAATTGACCAGAACCACCAGATTGTTTCTTATGCGTGTAAGAATCTTCTATTTCTTGAGTAATTGTTTCACGGTAAGCAACTTGTGGCTTACCAACAACTAAATCAACACCGTAAGTACGCTTAAGGATATCTACTTTGATATCTAAGTGAAGTTCACCCATACCTTTAAGGATGGTTTCACCTGAATCTTCATCAGTTTCAACTTTAAACGTTGGATCTTCTGCAACCATTTTACCGATAGCGATACCCATTTTCTCTGAACCACCTTTATCTTTAGGTGCAACAGCAATAGAGATAACTGGTTCTGGGAAAACCATCGCTTCTAAAGTACATGGTTCTTTCGTTGAACATAAAGTATGACCCGTTTGAACGTTCTTCATACCAACGATAGCAAGAATGTCACCTGCTTGTGCTGAAGTAAGCTCAGTACGATCTTCCGCTTGCATTTCAACCATACGGCCGATACGTTCTGTTTTACCCGTGAATGAGTTAAGAACTGTATCACCTTTATTTAATGTACCTGAATATACACGTACGAAAGTTAAGGCGCCAAAACGGTCATCCATAATCTTAAATGCTAGAGCACGGAAAGGTTCATCTGCATCAACAAGTGCGAATTCGCCTGTTGGTTCACCTTCTTCGTCAGTTAACGGCTGAGGTGGAACTTCAGTTGGTGATGGTAAGTAATCAACAACAGCATCAAGAAGAAGTTGCATACCTTTGTTCTTGAAAGCAGAACCACAGTATGTAGGGAAGAACATTAATTCGTTAGTACCTTTACGGATACACGCTTTGATTTGTTCTTCAGTCGGTGTCATTTCACCTTCTAAATATTCCATCAACATGTCTTCGTCAGCTTCTAATGCTGTTTCGATCATTTCTTCACGGTAAGCGGCAGCATCGTCAACCATATCAGCTGGAATGTCTTCAACTACGTAGTTTTCTGGTTGACCTGAATCATCCCAGATGTATGCTTTTTGTGTTAATACGTCAACAACACCAACAAACTCGTCTTCAGTACCAATTGGTAATGTCATTACAAGTGGGCGAGCTCCAAGTACGTTTTCTACTTGTGCTTTAACACGGTAGAAATCTGCACCTAAACGGTCTAATTTGTTAACGAAAATCAAACGAGCAACTTTTGACTCGTTCGCATAACGCCAGTTAGTTTCTGATTGCGGCTCAACACCACCAGAACCACAGAATACACCAATACCACCATCAAGTACTTTTAATGAACGGTAAACTTCTACTGTAAAATCAACGTGACCCGGAGTGTCAATTACGTTGAAACGATGTTTTTTCCATTCACAAGTAACAGCAGCAGATTGGATAGTAATACCGCGCTCAGCTTCTTGTTCCATGAAATCAGTTGTTGATTCACCATCGTGAACTTCACCGATTTTGTGGATCATACCTGTAAGTTTCAAAATTCGTTCTGTTGTCGTGGTTTTACCAGCATCTACGTGAGCGAAGATACCAATATTTCTATATTTGGATAAATCTGCCATTACTTTACTCTATTTAATTTCTACTAAAATAAGTGGAATTGATGAAAATTTGCGCGGGAGTATACCATTCTTACTAGCGATCAACAAAAGAAAATATTATTAATTATTCGATCGAATTACTTTTAGCATTTTTTTCTGTTGTTTATTTTTCTAATTGGGCAAAAAATAATACTATCCTTGAATATATCCTTTTGAAATATCGGTTTTTATTAAAGATCTTTATAAAGAGAGTTATGATCCGTTAAAAAAACTATGATGGTTAATAGAACAAGCGGATAGTACTTTTAACCTTATCAAGAGCACAAAAAACTTAGATTATAAAATAATAAACATTATTGCGATGTTATTACCCTGACATTATGCTGACAAACATCGATAATATTTATAGTCTATCGTTCATCTAATCATTTACTATAACTCATTCTTAAACTCTTCTGATTCACTTTGAAATGAATTCATCAACCACATATCGCGCGACGTTGATGATTAAATAATCCAATAACTAAAAATGAGTTGTAACTTTTTATCGGGTTAAATTGTTTTAGTTATTAAAAGAAGCAATGGACGATTGAATGATCTGGGATGACACACTAACAAGAAAGATAATCGCCGGCGATAGAACCGCGTTTGAACTATGTTATCGGCAATTATCTCCATTTGTGTATAGCGCCATATATAAAACTTGCCAAGACAAAGAATTATCAAAAGATATTGTACAAGAGACGTTTTTAACGGCTTTTCAACAAGCACATGAGCTCAATCATGACACTAATATGTTGGCTTGGCTAAAACGAGTAGCGTTTAACAAGGTGATTAACACCTTAAAGCGAAGCAATAAATTTGATGGTGATAATGATGCCCAAAATAAAGTGGATGTGAGCGATTCCATTGAAGCCTCGGTAGAAAATGAACGGCTATTTTTATTTATTCTTTCGAAAGTCTCGTTAAGTGAACGAATAATCCTGTGGTTATATTTTGTTGAGCAATACAAACATCATGTAATTGCCGAGTTGATGGGGAAATCTTTAAGTTATTCAAAGCTCGTAGTTTCAAGAACCATTTCAACATTAAAAAAGTCTCCAGCGTTAGTCGAGGTGATAAATGCATAACGATAACCAATTCCACAATAAAGCTGTTTCTCTTGATGAAAATGCATTGGCAGAAAGTAGCTTATTTGAAGCCGCAAAAGTAGAGCTAGAGGAAGTTAATCAACTGACTCCGCCTGAAGATATTTGGCATGAGCTAGCAAAAGAGATTTCAATTAATGATGCTCAAATAATCCCTTTCTTGCAAAAAAAGAACGTTAAAAAAGGCATTTGGGCGATGGCTACAGCGGCGTCGTTATTTATGGCTTCGTTTGGTTGGCTAATGTGGAGCAATTACTCTCTTCAGCAGCAACTCGTTGAAGTTTTATTGATCAATCAAACGTTAGAATCACAATTAGTACAAGATGCAACCCCTACGTTTTATCAAGCGCAATTATTGTCAAAAGTGCGAATCGTTGAATTAGCATTAATGTCAGCCACGTCTTCAAAAGAGAAATTAAGCTTGTTAAAACAACGTCAAAATTTAATCACTGAAATGGTGAAGAACTCACAAGGAAAAGATTATGAATACAGTATTTAAACCCTTTAAATATACTGATGTCATTCTCGTGTTTATTTTTATATTTTTAATGCCACTTAAGGTGAGCGCACAACAGTGCTCAACCATCAAGTTTGCTTCTACTACTAAAAATAATGAGAGTTATGTGGCAATGATTACTCAGCATAATGGAGAGATAATAGAAAAAGTAGATAACAAATGGGATATATATAATGAAGAGCACGAATATTACCTAGAAGAAGGTCAGCACTCCTTAATTGTAGAGCAATGGCCTACTGAAGTTTTTCGCTTCCTTCGAAAAAATAATAGAATAAGTAGTAAACACACACCAGTAGATACACAGTTTCAAACGATATTAATTAATTTAAAAGCGGGATATTATTACGAGTTAGAATTCTTATCGCAAACTCAAAAGCGTCCTAAAGTTGTGGTAAAGCGTGTAAATAAAAAGGCCTGTAAAGCTGAGACAGATTGGTTATCTCAAGACTTAATTTTACCTGCGAAAAAATCAGTAAATCAAACGAATATTGAACATGAACCTATAGCATTGCCTAAGGCTTTAGAATATCGATTACGCAAGTTAATGACGAAAATTAATACCTACCATAAAGATTTAAGCGATGACTCATACAATAATTTTATCACTTCAAATATTGATCAATTCTTTGGTGCCTCATTTGATAATGAATATGTGAATGATGGATCCGCCATTCAAATACTGTCAGTTCGTCCTTTTTCATTGGCGAGTCAACTTAACTTTAAAAGTGGCGATAAAATTACCCATTTTAATGGAATAAAAATAAAACGTTATGATGAAGATAGAAAGTATAGAGGGCAAGAGTTACCAACTTCAATGCAACTGAATTTATACACAAGGACGTTACATATTGATGATGAGTTTAAAGCAACTGTTATCCGAAATGCTGAAAAAGTGGAGATCTCAGGGAAATTTGCACCGAAAATATTTCCTGAAGTAAATTATCAAATTGTGAGTCGAAGCAATAGTGACAATAAGCAAACATTGATAAATGCATTAGCTTTACCTTCACAGCTTCATTTTGAATTTGAAGAATTAATTATGGAAATTAAAACCTTTTATCAAAAGCGTGGTTATAACGACAGCCATGTCAAGATCACAAGGGATGAAAAGCTCGATAATGTATTTGGTTTCTCGGGTAAAGGAGTGCTAGAGCAGGGAGAGATTGGATTAAAGATTGAAAACATTATTCCAGATAGTCTTGCTCAGCAGTTTAATTTGCAGGTTGGAGATATAATTATTGCGATTAATGGTACTAATACTAATAGTAGTAATTTGAAAAAATTGCTTGATTCTATTTCAAAGCAAACAGCTGGCACAG
This sequence comes from Thalassotalea sp. SU-HH00458, assembly GCF_040362795.1. Classification (NCBI taxonomy): domain Bacteria; kingdom Pseudomonadati; phylum Pseudomonadota; class Gammaproteobacteria; order Alteromonadales; family Colwelliaceae; genus Thalassotalea; species Thalassotalea sp. SU-HH00458. Next base: position 250,607 of record NZ_BAABWW010000005.1, read on the forward strand.
CACTAAATTTGACCGTCAAAAGAGAAAATCGACAGTTTACTATTGACCAAGTTTATCAACCCGAAAAACTAGTGGGCTTTGATTTAGCCATAGACCTGCATTCAATAGAAGTGATTAGAACAGCGTTGAATCAAGTTAAGCGAAGAACAAAGAGAGATCATTTAACATTTCCTAATCATAATAGACATTATAGACCTGGTAGTAATAGCGGTACTAGAAGCCCTTATCCTTTAAAAGGACCTGTAGCTCCGCGAAACGGTTCAAATTAAAAATTAGCAAATTAAGTTGCATGTACATTTATAAGAGCAGCTGAAAATAGCAGTTGCTCTTTTTTTATGCTTATGTATAATACGCGTCCACGTTCGACCTAGGTCTTCGTGAATCAACTAAATTGCTTTGGAAGAATTTAGTTCATACAGCAACCTCGATAGGAGGTTGAATGTTATTAGCGATACTCCCCCCTTCTACTAACAGGAAGGCGATGGGCAGTATTTTGTTCGTTCTTTATAATTGGGGATTTGTCTTCATGTCAAATCAAAGAATTCGCATTCGTTTGAAAGCGTTCGATCATCGTTTGATTGATCAATCTACAGCAGAAATCGTTGATACTGCAAAACGTACTGGTGCACAGGTTCGTGGTCCAATCCCACTTCCTACGCGCAAGGAACGTTTCACTATCTTGACTTCTCCACACGTTAACAAAGATGCACGTGATCAGTACGAAATTCGTACTCACAAGCGTTTAATTGATATCGTTGAACCTACTGAAAAGACTGTTGACGCATTAATGCGTTTAGACTTAGCAGCTGGTGTTGACGTTCAAATTAGCTTGGGTTAATAAGGGGTTTTTAACATGACTATAGGTCTAGTTGGACGTAAAGTTGGTATGACTCGTATCTTCACTGAAGATGGCGCATCTACTCCTGTTACAGTCCTAGAAGTTGAAGCTAACCGCGTTGCTCAGGTTAAAACTGTAGACAACGATGGTTATTCAGCGTTGCAAGTTACTACGGGTAGCAAAAAAGCTAATCGTGTTAACAAACCAACTGCTGGACATTTCGCGAAAGCAGGTATCGAAGCAGGCCGCGGCTTGTGGGAATTCCGTTTAAATGAAACTGAAGGTGAAGGTCTTGAAGCTGGCAGTGAAATTACTGTTGAATTATTCAATGACACTAAATTAGTAGATGTAACCGGTACTTCTAAAGGTAAAGGTTTCCAAGGTGGTATTAAGCGTTGGAACTTTAGCATGCAAGATGCTACTCACGGTAACTCTATCTCTCACCGTTCAAACGGTTCAATCGGCCAGTGTCAAACACCAGGTCGAGTTTTCAAAGGCAAAAAAATGTCTGGTCATATGGGTGCTGTGAAGACTACTACACAAAACCTAGAATTGGTTCGCGTTGATGCAGAACGTAACTTACTCCTTATTAAAGGGTCAGTTCCGGGTGCAATTAACGGTAACGTAATCATTAAACCAGCTGTTAAAGCCTAGTCCAGGAGATTTGTGATGGAATTATCATTAAAAGACGCTAAAGGCGCTCTTGAAGTTTCCGAAGCAACTTTTGGACGTGAGTTCAATGAAGCTTTAGTACACCAAGTAGTAGTTGCATACGCAGCTGGTGCTCGTGCTGGTACTCGTGCTCAGAAAACTCGCTCAGAAGTTAGCGGCGGTGGCGCAAAACCATGGCGTCAAAAAGGTACTGGCCGTGCTCGTGCTGGTACAACTCGTGGTCCAATCTGGCGTACAGGTGGCGTAACATTCGCTGCTAAGCCACAAGATCACAGCCAAAAAGTAAACCGTAAAATGTACCGTGGTGCTATTGCTAGCATCTTATCTGAGTTAGTTCGTCAAGAACGCTTAGTTGTGGTAAATGATTTTGCAGTTGAAACGCCAAAAACTAAAGAATTAGTAGCTAAGCTACAAGGTTTAGAGTTAAAAGACGTGTTAATTGTTACTCCAGAAGTAACAGAAAACTTGTTCTTATCAGCTCGTAACTTATACAAAGTTGACGTTCGCGATGTTGCGGGTATTGACCCAGTATCTTTAGTTGGATTCGAAAAAGTATTGATGACTGCTTCTGCAGTTAAGCAAATTGAGGAGATGTTAGCATGATAAGCGAAGAACGTTTGTTAAAAGTGCTTTTGGCACCGAACATTTCTGAGAAAAGCACAATGGCTGCTGAAGCAAACAACACAGTTGTTTTTAAAGTTGCAACTACTGCTACTAAAGCTGAAATCAAAGCTGCTGTTGAGAAACTTTTCGAAGTTTCAGTTGAAGGTGTTCGCACATTAAATGTTAAAGGTAAGACAAAACGTACTGGTGCTCGTTTTGGTCGTAGAAGCGACTGGAAAAAAGCATACGTTACTCTTGCTGAAGGCAGCGACATCGACTTCGTCGGCGCGGAATCATAGGAGTTTACAAAAATGGCTATAGTTAAATGTAAACCTACTTCTCCGGGTCGTCGCCACGTTGTTAAAGTGGTAAACGCGGAGTTGCATAAAGGTAAGCCTTACGCACCATTATTAGACACTAAGTCTAAGTCTGGTGGTCGTAACAATACTGGTCGTATTACAGTTCGTCACGTAGGTGGTGGTCACAAGCATCATTATCGTATGATCGACTTTAAACGTACTAAAGATGGCATTCCTGCAAAAGTAGAGCGTTTGGAATATGATCCAAACCGTAGTGCTAACATTGCGTTAGTATTATATGCAGATGGTGAACGTCGTTACATCTTAGCCCCTAAAGGCTTAAAAGCTGGTGATACTATCCAGTCTGGTGTTGACGCTCCAATCAAAGCAGGTAACACATTACCATTGCGTAACACACCATTAGGTAGTGTTATTCATGCAATCGAACTTAAACCTGGTAAAGGTGCTCAAATCGCTCGTGCGGCGGGTACTTATGCTCAATTAGTTGCTAAAGATGGTGCTTACGTAACTTTACGTCTTCGTTCAGGCGAAATGCGTAAAATCGAAGCAGACTGTCGTGCTACTTTAGGTGAAATCGGTAACGCAGAACACATGCTTCGCTCTTTGGGTAAAGCAGGTGCTACTCGTTGGCGTGGTGTTCGCCCAACTGTTCGTGGTGTTGCCATGAACCCAGTTGATCACCCGCACGGTGGTGGTGAAGGTAAAACTTCAGGCGGTCGTCATCCGGTATCTCCTTGGGGTGTACCAACTAAGGGTTACAAGACTCGTAAAAACAAGCGTACTGATAAGTTTATCGTACGTCGTCGTACTAAATAGTACATCTAATTAAAGAGGAATCACCATGCCACGTTCTCTCAAGAAAGGTCCATTTATAGACCTACACTTGTTGACGAAGGTAGAGAAAGCTCTGGAAAGCGGGAATAAAAAGCCAATTAAAACTTGGTCCCGTCGTTCAATGATCATACCAAATATGATCGGATTGACCATAGCTGTCCATAATGGCCGTCAACACGTTCCTGTATTTGTAACCGAAGAAATGATCGGTCACAAATTGGGTGAATTTGCACCAACTCGTACTTATCGCGGCCATGTCGTTGATAAGAAAGCGAAAAGATAAGGGGAAGTTAAATGGAAGCTATTGCTAAACATAAATTTGCCCGTGGTTCAGCACAAAAAGCTCGTTTAGTTGTGGATCAAATCCGCGGCTTGGGTGTTGAAAAAGCTTTAGAAATCTTAGACTACAGCAACAAAGGTGCTGCAGACTTAGTGAAAAAAGTTTTGAACTCAGCGATTGCTAATGCAGAACATAACGAAGGTGCAGACATTGATGAATTATTCGTTAAAACTATTATGGTTGACGATGGTCCTACAATGAAACGTATCAAGCCTCGTGCGAAAGGTCGCGCGGATCGTATCCTTAAGCGTACAAGTCACATTACTGTGATTGTAGCTGATAGCTAGGAGATATTAGAATGGGTCAAAAAGTCCATCCAAATGGTATTCGCTTAGGTATCACTAAACCTTTCGCGTCTACTTGGTTTGCAAGTAGCAAAGATTTTTCAGCGAATTTACACGGTGACCACTTGGTTCGTGAATATTTAACTGAAAAGCTTAAGCGTGCATCATTATCAAAAATCGTAATTGAGCGTCCAGCTAAATCAATCCGCGTAACAATTCACACGGCTCGTCCAGGTGTTGTTATCGGTAAGAAAGGCGAAGACGTAGAAAAATTACGTTTACAAGTATCGAAAATTGCTGGTGTTCCTGCTCAAATTAACATCGCTGAAGTACGTAAGCCAGAAATGGATGCGCAGCTTGTTGCAGACAGTATTGCTAGTCAATTAGAACGTCGTGTTATGTTCCGTCGCGCTATGAAGCGTGCTGTACAAAACGCAATGCGTTTAGGTGCTAAAGGTATCAAAGTTGAAGTTAGCGGTCGTTTAGGCGGCGCTGATATCGCTCGTTCTGAATGGTATCGTGAAGGTCGTGTACCTTTGCATACATTACGTGCTGATATTGACTACGCAATCGCGCGTGGTGACACAACTTATGGTGTTATCGGTATTAAAGTTTGGATCTTTAAAGGTGAAGTAATTGGTGGCATGCCTACTCAGGTAGAAGCACCAGCTAAACCGAAAAAAAGAAACAATCGCAAGAGCAAGTAGGGGATAAGTAATGTTACAACCAAAACGTACTAAATTCCGTAAGCAATTTAAATTGCGTAACCGCGGTCTTGCACAAGTCGGTAGCTCAGTAAGCTTCGGTACTTTCGGGTTGAAATCAGTTGAGCGTGGTCGTATGACTGCTCGTCAAATTGAAGCGGCTCGTCGTGCAATGACTCGTCACGTTAAGCGTCAAGGTAAAATTTGGATCCGAGTATTTCCAGACAAACCAATTACTAAAAAGCCTCTTGAGGTTCGTATGGGTAAAGGTAAAGGTTCTGTAGAATATTGGGTATGTCAAATTCTACCAGGTCGTGTTCTTTATGAAATGGAAGGTGTATCTGAAGAATTAGCACGCGAAGCATTTGCTTTAGCGGCAGCTAAACTTCCGTTTAAAACAACCTTCGTAACTAGAACGGTGATGTAATGAAAGCTAGCGATTTAAGAGAAAAAAGCATTGAAGAGTTAAATGCTGAATTACTTGAGCTATTGCGCGAACAGTTTAACTATCGCATGCAAGCAAGCACAGGTCAGTTAGCACAAACTCACTTGCTAAGAACGGTACGTCGCAATATTGCACGTGTTAAGACTATCATAACTGAAAAGGCAGATAAGTAATGAGCGAGAAAATTCGTACACTACAAGGTCGTGTAATCAGTGATAAAATGGATAAGTCTATCACTGTTTTAATTGAACGACGTGTTAAACACCCAATTTACGGTAAGTTCATGACGCGTTCAACTAAGTTGAAAGCACACGATGAAACTAACCAGTGTAATGCAGGTGACGTAGTAACTATTCGTGAATGCGCTCCAATTTCTAAGTCTAAAAACTGGACATTGGTTGACGTAGTAACAAAAGCTTAATTTTAAGTTTATAGTCACTATTAAAACGGCTCCTAAAGGAGCCGTTTTTTATTGTAAAAAATTTAATACCCCACCTATAGCTTACGCTAGCCCTCATCGATAAAAATAATCTCGAATAATTAGAAATAATTGTATAAATAAAGTACCACTTTTTATTAACTGGTGTTATAATCTCGCGCCCTCTTAATATGAGTGGGATTTAAAAGGCAGTGACGGGTCAAATTTCTGGCCTTAAATTTCTATCTTTTTTATAGACGAAAGATAAATAGCGGAGACATATTAAATGATCCAAATGCAATCACAATTGAACGTAGCTGATAACAGCGGCGCTCGACGTGTACAATGTATAAAGGTTCTTGGTGGTTCGCACCGTCGCTACGCACGCATTGGTGATATCATTAAAATTGCAGTGAAGGAAGCAAATCCTCGCGGTAAGGTTAAAAAAGGTGATGTTCTTACTGCAGTAGTGGTGCGCACAAAGAAAGGTGTTCGTCGTACAGATGGTTCTGCCATCCGTTTTGATGAAAACGCGGCTGTAATGTTAAATGCTAACTTACAACCAATTGGTACTCGTATTTTCGGACCTGTGACGCGTGAACTTCGTAATGAAAAGTTCATGAAAATCGTTTCACTTGCTCCAGAAGTACTATAAGGAGTCACGATAATGGCATCTAAAATTCGTCGTGATGATGAAGTAGTTATACTAGCCGGAAAAGACAAGGGCAAGACTGGTAAAGTCACTAAAGTGCTTGTTGAAGACGGTAAAGTATTTGTTGAAGGCGTTAACTTAATCAAAAAGCACACTAAGCCTGTACCTCAGTTACAGCAGCCTGGTGGCATTGTTGAGAAAGAAGCACCTTTAAACGTTTCAAACGTAGCGATCCTTAACCCAGCAACGGGTAAAGCAGATCGTGTAGGTTTTAGAATTGAAGACGGCAAAAAAGTACGTTTTTTCAAATCTAATAACGAATTAGTTTAATAATTGGAGTAAACGATGGCGAAACTGCATGATTTATATAAAGATACAGTTGTAGCTGAACTTCAAAAGAAGTTTGACTATAAAAGTGTCATGCAAGTCCCTCGGATTGAAAAGATCACCCTTAACATGGGTGTTGGTGAAGCTATTGCTGATAAAAAAGTATTAGAACATGCCACAAATGATCTTACTGCAATCTCAGGTCAAAAGCCTATTACGACTGTAGCACGCAAATCTGTTGCGGGCTTTAAGATTCGTGAAGGTTATCCTATTGGCGCAAAAGTAACTCTACGCGGTGAAAGAATGTGGGAATTTTTAGAGCGTTTAATCTCTATTTCTGTTCCTCGTATTCGTGACTTCCGTGGCTTGAACCCGAAATCGTTCGATGGCCGTGGTAATTACAGCATGGGTGTTCGTGAGCAAATCATCTTCCCAGAAATCGAGTATGATAAAATCGATAAGATTCGTGGTATGGATATTACTATCACTACTACTGCGAAATCTAATGAAGAAGGTCATGCATTGCTGACTGCCTTTAATTTCCCGTTTAAGAAATAAGGTGTAGAGTTATGGCTAAATCGTCAATGAAAGCTCGTGAAGCTAAAAGAACCAAATTAGTTGCACAATATGCTGAAAAGCGTGCAGCGTTAAAAGCAATCATCTCAGGTGTTGATTCTTCGGAAGAAGAACGTTGGGATGCAGTATTGAAACTTCAAAGTTTACCTCGTGATTCATCTAGTAGCCGTCAACGTAATCGTTGTAATGTTACAGGTCGTCCACATGGTTACTTACGTAAATTCGGTTTAAGCCGAATCAAGTTGCGTGAAGCAACTATGCGTGGTGAAGTTCCAGGTCTTAAGAAAGCTAGTTGGTAATTCACGGGAGTAAATGGTTATGATGACTGATCCTATCGCGGACATGTTTACACGCATCCGCAACGGTCAATCTGCAGCAAAAACTGCAGTAACAATGCCATCTTCTAAAGTAAAAGTTGCAATTGCTAACTTACTTAAAGAAGAAGGTTACATTACAGAGTATTCAGTGTCTGGTGATGCAAAACCAGAATTAGCTGTTACTTTAAAATATTTTGAAGGTAAAGAAGTAATCGAAACAATTAAACGTGTTTCACGTCCAGGTCTTCGCGTATACAAAGGTGCAAATGAGTTACCTAAAGTATTAGCGGGCATGGGTATTGCGATTGTTTCTACTTCTAAAGGTCTAATGACTGATCGTGCCGCTCGCTCTGCGGGTCTTGGTGGTGAAGTTCTTGGTTTCGTAGCGTAAGGAGCAGAACTATGTCTCGTGTTGCAAAAGCACCTGTCGAAGTACCTGCTGGCGTTACCGTAACGTTATCAGGTCAAGACATAAAAGTTAAAGGTCCAGTGGGCGAATTATCTCGCACGATCCACAGTGACGTTGTTATTTCTCAAGAAGAAAATAACATCATCACGAATATCGTTGCTGATGTTAAAGGCGCTTGGGCTCAAGCCGGTACTGCACGTGCTTTAATCAATAATATGGTTGAAGGTGTTAGTAAAGGTTTTGAAAAGAAATTAGTTTTAAACGGTGTTGGTTACCGTGCAAAAGCTGCAGGTAAGAACTTAAACTTATCTTTAGGCTTTTCACATCCGGTTGATCACGCTATCCCTGAAGGGATTACTGTTGAAACTCCTAGTCAAACTGAAGTCGTGCTAAAAGGCGCTGACAAACAGTTGGTCGGTCAAACTGCTGCAAACATTCGCGCATACCGTAAACCTGAGCCTTATAAAGGTAAAGGGATCCGTTATAGTGATGAATATGTACGCCGTAAAGAAGCTAAGAAAAAGTAGGGTAATACGATGGATAAGAAAACATCTCGTTTGCGCCGCGCTAAACGCGCTCGTGCAAAAATTAGCGAGCTGGGTGCGAATCGTTTAGTCGTTCACCGTACTCCTCGCCATATTTACGCGCAATTGATTGCACCAACAGGTTCTGAAGTAATCGCAACAGCGTCTACTTTAGATAAAGAAGTTAGTGCTCAGTTAGAAAAAACAGGTAACGTAGCTGCAGCGCAAGCTGTAGGTAAAGCAATCGCTGAACGTGCAAAAGCTAAAGGCATTGAGTCTGTAGCATTTGATCGCTCAGGTTTCCGTTATCATGGTCGTGTAAAAGCGTTAGCAGATGCAGCTCGTGAAGCTGGTCTTCAGTTTTAGGGGTTGATGATGGCTAATCATAATCAAGAAAACTCACAACAAAGTGATATGGCTGAAAAGCTAATTGCCGTTAACCGTGTTTCTAAAGTGGTTAAAGGTGGTCGCATATTCAGTTTCACAGCATTAACTGTTGTTGGTGATGGTGCTGGTCGCGTTGGTTTTGGTTACGGTAAAGCACGTGAAGTGCCTGCTGCAATCCAAAAAGCAATGGAAAAAGCACGTCGTAACTTAGTAACCGTTGATTTGAAGGGTACAACGCTTCAACATCCTATTAAAGGACGTCACTCAGGTTCTAAAGTTTACATGCAACCAGCTTCTGAAGGTACAGGTATCATCGCCGGTGGCGCGATGCGTGCAGTACTTGAAGTTGCAGGCGTACAGAACGTATTGTCAAAAGCATACGGTTCTACTAACCCAATTAACGTAGTACGCGCTACTGTTTCAGCCCTTGCGAACATGAAATCGCCAGAAGCTGTTGCAGCTAAACGTGGCAAAAGCGTTTCAGATATCTTGGGGTAATTGAACATGGCTAAAACAGTAAAAGTAACTCAAGTAAAAAGTTCTATTGGTCGTTTACCGAAACATAGAGCTACATTAAAAGGTCTTGGTTTACGTCGTATCAATCATACAGTTGAGTTAGAAGATACTCCATCTGTACGTGGTATGATCAATCAAGTACATTATATGATTAAGGTGGAGGATTAATAATGCATTTAAATACTTTATCTCCTGCACCAGGTGCTAAGAAAGCCAAGAAACGCTGTGGTCGTGGTATTGGTTCAGGCATAGGTAAAACTGGTGGTCGTGGTCACAAAGGTCAGAAGTCTCGTTCTGGCGGTAGTGTTCGTCCAGGTTTTGAAGGCGGTCAAATGCCATTGAAACAACGTTTACCTAAATTTGGTTTCACGTCACGTAAATCTTTAGTTCGCGCTGAAGTACGTTTACATGAACTAAATAACATCACAGGTGATGTTGTCGATATTCATGCGCTTAAAGACGCTAACTTAATCACACGTAACATTGTGACAGCTAAAATTATGTTGTCTGGCGAAATTACTCGTCCAATCACTGTTCGTGGCTTAAGTGTTACTAAAGGTGCTCGTGCGGCTATTGAAGCTGCCGGTGGAAAAATCGAGGAATAATACAGGTTATGGCTACACCAGGAATGGATAATAAAGGCGCAGGCGGACTGTCTGAGCTGAAACAAAGATTATGGTTTGTATTCGGCGCATTAATTGTTGCCCGTTTGGGATCATTCGTGCCAATCCCTGGTATTGACGCCGCTGTATTAGCTCAGTTGTTTGAACAACAAAAGGGCACCATTGTAGAAATGTTTAACATGTTCTCTGGTGGTGCACTTGAGCGAGCCTCTGTATTGGCACTTGGTATTATGCCTTACATTTCAGCTTCTATTATCATGCAACTCGGTTCTCATATGATCCCAAGTTTGCAAGAATTGAAAAAAGAAGGTGAAGCTGGAAGACGTAAAATCAGCCAATACACCCGCTACGGTACTTTAATATTAGCAACGGTACAATCTGTCGCGATAGCAAGAAGTTTACCTGGAATGATGCCTGGTCTAGTGATGGACGCTGGTTTCGGTTTCTACTTTGCCGCTGTAGTTAGTTTGGTTACTGGTACCATGTTTTTAATGTGGTTAGGTGAACAAATTACCGAACGTGGTATAGGTAATGGTATTTCTATCTTAATATTTGCGGGTATTGTTGCTGGTATGCCATCAGCTGTGGGTCAAACTGCAGAAATGGCGCGTCAAGGGGAAATACACCTATTAGTATTATTGCTAATTGCAGTAATTGTATTTGCAGTAACTTTTTTTGTGGTATTTGTTGAACGTGGTCAACGACGTATCGTTGTTAACTACGCAAAGAGACAGCAAGGACGTAAAGTGTTTGCCGCTCAAAGTACGCATCTACCGCTAAAAGTAAATATGGCTGGTGTAATACCACCTATTTTTGCTTCAAGTATCTTGTTGTTCCCTGGCTCTATTGCCAGTTGGTTCGGACAGGGTGACGGCATGGTAGCCGACGTTTTGCAGGAATTGTCTATTGCAATTTCTCCAGGTCAGCCGCTATACGTTATGTTACTAGCAGCAGCGATAATATTTTTCTGTTTCTTTTACACGGCATTAGTTTTTAATCCGCGTGAAACAGCAGATAACCTGAAAAAATCTGGTGCGTTTATTCCTGGGATACGTCCTGGTGAACAAACGTCTAAATATATAGATAAAGTAATGACACGCTTAACCTTAACGGGTGCGTTGTATATTACCTTTGTCTGTTTGGTTCCTGAATTTATGATGATTGCATGGGATGTACAGTTTTACTTCGGTGGAACATCGTTACTGATCATTGTTGTAGTTATTATGGATTTTATGGCTCAAGTACAAACACATTTGATGTCTCATCAATATGATAACGTACTTAAGAAAGCAAACCTGAAAGGCTATGGCCGCTAGGTTTAACGGAGTATAAAATGAAAGTTCGTGCATCCGTAAAAAAGATTTGCCGTAACTGTAAAGTTGTTAAACGTGCTGGTGTTGTTCGCGTAATTTGCGTTGAACCAAAGCATAAGCAACGTCAAGGCTAAATCTTTAGCAGTAGCATTATGCAGATAACTCTGTATAATGCCGCTTCGATTTACAAAATAAGTCGCTGGTTGAGTATCCTAACGGGCTTTTCAACCGGTTAATTTTAATCTTTAAATAGGAGATGTGTTAGTGGCCCGTATCGCTGGCATTAACATCCCTGATCGTAAACATGCAGTAATCGCCATTACTGCGATTTACGGTATTGGTCAAACTCGTGCAAAAGCTATTTGTGCGGCGGCTGGTATCGATGAATCTACGAAGATCAGTGAATTAGACGAAGCAAAAATTGATTTGCTTCGCGCAGAAGTGGATAAATACACCGTAGAAGGTGATTTACGCCGTGAAGTTTCAATGAACATTAAACGTCTTATGGATTTAGGTTGTTTCCGTGGTATTCGCCACCGTCGCAGTCTTCCTCTACGTGGTCAACGCACTAAAACAAATGCGCGTACCCGTAAAGGTCCTCGTAAGCCAATTAAGAAGTAAGAGGAACTAGACAATGGCTAAAACACCTGTACGTACGCGTAAACGCGTAAAAAAACAAGTTGCTGATGGCATGGCTCATATCCATGCTTCTTTCAACAACACAATCGTAACTCTTACAGACCGTCAAGGTAATGCATTATCTTGGGCGACTGCTGGTGGTTCTGGTTTCCGTGGTTCACGTAAATCAACTCCATTTGCTGCGCAAGTAGCTGCAGATCGTGCTGGTAAAGCTGCACAAGAGTTTGGCTTGAAGAATATTGAAGTGTTCGTTAAAGGTCCGGGTCCAGGTCGTGAATCTGCTATCCGTGCTTTAAATGCTGCTGGTTTTAAAATCACCAACATTACTGACGTTACACCGATTCCTCATAATGGTTGTCGTCCTCCTAAGAAACGTCGCGTTTAATCGCTCATTTTTTAGGATAGTTGGAGAAAGAAAATGGCTAGATATTTAGGTCCAAAGTTAAAGCTTAGCCGCCGCGAAGGAACTGATTTGTTCCTTAAAAGTGGTGTTAGAGCTATTGACACTAAATGTAAATTCGAAATGATCCCAGGTCAGCACGGCGCACGTCGCGGTCGTTTATCTGATTATGGTGTTCAACTTCGTGAAAAACAAAAAGTTCGTCGTATTTATGGCGTACTAGAGAAGCAATTCCGTAACTACTATAAAGAAGCTGCGCGTCTAAAAGGTAATACAGGTGAAAACTTGTTACAACTTTTAGAAAAACGTTTAGATAACGTTGTATACCGCATGGGCTTTGCAAGTACTCGCGCTGAAGCACGTCAACTTGTAAGTCACAAAGCTATCGTAGTGAATGGAAGTGTTGTTAATATTCCATCTTTCACTGTTAAAGCTGAAGATGTAGTTTCTGTTCGTGAAAAGTCTAAAACTCAAGCGCGTATTATTGCTGCTTTAGAATTGGCTGAACAACGTGAGAAGCCTGTCTGGGTTGAAGTAGATAACAAGAAGCTAGAAGGTGTTTTTAAACGCGTTCCAGATCGTTCAGACTTATCTGCCGAAATTAATGAACAGTTGATAGTTGAACTTTACTCTAAGTAAAGTCGCACTTTAAGAGAGGACATATATGCAGGGTTCTGTAACCGAATTTCTTAGACCACGCTTGGTTGATATTGAAACTGTTAGCACTACACGCGCTAAAGTAACTTTAGAGCCATTGGAACGTGGTTTTGGTCACACTTTAGGTAATGCCTTACGTCGTATACTTTTATCTTCAATGCCAGGTTGTGCTGTAACTGAAGTAGAAATTGATGGTGTATTACATGAGTACAGTAGTAAAGAAGGTGTTCAAGAAGACATCATCGAAATACTGTTAAACCTTAAAGGATTAGCAATTGGTTTAGAAGGCAAAAATGAAGCAGTTCTTACCTTAACTAAGTCAGGTGAAGGCCCTGTAACGGCAGCTGATATTCAGCATGATGGAGATGTAGAAATTGCAAATCCAGAACATGTGATTTGTCACCTTACCGGTGATGGCTCTATCAGTATGCGCATTAAAGTTGAAATGGGGCGTGGTTACGTTCCTGCTTCAACTCGTCGTGATGCCGAGGAAGAAGATCGTGCAATTGGACGTTTGTTAGTTGATGCATCTTTCAGTCCTGTAGTTAGAATTGCTTATGATGTTGATTCTGCACGTGTTGAACAACGTACAGATTTGGATAAATTGGTTCTTGATATGGAAACTAACGGTACGTTAGATCCTGAGGAAGCTATCCGTCGCGCTTCAACTATTTTAGCTGAACAGCTAGATGCGTTTGTTGAGTTACGTGATATTACTCAAGAAGAACCTAAAGAGGAAAAACCTCTGTTTGATCCGATATTGTTACGCCCAGTTGATGATCTTGAACTTACTGTTCGATCTGCTAACTGTTTAAAAGCAGAAGCAATACAATATATTGGTGATTTAGTACAACGTGCTGAAGTAGAGCTTCTTAAAACACCTAATTTAGGTAAGAAGTCTCTAACGGAAATCAAAGACGTGTTAGCGTCTCGTGGTTTATCTTTAGGTATGCGCCTTGAAAATTGGCCACCTGAAAGCATAGCTGATAACGACTAAGTCGATCATCGTTTTTTAATAGTTGAGAGAAGGATTAACTTATGCGCCATCGTAAAAGCGGTCGCCAGTTAAACCGTAATAGCAGTCATCGCCAGGCGATGTTCCGCAATATGGCAAGTTCTTTAGTTAAACACGGCGTTATCAAAACGACTGTTGCTAAAGCTAAAGAATTACGTCGCGTTGTAGAGCCATTAATTACTATGGCTAAGACCGACAGTGTAGCAAACCGCCGTTTGGCATTTGCCCGCACACGTGATCAAGAAGTAGTAGGTATTTTATTTAACGAACTTGGTGAACGTTACCAAGAACGCCCAGGTGGTTACACTCGCATTTTAAAATGCGGTTACCGTACTGGTGATAAAGCGCCTATGGCTTACGTTGAACTTGTAGACCGTCCAGCAGTTGAAGAAGTTGCTGAAGAAGTTGAAGAAGTTAGCGAAGAAGCTTAATTACTCAATGTAGTTAAGTGAATTATTTAAAACGGAGCTTTTGCTCCGTTTTTTATTGCCTAAATTTAATCGCTAACCTATTTTTCAAATCATGATGAAGACAAACTTTCTTGACCTACCTTGATATTATTCGTATAACATTAACCCCGATAATCATAGGCTTGATTTTTTATGTCGTCTCGAAATCCTATAATAGCTGTCACAGGTTCATCTGGTGCAGGTACGTCAACAACAACTGAGTCTTTTGAACATATATTTCGTTCTTTGGGGATTGTGTCTGCAAAAGTCGAAGGAGACAGTTTTCATCGTTATTCTCGCCAAGAAATGGATCTTGAAAAAAGAAAGGCTAGAGAAGATAAACGAAACATTAGTTATTTTGGTGACGAAGCCAATGACTTTGATGCACTAGAAAGGTTATTTAGAGATTACTCAGAAACCGGTAAAGGTAAAATGCGCCGTTATCTGCATACCTTTGATGAAGCAGTACCCTATAATCAGATGCCAGGTACCTTTACTCCTTGGGAGAGCTTAGGCGAAGGTACAGACCTATTATTTTATGAAGGCCTGCATGGCGGAGTTGTCACTGAGAAAAATGATGTCTCTCAGCATGTAGATTTACTCATTGGTATGGTGCCTATTGTAAACCTTGAATGGATCCAAAAAATAATTCGAGACACAAACCAACGTGGGCATAGTCGTGAAGCGGTAACAGCAAGTATTGTCAGAAGTATGGAAGATTATATTTCTTTTATTACCCCACAGTTTTCACGTACACATATAAATTTTCAACGTGTTCCAACGGTAGATACTTCGAACCCTTTTAGTGCTAAAGCAATTCCGACACTTGATGAAAGCTTTGTTGTGATCCGCTGCCGCGATGGCAATCACATTGATTTTCCGTACTTTCTCAGCATGATCGATGGTGCTTTTATGTCAAGAATGAATACGTTAGTGGTGCCAGGCGGCAAAATGGGTTTGGCGATGGAGTTAATCCTAACACCATTGATCCGAGAAATTATGCAAAAAAAGCATGAAGCCAATAAACAACTTGACTGGATGAGTGATCTCTAAGTATCACTTACTCCAGCTAGTTGTTTAAAGCATTAACATTCAATAATCGAAAAGTCGTGAGTAATATTAACGGATTTGTTAAGCATCAAGGCAACGGAGCAATACTTATCGGCAGAAAGACTAATTGCTTTCTTAACATGTTTTTCTTCCACGTTTGTTCCTGAAATAACGAAATGTAAATGAATATCAGAAAATAACTTGGGCACAGAATCTACTCTTGTTCCGCTGATCTCGACTTTACAATCGCTTACGTTTTGACGTGTTTTCTTTAAAATACTGATCACATCCACAGATGAGCAGCCACCCAATGAAATTAAGACATTTTCTAATGGACTAGGCGCTAAACTACCTGCATTAGCATCTAAAACGATAGTGTGGCCACTTTCTGAAATACCTGCGAACATTTCATCGCCAATCCATTTTACTTGAGCTTTCATAACTTTCCCCCTAAAAAAATCAGGATGATAACGGAACAAATAGAGATAAACTAGAGGTAAAGGGAAATTACTCAGTAGTGCCAGCGTGGACTTCGGTGTCAAACAGGTTTTTTATTAATAGGGCAAATTCTTTTAAAAAGGTTTTTTGTTGTTCAGTGACTGGGTTATTAATAACGCCAGAGAGGATTTCCTCTAAATCATAAACGATGGCGTCTACTTCGCGGATAATAATATTACGTTGATTAAATGATAATTGCTCATTTTGATTACAAACCATGATGATTTGTTCACTAAGCTCCTGTTCAATAACAGCCATCACTGAGTCATTTGATGAATTAGTGACACTACTATTTTCAAATAAACTCAAATGTTCAGTGAGATATTCAATAACATGTACATATCCATCAGTGTCGATGACCATAGTTTACTCTTCAAAATTTAGCAGTAAGTTAATATTACTCTGTCTAGACAAAAACAATCAAGTATTGCGTATTAAGTGTAGAAGTTTCATCAGGCTATCACTTAACTAAGTTGGTGATAAAAAACAACCGCAATATAATGTTTCACGATGAAACATTTTGACGGTATGAATTTAAACGAAATAACAATAAAACGTTGGCAAGTGTACGGTTTTTTATACAAAAGATTTTAATCATTTGGAAAGCAATATAATTTTATCTTTAAATTCAATCTATTACTTTATTTTGTGTTTTCAGGAAATATTAATAGTTTGTAAATAAAACGACTTGAATATATTTTCACATAAGGCATTATTAAGAGGTCATGTTACGTTTTGTAACATGTAGTCATATAAATAATAATAATAATAAAAAATAAAAATTTCACTCCAGAGAGAAACATAAAATGAATAAAAATATTTCTAAATCGTTTAAACGATCTGTCACAGCTGCTGCTGTTGCCATGTCATTAGGCGTTGCAATGCCTGCTATGGCAAATGACGGCGCGATTACAGGTACTTCTGTAAACCAAGCCGGCAATGTTTTAGCTAATGTTACTGTAACTATTAAAAATTTAACCACAGGTTTAACGCGTACTGTTCAATCTGATTCGCAAGGTAATTATCGTTTTCCACTTTTACCTTCAGGTAACTATTCTTTAGAAGCGAAAAAAGATGGTTTTACTGTTTTACAGGAAAAATCATTAAGAGTTGGGCCAGCAGGTTCTACAACGGTAGATTTAACACTAGAAGCTGGTGATATTGAGCGTATCACTGTTACTGGTGCTGCAGTTTCTGCGATTGATGTCTCTTCAAGTGAGTCTCAATTAATTGTTGATGTTGAGTATTTAAACAAGGTACCAATTTCTCGTGACGTAACTTCAGTAGCAATGTTAGCGCCGGGAACTATCAAAGGTGATAGTGATTTCGGTAACTTTGCTTCTTTCGGTGGTTCATCAGTTGGTGAAAATACTTATTATGTCAATGGCATCAATACAACCAACTTCCGTAATGGTTTAGGTGGGTCTGAATTACCATTTGAAATGTACAAATCTTTTGAAGTTAAAACCGGTGGTTATTCGGCTGAATTTGGTCGCTCTACGGGTGGTGTTGTTAATGCTGTAACTAAAAGTGGTACCAATGAATTTAAATTTGGTGTAAGTGCGTATTTTGAACCAGGTTCAATGCGTGAAGAGTCGCCAGATGTTTTCAGAACAGATCAAGCCGATATAGATGCGTCTGGAACTGAGTATTATCAAGTTAATAACAAAGATAATAGAGGAAAAACTAATATTAACGTCTGGGCAAGTGGCGCGTTAATTGAAGATAAATTATTCTTTTTCGGTTTAGTGAATCAAGAAAATCGTGATAGTGACTATGCAAACAGTAGTGCTATTTATGATCGTGAAGCAAATGATACGTTATATGCTTTAAAACTTGATTGGTACATTACTGATGATCATATTTTAGAATTTACTGGTTGGGATAATACTTCTGAGCTAGAAAGCACGAAAAATTTATACAACCCAGATACAGACACTACCGGTGAGTGGTACGGTGATTATATTTTAGAGCGTGGTGGTAAAACATGGGGCTTAAAATATACCGGTATTTTAACGGATGATTTAACGGTAAGTGCGCAATATTCAATTAACGAAGCCAGTTACAGTAATTTGAACATGGGTAGTAACCCATTAGGTGATAAACCTGCAATTTATGAGCGTTTTTCAGGTCGTGAATTTGGTGCATTTGGTTTATTCACTCCGTCTGTTCAAAATGATAAACGTACTGCTTACCGTTTCGATGTTGATTGGTATGTACATGATGATCATACCTTACGTTTTGGTATCGATTATGAAGAAATGGAAGCGACCGAAGATACACAACGTGCAGGTGGTGTAGCTTATCGTTATGAAGGTTGTGATACTGATTTGTTGGATATGGGACAACTTGATTGTTCAACAGTACGTCAAGAGTTTTATATCAACCAAGGTGACTTTGAAACTAAGTCAGCTGCTTTTTACATTGAAGATACTTGGCAAGTAACAGAAGATATCGTTGCGCGTATTGGTTTACGTAATGAGTCTTTTGAAAACTACAACAAAGCTGGTGATAAGTTTGTTGATGTTCAAGATCAATGGGCACCACGCGTTGGTTTAAGCTGGGATATTAACGGTGATGGTGAAAGTAAGGTATTTGCTAACTACGGTCGTTATTTCTTACCAGTAGCAACTAATACAAACGTACGTTTAGCGGGTGATGAATTATATACACGTCAGTTTTTTGCTGTTGAAAGCATTGACGCTAACTTTATTCCACAACTAGGCGAAGCACTTACTGGTGTTACAACTTATGGTGACGGTACTCTTAAGAATACGGCAGAGACAGTAAATGCTGATCTTGACCCTATGTATCAAGATGAATTTATTTTAGGCTACCAACGCTTATTAGGTGATTCTTGGAGCTTTGGTATCAAGGCAACTTACCGCGACTTAGGTAGTTCTTTAGAAGATATCGCGATTGATGCCGGTTTTGATGCCATGCTAGATGGTGGTTGTACATTATGTAGTGGTTTCCATTATTATGTATTAACCAATCCAGGTGAAGATGTAACAATTACTACTGACCCTGATGGTGATGGTCCTTTAGCAAATCAAGCCTATACTATTACCGCTGATCAATTAGGATACCCTGCAGCAGAACGTTCTTATGGCTCTGTAGATGTTACCTTTGATCGTGCTTGGGAAGACGATTGGATGTTTGGCTTTACTTATACGTGGGCACATAGCTGGGGCAACAATGAAGGTTTCGTGCGTTCAGATAATGACCAAAACGATTCTGGTTTAACAACAAACTTTGACCAACCGGGCTTAACCGATGGTGCAAGTGGTAACTTACCAAATGATCGTCGTCATTCATTCAAAATTAACGGTGCTTACCAAGTTATTGAAAACTTAACAGTAGGGGCTAACTTTAACTGGACTGAAGGTCGTCCACTGAACTCATTTGGCTTCCATCCAACAGATGCATTTGCTTCGCTATATCAAGCAGCATCATTTGTTAAAGATGGCCAATTAGTGCAACGTGGTTCTGAAGGGCGCACAGCCAATACATGGCAATTAGATTTATCTGCATCTTATGATTATTACTGGGATGACAGTAAAATTACTTTCCGTGCAGATGTATTTAACGTCACTAATAATGATAAAGCTACACAGATGAATGAAGTTAACGAGCGTTACGCTGGTTGGGATGCTGAATTAGGCGGCTATGATGGTGGACCTAATCCAACTTACGGTTTACCAACTGACTTCCAAACACCACGTTATTTCCGTTTCAGTGTTAATGCTGAATTCTAATATCGTGTAAAAAGTAAGATTGTTGATAAAACCCTAGAGTAATCTAGGGTTTTTTTTGACAAAATTTTACATGAACCCGCTAAAATGATTCGTTGTGACGAATTTCTTCACTTAATTAGTTATAAAACAATAAATAGGTGTGGTTTGCTTCTCGGATCTTACCAAGCTATATTAATTGAAAATGAATAAGGATTTCAGATGATGTTTAGCAAAATTATTTTAACGTTAAGTTGCTTAATGGTATTAACAGCCCATGCAGGGACAAGTCAGGTTACTTGGCAATCGCCAGAAAAATACGCAGATATATATGCATCTTTTGAAAATAAAAAGACTTTCCAAAGTG
Source organism: Thalassotalea sp. SU-HH00458 (assembly GCF_040362795.1). Classification (NCBI taxonomy): domain Bacteria; kingdom Pseudomonadati; phylum Pseudomonadota; class Gammaproteobacteria; order Alteromonadales; family Colwelliaceae; genus Thalassotalea; species Thalassotalea sp. SU-HH00458. Next base: position 270,518 of record NZ_BAABWW010000005.1, read on the forward strand.
ATTTGTTTGCCGTTTTCGAGAATCATTTTGAAGATTTAGCGGCACAATTACCCGATGGATATAGTCTTTATATTAAGGTCAAAAATTTAGATTTAGCAGGTGCGGTTTCATTTGCTAATAGTCGAAAAATAAGAGTCGTTGATGATTCAACGCCACCTCGTATCGAGTTTGATTTTCAAGTGATGGATAACAGTAATAAAATATTAATTTCTCGAGGCGTGTATTTATGGCCTAAACACTTTAAATTTCAACGCTCATTACATGCAAACAAACTTTATTATCATGAGTTAAATTTGATCAAAGGGTGGTTTGACAATACTTTTGCACCCGTACTAGCGAAAAATTAATCCGTGTTAAAAATAGACTATAAAAAACGCAGCACAGGCTGCGTTTTTTTGATAATCATTACTGACCATTTCACAATAATTGAAACTTTTCTTTAATAAATTCAGAAGCTTTAATTGAGCTTTTGTTTAGTTTATTTCTTACTTGTCCAACACTTGCTGTTTGAACTGGATGATTATTCTTATAAAAACTTAACATTTCATCTTGATAGTCAATACCAATATGTTGGCAACATTTACTGATAACGTCCTCTGGGTTTTCTATCAATGCTTCGTAGCTTATTTGACAAAGCTTATCATTAAACAGCGACTGCCAATGTCTTGTTAACGCTTTTTCTGAAGAGAAAAACGTTTTGATATGTTCGAGGTTAAAACTCCAAGCAAGACCTTGGCTGAAAAATGTTCTAAAGCATGACCAAGCATTGGCTGTTTCATCGCGTGTGATTTGAATAAATGTAGCCTTTGGATAGATATGTTGTAATAAACCGACATGATGGTTAATGTTCATGGATTTATCAATGATGAAATTTTCATCTCCGTACCTTTGTCGAGAGAGGTTGTCATATTCAAGTTCGATATCCGCTAATATTTTTTCATTATTATCTAGCTTATTGAGACGATTAAGCGCATTTGCGCCAAAAGGAGCCATTGCTAAAGCTAAGTTGTTTGATTCTCCGCCTGATTGAATTTGACTATGTGACGTTAATATTTGTTGTATTAACGTGGTACCGCTTCGAGGTAATCCAACAATAAAAATGTATTTGCGTTCAGAGCTATGTTTAGGGGTAGGTAAACTATTGAAATAATCTTCATTTTGATGGTTGATAATATCATTAACATTTTGTCGATAAGCAATATCGTTAAAATTAAATTTAGCCTGCATAAGCTGACAACCAATGTTGAATTTGCTTAATGCTTGTTCTTCATCGCCAATATCAAGTAATGCTTTACCATAGGCAAACCAATAAGGTATTTGATTTTGTTGATCATTACCTTGTCGCATCTTACTTTCGATGGCGATTAAAGTTTCAAATTCAGGACTGTTTTTAGTGAAGGTTATTAGCGCCGATAATGTTAACCATGAAATACCTAATAAAGGATTTTTCTTTAACGTGATATGTAAATGTTTAATGGCGTTTTCCATTTCTCCCACTTGGCTAAATACAGTGCCGAGAAAATGATGAATAGCGATTGACTGAGTTGAATCTTTGATTGGTGATATTAACGCGATAGCTTGTTGAATTTTTCCCGCTTCCGCGTAAATACTGGCTACTTGTAATAATCTATTTTCGTCTTTGGGTGAGATTTTTAGATAATTATCAGCACATGTTATCGCTAAATCAACTTCGCCAACCGAAAGTGCAATGCGTGTTAATCCTCCCCATAAATTTTCTAGCGGTGCTTGTTGTTTAATAAGATCAGCTAACTTGCTCATGGCTGTTTTTTTGTTATTGTTTTTAATATCTGCTAACACTTGGTTAGCTAAAGCTTTATGATCCAAAGGGAATTACTCAATAAAATATGATGGCTATAGAGTATTATAAAAGGTCAAATATGTAGAGGAATTATTTGGAAAATTCGTGCCTGAAATAACGAGAAAATTGTTATGAAAGTCATAAAAAAAGGCGCAATCTTGCGCCTTAATATTAAATCCTATCAATGGTAAATTTAATGTTTCACATCATTGATTAAATGCGTTAATTGTTTTTCATAAAAAGCATAGGTTGTTAAACAATAATCGCATGTCATGCTTATGCAGCCTTGCTCTTCTAATATGCTTTTTATTTCAGTTGCTTGGATTTGCGATATAGCATTCATACATTTTTCTTCTGAACAACTACATTGATACTCAACAACTTGCGGATCAAATAACCTAACTTTCTCTTGGTTATATAAGCGAAATAACAGTGTTTCTGCATCAAGTGTAAAGATTTCTTCCGCTTTTAGCGTATGCGTAAGTTGACACAAGTGCTCAAAATCATTTTGTTGTTTTTCTTTATCATCACCATCAGGAAGTAATTGCACTAAACTGCCTGCCACTTGCTGTGTCTCATCATTATGAAAAAGCCAAATCATGGTAGGTATTTGTTCAGATACCTTAAAGTAATGCGATAAACAATCTGCGATAGTTGACTGCTCAAGCGCAACAACGCCTTGATAAGCTTCGCCTTTTTCAGGGTGAATGGTAATGACCATGGTGCCTTTACCAATTAAGTTTTGTAAACCTTCGGCAGTTGTATCTTCTTTTAACTTGGCAATGCCACGCATTTTTTGATTATGTCCGCCATTAACAGCTAGATACCCTATTGGTCCATCTCCTTGTAATTGAACGGAAATTTCACCTTCTAATTTTAAGGTTGCAGTCAATAAACACGTGGCGGCAACTAACTCACCTAATAATTGGCGTACCCCTAAAGGGTAATCATGGTTAGCAATGATTTGCTGATAGGTATCTGAAAGTTGAACGAGTTCGCCTCGTACGTGAAGGTCATCAAATAAATAACGATGTAAAATATCAGGTTGTGAGTTCAAACCTTAAATCCTTTCTTTAAATTGTCTAATTTTCCGACGTTGTTTTTTATCGGGTTTAGTGTCCGAAGCTGGACTGAGCAAAATACCTTGTTTGCGAGCTAAGGCATTTTTCTCGCGAGTTTCTTTGCTTCTTGGTGTTTCTAAATAGAGTGTTTGGGCAAATGTCGCATCTTTTCTTTTATCGGCAAGGGCAATGATTGTTACTTCTTTTTCTTCAAAGCCTTGGCGAACTTTTATTACATCGCCAATCGCAACAGATTTACCTGATTTGCTCCGTTGACCATTATAGAAAACTTTACCACCGTCGATCATTTGCTTAGCTATGGCGCGAGTTTTATAAAAACGCGCCGCCCAAAGCCATTTATCAAGTCGTGTTGAGGTATTTTTTGTTAATTCTTTACCTTGTGTCATCGTCTTGTTATATACCGTGTGCATAATATCGCGAAAGTTACCATAGCTTGGTATTTTACACCATGAAAAAGACTACTTTGTAAATATTAGTTAAATTTTTGGTAGATTTCTTGTTGCTTAAGCTTAGCTCAAGTATCATCGGGAGAATAATAACAGTTAAAATGAATTCATTATCATCAAAATGCAGTTTCCATCGAGTATGACAGAGCTTTCCGAGCAACTACAAAAATTGCCTCAACAGAATATTGCCAAAGTAATTTCTGCTTTGTTACTTTGTTATATTGCTTATTTATTAGCGCAATTTACTTGGTTAGTCGCAGCAGACAATAAAATAGCATCACCTATTATCGCCAAATACAATACATCGGCAAATGATAATAGCCATGATGTGAACGTGAGTGTAATTAGTCAGCTCAATTTATTTGGCAAATACTCTGAACAAAAAACTATTGAAGAAGTCAAAGTTCAAGATGCACCTGAAACAAAATTGAGATTAACCTTAACAGGCACAGTTGCCAGTGATGATGTTACAATTGCCGCTGCCATTATCGAAAATAATGGCAAACAAGAAACTTATGGTATTGGAGATAAAATTACTGGTACGCGAGCGGTACTTGATAGTGTGGCAACAGATAGAGTGTTAATTAAGCAATCAGGACGCCTTGAAACCTTAATGCTTGATGGTTTTGATTATAATAAACGACAAACACATTCAGTGAATAGGACAAGTGAGAGAAAACCCAGTAGAGGAATTGTTAAACCATCCCCTTCGAACGGCCCACAAGTACTTGATCAACGCGATAATAAAATACTTAGTCGCACAGCAATGCAGCTTAAAAGTGACATTAATAATGACCCAGGTAAGATAACGGATTATTTAAAAATTATCCCGAAAAGGGAAAATGGCGATATTATTGGTTATCAATTAATGCCGGGTAAAGCCCCTGAGTTTTTTCAATCTTCAGGGTTGAAATCAGGTGATGTTGCGGTTCAAATGAACGGTTTAGATCTGACAATACCGAGTGAAGCCGCTCAGGCTTTACAGGCTTTGAAAGAAGAACAAGAAATATCATTACTGGTTGATCGTAGTGGTGAAATGACCGAAATACTGTTTAGTATTCAATAGTCATAAATTTAATATATAAGGAATTTTTCATGCGCAAGACTGTATATGCGTCTTGGTTAAAACGAGCAGTAGTAATTTTATCTACCGTATGTGTTTTTAATGGCTTATTGCTAACGGCAAGTTCAGCCAGTGCTGCTCAATATTCACCAAATTTTAAGGGTACAGATCTTAACGAGTTTATCAATATTGTTGGTAAAAACCTTAAAAAAACCATGATTGTTGACCCTAATGTTCGTGGCAAAGTAAATGTCAGAAGTTACGACTTGTTAACCGAAGAGCAGTATTATCAATTTTTCCTAAACGTCTTAGAAGTTTATGGTTTTGCCGCAATAGAAACCGGCAATAACATCATCAAAGTTGTTCGTAATAAAAAAGCAAAATCTGCCGCAACGCCTTTAGTAGATGATGACAACCCTGGGGTTGGTGACGAAATGGTTACCCGAGTGGTTGAAGTAAAAAATGTCACCGTGCGCGAGTTATCACCATTATTACGTCAAATGTCAGACCAAGCGGGCGGTGGTACAGTAGTAAATTACGATCCCGCCAATGTTTTTATTATGACTGGTACAGCGTCTGTGGTTAATCGTTTAGCAAATATCATTAAACGTGTTGACCGAGCAGGTGATCAATTTGAGCAAATCATTAAACTACAGTTTGCATCGGCTGGCGAAATGGTGCGTATCGTTGAAGCGTTAAATAAATCAAGCCAAGGTAAAGCAGGCAGTACACCAAGTTTTCTAATTCCAAAAATAGTGGCAGATGAAAGAACCAACAGTGTTATCGTCAGTGGCGAAAAACAGGCTCGCGAACGTATTGCAAAATTAATTCAACGTTTAGACAGTGAACTGGAAAATAACGGTAACACGCGCGTCTATTACCTGAAGTACTCAAAAGCTGAAGAATTAGTGGATGTGTTAAAAGGGGTGAGTGAATCAATAGAAGCTGAAGCCAATACAAGCAGTACAAATAAACGTAATAGCCAAAAACGTAATATCAGTATTGAAGCGCATAAAGATACTAATACTTTAGTGATCACTGCACAGCCAGACATGCTACGTTCATTAGAGGCGGTTATCCGTCAACTTGATGTACGTCGTGCACAAGTACTTATTGAAGCAATCATTGTTGAAGTGTTCGAAAGTGATGGCGTAAATCTTGGCGTTCAATGGTTTCATGAACAAGGTGGCTTTACTCAATTTAATAATGGACCGGCTTCAATCAGTGCAGTTGCTGGTGCTGCTGAAGCGGCTAAAAGTATTGAAGGGGATATTGTTCCAGCGGTTTACTCTTCTGAAACTGGTGAAAAAATAAGTGATGAATATCGCTTAAACGATACTAAAGGTGATTATAACTTACTCGCACAAGTGCTTGGCTCAGTGAATGGTATGATGTTCGGCATCTTAAAAAATGATTGGGGGGCAGTAATTCAAGCGGTAAGTGCGGATACTAATTCCAATATTTTAGCAACACCAAGTATCACCACGTTAGATAACGAAGAAGCCCATTTCTTAGTGGGTCAAGAAGTACCTATTATTACTGGTTCAACAACAGGCAGTAATAACAACAACCCATTCCAAACGGTCGATCGTCAAGAAGTTGGGATTAAATTAAAAGTAACTCCACAAGTGAATGAAGGCACTGGCGTACAGTTAACCATTGAACAAGAAGTTTCGTCGGTCAGTGGTGCCACAGGTGTTGATATTTCTATTAATAAGCGTGAAATCAAAACAACTGTTATGGCAGATAATGGCGCGACGGTAATTTTAGGTGGTTTAATTGATGAAGATGTGCAAGAAAGTGTGCAAAAAGTTCCTCTGTTAGGCGATATTCCAATTCTCGGTCATTTATTTAAATCAACCAGTAATACGAAACGAAAACGTAACTTAATGGTTTTTCTTCGTCCTACGATTATTCGTGACGGCAAGTTGATGAACCAAATCAGTCAAGATAAATATAATTTCATTCGTGCCGATCAAATTCGTAAACAAGAAGACGGTTTAGAGTTATTATCGGATGAAAAATTACCTTTGTTACCGGCTTGGAATGATGAACTGTCATTACCGCCATCGTTTGATGAATATCTTGATAATAAACAACAAGATAAAAAATCAGATAATGGCGTAGAGAAGTAAAGCGGATGAGTGAAGAAATATTGAACTCTACTGTAGAATCGATCCTAGATGCACCGGATGAAGTTGTACCACAGTCGATACGCTTACCGTTTGGATTTGCCAAACGGCATAGTGTGCTGTTTCAAAAAGTCGACGATGAATTAAGATTACATTGTTTAGAAAATGTTGATGTTAATGTGTTGATTGAAGCTAGGCGTGTGGTGAAACAACCTTTTACTTTAGTCACCGAAACCGCTGACAAATTTGAGTTATTATTAGCTAATGCTTATCAGCGTGATTCTTCTGAAGCTAAGCAAATGATGGAAGACATTGGCAATGAAGTCGATTTATATTCCTTAGCTGATGAAATGGTTGAAACAGAAGACTTACTTGAAAATGAAGATGATGCCCCGATCATCAAAATGATCAATGCCATGCTTAGCGAGGCGATCAAAGAAAATGCCTCAGATATTCATATTGAAACCTTTGAAGAGTCTTTGCAAATACGTTTTCGTGTTGACGGTGTTTTACGAGAAGTCTTAAAGCCAAATCGTAAACTCGCTTCATTGTTAGTTTCTCGTATCAAAGTTATGGCTAAATTAGACATTGCCGAAAAACGTATTCCACAAGATGGCCGTATTTCATTACGTATTGCCGGTCGAGCAGTGGATGTGCGTGTATCAACAATGCCAACAGGTCATGGTGAACGCGTTGTTTTACGTTTATTAGATAAAAATTCTGCGCGCTTAGACCTACAAGATTTAGGCATGACAGATGCCAACCGTGTCAAATTTTCACAATTGATCGATAAACCTCATGGCATCATTTTAGTCACTGGGCCTACTGGCTCAGGTAAATCAACGACTTTATACGCGGGATTAAGCCAAATTGATCATAAACAGCGCAATGTTTTAACGGTTGAAGACCCGATTGAATACGCCATCGAAGGAATCGGTCAAACTCAAGTCAATACCAAAGTTGATATGACCTTTGCCAGAGGATTGCGCGCTATTTTACGTCAAGATCCTGATGTGGTGATGGTGGGGGAAATTCGAGATTTAGAAACGGCGCAAATTGCTGTACAAGCAAGTTTAACAGGGCATCTAGTGTTATCAACATTACATACCAATACGGCTGCCGGTGCCATTACTCGGATGGAAGATATGGGGGTAGAGCCCTTTTTATTATCGTCAAGTTTATTAGGGGTTTTAGCGCAGCGTTTGGTAAGAACTTTGTGCCCACATTGTAAAGAAAGCCACTTACCTGATGAAGAAGAATTACACTTACTAGGTTTAACTAGCGATAATCAAACACATATTTACCGAGCTGTCGGCTGTGTTGAGTGTAATCATAAAGGATATAAAGGTCGTACCGGTATTCATGAATTATTGCTAGTAGATGATAAAGTGCGCGAATTAATCCATAACGGCAAAGGCGAACAAGAAATCGAAAAACTTATACGAAAATCTACACCAAGTATTCGTCGAGATGGTTTTGATGAAGTACTTGCCGGCAATACCACACTTGAAGAAGTGCTTCGCGTTACCCGAGAAGATTAATAAATAAATGGCAGCTTTTGATTACCAAGCGGTTGATAACCGTGGAAAAATAAAAAAAGGCGTGATTGAAGGCGATACGCCCAGACATGTACGAGCACTGCTACGTGACCAAGGCTTAATGCCAACAGAAGTTACGGCGAGTTTAGTAAAAAGTAAACAAAAGCAGCAATCCTCTGGGTTTGGCAATCGTCAGAAAATATCAGCTACGGAGTTGGCATTATTTACCCGTCAATTAGCCACTTTAGTCGAATCAGGATTACCTCTTGAAGAATCACTGTTAGCGGTTGCTGAGCAATGTGATAAAAACTCCATGAAAAGTATGGTAATGGCGGTTCGAACAAAAGTTACTGAAGGATACGGTTTAGCTGAAAGCATGGCTGAGTTTCCACATGTTTTTAGTCATTTATTTCGTGCTATGGTAGCGGCTGGTGAAAAGTCAGGTCATTTAGATAAAGTATTAGACCGATTAGCTGATTACACTGAACAACGTCAAAAGCTTCGCTCACAAATGATCCAAGCGATGGTTTACCCTGCGATCATGACCGTGGTTGCCATTGGCGTTATTGTCGTTTTACTGACTTCAGTCGTACCACAAATAATTGGCCAGTTTGAACATTTAGGTGCGAGCTTACCAGGAACGACTCAGTTTTTAATTGCCAGTAGTGAATTTTTACAGAATTATGGCTTGGCAATATTTTTGTTGCTCGTTATCGTTTTTATGGTGTTCTTACAATTAATGAAGCGCCCACACTTTCGATATCAAGTGCATGAGAGGCTGTTGGTTTTACCAGGACTTGGTAAAGTTATTCGTGGAGTGAATACTGCTCGATTTGCCAGAACGCTTAGTATTTTAACTGCAAGTGCAGTACCGCTATTAGAAAGCATGAGTATTGCCGGTGAAGTATTAGAAAACTTGTACATTAAAGATAAAGTTAAACAGTCGGCTGATAAAGTACGAGAAGGGTCAAGTTTGCGATTATCGCTTGAACAAACCAAATTATTTCCACCTATGATGCTTCATATGATCGCAAGTGGTGAAAAAAGTGGTCAACTAGAACATATGCTTGGTCGAGCGGCGGATAACCAAGATAGAGAGTTTGAAGCCTTAATGAATATTTCATTAAAGGCATTAGAGCCAGCAATTATGGTGACTATGGCAGGTATCGTGTTGTTTATCGTAATGGCGATTTTACAACCGATTCTTCAATTAAATACATTGATAGGAAGTTAACATGAAAAAGAAAATGCAGTCTAAACAATCAGGTTTTTCTTTATTAGAAGTCATGGTGGTGCTGGTTATCATCGGCATCATTGCCAGTATGATCGTACCAAATTTAATGGGCAGTCAAGACACCGCTCGAGAACAAAAAGCTGTGATTGATATAGGTTCATTGGAAACCGCGTTAGGCATGTATCGCTCACAAAATTATAATTATCCAACGACTGAACAAGGGCTTGAAGCCTTAGTTGAGCAAACAGAAATAGAGCCGATCCCTCGTCGTTTTCCTGAAGGTGGTTATATTAAACGTTTACCTCAAGACCCATGGGGTAACGACTATCAGCTTCTAAACCCTGGTGAACATGGGAAAATGGATATTTTTTCAATGGGTCCTGATGGCGAAGCCGATACAGACGATGATATTGGAAATTGGAATTTAGCTGATTATCAATAAAATATTGCCACAAAATAAAACTACCCACACCTATTTAAGCAATGTTAAAAAAAGGTAGTAGAAGAAGACAACCACAAGGCTTTACGTTAATTGAAGTCTTGTTGGTGATCGTGGTGATCGGTTTGATGGTGGCTGCCATTCAAATTAATTTTTCCTCCAATAAACCTGAGTCACAACTAGAACAGGAAGCACATCGTTTTGCCGGTGTTTTTAATTTAGCGGCAGAATATGGTTTATTGAATAATCTTGAATTAGGCTTATTTATTGACGAAAACACATATCAATTTGTCGGTTATGACGGATTGCGATGGACTGCGCTACCTGATAACGAAATATTAACTCCTCATGAATTACCAGAAAATATCATCATCTCTTTAATGTTTGATGATCTCCCCTTAGAACAACCTCCTTTAGTGTCTGCGGAATTGTTTACGCCGCACGATGAACATTTAGATGAGATGCAAGAAGGGTTAAGTGAAGATCAAAAACCAATCATTCCACAAGTGTATATATTATCTGGCGGAGATATCACACCGTTTCGTGTTGATTTTTCTTTTCATCCACAATGGTTTGACGCACCTGATACTTCGTTCTCGGTAATAGGATTATATAGTACACCAGTTGATGTTGTTGGTCCGTTCGTTAATGGTGAGATATTTTCTGCTGAAGATCATTATGGGAAAAACGAGTAATGGTTTTAAAGCGAGTTTGGCAAGGTTTTACGTTAATTGAAGTGTTATTGGCTTTATCGGTATTTTCACTTGCGGGATTAGCACTACTTGATACTGCTGACACACACTTTAATAGCTTAAATAATTTAGAAAATAAAATGATTGCTGATTGGGTAGCGTCTAATCAACTTGTTGAAGCTAGCCTTGATGAATCTTGGCCACCTAAAAATAATAAAACGGGTAAAGTAACCATGGCAGGGCGCGAATGGTTTTGGACACAAAAAGTGATTAAAACTCAAGACAATGACATGCGGTCAATTGTCATAGAAGTAAGACAAAGCGAAAACTCAGAGTTGGCACTTACTAGCTTGATGACTTATGTTTCAAAAGGCATTTAGTGATGAGTTTTCTTGAAAAACGTCAAAAGAGTCGAGGCTTTACTTTAATAGAAGTTTTATTAGCGATTGCTATTTTTGCAATGATCAGTTTAGCAAGCTTTAGTGTTTTTGATGGCGTGATTCAAAGTGAACGATTTTCTAATGAAAAAATGCAAAGGTTGAATGATATTCAGCGAGCATGGTTGGTTATCGAACGAGATTTTCTACAAATTGCGGCCCGTTCAATGCGGATAGAGGGCGAAGCGCCACTCGAAAATTTTATCCATACTGAGCAAGGAAGTTTTTCTACTAGTGATGAAAGTATTGCCTTCGTAAGACATGGCTGGACCAACCCAGGGTTATTGATCCCGCGTAGTGACTTACAATCAGTCGCTTATCGTATAAATGAAAATGTTTTAGAGCGATTACATTTTAATTTTGTTGATGCAGTAACCGGAGAAGAGCCTAGAGTTCGAAAATTAATTGAACAAGTAACGGGGATTGAAATTGAATATTATTATAAAAATAAATGGCAGAACACTTTAATTAAAGCGCAATTTCCACAAGCAATAAAATTGATTGTAGAAACAGAAGATATTGGCATTATCGAGCGAAAATTTTTAGTGGCAGATGGATTGAACAAAGTTCGTTCAATTGATCCTCGAAGACCTAACTCAAATGATGAGAGTCTAAACAATTCAAAAAATGCACAACGTGGTAATACGCCTGCTTCTTCACAAGGTGAGCGACGATGAAATCGATAAAATGCCAAGGTGTTGCATTAATTACCGTGATGTTAGTGGTGGCATTAGCTGCCATTATTGCTACTCAAATGTTAGCCCGTTTACAATTACAAGTGCAACGCACCACTAATATAAACTTTAATCAACAGGCTTATTGGTATGCGATGGGGGCCGAGGCTTTTGCTAAACGTGTACTATTAACTACCTTTAATGAAGAAAAAGACAGCACACATTTAGGGCAAATGTGGGCACAAGGAAAAACCACTTATCCTGTTGATTACGGTGAAATATCGGGTGAAATAACCGATTTACAAGCGTGTTTTAATTTAAATGCTCTACGTTCACAACCTGTCGAAAGGGGAAGTAATAAAAAAGCACCGGCGAGACTTGCCTTTGAAGAATTATTAATCGCGTTAAATATTGACGAGGTCGATGAATTTTCGGCCGAATATATGGCGGATGCCCTGACAGATTGGCTTGATGGTGATTCTGCTATCGTCAGTGCAGGCGGCGCGGAGGATAATGATTATGCGGCAAAAGAATTTCCATATTTTTCAGCGAATAACTTCTTGGCGAGTGTGAATGAATTACGAGTTATCGAGCATTTTACACTTCCGGTGATCCAAGCATTGAAAGACTATGTATGTGTAATACCCAACAATAACTTGTATCAAGTGAATATCAATACGCTATCACAGGAATCGCCCGAAATATTGCAAGCAATGTTGTCTATGTCTCGAGAAGATGCGGAACAAGCGCTTTCTGCAAGAGAAGAAAATGGTTTTAAAGATGTAAATGCGTTTTTCGAATTACCTGAAATTAAAACGTTAAAATTGACCGAAGAACAAAAACAGCGGTTTGTTGTTGATAGTGAATACTTTAAACTAAAGGCAACAGCAAACTTTAATAATAGCTACTTTCAATTAAATTCTACTTTATATGTAGCTGATAATAATAAAATTAGCGTAATTAGCCGCACTATAGGACGTGACTAATGGCAGAAAATCTAATCATTCGTTTAGGCAGTAATCATCACAACACTATTCATTGGATGGTGTGGAACACTCATGGGCAAGAAATCATTGCCAGCGGCGAGCTATCAGGCGTTGATCAACTCTCGCAATTAACCGAAAAAGCACAATCAAGAGAAGTCGTTGTGTTGGTTCCTAGCTGCGATGTTACGTTGAAAAGCTTACATGTGCCGGCAAAATCACAGAAAGCCATTCGCTTAGCGGCACCTTACATGCTTGAAGACGAATTGGCCCAAGACGTAGAGCAATTGTTTTTTGCTTACGGAGACAATAAAGCCCCTCAATCGGATGAAAATTGTTTTGTTGCGGTTGTTGAACAGCAACAGATGAATTATTGGCTCAGTTGGTTAAATGAAGCGGGTATTTCAACAAAAAGAATGCTACCTGATGTTTTAGCTTTACCTGATGCACAAGAGAATTGGCAAGCAATTATGATTGACAATCAAGTGTTATTAAAACAACACAATTGGCAAGGTGGCTTATTTGATGAAAACCTTTGGCAACAAGCAAATATGCTTTGGAAAAACGGCGAAACTATCAATATCGATGCTTTTTCAACGTTACCCGATTGTGAAGAAAATATCTTAATTCATCCTCAACCCGAAGAATTACCACTGGCATTATTTGCTCAGCAACTTTCTCATTCAAATTTCAATCTATTACAGGGTGAGTTTCAAGTTAAATCAACACGCTCCCCTTTGCTAAAAACGTGGGTTTGGGCAGCAGGTTTTGCTGGGCTAGCTTTGTTGGTTAATTTGCTTTTGAAATCTGCAACTTTATGGCAGATAAATAATCAAAATCACGCACTTGAGCAACAAATTATAGCGCAATATAAATTAGCTTTCCCTGAAACTAAACGAGTGCGCATTTCAACGATTCGTTCACAATTAAAAAGAAAAATGGCTGAGATCGGAACCACCAGCAATGAGGGAAGTTTTTTGGTGATGTTAACAACTATACAACCCGCTTTTTCACAAGTTCCTCAGTTAAAACCCGAGTCAATTAAGTTTGATGGTAAGCGAAATGAGTTACGTATGCAGGCCACGGCAACGAGTTATCAACAGTTTGAACAATTTAAAACCTTATTAGAACGACAAGGCTTTTCTGTTTCGCAAGGTGCTCAAAATAATCAAGGCGATCAAATTACTGGATCATTTAGTATTACTGCCCCGAAAGGAGGTCGTTCATGAAAACTTGGTGGTTAGGCCTTAATTCGCGCGAGCAACGTTTAGTTGGTTCTTTAGCTGGCGTTTTATTCGTGTTTATTTTCTATAGCTTTGTTTGGCAACCTTTACATGAAAATATTGACAAAGGGCAGAGTAAATTAACGCGCCAACAAACGTTATTAACCTTTGTCGCCAGTGAAACACAACGTTATAAAGCGGCAAAAAAGGCGGGTAACACTCAGGCAAGCTCAGGCAGTCTGTCGTCAATAGTCAATCGTAGTGCTAGACAACATGCGATAACTATTACGCGTATTCAACCGCAAAGTGATAGTGTGCAAGTGTGGATAGATAATATTGCCTTTACACAATTATTATCCTGGTTAGAAAAACTCGCGAACGATGAAGGTATTCAAGTAGAAACAATTGATTTAACAAAAGGTGAGCAACCTGGACAAGTGCGAGTGAAACGCTTGCAGTTAGGAAAGATTTAATGGCTAAGTGGTTTAAGATCAGCGTCGGTGTTATTGGCGCTTATGTAATATTTTTATTGGCGTTAATGCCAGCGAGCTTTGTTTTACAGTGGGTAACTTTGCCTAGTCAATTACAGCTAAGTACTGTTAATGGCACTATTTGGCAGAGTAAAATAAAAACAGCTAATTATGATGGATTTATTGTCAATGATATTAAAATAGACGTAAGCCCGCTGTCATTATTAACGCTTGATCCTAACATTGACCTTACCTTCGGCGGTGCGTTGGTGTCAGGTCCAGAAGGTGTTGCTAATATTCATGGATTATTTTCAGCATTACGGATAACGGATGCGAAAATAACCCTAAGCGCTGATAATATTTCCTCTCATTTAAAGTTACCACTGCCGGTTAAAGCGCATGACTTTGTTGATATTAACGTGTCTGAATTTGTTGCCGGTAATGCGATTTGTCAGTCTTTAACAGGAGACATTGCCTGGAATAAAGCGGCCGTAACTGTGCTAGATCAGAAAGTCGCCTTAGGAAAATTATCAACATCACTTAGTTGTGAGCAAGGTGATGTAGTGCTCACTTTAGATGAACAAAATGAGTTAGGGTTAAGTTTTACCGCTTCTGTCAGTCAAGGGTTTGCTGTTTCTGGCAATGGCTTTTTGACGCCGAACAATACTATGCCAAAAGCACTTGAACAAGTATTACCTTTTTTAGGAAAACCTGATCGGCAAGGACGTTATTTGTTACGTTTTTAAGGTTTGTTAGCTAGCGAGAAAAACCTGCGTTTTAAAGATTCAGAACTGCTTACAAAGTGTAGAATATAAAAAATACTTAAGTAGTTGATTTGGCTCTGTTCGTTTTCAATGAATAATTGATTGAATGGAAGATAAAATTACCTAAGGATCTGATGGTTAAGTATTTTTGCGTATTTGGAGTTAGCTTGTCATAATCAAGTCATCATTGTTTAACGTCTAAGTTTAATTTAAGAATAATATGCTTGATAAAAAAACAATATTGGTTGGTTTCATTCTCCTCATTTCTCTTGGTAATGTGGCGCACGCTACAACCATAAATGTTATTAATCAAGATGGTCAGCCATTAGCGGATGTTGTGCTCGAAATTCCTCTTCATCACTCAGAAAAAAATGATTTCACTACACCGTTGATTATGGACCAAATCGATAAATCGTTTGCTCCTAACGTTTTAATAGCGCCAAAAAACAGCTTAGTCTCTTTTCCTAATAGTGATGATATTCGTCACCATGTGTATTCATTTTCAGCGGCTAAAACCTTCGAATTAAAGTTGTATGCTGCTCGCCCAAAAAATCCAATTAAATTTGAACAAGAGGGTATTGTCGTTTTGGGGTGTAATATTCACGACTCTATGGTTGGCTATATTTATGTTCATGACAATACCTATACGGTTAAATCTAATGTGACAGGAAAAATTGAAATAGATGAGATACCTGCTTTGGCGAAATCATTTTATTTATGGCATCCAAATGCAAAGAAAGGTGTTGAACATAGAGAAATGCTACCCATTGCATTGCTTAAGGCTAATAACAAAGAAATCACCCTTACTTTAAATACGAAAACTCCAGTTCCACGCAACACTTTTGGAGAGTTAGGTAAACATGCTCACTAGGTTAAGTATTCGATCACAGGTTGCCTGGTTATCAGCATTACTAATTGTTATTACCGCAATTACGCTGACGACAAGTTACGCATTTAGAACCGCGCAATTAACGGAAAAACAAATTGAGCGTCAAATGCGATATGCTCAAAATGTATTAACTGAATATTTATCTTCACAAGAACAGCTTTTGGTAACCGCTACGCGTGTTTTAACGGCGGACTTTGGCTTTAAGCAAGCGATTGCTACACGAGATAAAAATACCATTGAAAGTGTTTTACTCAATCATGGGGAAAGAATAAATGCTGACTTGATGGTGATGGTTGATTTGCAAGGTGAGCTAATTTCAATCAGCGCCAAGCAAAAGGTTACTAATGCACAAGTCACGGAAAAAGTGAAAAAACTCATTTCGAGTTCAAACCTGACTCAGTTTTTAGTCCTCAATAATCGTATTTATCAGCTCATTATTCTCCCCGTTAAAGCGCCAAGAGAAATAGGGTACGCTATTGTTGGTTTTCAATTGAGTAAAGCCTCATTAGTTAATTTGAAAAACTTAACGTCGTTAGATATTACCTTGGTAGTGAAGGAACAAAATATTGTTTCCAGTATTAGCGATCTTGAGAATGACAGTAATGATCTTTCAATTGCTCCTATTACCACCTTAGATTTATTGATTAGTAAAACAAATTACTTTAACAAAAAAGTGCCTTTTGATGAAAATGCAGGGATTTCTGCCTTGTTATCAACATCACTGAAAGAAGTCCACGAAGAATTTAATCAACTTATTTCATCTATCTTGTTTATTGCTTTGTTGATCATATTAATTTCAATGTTTTTATCCAGACTGCTTTCTAAAGGCATCTCAACACCGCTTAATTACTTAATGAAACTTACCGCCAGAATAAGTCGTGGAGAGTTGAAAATTGAAAAAAATGAACACCGTTTACCGACGGAGTTTAATGAACTTTACTATGCCTTTTCTACAATGGGTGAAGCGATAAGTCATCGAGAAAAAGAGATTAAATTTCAAGCGGAACATGATCATCTGACCGGTTTATATAATCGTCAAATGTTGCTTAATATTATTGATAAGTGTATTAGTGCACACGCAAATTTGTTATTAGCCAGTATCAATATAAAAGGCTTTAACCAAATTAATGACACCATAGGTCCTGAAAATGGTGATGTTATATTGAAAGAGTTAGCAAAACGACTGCAAGATTCTATAAACGCACATCATGAAAATATTAATCTTGGTGCTGCGGGAAGAATTGATTCAGACGAATTTATTTTAGTGTTAGCCATTGCCGATTTAAAAGAAATTGAGCCTGAATTATTAAGCTTACACGACCGATTAACACAAGCTTATTGGGTTGATGATATTAAAATGAACCTTGAATTACATATTGGTTCAGTTAACTCGATTATGCATGGCAAAACACCTGAATTACTGATGCGCCGAGTGATTATGGCAATGCGCTCAGCCACAAAAGAGCAAAAAGCTATCCGTCAATATGAAGACGGAGAAGATGAAGCTTATCTAGAGAAAATTCAAATGATTGAAGAGTTAAGAATGGCGATTCATTCGGAAAATAGTCCGTTATTTCTTAACTATCAACCTAAGTTAAATTTATCAAATAATAAAATTGAGAAAGCGGAAGCGTTAATACGTTGGATCAATAAAGCAGGTAACTTTGTTAATCCAGAGCATTTTGTCAGTTTAGCTGAAAAGTCAGGGCTCATTGTTAGCTTAACTCATTGGGTGATTAAAAATGTTGCGATGCAAATGGAGAAATGGAATGAAATTGGTTTAAGTATTCGCGTTTCCGTTAATTTGTCAGCACAAGATATTCAACATCCAGAGTTTGTCGATTACTTGTTGTCGACTATTGAAAAATATAATGTTTCGCCTAACCAACTAACGTTAGAGTTAACAGAACGTGATTTAGCCGAGAATGAAGAAATTGTCATTGAACGGCTTTCTCATCTTCAAACGTTAGGTTTTCAAATATCAGTGGATGATTATGGTATAGGTCAATCATCATTATCTAAATTAAAAACGTTACCGGTTGATGAGTTAAAAATAGATAAATGCTTTATTCTGTCATTGGAAGCTTGTCCGAAAGATCAAGATATTGTCAGCTCGACGATTTCTTTAGGCCATAAGTTAAACATGCAAGTAGTTGCTGAAGGGGTTGAGAATAAAGAAAGTCTTGCTTTGTTAGCGTCTTATGGCTGTGAGTATGCCCAAGGCTATTATATTTCAAGACCGATAGATGCCGACACCTTTGTGGAGTGGTATAAAAACTATGTACCGAATTATTAGTCTAGTTTTACTAATATTACCTTTACACCTTTTTGCTAATGGAAAAATACTCGCAACGCCAGGAGTTTCTCAAGTAGAAGGTGCTGCTGGCGGTGGACTAGTGCCTTGGGCTCAGTTAGCTGGATATGCAACAGAAGATGAAATCGCCCTTTCAGGGTTTTGCTCATTAGCCACTGTTGATGACTTTCGTCTAGACGTTTGTGGTGCACAGTTGAATTTATATGATCGTGTCGAATTTTCTTATGCGGAACAAAATTTCGAGGTTAATCCACTTGCTCTGACCTTAAAACAGCAAATTTTCGGAGCAAAATTCAGGCTTTATGGCGATATTGTTTACAGCCGTTGGCCACAAGTTTCTATTGGGCTTCAAGCTAAGACAGTTAATACTTTTGATATTCCTGCCGCATTAGGCGCAAAACATGATAAAGGTGTCGATGTTTACCTTGCAGCCAGTAAATTACACCTCGGAGCGGTTGCTGGTTATAACCTATTATGGAATGCGACATTGCGCTACACCGAGGCTAATGAATTGGGTCTATTAGGTTTTGGTGGCAAAGAAGGTAATGGTTCTATTAATGCTGAACTATCTGCGGCAGTATTATTGAATAAGCATCTGGCTGTTGGGGTAGAATATCGGCAAAAGCCGGATAATTTAGGTCTTAAAGAAGATGATTGGCAAGATGTTTTTATTGCTTGGTTTCCAAATAAACACGTTAATATCACCATAGCTTATTTGAACTTAGGCGCTATTGCTACGATAGAAAAACAACAAGGCTGGTACCTATCAATGACAGGCACTTATTAAAATGATTAAACCAATTGTTATCTCGCTTTTTCTCAGTGCTTTATTAGCGGCATGCAGTAATCATAAACCCATTGCTGCCAACCAACCGTTATCAAGCGATCAAGAAACACTTTATCAAGCACTTGGTGGTGCCCCTAAAGTGGAACAAATTGTAGATGCTTTTATTAAAAACATTGCCAATGACGCTCAAATTATTGGCTATTTCTTTGATGCTAATGTTGATCATTTCAGACAAGGTTTTATTCAACATTTTTGTGAAGCTACCGATGGACCTTGTACTTTTGAAGGGGACAGCATGCGTGATATTCATACTGGAATGAATATCACGGAAGGGGATTTTAATCGAGTAGTAGAGTTGTTAGTTCAGTCGTTAGAACAAGCACAAGTAAGTTACCCATTACAAAACCGAATACTTAAAAAACTTGCACCTTTACGTACAGACATAATAAAAATATAACCTAGATCTTTACTTAAGCCTTGAATTTATTGGATTCTTGATAATATCCCCAACTAGCGCACGAAAATCTGTTATTGAAGGGTAATTATTGATAATTCGTGACGGTTTTTGGCTATCAGGGTTGGCGACTGCTAATAAATGTTTAATACCAAATTTCTTTGCTGAGTCTAAAATTTCAAGACTATCATCAACAAAGAGTGTACTGGATAGCTCAAATGGTTGTTTTGCTTGCAAACGTTGCCACAGCTTTTGTGACTCTTTGGTAACACCAAACTCATGAGTGGAATATAAAACATCAAAGTATCGATCTAATTGAGTTCTTTCTATTTTCAGCGATAAGCTTTCAGGGTGTGCATTAGTTACTAAAATAATTTCACGTCCTGATTGTTTTAAAGCGACTAAGAAGTCATGAGCATCAGTACGTAATTGAATTAAATGTTGAACTTCTCTTTTTAACGTTGTGATAGGTAGTTGCGTTTGCTCTGCCCAATAATCAAGGCAGTACCAATCAATAGTGCCTGAGACTTTTTCATAGTGATTGACCAAGTTTTGTTTTGCTTGTGCAAGAGATAATTTAGCCTCTTGACTATAGCGTTTAGGTAAATGATGCAGCCAAAAGTGATTGTCAAAATGTAAATCGAGAATTGTGCCGTCCATATCTAATAAAACCGTCGAAATTTTTGACCAATCAAGCATAGATTTTTCCTAGTATTACAAGTTATCTAAGGTATTATATCTAATAATAAAAATGCGTTCTGAAGTTATTTGATGATTTAGCAAAAATTATGACAGAAAAAAACAACTTACCTTTGATCCGAGATCGCAGACGAATTGCGAAAAGCAATTTATTTGCCATCGAACAAATTGATCTTACGTTTAGCAATGGTGTTGAGCGGGTGTATGAGCGTATGGAAGGGTCAGGGCGCGGCTCTGTAATGATAGTGCCACTTATTGATGATGAAACTATCTTATTAGTGAAAGAATATTGTGCCGGCACTCATAGTTATGAGTTAGGCTTCCCTAAAGGGTTGATAGACCCTGGTGAACAAGCGGCGGAAGCTGCAAATAGAGAATTAAAAGAAGAAATAGGTTATGGAGCAGAGCAGCTTGAATCACTGCATACCGTGGCAATGGCTCCGGCTTTTTTCTCAGGCACGATGGAAATTTTCTTCGCCAAACAGCTGTATTGTGAAAGATTAGAAGGGGATGAACCTGAGCCATTAGAAGTGATTCAGTGGAAATTAGCCGATTATGCAGCGTTACTAGCACGACCAGATTTTAATGAAGCACGTAGTATTGCCGCGTTAATGTTAATAAGAGATAAAATAAAGGATGAGCAATGAAACTAGATCAACTATTAACCATTGCTCTTGAAAGTAGCAAAAAAGCAGGCGTCCAAGTTACCAAGCATTATAAACGTGGTGATTATACGGCTGAAATTAAAGAAGATAACAGCCCTGTCACTAGTGCTGATATAGCCGCGAACGATATATTAATGGCGGAGCTTTCTCGTTTAACACCAAATATTCCTATTATTTCAGAAGAGGTCGGTGCGCTACCGTTAAAAGATCGAAAAGACTGGTCTAGATATTGGTTATTAGATCCTATTGATGGTACTGGTGAATTCATCATTGGCAGTGGCGATTTTGCAGTTAATGTGGCTCTTGTTGAAAATGGCTGGCCGGTTATTGGCGTGATCCACGCCCCTGATCATCAACTTACTTACTATGCACAAAAAGGTGCTGGCGCTTTTAAAGAAAGCGAGGAAGGTTGTCAGCGCATGTCTGTTAAGCCCTATGATGGACAGCGTAAAATAAATGTCGCGGTAAGTCGTCGGCAAAAGCTCAGTTTAATGGGTCAATATTTAAATGATGATTTTGAATTTAACTATATCTCCTTAGGCAGTTGTTCGTTAAAAAATTGCTTAATTGCCGAAGGGGAGGCTGACTGTTATTTACGGATTGGACCTACCGGAGAATGGGATACAGGCGCTAGCCAATGTATTTTAGAAGAAGCCGGGGGGACGATATTAGACAGTGAGTTTAATGCGTTATCGTATAATTTACGTGAAAGCTTACTGAACCCCGATTTTATCTCATTAGGGAATCAAAATATTCCTTGGCAGGACATCATTAAACCTCATCGAGCGGTACGCTAACTTATATTTTTTTTATTATTATCAACAAAGGTTTAGATAAAAATGAACATACATTTTAAAAAAATCACTGGAGCTTTAATTGCTGGATTATTTAGTTGTTATAGCCTTGCTGATTGGCACTTAACACCTGCAGATTCATCGATAAATTTTATTTCGGTAAAAAAAGAACATCTCGTTGAGACGCATACGTTTAAAAACTTTTCAGCATCAATTACTGAGCAAGGGCAAGTTAATTTATCAATTGATTTAACTAGCGTTGCAACAAATATTGCTATTCGTGATCAACGTATGAAAGATCATCTCTTTAATACAAGCCTATTTCCAAAAGCGACTTTTTCTGCTCAATTGAACACCAAAATGTTAACGAATTTACCAAGCGGTACTAGTGAAAATATCGATGTTACCGGTGAGATTAACTTACATGGCCAAAAACAAACCGTTACTTTAAAGGTGTTAATTACAAAATTAACCACAGACAAATTATTAGTGGTGAATCAAGCACCTCTGATTATCAGTGCTGAAGATTTTGATTTGATCGCAGGCATTAATAAACTGCAATCGTTGGCAAACTTACCTAGTATCACCCACCGTGTTCCGGTAAATTTTATTTTAACGTTTACTCATCAATAAACTGATTTTCTGCAAATTGCGCTGCCGGTAAAATATTAACCGTTTGATGTAGTTCAGAATAAACTAATACCGCTTTTTTTTGCACAAGTTGTTCTTTAACTTGTGCAATTTTTTCACTTAAACTTGCTTCCTGTAGTCCATACTCAGTACCTTCCGTTAAAACAAAAGCTTCTATGACGGCGTTAAGTGTTTCAGAGGGTAATGATTGGAATGGAATTATCATAAATATATCGGTTTCTTTTCAGTCGCTAGTGTCGATACTAAGTTTAACGTTTCGCATTAAAAAAGCCTACTGTTCAGTAGGCTTAAATACACCGTATTTATTGAATCAGTGGGATTTGACGAGTTAAATTAATTGATTAATTAATAAACCTTTTCGCGCTTCGCTATCTTTTTTCGCAATGATAGTGGCTTGTAATAAGGTGTCTAGTTTTTCTTTTTCAGCGGTAGTTTTTGCAAAATCGGTATCTTCAATACGTGAACGTGATTCACTCACATTGACTCGACTAGTTTCATAGGTAGAAACTTGACTTGCTAAAGCGTTTGACTCTGCTCCTAGTGTAGCCGCCGTATTATTGAGGGTTTCAAAAGCAGTATCAATTGCTCCTTGTGTTGCCGTTGGATCGCTTGCATCAAGTCCTGCTAAAAAATTTGGGTCATCAAGTACTTCTGCAGCAATAGTATTAATTTGTTCAGTGACTTGATCGAGTTCACCTTGTATTGCACCACCGCTACTTAAGGGGTTACCCGATTGAATGGAAAGTTCTTTTGCTCGCTGTAATCCTTCTGAAATAGAGGCTAGTTGACCAGATTGTACATTATTAATGTTTATTTGATCTTGTGAGTTAATGCTTAATTGTTGATAACCATTTATTTGAGAGGTTAATCTATTCGCTATTTGCAAGCCAGCAGCATCGTCTGCAGCACTATTAATACGTTTCCCAGAGGCAAGTTGCTCATCTTTTTCTTCACGCTCTTTTGTTATGCGCTCAATGAAGCTTAATGTTGGAGAGCTTTGGTTAATAGAAAGACTCATAGTCACCGCCTTTGAAATTTACAACAAGTAGTTCGAAATAATCTAAGTAACTATAGCAAATATCGCGCTGAATCGCTCATATAATAAACAGAATTATACCGGCCTGCTGGTTAATACTGTGTTAAATCGCCAATAAATCATCAAGCTACCGTTAAAATTTAATTATTTTCTTCAATGTTTTTTATGAAGTAATATACATAAAAACTACAAATGCCAATGACGGTTGCTAAGCCGATAAAAGAAATTAGTACGACGGGGTCATTGATTAACATATTAAATAAATTCATAAGATACTCCAAGTATGTTTAATAAAACCTTTTAAGTTATGTGGGTATTTTATCGTATTAACTGGAGAAAGAATGTGATGTAGATCAAGAGATGAATGGAAAGTAATACAGTCCGAAAAGGCATTTCGGACTGTAGTTCGGTATTAACTCTTTTACATAAATAGGGCTTAATAACGTTGCAGAGAGCGCTTTTTATTTTTTAGATCAATTTGTTCAATAATTTGTGCATACAGGGAATTCGCATGATCACGGCCTTTTTGAATATCTTCAACGCTGAGTTTGTGTTCATCCATATCACGGCTTTTAATGGCAGGGGTATAGCCACTTCTTGCTGCAATATAATTCCAAACATATGACATTTCCGTGCTTTTCTTGACACCTTTGCCTTCAAAATACATTAACGCTAAATTAAATTGCGCTAAGGTATAATTTTGTCTAGCAGCCATTTCGTACCATCGTGCAGCTTTGGCTAAATTTCTATCGACACCAATTCCATTGGCGTACATCACACCTAAATTAAATTGCGCACTAGCTAATTCTTTATCGGCGGCTTTTTGCATTAAGACAAAGGCGGTTTTTAAATCTTTTTTAACTATTTCACCTTCACTGTACATAACCGATAAATTAAATAGCGCATCAGGGTAGTTTTGTGCGGCAGCTAAACTCATTAACTCGAAGGCTTTTTGTGGATCTTTTTTAACGCCCCAGCCATTCTCATAAATCAAGGCCATTTGATATTGGGCAGGAGAATATTCTTCCTCTACTAAAGGTTCAAATTCAGCAATAGCAGCTTTAAATTCTCCTCTATTGAGTTGAAAAATTCCTAGTTCTAAATCGCCATCAAAACTAAAAGCTAAAAAACTAGGAGAAAATGATATGAGTAATGCTATTAATTGAAATGTTTTCATAAAGCACCTTTGTGTATTTTTTTTAATGTTCATTTGTTTCTTCTTAAGTGTAGCAATTGATCAAAAAAGTTCGCTATTGTTGTGACATTATTTCTTCAATTTTTTCTTCAAGTTCAAGCCAAAGCATCTCGTTTTCTTCAATATCTTGTTTTAATTTTCCTTGTTCTTTCATTAATTCTGCTAATCGGGTTTTATGCTCTGCTTGATAGATTTCACTCTCGGCTAGAATGCTTTCCACCTCCGTTAACTTCGCTTGCCATTGTTGGACTTTTTTCTCGTATTGCTGAGCTTGTTTTTTTAGCGGCGCTGCGATTTTTCTTAATTCAGCCTGCTGTTGTCGTTGTTGTTTTTTATCTACCGAACTTGTATTTCCTGTTGGTAGTTTTTCTGAATTTTTTGTTGTTTGGCGAGTTAGTTTTTTGTCGTCATTTAGCCATTGTTGATAATCATCGATATCACCCGAAAACTCACTTACTTGGCCATTTGCCACTAGATAAAACTCATCAACACAAGATTCAAGCAAATACCTGTCATGGGCAATAAGGATAATAGCACCATTAAAGTCTTGTAAGGCCAGCACCAATGCTTGGCGCATTTCTAAATCGAGATGGTTAGTCGGCTCATCTAACAGTAATAATTGCGGCTTATCTAATACAATAAGTGCCAACACAAGACGAGCTTTTTCACCACCTGACATAGTTTTTACTGGCGATAATGCTTGATCGCCACTAAAACCAAAACGCCCTAAAAAAGTACGTGCTTGTAACTCTTTAAAGTCAGGTTTTGCGCGAATAATATGATCAATCGCACTGGAAGGCATGTGTAATTGTTCAAGTTGATGTTGAGAAAAATAACCAATTCTCAGCTCTTGGGCGCAATAGCGTGTTCCTTGCAAAATTTTGATGTCACCCGCTAATGATTTAATCAAGGTAGACTTACCGGCACCATTTCGGCCAAGTAAGCCGATTCGACTGCCCGGTACTAAAGAAATATTGGCATGTTTTAATATGATGGCATCGTCATTGTAGCCACAAACACTGTCGTCTAGAGATAATAAAGGATAAGGCATGTAGTCGGGTTTTTCGAAACTAAAGGTAAATTGACTATCTACATGCGCTGGCGCTAAGTCTGGTAGTTTTTGTAAACGTTTTAAACGGCTTTGAGCTTGCTTTGCTTTGCTGGCTTTGGCTCTAAAACGGTCGACAAAAGCAGTGAGGTGTGCGACCTCTTTTTGTTGTTTTTGAAATTGGGCATCTTGCTGAGCAAGTTGCTCTGCTCGTTGACGTTCAAAAGCGGTATAATTACCTGAGTAGAGTTTGGCGGTTTGTTGCTCGATATGTAAGATTTGACCGATAACATCGTCGAGAAAATCCCTATCGTGCGAAATGAGTACTAAAGTTCCGGTATAACGCTTTAACCAACGTTGTAACCAAATGACCGCATCTAAATCTAAATGGTTGGTTGGCTCATCCAGCAACATTAAATCAGCGCGGCTGATGAGCGCTTGTGCTAAGTTTAATCGCATGCGCCAACCACCTGAAAAATCTTTAACAGGTTGAGATAATTGCGCTTGTAAAAAGCCTAAGCCATGCAGTAATTCTCCAGCCCGTGCAGGTAACGAATAACCATGAATGGTGTCTATTTGATTAATAATGGTTGCTTCTAAATTACCATTATCATCAATTCGGGCTTGAGCTAATTTTTTTTCCAACTCGCGAAATTCTTGATCGCCATCTATCACATAATCTAGGGCTGACTTATCAAGTGCGGGTGTTTCTTGTTTTACGGTTGCTATCTTCCAAGTGGCTGGCATTGATATTTCGCCACTATCGGGTTGAAGTTGACCGAGTAATGCCGCAAATAACGATGATTTTCCACAGCCGTTGGCGCCAACTAAACCTACTTTATGATTAGGATGAATAGTAAAGCTTGATGATTTTATTAAGTTTTTGATGCCTCGATCTAAACTTAAGTCTACTGCGGTGATCATGTATTTTCCTTTTGAAACGTTTTCGACGCTATTGTCGCTTTTCCTTATAGGGTTATTCAAGGTAAAATGTCGATAATTCACGCTTTATTAAAAAACAAAAAGTTAACTATGAAAAAAAGATTCATTGCAGGTGCTACATGCCCTAAATGTCAAGCCGTTGATACTATGGCTTTGACAAAAGAAAATGATGTTGAGAAAGTCACGTGCGTTAATTGTGGTGATCAAATGAGTCAACCTGAAGAACATATCGTTAAAGATGTTCGACCGTTAGAACAAGTTATCGGCGTTTTTAAGCCTTAACGGGAAACATCTTTAAAGAAGCATTTTGACTATTATGTAAATCCTATAACGCGCAAAGATATTAATAATGTGGAGGCGGTGGTTCTATTTCTTCTGTTGTTGATTGATTTGGCGTATTGTCTTTAATGCGGTTGGCAATTAATTTTAGTTGAGATTTTAAGTTACTGATCTCGTCTTGATGAATCGCTAGCTCATGATTTAGTTGTTCGATAATGTCGTCTTGAAATGCGTTTCTAGACTCTAACGCTTCAATGCTTGATTGTAAGGTTTCAATGGATGAAGCTAAAGGTTCGTTTGCCATAATTCTGCAAATCCTGAAGATGATTCGGTTAAGATGAAATTATTATCGCTAAAAGCAACGCTATACACAACCGCCCCAGCCGGACGAATATCTTTTCGTGGGGTAACACGCCAACTAGTAAGGCGTTTACCTGTTGCTATCTGCCAAATACTGACTTTACGCGACGGTGCGCCTGTCACTAAGTATTGACCGTCAGGTGAAAAACGAACGGAGCTGAATACTTCTTGTCTATTGGCATATTTTAACTGACTGATGAGTTTGCCGTCTTTTAAATCCCAAATGTTTGCCGACTTTTTACTGTCGGCGGTAAAGGCATAGCGTCCTTTCGCATCAAATGCGACCTTAGTGACTCGGCTTGGGTGATTAAACCTATATATCACTTGGCCTGTTTGTGTGTCCCAGACATACGCGACAAAATCGTTCGAGCCTGAAATCGCAATGCGACCATTTGGTAACATATCCACTGAATTTATTTTTTCATCATGCCCAAGAAATTCAATACGTCTGCCGGTAGTTGGGGTTACATGAAGGACTTTGCCATCGCTCAACCCTAATAAAATGTATTTTCCATTATTCGCTAATGCGATATCTCTAATATTTGACTCTTGAATTTGCCAATAACCTTCAGAGCTGCCAGTTGTTGCATTCCATAAAGAAAAATTGCTTCGGCTGGCGGTTAAGACATGACTGTTATTATCTGAGATGTCTGTGGCAAGTACGAGGTTGTCTGCGGTGTTTTGCTGTTGCGACCAATTAAACTTTAAAGCATTCTTCTCTAGATCCCATAAACTGATGCCATGATGAATTGAAGAAACGACACTGAGTTTACCATCATTGGAAATATTGGCTGCATAAGCCCCTTCTACCGCATGTTGCCATCGCTCTAATGGTTTTTGCCCACTTGGCTGACAGGCAGAAATGAGTAGACTAATCAAGATGCCATAGAGGAAAAGACTACTTCGTTTACAATTCGTCAAAATATTCTACTTTTCTCTTTCGGTGTTTATCGTTAGTATAAGTTCTTTTTTAGCACATGTGTAATACACAGACTATTTAGCTCTGATGATAAAAATTATTTAACAGGGCATTTTGATGGAGAAATGAATGAAATTGTTTAAACCCACTTTAGTGGCCTTGACCCTTGTATCTGTAATTGGTTGTCAAGAAACAAAACAAGAAGAAAAAGCGCCGGTATTAGACACTGAAGTGCAAAAGCAAGCTTATGGGTTAGGTGCTTCAATTGGTATGTTTACTCAGCGTAACTTAGTTGAACAAGAAAAGTTAGGTTTGTCACTTGATCATGAATTATTGCTCCGTGGCTTTAAAGATAGCCTAGCTGGCAATTCAGCGATTGAGAAAGAAGAAATTCAAGCTTTGATGATGAATCTTGAACAAACAATGAAGGCGAAACAACAAGAAGTTGCCGCTAAAGCTGCTGAAGCGAATATTGCCGAAGGAAAAAAATTCCTTGAAGAAAACGCTAAAAAAGAAGGTGTTCAAGTTACTGAATCAGGTATTCAATATTCAGTTATTACTGAAGGTGAAGGTGAAAAACCTGTTGCGACTGACCGCGTTAAAGTTCATTACAAAGGCATGTTCTTAAATGGTGAAGAGTTTGATAGCTCTTATAGTCGTAATCAACCGGCTGTGTTTGGTTTAAATCAAGTCATTAAAGGTTGGACTGAAGGAGTTCAGTTAATGAGCGTTGGTTCAAAATACACGTTCGTTATTCCTTCTGATCTTGCCTATGGTCCAAATGGTAACCCACCACGTATTCCAGGTAATTCAGTGTTGCAATTTGAAATTGAATTATTAGAAATTATGAAACCAGCAGAAGCACCAAAAGTTGGTGATAAGTAACAATAACTTGTTATTTAAAAGAAAAAACCAGTGCTAGACACTGGTTTTTTTATGTCCAATACTTTTAGTTGAGTTTACAATGTCTTATTTAATATTGCTGAAAGCCTAACGGCCGCTTGTAATATTCTTTCGTGCAATATTGCTTGGTAATGTTGGTGATATGCTGTTGTGATGGTTATTTTCTGATGATCTTTTGCTAGACAATTGTCGCCATCAATTTGGCAATAATTAAACGCTTTTGCTCGAATAATGGTTAAAGATTCATTGGCCCAATCAAGCGTGTTACTTTTTTCCCAGCGCTGCTTTGGAGCAGAAGTTAACTGTTCACTCAGTAGATTATATAATTCAGTTTTAAACGCGAGATAATCAAAGTTATCTGATGATTCTTTATTTTTGGCAATCGGATACATTAAGCATTCATCCCAATACCAATGTAAGTTCTCACATCGCCCAACTAGTGGTGTTATTTTATTGCGGTTTCCACCGTAGTCACTTGCAAAACTGATATGTAGAGGCTGGTGTATATCGCCAAGCCAATGACCTAAAAACATTAATGCTTCAACTTTTTCTTGGGCGTTTTCAGCTTGCATAAGTTGCTGACGATGAAATGGAATAGCTGCTGTAATACAGTTTTTTGTACAAGTTTTCTCAGTCACTGAAGTACTAGTTCTTTCAATATTTAAATAATGCCAAGATTTAAAACTATCATAAGCTTTCTTTTTTTTAATAGCATCTGCCCAAGTGCAACTGTCAGCAAAGGTTACTTTGTGAGCTTTTTTATTTCGGTTATAGCTATTGATACGTGATTTGTCTTTGTCTGTTAATTGCGCAAGCAGCTTATCTATTTTTTGTTGTTTATTACTAGGCAATAAATCATAAGATAATTGACAAACGAGTTGGTGGCTGAGTTTGCCTAAGGCAAATACAGGAGTTGAAAATAAAATAAGTAAAATAATACTTGCAATAATTGGCAGTCGAAATGTCATGGTATCTACTTCTGTTAAATAGCAAATGGTGTTTTAGTCAATGCACCTTGGTGATATAGGTATTCTATTCGCCTTCATAAGCGTATGTAAAATGGATTTAATAGATTCATGATAAAAGCATGACGACGCCAATATGGGCTTGAGCCTAATAGAGCTGTCTTTATGATGAGTAATCTAAACGTAAGCACGTCTTCCTAAACATTGTAAAACGGCACTGAATATTGCGGCTAACTATATTCATTAGCATGTTTTTCTGGGTAGTCATGCAGTTTTTTGGTTTAGGTATTTATTTAAATTTAGCCCTTTCAGCTTGTGGTGAACTATCTATTTTTCAAGGGTGTTGTCGTAGTCAATTATGTTGCATAAGCAATAATTGATGATTAATTGCACAATTGTTATATCTTATTCTTAAATAACTATTCATAAAATGTGAATTTTTTGTCAATATAGCGTTAAGTCTTTAGCATTGATTGAACGTTTTTACATCTCTCGAAAGTAAGTAAAGTTTAATTGATTAAAATCCGACGGTTATGAACAAGTTTTACTCTCTCTGGTGAGCTAGTACATAACATACAAGGTAGCTTTCTAGTGAAATGATCTGTCAATCTGAATTACTATGTTAGCGGTTTTAGGGGTAGCAGTGGCTGCCCCTTTTTTTATGCAAAAATAACGAAAGCTTTTGATTGCATAGTATTTCTGAAATGGCATCGTATATAAACTCTGCTACTATAATATTACATTTGTATAATTAAATTGCGATAGATGGATTTTCAGCAACAGCAAAACAGAAACTTGATATTGCAGATGAAGCATGTCATTTGGACTGCTCAATTCACGCTTTTTCTACTTACATTTACTCGAATTTACTTCGCCGATTTTACCACCGTATTTATTTTAGTTTCTGTCATTGTTTTTCTACAGCTTTTAACTATTTTACTCAAACAAGAGAAACTAGAATTAGCGGCAAATTTATTTTGTTTATTATTGTTTTGTGTTGCTATAGGTTTTATGTGGACTTTTGAGGGAGCGAGAGACGAAGTAGTCTTTGTAATTCCCTCAATAATAGCCTTTTCACTAGTGGCGGGTTCTCTAAAAGTAACCCTATTCTTAGTGTTCGCTTTGAGTAGCAGTATACTTGCTTTAGGGTATTTAACTGATCTAGGTTTTCGTAATCAAACGGACTCTTCAAATAGCTTTCAATCGTCTTTGTTAATTTTAATTTTAATGTTTTTTAGCTTATTTATTTATTGGATGCTATTCACGTATTTAATGGGGGCGCATAAAAAAATAAAACATGCATTGCATACCCAGTCAGCTATTTTAAACAATTTAGGTGATTCGTTGCTGATAACTGATGCCACCGGAAAAATTTTACAAGTTTCACCAAATAGTCATGCCTTACTTGGTGTTGAAGAAGGAAAGTTAGTCGGCAAAAATATTAATAGTTTTATTCCGCAAGTTAATTTCGCCTATCAAAGCCTAAGCAATGATAATGATCAAGATGCTAAGCACCAACAATTTAGAGCGAATACAGCTGATGGTAGTCAAATAGACATTCAACTGGTGTTAACAAAAACAGAAATTGAAAACGACGTTACTTACATTGCTTTAGTTAGTGATCTCTCTGAAAGTTTACATTTTCAACATGAATTAACTTTAGCGAAAGAAGCTGCTGATAAAGCAAACCAAGCGAAGAGTAATTTTTTGGCTAATATGAGCCATGAAATCAGAACACCGATGAATGGCGTGATGGGAGCTTTACAATTACTCGCAAAAGAAAATGTATCAGAGAATGCAAAAGATCTCATTAATACAGCACGACAATCTTCTTCATCGTTAATTACTATTATCAATGATATTTTAGACTTTTCTAAAATCGAAGCTGACAAGCTCGCGATAGAAATTATTCCTTTTAATTTAACTCAAATTATTGAATTTTTACTGAATGAAACGAAGGCACTTGCTCAAAATAAAGGTAATAATATTACTTTTACCACTGCTGAGCATTACCAAGAAGGTTGGCAAGGTGATCCTATTCGTATAAAACAAATCATTCTTAATTTGTTATCGAACAGTCTTAAATTTACTGAGCAAGGCCAGATAACTATCTTTTTATCAACCTCTGAGCACGGTGATGTAATGATCGAGGTAAAAGATACCGGTATTGGTATGTCACCTGAAACCCTTGAAAATATTTTTACTCGTTTTCAACAGGCAGATAATTCAACAACAAGAAAGTACGGTGGCACAGGATTAGGAATTTCGATTACTCAATCGTTAATAAAACTAATGCATGGAAGCATTGAGGTTGAAAGTGAATTAAATAAAGGTACATCGATTACCGTGACTTTGCCTTTAAAGCCAAGTCACCTAAATAATATGAATTCAAATGTTGAAGAAGTGGTTACCCCAGATTTATCGGGTATAAATATTTTGTTAGCTGAAGATAACCGAATCAATCAAAAAATATTTGAGAAAATAATGGTAGATACTAATGCTAACATTCACATAGTATCAAATGGTATTGAAGCGGTAGCCAAAGTCTCAGAGCAATCGTTCGAGCTTATTTTTATGGATATTCAGATGCCGGAAATGGATGGTAGAGAAGCGTGTAATCTTATCAAGAAAAAATATCCGGCTATCCCTATTATCGCGTTAACTGCTAATGTAACCGTTGATGATGTCAAACAATATGCTATCGATGGTTTTGAAGGGCATATTGGTAAACCAATTCATTTAAATGAACTTTTTCGTGTGATTAATCAATACGTCTTTTAACGAATGGCCGTGATTGGAATATTATGTTGTTTATATGGATATCCCCCACAAAATATTCATTTCTTGCCTGATCGCTTTAACGACCGGGTTATTTAATCGAGTCGTTAAAACCACAAAGGATAAAGGTATTTGAAAATTCAATTGAGGAACGATTTGAATATTACCAGCTGACTGCTCTGGTTGAGCGAGTGATAACTCTAGAAAACTTAACCCTAAACCACTTTTGACCAATTCTAGGCGCGATTGATCATGATCACTGTTAACTTGCGCATGAATATTAGTACCTAGCTTGCGCTTTAGTTCTTTATCGAACGGACAATATTGCGCCATAGTAATCCAAGGTGAACTTGCCAGGTTATTGGTATCATTTAATTGCTTTTGATCAAAATTTATCGGCGCGATAGTGGTGATCTCCACTTTCTTTATCGCTATTGCGGTGAAATCTTCAGGAACTTCGCCATATATATAGCCGCCATCTAGCTGTGCTGATTGAATATCTTTAATTATTTTTCCGGTTGAGCTTTGATTCAGTTGTAGGGTTATTCCTGGGCAATTTTCTATCAGGTTATTCACTAATGTTGTGCATCGTAGCGCTTGAATATTTTGATTGAGTCCTAATTGAAAGTGGCCAATAAGATCATCCTGATTATCCGCCGCTAAATTGACCATATCAATTGCAGAATCTAAGGTTTTTTGTGCTTTAACCAATAATAGCTGACCTTTTTCAGTCAAGGTCATTCCTTTTGATGTTCGTATAAATAACGTGGTATCGAGCTCTTGTTCTAACGTTTTGATATGAGCACTAATTGCTGGCGGAGTACTACATAACCTTTTCGCGGCTTGGGTTAAATTTTTTGTTTCGGCAACCACAACAAACGATCGTAAATGATAAAACTCCACAGGTATCCTTTAATTATCGAAGATATAAATCGTAATGAATGAAATATAAGCCATTCGATGACTAACTTGAATTCATATTTTATGAAGGAGGTGTTCAGTAATGATGAATTACATTTTTAACAAAGTATTTTTATAGTGATACTCACTTAACCACAACACTTAACCACAACACTTTATTGTATAACTCAAACATAATAACGGTATATTTCTTTATAGGAGATGAAAAATGTCAAACGAACTGCTATATCCATCGGCACATGCAGAGCAAGCATTTCAATATTTTACGACCAAGTTAGGGTGTGAAACTGACTGCTCAGATGTTTATGCCGAGATAAAAACAGGAAATCATCCTTTTGTCTTATTGGATGTACGCTCCAAAGAAGCGTATGACAAAAGTCATGCGATAAAAGCGGTTAATTTTCCCCATAATAAACTTAATGCTGAGTCTTTGGCGAATTATGCTAAAGATACTCAATTTGTGGTTTATTGCTGGGGGCCAGGTTGTAATGGCGCCACGAAAGCAGCAATGAAACTAGCAGCACTCGGCTTTGCAGTAAAAGAAATGATCGGTGGTATTCACTATTGGGAAGATTTTGAACGCTATCCTGTTGTTAGGCAACAAATATCAGCCCAAACTTAAGCTATCAATGAAATAGACTTAAATGGTTAATGAATAATGATTTTTACCAAATGATTGAGCAGAGAATTAACGTCTTTAAGTGTGAGTCGTATTCTTTGGTGACAACAGTAGAACCAATTCATTTAGGTTAGAGAGTCAAATAATGCTAATTAGTGCTTATTAAGTTCATTAATAAGCTCTTCTTTTTCTAACGGTTTAGATAAATAACCGTCAAAGTAATCACTATACAAATCCCGTTCACTTTTAATCGCATTGGCTGTTAAGGCAATAATTACCTGATTCGGTAATTCAGACTTTATTTTTCTACAAGCGGTTAAACCATCCATAACAGGCATTTGAATATCCATAAAAATAAGTGCGGGTGTATGCTTTCTGCACGCTTCTATTCCCTCGACACCATTGTTCGCGATGATAATGTTAGCTTTGGTAGCTTTCATCATGGTTGAAATAACCAGTTGATTTATTTTATTGTCTTCAACAATGAGAATTGTTTTCCCCGTTAAATCAGGAAATTCTGTAATGGGAGCAAGGCCTTTTATTTCAGTTTCAGTTTCAACCTCTAATGGTAACGAAACTTCAATGGTGGTTCCTTGGTTTATTTCACTCGTTACGCTTATGGCTCCTTTCATTAATTGAACTAAGCTTTGTGTTATCGCAAGGCCTAAGCCTGTTCCTCCGAATTTTCGGGTAGTTGAGGTATCTGCCTGCTCGAAACGTGAAAATAAACGTTTTATATGATCTTTTTCAATACCAATTCCCGTATCTTTGACAGTAAAAACAATACCTTTGTCAGGGACATTCTTTACGACTAGCTCAATACTGCCTTGCTCGGTAAATTTGATGCTATTTGAAATAAGGTTGATGAGAATCTGGCGAATGCGTACTACATCTCCACGCCAATGATTTTGCTTGGTTTGATTGTGACATGTAAATGCTACGTTTTTACTTTCAACTAGTAGAGATAATTCTGAATTTAATTGCTCAACTAAAATAGGCAAACTGAACGTTTCATATTCCAATGAAAGTTTACCTGCTTCAATTTTAGAGAAATCTAAAATATCATTAATAATGGTAATTAATGATTTTGTCGAGTTATATGCCGTGTTGATTAATTCACGGGCACTAACATCTAACTCTTTTTCTTTTAACAGTTGTATTGTTCCATAAACACCATTTAAAGGGGTTCTTAACTCATGGCTCATATTGGCAAGAAATTCAGACTTTGCCTGTGATGCTTGCTCGGCGCTGGTAATTGCATTTTCTAACGCGTGCTCATGTTTTAACGTATCAGTAAGATCGTAAGCAATACCTAAATAACCTAACGTTTCTCCTTTTAACCCTATTAATGCTGTAACGGATAATTGTACCTGTATGTGTTTGCCAAATTTATTAATATAAGTCCATTGATTGATATCTAAACCTTCTCGTTCGGCTTTAATAACAAATACTTGGAAGCCAGGCGAGATATTCTCTCCTAATTCTTTAGAAAGTTGCTGAGCTTTTGCCACCACTTCTGACTCTAAATGAAAAAGTGCTGGCGTTTGTTTGTGAATAAGTTCTTCTGCACGGTAATCTAAAAGTTTTTCTGCCGCTGGATTGAATACTTGAATTATTCCTTCAGCATCAGTAGCAATGACCGAGTAGGGGGCGCTGGCAAGAATACTATCATTGAGTATTCTTGCATGTTCAAGTTCATGACTCTTTTTTATGACTTCAGAGGACAGTTCTGTGTTAGTTTTGCTAAGTTTTTCTTCTTGGGCTTTTGCAAGATCAATCTGATGTTGAGCTTGTTGTGCTTTTCTTAATAGCGTTAAATGCAACAAAAAGTATAAAAGCAGTACAACAAACGTAAAAAGTAAACCGTTCATCATTCCTAAATATTGATTAGGTAGATTTAAAGATTGTAAAAATTTTTCTGTAGCAAACAGTTTTATTCGCCATGTTCGGCCATAAACATTGACTGATTGGTAAGTGAAATGTTTGCTGATCTTTTCTACTTTATGATTCTCAAAAAATGCTGTGTCGAATTGGCCATCGGTGATCGAAAGTTTATCTTGTCCAACTTGTGAAACCGTCTCAAGAATTTCGCCTATTAATAATGGGGCATACGTCCAACCATACACAGTGTCAACAATTTCATTTACACTCTTCGGTCGTCTTTCACTAAAGTACAAAGGTTGTAATAATAAAAAGCCATGTTCAGTTTTCCCCGATTCCTGAACTAAAGTAATCGGTGCTGTTAACATAGTCTTATCATGTAATGCGGCATTTTCAGCGGTAGATCTTCGGTTAAACTCTGATCCTATATCTAGACCAATCGCCTGATCATTAATATTTTCTGGAAAAATATATTGAATGACAAAGCGGGTTCTAACATGTTGAGACAGTGATCTTATCGCGAAATTTTTATCAGGGCGATCTTGCGCAGCAAGCTGGATAAATGTTGCTTCATTTTGAGCGGCAACCGGTTTGATAAGTCCAAAGCCTCTCGCACCTTTGTATCGGACAGAATATTGCTGAGCCTGACTAAATGACTCAATAGCTTGGTGATTTACATGGTCGAGATCATTTGAAGCTATCACTGAATTTAAACTTGCGATACCTAATGCATAATGGTTAAGTCGCTCAACAATGCCATTTGCAATAAAGTTTATCCGTATGGTTAATGCTTGATCTATTTGCTTTTGAATACTGTTAGTGTGTGATTGCTGTTGTTTAAAAGCTATAAAGGTTCCTATTACTATAATAAGTAAGGAAATAAAGTAATGTTGGCCGCGAAGGCTAGATTTAAAACCTTTCAGAATAACACCTTGTTATACATAAGCATTCTATCCATGAAACGAATAGCAGTTAATAAGATAATTAGTGCCTATACTAGTATACATCTATGATTATATCAAAGGTATTAAAGCACCTCATGTTAAACGGGCATTTCTCCAATAAACAATAAGTTAAAGTGAAGATGAACTTGGAATTAATACGGATTAAATCATAGAATTGACAGTATGAAAAAGAAGCTTACGAGCAAGATGTTTTCATTTCCCTGTTATTTTGTCTCTGACAGGTAATCAGTCACTCTTAAAATCAATATTCATTTTTGGAATAAAAAAGCCTCTTTTATTCTTTTTGCTTTTCATTAACTGCGTCTATCATTACCGCATATATTGAAATGGGCGAGTTGACGAAATGTTGTCAGAACAGCAAAATTTAAATCAAACCATGTTAAACGAAGAACAATTAAGTTCTCTAAAAGAAGTGATTGGAACATATTCACCACTTCAACTTGCTTGGGCGAGTGGCTATTTAGCGGCTAAAAGTGAAGGCTCTTCAGTGGCTACTTTGCCTAGTGCTATTGGGACTAAAGCATCTTCAACATTAACTATTTTATACGGTTCTCAAACGGGTAATGCTAAAGGTGTTGCTAAGTCGTTAGCGGATCAAGCAACGGCTCAAGGTTTGACTGTTGATTTGAAAAGCATGGGTGAGTTTAAACCGAAAAGCATTAAAAATGTTACCCACTTATTAATTGTTGCTAGTACTAATGGTGAAGGTGAAGCGCCTGATGATGCGATAGCTTTTCATGAATTTTTATCGTCTAAAAAAGCCCCTAAATTAGAAAGCTTACAATATAGTGTGCTTGCATTAGGTGATACTAGCTATGAGTTTTTCTGTCAAACAGGTAAAGATTTTGATGAATACTTAGCTAAGCTTGGCGCTAAACAAATTGCTCCGCGTGTTGATTGTGATGTGGATTATGAAGATGCCGCTGCAGCTTGGTCTCAAGAAATTCTTTCTAAAACGAAAGAATTATTAGGTGAAGCTGATGTGACGTCAAATGTGGTGGTTATGCCAACATCTGGCTCTACCAGCCAATATACAAAACAAAACCCTTACGAAGCAGAATTAAGCGTAAGTCAAAAAATTACTGGTCGTGACTCTGCTAAAGATGTGCGACATATCGAAATTGATCTTGGCGAGTCAGGTATTACCTATCAAGCTGGTGATGCATTAGGGGTATGGTTTGAAAATGATGTTGAATTAGTAAATGAATTAATTTCGGCACTGGACTTTTCTGCAAACGATGAAGTGACAGTTGGTGATGAAAAATATTCTTTATTAGATGCGTTAACATCAAAACTTGAAATAACACAAACTTCTGTAAACTTCGTAAATTTCTGGGCAGAACAATCGCAGAGCCAAACGTTACTTACGCTTGTTCAAGACAAAAATACTGTGCGTGAATATGCTGCTAATCATCAAGTGGTCGATGTTATTAAAGCGGCTCCCGCAAAAGTTGATGTACAAATATTTGTTGATGCATTACGTAAAATCACGCCGCGTTTATATTCGATCGCTTCAAGCCAAGCTGAAATGGAAGAAGAAGTACATTTAACGGTTGGCCTAGTGGAATATGACAAAGATGGTCAAATTCGAGCGGGTGGTGCATCAAGCTTTTTAGGCAAGCGCCTTGAAGAAGGTGGCACCGTTAAAGTGTTTGTTGAGCATAATGATAATTTTAGATTACCAAGTGACGGTAACACACCGGTGATCATGATTGGTCCGGGAACAGGTATCGCTCCTTTTAGAGCTTTTTTGCAAGAAAGAGAAGCTAACGATGCTGAAGGTGATAACTGGTTGTTTTTTGGCGATCAAACTTTTACACAAGATTTTTTATACCAAGTTGAATGGCAAGGTTATGTTAAATCGGGGTTATTAACCAAAATAGATTTAGCTTTCTCTCGTGATCAAGCAAATAAAATATATGTGCAAGACCGACTTCGAGAAAACGCCTCGGAAGTTTTCGCTTGGTTAGAGCGTGGCGCACATTTATATATTTGCGGTGATATGAATCGGATGGCAAAAGATGTTGAAATCGCCCTAACCGATATTATTTCTGAGCAAGGCCAATTAACAGCAGAGCAAGCTCAACAATACTTAAAAGATTTACGAAACGCGAAGCGTTTTCAGAAGGATGTATATTAATGACTGATGTAACGAAAGAACATGGCCCATTAGTTGTTGAAGGTAAACTTGCCGATAATGAGCGTTTGAAAAGTGAAAGTAACTTTTTACGTGGCGGAATTGAGCAAGATTTATCAGATCATCTAACCGGTGGTTTTAACGGTGATAATTTTCAGTTAATTCGTTTCCATGGCATGTATCAACAAGATGACCGTGATATTCGCGCAGAACGTAACAAACAAAAGTTAGAGCCATTACATAATGTAATGCTACGTGCTCGTATGCCCGGCGGTATTATTAAACCTGAGCAATGGTTAGCAATTGATAAATTTGCGCAGGAAAACACGACTTACGGCAGTATTCGTTTAACGACACGTCAAACATTTCAGTTTCATGGGGTATTAAAGCCGAATATTAAATTAATGCATCAAACATTAAACAGTATCGGTATTGATTCAATTGCCACAGCTGGTGATGTGAACCGTAACGTGCTTTGTACGACTAACCCAGTAGAGTCAGAATTACATCAAGAAGCTTATGAATGGGCAACTAAAATTAGTGAACATTTATTACCAAAAACTCGTGCTTATGCTGAAATTTGGTTAGATGGTGAAAAACTTGAAGGTCCATTAGGCGAACAAACACAAGAGCCAATTTTAGGCAGTAATTATCTTCCTCGTAAATTTAAAACGACGGTTGTTATTCCGCCTAATAACGATGTGGATGTGCATGCAAATGATTTAAATTTTGTTGCGATCGCACAAGACGGCAAGCTTGTAGGTTTTAACGTGTTAGTCGGTGGTGGTTTAGCGATGACACATGGCGATAAGTCGACTTATCCACGTCGTGCTGATGATTTTGGTTTTGTACCATTAGCCAATACTTTAGATGTTGCGGCAGCCGTTGTTACCACGCAACGTGATTGGGGTAATCGTGTTAATCGTAAAAATGCGAAAACTAAATATACGCTAGATCGTGTAGGCTCTGATGTCTTTAAAGCGGAAGTTGAAAAACGTGCTGGGATTATCTTTGAAGAAAGCCGTCCTTACAAGTTTACTAGTCGTGGCGATAACATTGGTTGGGTAGAAGGTTTTGAAGGTAAACATCACTTAGCCTTATTTATCGAAAAT
This sequence comes from Thalassotalea sp. SU-HH00458, assembly GCF_040362795.1. Classification (NCBI taxonomy): domain Bacteria; kingdom Pseudomonadati; phylum Pseudomonadota; class Gammaproteobacteria; order Alteromonadales; family Colwelliaceae; genus Thalassotalea; species Thalassotalea sp. SU-HH00458. The sequence goes on from NZ_BAABWW010000005.1 coordinate 310,827, forward strand.
GGTCGTTTACTTGATTATCCAGGTAAACCACTTAAAACCGGTGTTGCTGAATTAGCGAAAGTGCATAAAGGCGACTTTCGTATGACAGCTAATCAAAACCTAATTGTTGCTGGTGTTGCTGAAGAAGACAAAGCGCAAATTGAACAAATTGCTCGTGCTCATGGTTTAATGGACCAAGACGTTTCGAAACAACGTAAAGATTCAATGGCCTGTGTTGCTTTTCCAACATGTCCGTTAGCAATGGCGGAAGCCGAACGATACTTACCGGGTTTAGTAACAGATGTAGAAAGTATTTTAGCAAAGCATAATGTGGCTGATGAAAGTATCATTTTGCGTGTTACCGGCTGCCCTAATGGTTGTGGACGTGCAATGTTGGCTGAAATTGGGCTCGTAGGAAAAGGGCCAGGTAAATATAATATGCATTTAGGGGGTAACCTAATCGGTACCCGTGTGCCTAAAATGTACAAAGAAAACCTTGGCGAACAAGATATTTTGAATGAGATTGATAGCCTTGTTGCTCGTTGGGTAAATGAACGAGAAGCAAACGAAGCATTTGGTGATTTTGTGATTCGTGTAGGCATTATCGCTGAAGTTAAAGTCAGTAAACGGGATTTCCATGACTAAGCATATTGAGACAAATGCGAAAATTACTTCGCTTAAGTCACCGATTAACAGCCGTTTTCCTGCTTCTTTACCTGAGCCTTGGTTGAATCAGTGGAACGAGCTATTAGAAAAACAGAATGCAACGCAACGAGTTGAATGGGCGATGGAAAACTTACCTTCTAAGTTCGTTCTATCTTCAAGTTTTGGTATTCAATCGGCGGTCATGCTACATATGTTAACGCAGGTTGATAGTAATATTCCGGTATTGCTTACAGATACTGGTCATTTGTTTCCTGAAACGTATCAATTTATTGAGCAGCTTACGGATCGTTTAAAGTTAAACCTTCATGTTTATAGTGCAAAAGAAAGTGCGGCATGGCAAATGGCGAAGTATGGTGAGGAATGGGCAAAAGACGAAGCGTCTTTAAAGTCATACAATCGTCGTAATAAAGTTGAACCATTAGAACGCGGTTTGAATGAATTACAAGCGGGCTCTTGGTTTTCAGGTGTGCGTCGTCAGCAGTCAGATCACCGAGAAGGATTCCCGGTCGTAAGTATTCTAAGAGGGCGATTTAAAGTACACCCCATTATTGACTGGGATAATCGTGATGTGCATCAATATTTGACGAAACACGGTTTGCCTTATCATCCGCTTTGGGATCAAGGTTATGTTTCTGTGGGTGACACTCATAGTACTCGACCTTTGACATTAGGTATGGAAGAAAGCGAAACTCGTTTTTCAGGAATGTCTAGAGAGTGTGGTTTGCACACAGATGGCGATGGTATTTAATTACAGTCACGATAAACTAAAAAAACCAGCAAATTTGCTGGTTTTTTATTGAAACAGATCTGGATACTATTGATTCTGTGCTAATTCTTCAGCTTTTGCACCACCAGCAATCGCGGCGTTAATTGCAGCTTGCTCATCCAACCCCGCTTGTATCGCAGTATTAACGATTGTACTTGTATGTTTTTCATCGCTTGAGTTGACGGCATGAGTCACAATAGCTTCGCTGTCAGTTGGAAAAAGAGCGATAGTATCTTTTACGAACATACTGACTTTTTCCGGCACAGCTTTAATTGCACCGAGTAAAACTGACAAAATTTGATCAGGAAAACTCGTTGCAGCATTGGTAACAACCGCTTGTGAAACTACTGGCTCAGTTAAAATAGCAATTCGAACAAAATCCTCAAGATCAGCAGGACTATTTAAAGCGGCAGCGCTGACTATTTCTTGGGCGTAAGCTGGCTCGGCTTCTACAGCGATAGATACAATTTCACTGGCATTAGCAACTTTGGCATTTAGCACAATTTCGATAACTTCACAGGCTAGCACAGGCTCAGCTTCCATAGCACCTAACATAATAGCTTTATATTGTGATGGATATTCATCAAGTGCTACTTGTAAAACAATATCTACTTGTTCAGGATAATTAGTTAAAATAGAGCTAATACTATTTTTTAATGATATTTGTTGCTTAACTTGTTGATTTAATAAATTAGCGATTAAACGTTCTTGTTTATCTTCAGCAAAATCCTTTGCAAAAACACCAGCACTAAAACTACAAATTAACCATAAAACAATTAATTTGTTCATTGTTACTTCTCTACATCTTTCTAAATAAGCAAACATTGCCTAATTCAAACAGATATTTTTATTATTGGAAAATCAATATAGTTGAAAAAGCATTGTATATCTCCTGATCATTTGTACAGAAAATAGCAACGCTAACAACGCTAATTAACTATTAGTACAAATACCTAGCATAAAGTTCAATTTTTAATCGAACAAACAAAAGATCGAAAAAAAGACTTGCAGGTTTGAGATAATTCCCTAAAATGCGCTCCACTTCTTCAGGGAGACCTAAGAAGCGAGTTTTAAGTGGTTTGGTTATCTATATTGATAGTCAAACCTTGAACATAACGTTTAAAAACATTTTTGAGAAAATCAGAAAAAACTTTAAATAAAATGTTGACATTAAATCTCAGGTGCGTAGAATGCGCATCTCGCTTAAGGCAAGGCCTGCAGCGATGAAGTTAAACGAATGTGATTTGACTTCTGACTTCTTTTTAAGAAGTTGTTCTTTAACAATTAGTTATCATGCAATTTGTGTGGGCACTCACGTTACATTGATTTTACACAGTC